>JAPCJR010000001.1:165468-204222 GCA_027886865.1 Nitrososphaerota archaeon
GCGACTACGGTGTTGGTGCTGTCGGAAATGATGGAGATGGTGCCGGCCTGTGAATTAGCGACAAAGAGCTCGCCCCTGGTGGAGTCGTAGGCGACGCTGTATGAATAGCCGCCGTCATCCACCGTCGTCTGCCCGGAAGACTGGGAAGTCGCGGACTGCGACGACGTCGATAAGGAGGTTGAGGAGGTGAAGGTGGAGGTCGTGGTGGTGGAGGCAGCGCTAGACCCGGCCGGGTAGTTGATTGCGTAGTAACTCATGGTCGTCGTAAGAGTGACAAGGATTACGATGACCGTTAGCGTCGAACTGAGCGTGGCATCCGGTCTGGACTGGCGGCCGTTCGACATATTTCGGTCTACTTTCGGCTCCGGAGTACACCCGTCCGGCAGGGTTTATGAGACTTTGTCCGGCCGATTTCGGAACTGTCGAGACTACTCTTCCGTAGCAGGTTCGGCTTCGTCGAAGACGGGCAACTTCCCTTTGTGGCGAACAAAGAGGAACACCCAGAATATAGATAACGTGAAAGCGGACATCAAGAACGGCAGGACGTACGCCTTGAACAGGGTGATCGAAATCCCGCCGGCGCTGACGACGGTGACCAGGAACAGCAGGCCCCCGGCCAAGACCGTAGCCAACATCGAAAGCAGGACTGTCTTGTGCTCGTTCGCCAACTTTACAAACGGGTCGCTGGTCGATTAAAAAACGTTGCTCGTGAGAGCACTATTGGGTGTAGATCGCGTTTACCTGCTCTGTAGGCGATCGGCCTCTGACGACAAATCCTATCGCCAGGCCAACAATGAGGAGGGCCGACGTGGCCTCGCAAGCCCAGCTCGGCACCACTGAGTTCGTCGCGACCCTCTTCCTGACGGGCAGAATCGTAGGTCGGTTCATTTGGCGTCTCCAGAAAGAGATTATCCACTCTTAGAATGCACCCTTGCCGGCTCCTCGATTAGCGAAAAAGTGAGAATGACCCGTCGGCAGAGTAGATAGAGGGTGCTCCGGGACAAGACAATTGATCTCGAAGGCTTCGGTCTGCTAGCAGAAGCTATATTATCGACATGCGGGATATCAAAACCGCTTGCAGTTAGAGAATTCAAAGGTCGACCCCGAGCTCCTCGAGCACATGTTTCTTGACTTCATGCAGATGAAGGAGTTTGCCAAAGATCCCGTCATCATAAAGAGTGCCAGCGGGGTATGGTACGAGGACATCAACGGCAAGAAGTACCTAGACGGAATCTCAGGGATATTTACGGTAAACGTGGGACATGGTAATCGACGAGTTATCGACGCGATGAAGGCTCAACTCGAGGAGATTACCTTTGCCCCTCCCCTTCATTCTACCAACCTTCGGGCCCTTGAGCTGACAAAACTTGTCTCTCAGCTCATGCCTGGGGATCTACACACTCTGAAGTTCTTCAGTGGAGGCTCGGAGTCTACCGAAGCGGCGATGAAGCTGGCAAGGCAGTATCACAAGCAGACCGGGAATCCGGGGAAGTACAAGGTCATCTCCCGCTATGAATCCTACCACGGTGCCACGATGGGATCGCTTGCCGCTTCGGGCGTTTCGAAGAGAAAGACTCCCTTCGAGCCTTTTGGAACAGGGTACGTCCATGTCTTCCCGCCGACCTGCTATCGGTGTCCTTATGGCCTCCAGTATCCTGAATGTGGTGTTCTCTGCGCGACAATAATTGAGAAGGTGGTCAAGCAGGAGGATCCGTCTACCGTTTCGGCAATAATCGTGGAACCGATTGGTAACACCGGGGGAGTCGTCACTCCTCCGCTTGAATACTTCAAAATCATCAGAGAGATATGCGATAAATACAATATACTTCTCATCCATGACGAAATAATCACTGGGTTCGGTAGGACCGGCGAAATGTTCGCGTCTCAGACGTTCAAGACAACGCCCGATATCATCTGCATGGGTAAGGGGATGTCAAGCGGCTATGCCCCAGTCGGGGCGATCGCGATAAGCGACCGGATAGCTCAGGCGTTCTACGGGAGAGGCGATGAAAACAAGCAGTTCAATCATGGTCATACCTTCGGGGCCAACCCCCTGTCTGCTGCGGCGGCGATTGCGAGCGTAAGCGAGATCAAGGACCGTAACCTTCCGGAGAAGGGAAAGAAGGCCGGAGAGAGGGTGTGGCGCAGGCTTGAGGAGATGAAGAGCCTTGGGATAGTGGGAGATATACGCGGCAAAGGGCTTTTCATTGGAGTGGAGTTCGTCAAGAACCCCGGTACGAAGGAACAGTTCGCGGACGGCCTTAATCTGGGTCTTAAGATAGGGAAGATTGCCCTCAAGAAAGGCCTGTTTCTCAGGAGCGATCCTCACTGGATTGCGTTCGCGCCTCCCCTAATCATCTCCGATGACGAAGTCGATACCATGATGGACATCTTCTCCGAGTCGACGAAAGAGGCTCTCGCGACAGTGCGGTAATCACTCTAGCGGGGTCTCTCATTGAAAGCGGTAGTCAAGCAGGCTAGAGGCGACGGGTTCGTCGAACTGTGCGAAGTTCCAGAACCGGAGGTGGAAGAAGGGGGAGTCATATTGCGAGTTGGGGCCGCCGGCATTTGTGGCAGCGATATCCAGATATTGCACGATCGCTTCCAAGGCTACATTGTGCCAGTCACACTGGGACACGAATTTGCTGGGACTATTGATACGGTGGGCAAAGGTGTTTCGAACCTGGTGCCGGGAGACAAAGTCGTCTCCGAGACGCACGCAATCATATGCAATGAATGCATTTACTGCCGGACAGGTATCTACAACCTCTGTCCCGAGAGGAGGGGTTTCGGTTATGGAGTGAACGGGGCATTCGCCAAACTCGTTCGGGTTCGGGAGGCTATAATTCACAGATTGCCTGAAGAAATCTCGGTCAGAGAGGCTGCGTTACTCGAACCTCTCTCTGTCGCACTCAACGCGCTAACTCGAAATTCGCGGATCTCTCCTGGCGAGTCGGTTCTGGTCATTGGTCCGGGTCCCATAGGGTTGTTCTGTCTTCAGGTCGCGAAGCTATCGGGTGGTCGAGTTACCATTGTGGGAACTGAGAGGAGCAGGCCACGCCTGGAACTTGCTTCGCGGCTGGCGGCGGTAAGAACTCTGTATGACCATGAACTACGCCAGGGAGTCGAGGATGGCACTCTGCGTAATTCATTCGACGTCACCGTCGTCGCTGCCGGCAACGCCGCGTCTTTCGAGTTAGGCCTTAGAGCGACGCGTGTTGCAGGTAGACTTGTTTACGTGGGTGAGACCACGGAGAATGGCTCGTTCCCACTGTCTCTCATTGAGAGAAAGAACATCACGGTTCACGGCTCTTTCAGTCACAACTGGCCGGTATGGGAGAACGCGATCTCGCTGGTGCAGACAGGCTCGATTGACTTGCGCTCGCTCATAACCCATGAATTCGACCTCGCGAACTGGAGAAGTGCGTTCGAGACAGCCGAGAGCAGAAAGGGCGCGAAGATTCTTCTAAAACCGTAATGAACGGGATATCTGCCCGAAGTGCAGCCATTTTTTGACCTCAAGTGATATTGAGTCAGTATCTCAGGCTATACTGGGAGATTGCGAGTTCTGCCAGTCCAACCTTCTCGAGTGAGACAAGCGGCGCTTGGATTGAGACTTGGACCATCCCGGGCAACCGTGCAATCTCGATGGCACCGGCAATCGTCACCCTGTTTCTGACCTCCTCAATCGTCATCCCCAGAAGTTTCGCGGTCCTGAGAAATCCATCCTGGGCGGCGTCGTTGATGTTGACTCCCGAGCCGAATACCTGAAGGGGGGCGACGGGTTCAGGGTCAATCCCGAATTGCTTCGAAAGTCTCCGGACACTGTCCCATTCGTCTCTCCTCCAGGGCTTGGCTAATGGTGGAAGGTCTTGCTCAAGGGGAAAGAGCAGTGGTCCGTCAAGTCTGAGTCGTTTGATGACGGAGACCCCAATCGTGCTTTCGGTGCTGACATCAGTCGTATGACCGGCCACCTCGCCGTCCCCCTCCATGGCATGCCCATCGCCGGCGTAGACTCCGGCGCCCTTCACCTTGACTGGGGCTATGAGCACCGCACCCTCTTTGATTGAATCACAATCCGTATGTCCGTCCGTCAGTTGTGACTTCCATTCTTCCTTGTTGAGCTTGTATTGGTGGGGGGCGTCAATAAGGTAGTAGCCGAAGTCCTTCGCGTTATGTGAGTCTGGGGTGTCTATCGCAGGGACGGTTCCTAGTTGTCCCAGGAACGGGTATATCCTTGCGGGAACTCCTACTATATCGGCCTGTCCGAAAATCAGGATTGGGACCTGTTTTGAGTTCTTCGGAAGAGCGTGCCACTCCCACGCCTTTTTGGCTATTTTTTCAGCCGCCTTCTTGTCGACGGTTACCCCAACACCGGTCTTGTGGTCGAACACCATCGTGTAACCGTTGACCATCCTGAATGGTGATATGGGAGTTCCGCACTTCTTGCATCGGATCGCCTCCTGGCCTATTCCTTCTACCACAAAATCCGGCCAGAGTTCCTGACAGAAAGGACACTGCTTAGCCACATACGGGTCTCCGATGAAGCACCCCTCCCTTGACTCATCCACGCCCACGCTCGCAGCTTTTGAGAGAATCTTGATTTTCTCTACCCTTAACGCGACCGCATCCCCAACTTCAGCCCCCTCTATCGCCACCGGCGTGCAGACCTCGTGGCCGCCACGTATGGTCGGAGTTATCATCGGGCCCCAGCATCCCGGTGCCGTCTCGAAGACAATCTTTCCACCATCGGCAAGTGGTCCGAGCATCTTGCTGCTTGGTCCGATGACTCCATTGGTGAAGGTGTTATTGTGGACCAGCTTCGCTGGCCTCGAACGCCGGACGGTCCCCGTTTTCATATGAAAAAATGAGGCTTAGCTTATTTATCTATTTGCTGCGCCACGTGAAATCTCTGCATCGCTACGATGTGCTAACGATTGTCAGTCCAAGCATGAATGACATCCTGCTCAGATGCCACCCCGCGTCGTCGATTGGGGCGCCAGTAAGTGGTACGACATCAATGTCTGGGCCGACTGGATATGAGTATTCCGTTCTGATCGGGCGTTCGTCTTTCTTGGAGATGGTCTGCCGACCTCTTCCGGTCGCCTCTAGTTAACCGCTGGGAATCGATGCTGATTTCAGGAAGATTGCAGGTGCGATTCACGCTATCCATAAATGGGATATCCCGCATTGTTCATGCGTTAACATGAGACTTGCAGATAAGGTAGCTATAGTCACGGGCGGAGGATACGGAATAGGGAGGGGCGCTAGCCTTCTCTTTGCATCTGAAGGAGCGAAGACGGTCGTGGTGGACTGGAATGAAAAGACAGGAGCCGAGACGATGGCACAGATGGATGGCCTCGGCGAAGGGATGTTCATCAAAGCAGACGTTTCACAACTTAAGGACATCGAGAGCGCAGTCTCCCTGACGGTACAGAAATTCGGTAAGGTGGACATATTGTTCAATAACGCCGGGGTCAACTGTTTCAAGTCCACCCTTCAGACAGAGGAGAGCGACTGGCAGCGCTTGGTTGACATCAACCTGAAAGGGGCGTTTTTCTTCGCGAAATCTGTGGCGAAGACGATGATGGAACGCGGGGGAGGGACGATTCTGTTCACCTCATCAATCAGCGGCGTCAGCGGCGAAGATGATCAGGTGGCATATTCGGCAACGAAGGGCGGTATCATCGCCCTCGTGACCGCGATGGCGAAAGACTTGGGTCGATACAAGATCCGTGTGAACTGCCTACTGCCGGGCCCGATCGACACGCAGCAGTTCAGAGATTGGATGAGTTCCAAGGCGGACCAAGGCCAGGGACTAGGGGAAGCCGTCGACAGCACGATCCTCAAGAGGATCGGCATGCCCGTCGATGTGGCCAAGGCTGCACTCTTCCTCGTTTCGGACGATGCGTCCTGGATTACAGGGATCGCTATGCCCGTCGACGGCGGATATCTGGTCAGACATTGACCGGCCCGCCGCAGGAAATGGGAGCTACTCCGGAGGGATTTCCTTGAAGACCACGGAGATGTCCAAGCCGTGTCTCTTGTGATAAGCCTTCATGCCGAAATAGGACACGAGGCCCAATATGAACGAACCTACCACGGTGGCGACCGTTATCGTTCCAAGGGGACCTCCTACGGCAGGATTGTCCAGGGCAGCCGCAAGCAGAATCCCGATGAAGATCACGCTGTAAAGGCCGGTAATCGCGATCATCGGTACAGTTCCCAGCTTTCTTCGCGCAATTGCAGGAGCGGAGGCGAATAGATCCTTCCTTCTCCAGACGAGGAAGACACCTGAGAAGCCATCGAGGAGAATTGCTGGAAGGAACAGGTAGGTGAGATTCACGGCGCCCAAGTATGCTGGTTCGATGATGTAGAAGATCAGCGCGATTTCGGAGATCACTGCGATCACCACGATAGCCAGTAACGGACTGTGGAATCTATCGCTAACCCTACCGAGCTGTGACGGGAAGACACGGTCGAAGGACCAAGCCAGGAAGTGGCGGGAGCTGACGAAGATGAAGTTTGTCGCTATGAGGTACGCCCATCCGATTATGCCGAGCATGATGAGCACGTTGAGGTAGAGATTGCTGTTGACTATGACGAGGAGGGTGTTCAGGTAGGGAGGAACACTCAGCAGATAGTTCGACCCGCCAAGCCCGTAAAGATAGGATATGCTCTGTACGAAGGAGCTTCCAAATGCCCTCTCGGCTAAGAACGCCACCAGGGCGAACAACCCGGCCCCGTAGATTATCGATCCCACGATAGCGGCGACCATGGTACGGCTCACACGTTTCATCTCCCCAGAATAGTAGGTCGAGCTCTGATATCCGTTCAACGAGAACCAACTGAGTGGCAAAGATAGCAGCGTCGGAATTATAAGGTTCTGAGGGACGATTCGGCCCGCGGCGGTCGCCGCCGAGATGGTAGACTGGTAGGCATTGGCACCCGCATAGTTGTTGAAAGCAGTGGTGAACTGGCCCTGGGACACCACGAGCAGCATACCGACGAGGGTCAGAAATGCTAGCGTCCCCAAGATGAAGAAGACCCGGTTCGCTCTCAGGATGTTCTTGGTACCGGTTATGGCCACAATCGCGACGAATATTATCAGAAGCGACCCGGTTATGAAGCCGCTCGTAGTCGTTGAGAGCGACGAAGCAAGGCTCGCGAGGCCGGTGTTGTGAGTTACCGCCGCGTAACTTGTGAGTGGCCCGGCGATCCCCACTGGCACTGCTATCGAGCCTATGTAGCCGAGATTGAAGATCATCGCGACGACGAAGATGAAACTCATTCCCAGACCCAGGGCAGGACTCACCATCCTGCTGAGTGAGACATAGCCGCCGCTCGCGCTCCTTGGAAGGACAGAACTAATCTGCAAATAGAAGTAACCGTGCACCGCCGCAAGCGCGCCCATCAGGAGGAACGAGCTGGCGACGCTCACACCGGGGAAGAGGCTCCACTCACCGGTGAAAATCACTATGAACGTCGGACCGACTATGAAGCCGAGGGAAAGGATAAGCGCGTCGAACGGGCCGATTTCCCGTATGAGTCCCGTCGCGTCACGCAGGAAGACGGATGCTGGCTTCGCCAACCTTACAAATAACAGCAAGAATCTATTTAAACTTATAGGATATTGAACATTATTGCGCGTATGCGTTCACTTTGTGAAGTTTGACTAAGTCTCCACCGGAACCGACGCAATCAGCTATTTTGTGAAAAGGTTGTGTCCGTCGCGTTGGCCATAGCTTAATTATCACACCAACCTCCGCTTTTCCGTCATGGTCACCCGGCGGAGAAAGACTCTGGCGAATTCTGAAAGGGGACGGGTCTTTGTATACATCTGGTTCGACATCGAGGATTATGTCACCGAAGAGTCGGACAGTCTCCCCCTTGTCGCGTTATCGATACTCGACAAGTATGGCGCGAGAGCTACCTGCAAGATGGTCGCAGAGAAGGTTAGGATCCTGCTCGAACGGAACAGAGTGGACGTCATCTCCGCGATAGCCTCCCACGATGTTGGCTACCATCTGGACACGCACAGCAGGCATCCGGTGGTCTATGAATATCTCGCTGACCTGGACACCCTCAAAGGCGCCAGGGAGTTTGCGAAGAAGGAGCGTCAGGGCCTGGAACTGGTAGAGAAGACATTCGGAAAGAGTTCATCGTGCTTCGGCCATCCCGGTCCTGCCTGGGGACCGCATTACTACCCGGCGATGCGCGAGATGGGCATTCCGGTCTACCTAGACGAGACCCCGATATTGAATCTCAACAACCAGCCATATTGGTATTGCGGAGTATTGAACCTGAACGGAGCTAACGAGAACTTTGTCAAGTTTGACTACACCTTCGAGAGCCCGACCGGCTTATCGAAACTCAAGAAACAGTTCGAGGAGGTCCATCAAAGACTGGCTGAGAGGGGAGGGGGAAGCGTCAGCTTTCTCTTTCACCTTCACACGGCCATAAACAAGGAGTTCTGGGACGCTGTAAACTTCGGCCACGGGCGGAACAGGACGAAAGAGGAGTACGTTCGTCCCCCTTCTCAACCCCCGGAAGTGACAGAGCGAGCGTGGAGGAATTTCGACGAGATGATTGGGTTCATGTCGGAGTTCGAGGACGTACGGTTCATCACGGCTTCCGACGCTCTTGAAATCTTCAGACAAACAAGACCATCCTACGACCGACGCCTTGTGGAATCCGTCCTGAAGGAGCTCGGGAGCGATGTTCGATACGTGAAAGTGATGGACGACTTCGCTTCCCCCTCGGAGCTCTTCTATCTAATCGTCAGGTGTATTTCGACGATCTCCAGGACCGGGAAGCTACCCGCAAGGGTCAGGACGAAGGAGCCCCTCGGTCCCGCAGCGTCCGTAAGCCCAACCTCACCACGGAGGATTGAGGTCAAGGAGTTAATCGCCGCGTCGCATAGGCTCGTTGCCGAGATCGACTCGACGGAGAGGCTTCCCTCGTCCGTCGTGCTAGGAAACGGGGCAGAACTCTCCACGGTCGATTTCATGATGACTTCGGCAAGGATTCTGGAGTCGATGCTGGCGGGAAGCCCGCTACCGAAGGAGACAAGGGTCGTGAGGGCGGCCTTTCTCCAGTCGAAGTTCGTCGACCCTGAGGCGTTTCAGCTCGCCTGTCGTTGGACCGTCCTGCCTCCGGGTTTCACAGCTCCGCGAATTCTCGAAGAAATCACACTCCAGACCTGGACCCTGCGACCCGCTGTGGTCCAGGCGCCAGCGACGAGTTCGTAACTCGGCTATGTTGCCTCCGTGGGAGGCGTCGTCATCGTATTGTGTATCCCCCGTCGACGACGAGGATTTGTCCAACCGAGAAAGATGAGCGACCGGAGGCCAGGAACAGTACCGCCTGCGCCACCTCCCCAGGCGTTCCGAACCTCCTTATTGGCAGCCTTTCGGCCCATATCTTTGCGGCTTCATCCGGATTCGGCTGAGCCATCAGCTCCCTCTCGAGCATAGACGTTTCGACCGGGCCGGGGCAGACGCAATTGACACGGATGTTGTGGCGGGTGTGTTCGAGAGCCATCGCCTTCGTGAGGAGTATTACCCCTCCCTTGGAGGCACAGTACGCGGAGAAGCTCTCGAGGCCGACCAGTCCGAGTTGCGACGCTGTGTTCACTATGGAACCGCCACCCCTCTTGATCATCTCGGGAATGACATGCTTTGAAAGGAGGAAAACACCCTTCAGGTTCGTATCGAGCACTCTGTCCCATTCATCTTCGGTCGTCTCTATCATAGGTTTCATCAGCTCTATCCCGGCGTTGTTGCACAGGACGTCTACGCCCCCGAACTTGCTTACCGCAGCCTCGACGATCCGTCCGGCATCCTGGTCGCTCCGCACGTCCGCCTTGACGTGCCAGGCAATACCTCCTCCCTTGGATATTGAATCGGCGACGGTGCCATCGGCTATGTCAACAATTACGACGCTCGCCCCTTCCGCTGCGAACAGCTCTGAGATTGCCTTGCCGATCCCTGAATCTCCTCCGGTCACGATGGCGACCTTTCCCGAGAGTTCCAACTGTTTCACTAGCCTGTCGGATAGATCTCCTTGATATTTGGATTTCCTATCTAAAGGAAGCGACGGAGGCACATCGAGATTCTGTCATTCGTTGATTAAGTCGGCTGCCCGCTCGCCAGCGCTGTGATACAAAGTCTTTAACGCCGAAACTTTCTTTCGCTGACGTGGACTTCCTCGAAACGACGATGAGAAGGAACCCTGGCCTGATAAAGGCCGCCTTCGAATTTTACGCCACGGGCCTGATTCATCAGGACACGTACGTCCTGGACCTGGATGCGGTCAGGCTGAACTCGGCATCTATCAGCCGCGCAGCGAAAGAAGCAGGACTAAAGACGTACTTCGAGGCCAAGCAATTCGGGAGGAACCCGCTGGCGTGCCAGGAAGTTGTCAATTCAGGTATGCGGGAGGCGATAGCGATCGACCTGGAGGAGGCGAAGAGCCTGCACCGGTCAGGCTTCAAGGTGGGACATGTGGGTCATCTGGGTCAGGTGCCGAGGACCGAGGCAAGATACGTCGTCGGGACGGTCTCTCCCGAGGTGATTACCGTATACAACGTGGACAAGGCAGCCCAGATATCCAAGGCGGCGAAACAGGAGAGGAAGAAGCAGAAATTGCTCCTCAAGGTCATCGGAGATGCCGACCTCGCGTACAACACCCTCGGCGGAGGGGTCGCTGAACGGGATGTCATCTCTGCAGCCCGGCGAATCAAGTCCATGTCCAACGTCACCGTGGCAGGGGTCACGACATATCCGTCGATGAGATACAATCTTGCGACTAGGAGAGTAGAGCCCACCCCGAACTTCGACACCCTGATCAGGTGCGCGACGAAGCTCAGGGATTCTGGGTTCGAGGTCGAGCAGGTCAACGCCGCGGGGCTGAGTTCGACCTCCACGATGAAGCTACTCGCGGAAGCAGGAGCGACACACGCAGAGCCTGGACAGGCCATCGTAGGCATGACCCCTCTCCATGGCTTCAGCGACGAGCCGGAGATACCCGGGATGGTGTACATCACCGAAGTCGACCACACCCTGGGAAGTAGGGCCTTCGCCTATGGGTCGGGGTTCGTCGCCAACATAACGACGGGCATCTGGAACCCGTTGACCTACGAATATCTTTACGCCCTGGCCGGGAACAGTCTGAAGGAGCTTCTCAGGCAGAAGGTTATCCTCGAGCCTCCGGTCTTCCCGGGCTCGGACCCTTCATTCTTCATGTACCTCACCCTTAGGAGGACACCAGGCACGACACTGAAGGTGGGACAGACGGTCATCGCCGGCTGCCGGGGACAGGTCTACCGCGCGAATTCCGTGAAGGTGGCCGTTATCGATGGGATCCAGAAAGGAAAGCCCAAGCTAAGGGGAATTTACGACAGGAACGGGATTAGGCTCGAGGGCCCCAGCGACACCCCGGTGGTGTAGACCGGCGCCTACATGAGGTCCTCGATCTTGGATTCCTTTGAGAAGTACTGGATCGTGTGTATTTTTACGTCCGAGTCCTTCATGGAGCTGACGAGCCGTCTGATTACGTACGGGTTGGATGCCAGAACCTTTCCGTAGTGGAAGGGGTCCCCTTTGTCTGCCACGAACCGGATCACCCCCGGGAAGTTCCTTGCTGCTTCGCCGAGCCGGCCGAGCGTCTCCTCCGACCTTGTCAGCAGCCAGGCGAGCGTGCTCAGTTTCTCGTAGAAGTGGGAGACATCGAACGGCACGTTCCCGTCGCGGAGCTTCGCGCGTAGGTCGTGAGTCGCGTCGGCGTCGACGGTAAAGTCGCCCTTCACGATGACTCCGTACAACCTCATGGCCCCCTCCACGGAGACGTATCTGTTTCTGACGTCTGACGCGACTCGCGCGGGGTCCCTTTCAAGCGGGTCGCCATACCCGCCTCCGCCGGTCAGGTTCAGCTCCACTTTGTCTCCCGAGTGCAGGATGATGTTCGACCACTTGGACGGTGATAGCTTCCCGAAGAGGTCGGTCGCGTGCCCGAAAGTCCCAGCCCCCGCTGGCGTGAGTCTTGTGTCGCAAAAGTGTCCGCACGAGAGCGGCGACGGAGGGAGCCCTCCGAAGACCCCGTACGGCGAGATCTTGTGCCGCTCTGATAGAGAGGACAGCTCCGCCTCGGGAGCCAGCAGCCTCCAGCCGTACACGGTACCCATTCCCCCTCTGTACTTCCCGGCGCCGCACGAATCTGGAGAAGACAGCTCGAACCTCTCGGTCAGCAGCGGGTAGCGCGTGTCCTGGATCTCGATGACGGGTCCCTTGTTGTTGGTCGCGAAGGGCATCTGCGCGGGATTCCCGTCCTTGCCGATGCGCGCCCCCATACCGCCAAGCCCCCACAGATACATGACCCACTGGTCTTCGGGTCTGCCGTGAATGTCTCCTCCCGTCAATCCCGAGCAGGTCCCGTGACATGAGGCCTTCACGTTCTCCTCCGGTACGGCTTGGGACAGTGCTCCGATCATGACGTCGACTATCCTGTTCGAAGTCTCCGTGTTGCCGCCCTGAACGGGGGCAGGATACGTCGCGTTGGTGACCGTTCCGGGCGGGATCTCCGCCTTGATGGGTCTGAACGTGCCAGCGTTCAGCTGATACTCCCCGTGGATGGGCAGGCAATGGAGTGTCCCGATGTACGTGTTGCCTAGAGTGACGGCGAAAGCGCAGTTGATCGGCCCCCTCGCCTGTGGACTGCTCCCGGAATAGTCGGCCAGGAGGGTGCCGTCCTTGATCTTCACCTTGACCCTGATCTTTATCGGGCCAGAGGTGTTCCCGCTGTCGTCCACATAGTCTTCGTAGGAGTAGGAGCCCTCAGGTAGCTTGGACAGCTCCCTCCTGACGACCGCTTCCGAGATGTCCTTTATGCTCCCGAGGATGGTCTCCCACGTGTCGACTCCGTAGTTATCGGAATACTCGAGGACGCGCCGTTCTGCGACCTTGAGCGCTCCCAGGACGGCCCTCATGTCGCCTTCGAAGGCCCGTGAAACGCGGACGTTGGTGAGAATCAACCTCCACAAGTCGCTGACCTCTTGGCCGCGCGAGAGCAGCTTGATTGCCGGCAGCCTTAGGCCCTCCTGGTGAATCTCGGTGGTATCCCCCGCGAAGCTACCGGGGACCGAGGCCCCGACGTCGATCATGTGGGCCCTGGCTGCTGCTATGGCCACAATCCGGCGTCCTGAGAAGACGGGCCTCATGAAGGTATAGTCGCTGCAGTGCGACCCCCCGAGGTAGGGGTCGTTGTTGAGAAAGACGTCGCCCGGTTCGATGGTCTCCGTCCCTACCTGGTCCAGGGTTTTCCTCACCGCCTGGGGCATAGCGCCAAGGTGGCACGGATCGAATGCGGCCTGCGAGATCATCTCGCCGCCGCCGTCGAACAGGGCGAACGAGTAGTCAAGCCCTTCGCTGAAGACAGGGGAGTAAGACGACCTCTCCATCGAAAGTCCCATCTCCTGACACAGGGAGACAATGCCTCCCCGAACGACCTCGAGTGTTATCGGGTCGGTCTTCTTAGCCGTCATTGCGTTGGTGGCGTTCATGCTTCTATCACGACGTTCCCGTAGTCATCGACGTGGGCGCTCTGGCCGGGGTTCACGACGATGGTTGAGTCCATCTCCTCGATTATCGCGGGACCCTGGAGTTTTTCTCCCGTTGGGAGGTACTCTCTGTCGTAGACTCTCGACTTCACGAAACCCGTATCATGGTAGTAGACATCCCTCTCCCCCTTGAGGGACTTCTCCATCCCTCCCGGAAGCGGCGTCTTCCTGAACTTGGGCTTAGTGATGGTGCCTATGATCGCAAGCCGGACACTGATCAGCTCGAGCTTCTCGTCTGGCTTGTTGTGGCCATAGAGCTTCAGATGCTCAGTGTTGAAGTTCTCTCTGACCATCTCGAGCTCCTTGGGAGTGAGCGTGCCAGTGGGGACCGGTGTGGGTATCTCGTAGTTCTGGCCCATATAGCGCATCTCGGCGCTTCGAAGGATATACGAGTCTCCTGTATGCTCCCTCGCCATGGTCTCCCTGGCCTGCCGCTCGAGTTGCTCGTATATCGAGTTCAATCTATGCAGGTCGACCTGGTCCATGGCCGTCATGTACGACTGCATAAAGTCGAACCTAACGTCCGTCGCAAGCATCCCGATCGCGGAGAAGATCCCTGGATGGAATGGTATCAGCACATTCGTCGAGCCGAGGTTCCGGGCCAATGTCGAAGCGACCATAGGGCCCGCGCCGCCGTATGCGATGACCGAGAAATTCCGGGGGTCGTATCCCTTCTGCACCGAGTTGACGCGCATGGACGAGAGCATGTTGGCTTCTGCTATCTTGATTATTCCGGCCGCCGTCTCGACGAGGGTGAGGCCGAGCTGCTTCGCCAGACGCCCTATCGCCTCCGTCGCCGCTTTTTTGTCCAGCCTCATATCGCCGCCCAAGAACGAGACGGGGTCAAGTCGTCCCAGTACGAGCTGGGCGTCGGTTATCGTCGGTTCGGTGCCGCCCAATCCATAGCAGACCGGGCCAGGGTCGGCGCCGGCGCTGTGCGGACCCACCCGAAGCAACCCCCCTTCGTCTATCCACGCGATGCTCCCGCCTCCCGCGCCTATCTCGCTGATATCGATCATCGGAATCCTGAAGGGGACTCCCCACTCTAGCTCACCCTCTGACCGGTAGCGGGGGACTCCGTTGTCCACCAGACTGACCTTGAAGGTCGTACCCCCCATATCGATGGCGATGAGGTTCTTGATGCTGAGGGCGTTAGCCACCTGAGCCGCCCCGATTGTGCCCCCCGCCGGACCTGACTCTATCGTCTGAACTGGGATCTCCTTCGCTGCGGCAGAACTCATCATCCCTCCGCTCGCTTTCATTATCATGAGCCTGCTCGGGAAGCCCGCGTCCCTGAGCCCACTCTCGAGACTTCCGATGTAAAGGTCCATCACGGGCTTCACTGCGGCGTCTATGGCCACGGTGCTCGCCCTCTCGTACTCGCGAATCTCCGGATTGACGTCTGAGGAGACCGAGATGTATACTTCAGGGCATTCCTCCTTGAAGATACGCCGGACCGTTCTTTCATGCGACGGATTCATGAAAGAGAAGAGAAGACAGACGCCGACCGTCTTTATGCCGGTCGACCTTATCTCCCGTGCTATCTTCCTCACGCCTTCTTCGTCAAGCTTTCTGACGACCTCCCCGGACCTGTCGATTCTTTCGTCCACTTCGTATCTGAGATAGCGTGGGACGAGAGGGGCGGGCTTCTCCCAACGAATGTCGTAGAGTCCGAGCATAGGTCGGTTGCCGCGCTGTATCTCGGTCGCGTCCGCGAACCCCTTGGTGCAGATGAGCGCGATGGGTGAGAACCGTCTTTGGACTACTGCGTTGGTGGCTGCCGTGGTCCCGTGCACGAGATATGACACCTGTCTGGGGTCGAGACTCAGTTTTCGAACGCACGCGAGGACCCCGTCGACAGGCCTGGAAGGCGTCGTCGACGACTTGGCTACCTGGATGAGTCCTGTCTCTTCGTCCAGAGCTGCCGCATCCGTGAACGTCCCGCCTATGTCCACCGCTAGTCTGATAGCCATTGCCGATCGCGGCCTATGAAACTGAGGAACGCGCGACGACGGGATGGTCTGTTGTCGAGGACATGCCTCCGACCTTCTCGATCGAATGGCAGTCTCCTTCGCCTGGGGTAAGGAAAGTCACTGGCCTTGTTTTATCCATCAAGCATCGCAGGTCGCGGCCAATTATTTCAATATTGTGCGAGTATGCAGGGCCGGCATACCCTCAAATAGGGAAAACTGATTCTCTTTTTTCCATGACTGGGCGAAGGTCAATGGCGCCGGCCAAACAGGGAACGTCGAGCTTTGATGCGTATCTCGAATGACCGCCTGCTCGACGACCTTAAGGCATTGGGCGAGATAGGAGCCAGCGAGGGCCAGGGCAGGACAAGGGTCGTCTTCTCCGCAGAGGACTTCGAGGCCAGGAACTTCCTGATTGGACGGATGAAAGAAGCCGGCCTGTCGGTCAGGATAGATGATGTGGGGAACATAATCGGCAGGCGTGGGGACCAGGCAAGGAAACTGCCCGTGGTTGCCCTCGGGTCGCATATAGATACCGTCCCCAACGCGGGGATGCTCGACGGATGCTATGGGGTCGTCGGGGCGTTGGAAGTGATTCGGACCCTGGAAGACAATGACGTTGTTACGAGTCTCCCGCTTGAGGTAATCGCCTTCAGCGACGAGGAAGGGGTTAGATTTCCCCTGACCGTCGGGAGCAAGGTCTTAGCCGGTCTGACGACGGTTCAGGATGCCCTTCAGCTCAAAGATTCTGCGGGCGTGAGCTACCTTCAGGCTCTGGAGAGCTGGGGAAGACCGTCGAGCTCGCTGGTCCCAGCGCGCAGGGAATCCGGGGAGTTCAAAGCCTGGGTGGAACTGCATGTCGAGCAGGGATCGGCGCTGGACTCTTCTGGAGTGAAGATCGGGATAGTGAAGGCGATCGTGGGGATAACCCAGTTGCTCGTGACGATCAGGGGCGAAGCAGGACACGCCGGGGCAAGCCCGATGGTCGGCAGACACGATGCCCTCAGGGGCAGCGCTCAAATCGTTCTGGACGTCGACAGGATTGCGCGGGAAACAGGGGCCCGCACGGTCGGGACGGTCGGGCACCTAGACGTGCGGCCGGGGGCAATGAACGTGATTCCCGGCGAAGTCGAATTGGGAGTAGACTTTCGGGACGCCTCGGCAAACCTGATCGATTCGGGCGTGCGCAAGATCAGGGACGCGGTCGAAGCGACCTGCGCCGCCCAGGGATTGAAATGCACTATCAACGAGAGGGCGAAGCTGGCTCCCACTCCGATGTCGAAGAGTGTCATGGGCTCGATCGAGCGGGCGGCACTGGAACTCGGGACCTCGTACACGGTGATGCAAAGCGGAGCGGCACATGATACCCAGAATATGGCACGAATTTGCGACGTCGGCATGATATTCGTGCCGAGCAAGGGCGGGATCAGTCATTCGCCTCTGGAATGGACCGACCCGGAGGACCTGGAGTTAGGGGCGAACGTCCTCCTGAAGACTGCCCTCGGGTTGTCTGGGCAGGCATAGGGCTCGTCGCACCTCCGCCAGGGAATCTCAGTCACACGTTGCGCAGCAGGCATAAGACGAAGATTCAGCAGTTGATTAGGAGGAGTAGGACCGAATCGTGCTTTCCAACTTTTCCATGAGTCTGCTGTACTGGGGACTCGCTCTCGCCTTTGAAGAGGCTACTTTCCATAGACAAGAGGAGGGTTCCTGGGAGTCAGCTGGGAGATGTCATCGCCGACCCTGACCACGCCGCTGCTCAGCGGTAGGACGTTCTCTCCGAATATCAGCTCCTTGGTCCGGCTCCATCTCTTGTAGGTGCTGAGCGCGGTAAGAGGTTCCGTCCCTCTCCTCTCTCCCTTCTCCTGGTCTACCGTCGTGACGGGGCAGCGGGTGCACGGCTTCGGCTGCAAGAAGCGCACCTGCCCAATCATCCCCTCGTACATCCCGTGTTCCGCCTGTGGCTCTCCACCCCGGCCGACGATGTTAGGCCTGAAACTGGTCCATGGAATCTCCTGACCCGCAATCGCGGAGAGTTCGTCCACCGACTCCTGCATGAACCAGTGAATCGGGTAGGCGTCCTGAAACAGAATCTGGTTCGTGTTCTGCAGGTAGTTCTGGCTAGCCAGCCTGTGGAACGTGCCGCTCGCCCTCACCAACCTGACCTTCACCCCGAGGTGCTCGCTCAGCCACTTCGCGACTGGCTCCCCCTGGTCAACCGCGGACACGACCACCTTGTGGATCTTGACCGTCATCTCGTCTCCGGGACCCTGGTCGCGGGCCACTGCTATCGGGTCGCTGCCCTTCCATGTGAGCCTCAGCGCACCGTCCCTGATTTCGGGCCTGATCAGCGCGAGCACTGCGAGGCTTTGTGGCTTGGCCTCCTCCCTTGTCCTCTTGTCCCTCTGTGTCATGAACAGATGCACGCCGTCGGCTTCCGCCTGCTCCCTGACGACCATGTACTCCCGGTCGCCCTCCAGCCCCGTTGGGCCGACCCTGACGCTCTGGAGCTCGACCCTCGCGCACCCCTTCACCGGGTATAGCGCTATGTGCGAGACCTTGCCGATGTGCCTGGGGGATTCGACGGAGCGCTGCAAGGGTATGAGGCCTCGATGAGAACCATTTGCTACTTAATTTTTCAGTCTCTGGTCGTGAATGGGTTTCATTGCGCCTCCGCCGCGAGTTCAGAAAGCTTGTCAGAGGTGAGTCTGTAGATGCACCAATCGGCGAGACGCGCGCCTCCCAGGCTGTCATAGAACTCCATCGCGCTGCGATTCCACGTCAGGACGGCCCATTCCATCCGTCCGCACCTGTGCTTGACGGCCTCTCTGACGCAGCGCATGAAGAGGGCCCGCCCGACTCCCTTGCGCCTGTATGCTTCAAGGACGAATATATCCTCAAGGTATAGGGTCGGCCGGCCGAGGAACGTAGAGTACGTGTAGAAGTAGACCGCGTATCCGACGTGCTTCCCTCCGTAGAGCGCGACGAAGAGGTTCGCCTTCTTCTTGACGAAAACATCACGGACGATCCTTCGTCTTGCGTCCCGCCCTGGAGGGTCCAGTTTCTCGTAGGCGGCTAGGGAGTCTATGAGCCCGAGGAAACTCTTCGAGTCCCTCTTGGTGCCTTTCCTTACTACCAGGATTCGTGGTGAGGAGGACAATCGGTAATGGAGGCACGTCGTGCCTGGCGGGGAGATAAAACATTCCCCGATATTCGAACGGGGGTACTAGCGCGGCTTCGTCGTTCCTATGTCCGAATCAGAAGGGCTCCGATGACTCCGCTTATCCCGATGATTCCCAGGGCCGTGAAACCTACCAGGTAGCTTCCTGTTGCGTCCAGGGTATATCCGATAATGATCGGTGAAAGAAAAGTCCCGACGTTGCTGAGCGTGTTGAAGATGCCGAATGAGAGGCCCGCCGCTTGGATTCCTCGCGCGGAAGAGTAAGGCACGAGCGCAAAGAGAGGACCGATGAAGAGGTTTCCACCTATCCCTAGCATGACCATCCAGAACGTGGCAATCGACCACGTGTTGGACACCGCTATGAAGTATGGCGAGACGACTAACAGTACCATTGAAACGAGGATGACCGGTCGCGGTCCGATTCTGTGACTGAGAATCCCGCCGGCGAAAGACGCCGCGATGCCTGCGACGCCCACGGTTGCGATGAGATGACCCGCATCTACCTCGTTCAGGTTCAGGTTTGCCATGAGAAACGCGGGCATCCAGGCTAGGAGCCCCACGGTCACAACGAGCGAAGTGAAGTTCGCGAGCACCAACACGAGGAGCTTCTTGGTCACGAGTCCCCTTGCGTCGACCTTGGCCAAGACCGAAGGGACTGTCATCGTTCCCCATCGGGCAGGGAGGATGGCCATGACCGTGATTGCGAGCGAGAGAAGAACCGTAAACTCGAGGGGCGGGTGCCAATCTTTGCCGACTATCAGTATCGGCAGCACCAGGTAAGCCAGGGTCTGAGACCCGCCCCAGCCGGTTCCAAGGACTCCACTGGCCCTCTGGAGCTGCTTACCGGAGAAGGACGAAGAAAGGATTCTCACATCGGCTGGAAGTATCATGCCCGCGCCTGCTCCCGCGATGGCCCTCGAGAACAGCGCCGCGTCGAAGCTGTTGCCGAATATGAAGACGAGCGGGGCGACCGTCACCACGGACAGAGAGACGAGGAGGGTCTTTGCACCCCCGATTCTGTCCGCGAGGAGACCGGCCGGGATCTGAAGGATCGTGTACGTCAGAGCGAATGCTGAGGTCAGGAGCCCGGATTCGGTGTTGGAGAGTCCGAACTGCTGCGATACTAGTGTCGATATTGTGGGATAGTTGAGCAGGGACACACCCAGCGCTACGAATGCCAGGGTGGCAACGGCGAGCGTGTAGTACCTTCTTGAGTCGGACTGCATCGAACAGCAGTCCACGCTTGATTGAGTTATTGAATCTGCGCGACGGGTCACGGAACACTAAAGAATCGGCTCGCATCATCGCGCGCGGGAAGACCTTGGTAGCCCGGCGAATCCTCTTTTCGCGAGAGCTGACGAGCACCGATGTCCATGAGAACCTGAAAGATGCCATCCTGGCCGAGAAGCAGGGATATGACTGCCTGTGGATTCCTGACCATCTGACCGACATACCCCCGCCCACCGTCGTGCTAGACGCTTGGACGGCTCTGAGCTATGTCGGGTCGCACACCAAGAGAATCAGGGTCGCCTCAGGCGTTACAGATACCCAGAGGATACATCCCGCCAAGACTGCGAACATCGTCGCGACGCTGGACAACATCACGAACGGGCGTGCGGTCCTCGGGATCGGCGCTGGTGAGGTGATGAATATCAAGCCCTACGGGATCCCTTGGGAATCGAGCGAAGTACGGATCAAGCGGGTGGAAGAAGCGATAAGGGTGATCAGGCTCCTCTGGTCCTCGTCATATAGCAAGCCGGTGAGTTTCAAGGGAGACCATTACAACCTTGACCAAGCGCACCTTGACCTGCCGCCGGTCCAGAAGCCCTCTCCTCCCATCTATGTGGGAGCTTACTCTTCCTCAAAGATGCTGGCGATCGCCGGAGAGCTTGCAGACGGCTGGTATCCTGCATTCTACTATACCGTCGATAGCTATCGAGAGAAACTGGGAATCATCAAGGAGGCCGCAAAGAGGGCAGGCAGAAGCTTCGATTCCATAGACAGGATGGCGTACGTGCCCATCATAATCGGGGAGAAATCGCCGTCTCTTATGAGAGACCTCAAGAAGAATCTAAAAAAACAGATGATCACGAACAGGTACCTGTTCAAGATACTCGGGGTGGAAGACGCGCTCGATTCTGTCCCCAAAGAACTGAACTATCAGCTAATAGCCCCGACCTTGGGATATTCCAAGATGATAGACAGGGTGGTGAGCAAGCTCCATATCCCCGACGAGGCTCTCGAGAAGGGACTGGATGAGATGATGGCTATCGGTACGCCCGACCAGTGCATAAGTTCACTCGAGAGGTTCGTGAAAGCCGGCGCGACCCACATCTGCGTGAACACCCCGCTCGGCGGAAGGGATGATTATCGTTTGGTCGCGAGCAAGATCATCCCCCATTTCAAGGGCTAGCAGCCGCCGACGCAGCGGAGATTATTTCTCGATCTTCTTGCCGCCTAGCATGACCAGCGTGCCGCCGTCTCCTACCTTTGCCCAGCCGTCGGTGACTTTCTTGAATCCTTCGCTCTGCGTCGTCTTTATCCACTCCCCAAAGTCCTTCACGTCGATGATTTCGAAGACCTGGTAGGGGAGGTTCTTCTTCTCGGGTTCGCCGCTGCCCTGAAGGGAGTCGGTCACTTCGAACACCTCGAATTTCTCAACTACCTTTTGCTTCGGCGTAATGATCTGGTCGATTTCTCTTGAGAACTTCTTGTACTGCTCGATGGTCGCGCCCGGCTTCAGCTTGTAGATGACGAGGACTTTTGTCATGGTGTCCTCGTGTAGAGCGTGAGCTATTTAATTTCTCACGAGCTGGGATTCGAATCCCACTCACGGTCCGTTTGACAGAGAGTGGGAGAAGGCCTCGGTGAGCTTCAGACTGATGCTACTAAGGCCAGTGGTTGATAGTTCCCAAGTATCTTGAAGAGACTCGTTCCGCACGACGGGCAGGTACCTTGCAGCGCTCTCCGTCCGTTCTTGAGCGTCACTTCATGGGGAGAGCTGATCTCTCGCTTCGCCTTCTCCTTCATGCAATATGCTTCTGACATGAGTGCATTGACGCATATCGGAGATAAACGTCCGTAGAGCAAGATAAGTCCACTTCAGCCTCCCAAAAGCTTGACAAGGGCATTCGATCCATACCTCGCTGGCTTGCATTTGCCTCGAGCAAGAAAGAGTCTAATCACGAATGGACTGACGTAGCGGCTGCCGGAGAACAACCGAATGAGTCAAGACTGGTCCCGGGCCGCTTCGGGGTGGCGCAAGTGGCACCGAAGGTTTGCAGTTCAGAGCGCTGCCTTGACCAGCCTGATCATAAGCGGCGCCCAGCTGAGACGGGGGATGAACGTGCTGGACCTGGCGAGCGGCAGCGGCGAACCCGCGCTGCCAGAGGCCAAGCTGGTGGGCCCGGACGGGCACATCACTGCCACCGACACCTCCTCCGAGATGCTCCTCGTGGCGGAGGAGAACGCTAGAAGTTTGGGTCTGGGCAACCTGACGTTCCTCCAGGTCGATTCACAGGAACTCCCGTTCCCGGACGAGAGCTTCGATGTAGTGACATGCCGCCTTGGCCTAATGTTCTTTCCCGACCCAGTAGCAGTTCTGAGAGAGGTTCGCAGAGTGCTGAGGCGGGGAGGCCGCGCTAGCTTCGTGACATGGGGTCCGATTGACCAGAACCCCAGGTTCGCGTCGACCTTCGGCGTCCTGCAGAGCGACCCCGTGGTCCGGGCAAAGATATCGCAGCCCGAGCTCTTCAGGTACAAAAGCCCCGAATCGCTGATCAAACTGCTGCGTGAAGCGGGCTTTGGGGAGGTCTCCGCAGTATATCACACGGTCCCCTTCACGTGGAACGGTCCGGTCCGGGAAGCGTGGGAGTGCTTCAGTGAGCTGAGCGCCCCGTTTCAGCGGGCATTTGCCCAGGTCCCGGCCGAGGACAGAGAAAGGATAACCAAAGCTATACTTGAATCGATAGGAAGATACTATGACGGAAGGACGGTAAACTTCACAGCCGGAGTAGTCCTTGCGTCGTGCACGCGCTGACCAACTGCGAACGTGATACGGAAGGTGGAAGAATGGAACAGCACTTCTGAAATAGAGATGACGTTCGCAGCCTTAAATATCGAGAACGTGGGAATTGCCTCGATTCTCCGGCCATGAGACCGCTTCTCATAGGACTGAACTCGGCGTCAGAACAATACACCCCTTCAGACCTGATCAAACGCGGTCTTGGAGCTCATCAGTCTGGTTTTGATTCCTTTTGGGTCTCGGACCACTTCCATCCCTGGTTCCATACCGGGGGGCACAGCAGCTTTGCGTGGGAGGTGATAGCGGCGATGACCGCCAGGAGCGACAGGCTCGTGATGGGCACGAGCGTCACGGCGCCGCTGTTCAGATACAATCCCGCGATAGTGGCCCAAGCTTTCTCCACCCTCTCCTACCTGGCCCCCGGGAGGGTCTGGCTCGGCATGGCGACCGGGGAGGGATTGAACGAGATACCGTGCGGATACGAGTGGCCTCGCTCGCACGCCGAAAGGGTCAGGAGACTGAGGGAAGCGACGATAATCGTAAGGCTCCTCTGGACGAAGGAGTTCGTCACGTTCAAGGGAGAGTATTACAACCTGCACAAGGCCAACCTCTACGACAAACCACCGATACCGATTCCGATACACCTCTCTGGGTTCGGTCCCCACTCCGCGGAACTCGCGGGGGAGCTCGGCGATTGCCTGATGACTGTTGGGCCAGCAGACCCGTCGAGGGTCAGAGACGTCCTGTTTCCGGCGGTCGAGAGGGGGGCCAGGCTGAGCGGTCGCAGGCTGGACGACGTCGAAAAGTCGATTGTGCTCGGAGTCGGCTTTCATCAAGACCGAGAGAAGGCCATAGACGCATTGCTCCCCTGGCGGGGGTCGATGCTCCCCGTGTTCGCCGATTCGGAGGTTCACGACCCGCGCGTCATCGAGGAGAACGGGAATCGCGTCGGAAGAGATTCGATAGAGAAGTACATGGTCATCGCGACCTCTCCGGAAGAGGTGATCTCCGCCGTCGAGCGGCAGGTCAAGCTGGGGTTCGACCACATCGGCCTGGCCCTCTCAGGAGACCTGCCCGCCTTTCTCACCGCGGCGAAGGAGAAGATACTGCCGTACTTCCGCGAGGAATACAAGGACAGGAGATTCAACGGCGAGTATCGCGGCCGATATGACTGGGAAAACCTCAAGCAGCTTCTGGACGCAAAGGACTTGGGCCACAAGATCAGGATGTCGTGACCGCTTTTTTCGGTTTTCTGGCGAAGTCTCTTTCTCTTACTATCCTTCAAGCCTTCCGGCGACACATGATTGGATGTGTAGGTGATTTAATACGGCCAAACCGCAGATGAAGGCATGTCGAACCCAAGCCACAGGATATGGTCCGCCAATGAAGCGGAGGCTTGGAACTTGGTTATTCCCAGAGAGCGGACGGCCAAGGAAGTTCGTTTTCTGCAGTGGGCATTCGGACAATTTGCCGGCAGAGAGGTTCACGAGATACTGGACCTGGGCTGCGGAGCCGGGCGACTGGCTGTCGAACTGTCAGAGAAGGGCTACGCCGTGACGGGCGTAGACAGCTCCCCTGCCATGCTGAAGATAGCGAGACGAAACGCCGACGGAAGACGGGTGAAGCTCAGGCTACTTAGATCCGAGTTGAGCGAACTCAGGATTACGGGACGGTTCGATGCGGCCTACAGTGTCCAGGACCCATTCAACTACGTGCTCCAGGAGGAGGAGCTCTCAAACTCGCTCGCAAGGGTGCGATCCCTCCTGCGACCCGGCGGCGTGCTGGTCGTGGATATCATGAACTTCGCCTCATTGTACAGCGGGTGGAAAAGAGTCGTGAGGAAGACTATCAAAGGCAACAACTGGACCGTCAGCAATCTCGTATCGCACGAAGTTGATGATGTGAACATGCTCTGGTATCATAGGCTGGCAGCTCGGATGGTAATCGATGGGAGAACAAGTCGCTGGAAGGAGACGCATGTGCTCAGAATGTGGACGTTTCCGGAGTTCAAGAGCCAATTGGTGGCCAACGGCTTCTCCGACATACGTCTGTTCGGGAGCCTCAAGGCGGGTATAAGGGAAGCAACGACGCGCGCTCCTCACCTGGTGATGGTGGCAACCAAACCCCCTGCTGCTTGAGATAGAAAGATATCTTGCTCTGCATGAGGGTCCATTGCGCCTCCGCCAAGGAATATCGCCCGCAGGTTGGGCTATGCAGTCACCCTGGCCCGCGCCACCGCCAGTCAAAAGTCAGAGGGTTCGCCGTCGCCTGGATTGAAACCTGGGCGAAACTCTGCGAGTCGCTGAAGTCTCCCGTGGCGCTCCCACCCACAACAGCCCAGCACTCGTATAGCATGTCGCTCTCGATCATCAGGGTGGACGAGAGTGGGATCCCCGACGATGAGCCGTTCTGGTTCCCGGAATCGGAAAAGTTGTTGTCGTCGAACGATTCGAGGAAGTGCTGGGTCGAAACCGGAGTACTCACGAGCGCCCCGTCGGGAGTGAATTCATTCACGACCTGGCCTATCCAGATGCTCCCGGCAGCCTCTCTCCACCAGCTGCTTCCCCATATCGCCTCCCAGCTGACAGAAGGGCTCACCGTGAACGTCAGGCTTGCTTTGTAGACCTTGTACACGCTGGCGGGAAGCGTGTAAGCCTGACCGACTGCAGCCCAGCAGTCCACGGTGCCGGCGCCCGAGGTCCCGCTCGAGTTAGGTCCGCCTGCCTGCAGATTGAAGGACATGCTCCCCGTCTTGCCGTTCGCCGCCGGTCCCTGCATAGTAACGATGCCATTCTGATTGAAGCCTGTCAGCGACTGAAAGGGTGGAACGTCGACGAGCTGAAGCGACCCCAGCTTGACGAATGGAGACTTTGGAGACCGCGCGGAGGTCCGGGGATGTTTGTACTGCCCAGCGGATGCCTGCATGGCCTTCGCAATCGGACCTCGAAGGGCCGCCAGGTCGGGCGACTTTGCAACTGCAGCTCTGATGGCCTTGAACGCCGGTTCCAGCCGAGCCTTCCTCTCCGCTCTGGCCTTGGCCTGTCTCTTGAAGCGAAGTTCTATCGCGTGTAGCAGCGCCTCCCTGCCAGTTACTTCGAGTTTCTTGTGCGGTACACTTCTCACGGCCTTGTATGCCTTGGTCTCTGCCTCGTTCATCCCCCTGTCTTGGGTGAGGCCAATTTATAAGCGGCTGCCCTCTCGGAAGTTCAGTCATTTTCGCGGGCTGATATTATTTTAGCTGTGACGATTGAAACGCGGCAACCTCCCGCATGTGTTTTCCTTTTTGCCCATACTTTGATTGCGCCTCCACCGATGAAATCACCGCACGTTGTGCTATAGTAGGCCGCCTCAGACGTCTAAAGTCATGAGGGAAGCCGTCGGGTCCTTACGATGCACAAACCTGCTTTCGGAACTTGACTTAAATTCTCGGCGTCGAGCACCGTCAACAGCGATATGCTCGACGGGATGTGAGACGTTCGAAGAAGCTGATTAACAAACCGGGCGATGAGGTCACGGAGATGGTCGATGGCATGCTGCTGGCGTCTCCGAAACTGGTGCGCAGGATCCCTGGCTGGAATACCCTTGTGAGAGCTGATGCCCCGGTAAAGGGAAGGGTGGCCCTGATAAGCGGAGGCGGGAGCGGCCACGAACCCGCACACCTGGGTTATGTTGGAAGAGGGATGCTAACCGCGGCCTGCGCCGGAGAGGTATTCACGTCCCCCAGCGTGGTACAGGTCTTTGAGGCGATCAAAGAGTTGGACGCAGGAAACGGGACGCTGCTGATAGTGAAAAACTTCGCTGGCGACGTGATGAATTTCAGGACCGCGGCTCAGTTGGCACAGGCGCAGGGCAGGGTAGTCGACTGGGTCGTCGTCAACGACGACGTGTCGATAGAATCACCCGAGAACCGGAGAGGAATAGCGGGGACGGTCTTCGTGCACAAGTGTTCGGGTGCGAGGGCGGAGGAGGGCGGAAGCCTGGCAGAGGTCAAGATGGTCGCACAGAAGGTCATTCAAAACGTCAGGTCGATGAGCTGTGCCCTGTCTTCGTGCACCGTACCGTCGGTCGGAAGGCCCACGTTCGAATTGGGACAGGACGAGATGGAGTTCGGGATAGGGATACACGGAGAGCGCGGGACGAGGAAGGACCGCGTTATGACCGCCGACGAGGTGGCGGCGGTGCTGACTGAGAGATGCCTTTCGGAGCTAGCAGTTGGGGAAGCTGATGAGGTGGCTGTGATCGTCCAGGGGAACGGCGGGACTCCGGTGATGGAGAGGTTCATAGTCTACAGGGCCGTGCACCGCCTGCTAGCCGGAAAGGGGATCAAGGTGAAGGTCGCCTGGGTAGGCGAGTACATGACCACGCTAGAGATGGCGGGTGCTTCCGTATCTATCCTCAAACTGGATGATGAGCTCGAGCGGCTTCTGGCAGCGCCCTGTGAGACGATAGCGATAAAACAACCCTGACCCGATTCTCAGACTGACAGGTGCTTTGCTTTGAGCGGACCGGAAAAGTCCTCTGGACCGTCGAACGACTTCGTAACGATTGCGCAAATCCTCAGGACCATGAGCAACACCCTGAGGGTGCTGGACGAGAACAAGAGGTACCTGAACTTCCTGGATTCCGAGATAGGCGACGCTGAGCATGGCACGAGCATGGTCAGAGGCTTCAGGGCCGTCAATGAGAGGCTTCCAGCGGGGGAGTACGACGACATTGGAACGATCCTTCAAAAGGCAGGGTTGATCCTGATGGAGACGGTCGGCGGAGCGGCCGGACCATTGTTCGGGAGTCTATACCTGAAAGGAGGAGAGGTGGTATCCGGAAAAAAGCTGCTGGACAAGAACGACCTGGCGGCTCTGTTTCAGGCAGGGTTGGAGGGCGTCAAGACCATGTCAGGGGGGACCGCTGTCGGCGATAAGACGATGGTAGACGCCCTTGCACCCGCTGTCAAGGCCCTGAAACAATCCGCCGCGAGACCGGAGGATACGCTCGCCGATGCCCTCGAAAGCGCTGTGGGGGCTGCGAAGGGAGGGATGATCGAGACGATCAGACTGACAGCCAAGAAAGGCCGCGCAAGCTACCTTGGAGCGAGGAGCGTCGGCCATCAGGATCCCGGGGCAACGACGACCTACCTGATTCTTCGGACGATGCTTGACACGATGAGAGGGAACGGCTGTCTAAAAATCGAGAAGTACGATTTGACCGGGATGATCTTGACGGAGGTTATTTTGCCCCAATGAATGCGTGATGGTCCAAACACGCGTTCAGTACCCGTACCTCAGGAGCTGCTTCGGCAGGGGATCGTCGGAAGGTACGTCGGGGTCGACTCCGGAGATCTTCTTCATCTCACGCTTGACCCATTTCTCGAACGGATCCTCTGAGAGGACCCAGTCCTTGAACGACTTGATTATGTCATCCCCTTCTGCGTAGAAGACCAGATAGTCCCCGTGGGCGGTGCTCGTCAGGAACCAAGTTTCCCTCCGTATCTTGAAAATTTTCTGGGATCTGTCGTATTGCTTCCACTTCGGTCCAAGCAGCGTGGCGACGAACTTCTCTGCCTCGGCTCTTTTTCCTGGGAGGACGGGCAGCATGGTAATGAGTTCCGTCATCTATGCGCAGCACCCGGCCATCCGATTTAAGCCTGTGACGCCGAGGCTGTCCGCACTCCGGTTCAACAAACATATACCGGCGCGCACTCCCTCATACGAATGAGCCGCTCACAACGGAGCAAGCCCGCCTCAGAAACTTCGACCGAAGATGTCCTCAGGAGGGACGCGAAGTACATCGCTCACGGAGGCGGCCAGACCCCTATCGTCTTCGTCGAAGCGAAGGGCTCCGTAGTAACGGACATGAACGGGAAGGAGTACATCGACTGCGTCTCGATGGGTATGGGCACCTCGGGGGTCGGGCACAATCATCCTCGTGTCGTGGAGGCCATCAGGGAGCAGGCGGGGAAGATAATCCACACGCACCTTTCCACCGTCAACATCCCATCCGTGGAGCTGGGAGAGAAGCTTGCCAGGATCACCCCCAAGGGGATGAACAAGTTCCACTTCTCGAGCAGCGGGTCGGACGCCAACGAAGGGGCCATCAGGGCGGCGATGACCTACACCAAGAAGAAGGAAGTCCTGTCGCTTGAACTCGCTTATCACGGCTCGACCATCGCGCTGAGCAGTCTGGGAATGGCGTGGTCGCGACACGCTTACCCGATAATTCCGGGGTTCAGGCAACTCCCTCCGCCTTACTGCTACCGCTGCCCGCTCGGGCTGGACTACCCTGATTGCGGGGTCGCCTGTGCAAACCTCCTCGACGACGCCATAAAATACGCGACGACGCACGACGTGGCTGCCTTCATACTGGAGCCCATCATAGGGGCGGGGGGCCACATCGTCCCGCCCAAGGAATACGCCAAGATAATCAGGGAGACGTGCGACAAGCACGGCATACTGATTATAGCCGATGAGATACAGACGGGGCTGGGGAGGACTGGGACGATGTGGGCATCCGACTACATCGGTCTGAAGCCTGACATCATGACGCTGGGCAAGGGACTCGGCGGGGGGATGCCGATAGGCGCCACGGTCTTCTCTGAAGAGATCGGCTCAAGGCTCCAGAAGGACTGGGCCCACGGATACACCCACAGCCAAAGCCCGATGTCCACCGCCGCCGCAGGGGCGGTCGTCGACATAGTGGTAGACGAGAAGCTGCCGGAGAGGAGCGCCAAGATGGGCGCGATAGCCACCAGGATATTCAAGCGATGGCAGAGCAAGTACGAGGCCATAGGAGAGGTGAGGGGTCCCGGTCTCTTCATCGGCATCGAGCTCGTGAAGGACAGGAAGACCAAAGAGATGGCCATAGCGGAGGCGACGAGGATAGCTGCGCTAGGCTTGGAGCTGGGCGGGATATTCAGCACCTCTCACGGCGCCTCGAAAGTACCCGGCGGCAACGTCATCAAGTTCAAGCCTCCGATGACCATCGAAGAAGACGTCATGAGACGGGGCATCGACATACTGGACGACGCGTTTTCGCAAGTGCTCGGCGGAGCCAGCTGATTCGAGACATTCAGCGTCCCTGAACGAGCGGAACGCCCAGTTTAGCAAAGATTAAGAGCGCTCGACCACCCCACGCGAACGATGGGAGGTAGCGGGCCGAAGGGGGACGCGCTGTTTTCTCTGCCTGTTACAGAGTTACCCATCAGTTTCATCCGTCCGAGCAAGTTCAAGCTGAGGCGGGAGCTGGGCGACCTCTCTGACCTCAAGGAATCCATCTCACGGGTCGGCCTTCTCCAGCCGATCATCGTCAGAAGACAAGAGGATTCAAAATACGAAGTGGTGTCCGGGCACCGCAGGCTCGCATCTTGTCGTGAGCTCTGTCTGGAGAGCGTCCGGGCGATAGTCGCAGTTGTTGACGACAAGACGGCCTTCGAGCTCCAGCTCACCGAAAACATCCAAAGAGAGTCGTTCACCCCGCTGGATGAAGCCCGGGCGTTCTATTCCTACGTCGGCACGGGGAGAAAGGGTCGCGTCGCATACGGCAGCGTGTCGGAGCTGGCGCGCAGGATCGGGAAGAGTCAGGAGTATGTCTCAAACAGGATGAGGCTGCTCAGGCTTCCCGCCAAGCTCGTGGAAAAGATGCTCGGGACCGATGGTTTTACGGTGAGCCACGCCGAGGAGATGACCTTCCTCGCATCCAGACCTGAGCTCGTCGAAAAGATATCTTGTATGGTGGTCAGTAAGAAAATCACCGTGCGTGAGCTCGAAAGAGCCGTCCCCCTGATAAAATCCGGTACCGACCCTGAACGGGCCTTCGAGCTGGCAAGGAACGAGGTGAGGCTGAAGGTCGAGCTTGAGGAAAGGACGGACGCAGACGACCCGGTCGACATCCTTCTACGAAGGACCAAGAAGCTGCTCGAGTCGACGCTGAGCTACGTCGACAGCGCGAGCACCGAAATAGAAGGCGAAAGGGAGCTTTACGATATCTGGATGAACGAGGTGCGGATGAAGATTCACGACGCTGTCGACGGGGTGATATTCAGCGAGAAGGTCAGGAGGGGAAGGCCGGCGAGCAGCCACCGAAGGCCAGACGAAGAGCTGTTCATCTGGGCTGGTTAATCCCCGATCGAGGGGCGGAGCCCGCGATTATTCCACGTGGAATCGTTCCTGTACCTCCCGGGGATTGGGTTACTCTGGAGGAATCTCGGCGTAGATGTTGTTCAGGTCCAGACCTATGGCGCGAGCGTGGTAGCGTCCCAAGACGTAGACGGCGGAACCGATGAGAAGACCCGCGACGGCCACCTCGACGGCAAGTGGCAAGGATGCCCCGATGTAGGCGCCGCTCACAATCGGGTCGGATATCGCGATGGCATAGATGATGAAGGCGCCCGCGCCGACCGCGGAGGCGAACATTAGCGTCTTGGCACCGGCCATCGACCCAAAGATGCGGATGTAGAGGTCGCGCTTGACGACCGGGAAGAGGAGCGTCGCTATCATCGGCATGGCAAACCCGATCGGCAGTATGTAGGACGTGTTGAGCTGCGCGGCTATGATCCCGTAGTACCAGAAAAAGAAGAGGTACAGTCCGGACAGCACGGAGACCAGAAGCACCGCCAGGTAGGGCGCGTGGAACCTGTCACTTACCTTGGAGAAAGCCGAAGGGAGCAGCCGGTCGAACGAGGCGGCGAAGATGATTCGGGAGAAGGTCACCAAGAAGCCCATTATCTGCACCGCCCACGAGATCGCAATCCCGAGACCGAGTATTCCCGCCACGTAGGGGCTCGTCAGACCGGCTAGCATCGACGCCGAGGGCAGGACCGGGAGGACTCCCGGGTTCGTGCCGTAGTAGTATGCGATCGAACTCAGGAAGGTCGAACCGAAGGAGTTGTAAATCATGAAGCTCATCGCAACAAGAAGGACGGTCGTGACCCCCATCGCCAGGTAGAGAGCCTTCGAAAGCGACGACTTTGCGTTCTTGGTCTCACCGGCGAGATAGGTGCCGAAGTTGAACCCGATGAAGGTGGTGAAGCCCAAGGGCAACGCCGCCAGAAGGGTGTTGTTGAGGGTGAACTGCGCAGGCACGGAGCTGCTCGTCGACGCGATGACGCTGTCATAAGTCAGTTTTATGCCTGCGGTGGCCATCGCGTTGTTGAACATCGCCGGCACGCTCGACTGTGATATTGTGAGGACGACGATGATGAAGACGATGGTCAAGAAATAGTAGAACACGTAGGTGACGCGGAAGATCCATCCGAACGCCCGGATTGTGACCAGGGCGCCGATTGTCACGAGGGCGAGCACCAGGAACGACCCGGGACCGCCTACGGTCACGCTGCTCAGCTGACCTCCAAGGGTGATCAACGACATGTTGTGAGTGTCGACGCCGACGCCGAATGCGAACTGCGAAAGACCGTAGAAGAAGATCTGCGTGGCTCCGCCCCCGACGAACGTGACCGTGGCGAGGAGGAGGAAGATGAACTGGATCGAACCGAAGAGCGGTCCTAGGATTCTGGTGGACCAGACATAGTCGCCTCCGCTTCGAGAGATGCCGCCCGAGAGCTTGCCATAGATGTAGGCCATCGCCCAGGCGGGGATGCTGCCGAGCAGGAAGACTGCGGGGAGGTAGGCCCCCGGAAACAGGAGGGGCGTGAACAGCGCAGTGATGACGAAACCTCCCAGCACCAGGATAATTCCGGATGAGATGAAGAAATGGTCGACGAATCCGAGCTCCCTAACGAGGCCGGTAGCTTCACGGACGAACAACTTCTTAGGCTGATCCGCCAACGAGGCACGAATTTAGGGGCATCAAATAATAAGCTTTGAACCTCGCGACCCGCGCGCTATGGCGGCTCATAGAAGCCACTGTTGTTGGCAGCCCAGTGTCCCAGAAGGGCCCATTGCGCCTACGTCCTGGATATCACCTAGAGACTCTTGTAATGTCTAAGTCTGCGTTCTTCCGCAATTCGGACAATATGGAGAGCCGGGCTCAGTCGCACTCCCGCAGTATTTGCAGACAGGCTCGTGTGCCTGCCCGATTGAAGGGGGGACCTCCTGCTCGATTGAGGGAGGAACCTCCTGACTGCGATGCCCTCTCCGGACGACAATCAAAGATGCGGCAGCGATTACGGCGAGGAGCACAAAGATGAGGCCGAAGGTTGGATAGCTTGCGAGCATTTTGGCCTGTGTCGTGCTGTCGATCGCAGTGTTACCCTTGACCGATGTGGTTGCGCCGAGGTACGCCACTTTGGCAGTGAAGTTCCCCAGCGGGATCTCAGGAAGGGCCACGGACCCATTGCTGCCGGTGACCGAGAATATGGTCGTGCCGTTGGCGAGGGTTACGGATGCTCGTGCGTCTGCGACAGGAAGCCCCAGGTAGTCGGTCGCGACGATGTTCCCACTGTATACTCGGTCCAGTACGGTCTGGTTGGATGGCAGGTCCACCGTGTAGACGTTCTGGTTGGCGGGTTTCACATCGGTGCCCTCCCACTCCACATCATAGATCTGGAACTTGGTTCCGCTGTCGAGCCATACCCCTGTGAGGGGGACGCTGATGATGGTCGGGTCTTCGAGCTGGATTTGGACCGACGTCGGGATGATTGTGTTGGCTCCCGTGCTGTCCTTGAACTGGAAGGCGACGAGGTCCTGAATGACGGAGTTGAAGACCAGTGTATGCGGGCCACTGAACGCGATGGCCGGTGTCGTGAAGTTGCCCGGAGAGCCCGCGGTTACGTTGGTCACCGAAGAGTCGAGTGTGTAGGAGACCAGGCTCTGCCTTATGTCGCCGCCCACAAGACCCCAGGTGTAATCGGTGGTCGCAGTAACCGTCGCGCCCGCATCGTAGAATGCGTCCCCTGTGGGAGATGCCGATGACAGAAAGACATCGTGGCCTCCCGAGATGGTGAGCAGATATTGGGTGGTTGAAGCTATCGTGACGGTCTCCGGCGCTGTGATGCTCAACTGCACCGGGAAAGTTCCGTCGCCGGACCTCTTCAGAGCGCTTTCGCTTCCGCCGACCGCGTAGCTCAGCGCGTTGTGCCTCGAATCGCCCGATAGGTTGTTCCACGAGTAGTAGTAGGTCAGCGATACCTGTGTCCCGCTGTCGTACCATCCCTCGTCTCCTGATATGGAAGGAGCAGTCACGGACGCCACCGAACCCGTAGTCGTTGTGAGACTGTACTGCGCGGTGATCATGCCAGAGACCGCCTGTGGAGCGGAGAGGGCGCTGAGCGAGAGGACATCTACAGAATCAGTGGTCGAGACGTTCTTGGAAGCGCCGTTTACGGAAAAGGAGATCAGCCTCTCGCCCGCGCCGGCCGAGCGGTTCCACACCCCATTGAGTACCAGACTCACCTGCGTGCCCTGGTCGTACCAGTAGTCATCCCCGCTTATCGTGGGAGGGGTGATTGAGGAGATGGCACTGGCAGCGGACGCGTCGACGCTCACCTGGTACTGCTGCACCGAACTTATCGAGAGCGTGTGCGGAGAGTTCATGACGATGGTGACGGTTATCGTCCCGGCCGTCGGCACGACTTCGGTCGAGGTGCCGTCGATGGAGTAAGAAGCGACCCTCTCTCCTGACCCAGACGCCCTATCGGATATACCGGGGATGGAGAGCGTCGCTCTTGCGCTGCTGTTGTACCATTGAGAGCTGAGTCCCGCGCCGTTGACGGTCAGAAGGAACTGGTGGAGGTAGATTGGATGTATCGTTGTCCCATCGGCGGAGGTGCCGGAGATGGCAGAGCCAGTCGCCTGCCAACGTTCGCCGGAGCCGGACCCGGAGAGGGGGTTTGTCACGGTCCAAGAGCTGCCTTGGTCGATATCGACCTCGGTCCCCGTGGTGGTCATAGAGTAGGTCTGAGGCAGACCGAGCTCCTGGAATGACAGTACGGGCGCCGAGTACCCAGAACCGCCTCCGGAGACCGAATATTTCACCGCGGCCCTGTCAAGAGCATAGAGCGTGTTAGCCTTGACATCGGCGCTGTTGTTACCCGTCGTGTAGGTCCAACTTACGGAGCCTGCGCCGGAGTTGCTGAACTCCCACATCATCGAACTGGATCTTGCGGGGGCGGTGAACGTGAGAGCGCAGAGCGATGATGCGGTGAAGGCGTGCGGATTGCCGTCTGCCGGAATCGATGCGATGTCGGCGTTACAACCCGATATCGTCACAGTGACTGGAGACGAACCCTTGGGGCTCATGGTAATCGAGACCTGTTCCGATACAGAGACCTGCACCACGAAGTTGGCCGTCACTGTTCCGGTTCCTGAAATCGTGACGGTCGTGCTGGCCGACTGCGGGGCGGCGAAGGTTATGGCGTCGGTGCTGGAGCTCCAAGATGAGAAGAAATAGCCCGGACTGCTCGTTGCCGATACCGAAAGCGTTCCAGAGTTTTCCCATAAGTTGGGGCCGGTGGGGGTCGTTAGCCCCTCTCCGGAGGGAGAGGCGGTGAAGGTCGCCAGGAACTGATGGGCGTAGGCGAAGTCCGTGGTCTGCGAAGAGGATAGAACGCCGCCGTCGGCCTGAAGCGACGCATTGATCATCCATCTCTCCCCTCCTTCACCAGCAAGGGGGTTGGTGACCGACCAAGATGCCCCACCGTCGAACCAGTAACTCGCAGGGGAGGTCGAAAGCGTCTCATTGACGGGTGAGCCGAATTGGTCGGTCGCGAAAGTAGGGGGAGGAGGGTTGCTGGAATCGGACGTCGAATAAGAGATGGTCTGGAGATATTGATTGTAGTAGACGACGTTAACTATCAACGCCGATGACGACGCCTCTGAGGTAGGCTGGTCCGTCTGCCATCTCTCGCTCGCACTGGAGCCCGTAAGCGTGGGGCTGACCGACCAAGTACTGCCAGAGTCGACTTCGAAGGTCGTCGGTGATGTGCTGAGGGGCGCAGTCTTGGTGACGCCGTTGGCTATGTAGGTCAGAATGGGGGGCGAATAGCCAGTGCCGCCTCCCTGGACTGAATAGCTGAGTGCCAAAGAAACTTTGGTAACCACCGCACCAGAGATGTACTCGTACGCGTTGCTGTATTCTGTGGTGCCGTTCAAGGAGAATTCTTGCAATTGGTCAGGATTAGGATAAGAGACGACGCCTGAGTTTCCATCAAAGAGAGCACCTCGGGTCTGTGTATTGAATTCGTCCATCCACATTACGGCGGAGGCTATCTCGGCGGTCTTGTCTGAGTAGAGCACTCCTCTCTCGTTACCGTAGTACGGCGCGACATGATACCATTCGGTCATCAACCCAGTGAAGAATCCGTTGGAATTGCTGGTGGAGGAGAGGCCGACAAAGCTCGTTGAGCCTTCTGCGTTGTATGTCACGGAGGCCTCGGCGCTCGTGTTCAGGTCCTTGGAGAGCATTACTACGTCTCCGCCCGAGAAGTACAGGTTCAGAACGACCGTGTCCCCGGGATTGACCGTTCCAGAATAGCTGGTCAGGCCGCCCTGGCCGGTTGAGGGAAACACCGAATTGCCCCGGGAGTTAAAGACCTCATAGGCCATGTTGAATCCTGCGACGTACCCGCTCCCGGAGACATTACCTCCCCAGTTGTAAGTCAGCCCGACTTGGTACCAGTAGCCTTGTCCCGTCAGCCCGTTCAGGAGATATGCGGGACCAAGCCCCGAGCTGCTGTCCTGCTGCTGGATTGCTGTCACATTGTAGTCTATGGAGGTGAACGATTGCGTGAACGTAGTTCCAAGCTGCTCGTCGTAGGATGGGGTGGTAGATGATGCTGCCTCTGGAATCATTGGCGGCGGTGAAGGCCCTGATTCCGAGGCAGCTGGCTGTAGGTGATTTAGGCTGGCAAGTTGGGTCGGGACAACGCGAAGGTCCTCAGGTTGAGAGTGAGCTGGGGTAATCGAACCGACCATGAAAAGGAGCGACAGAGAAGCGAGAGTACAAAGAGCCAAGAAACGGTAGCTAATCAAGGCTCTTCGCTAGTGATTTCTCTGCAACGAGTTCGTATTAAAGCTCTGGAGCGTGAAATCCGCAATCGACCCGAGATCGTGTAGGAAATGTTAGGCCGTCCGTGGGGTTCATTGCGCCCCCCCGGAATTGTCCGCCACAAGTTTTGGATTACGGTATGGCTTGATTCAGCTTTCTATAACAGTCTGAGCAAAACGGTCTTGCGTACGTGGTCCCGACTCTCTTTCCACAAGAATGGCAGTCATTCTCTTCGTAACTCCTATTCTTGTGTTTCGCCCATTTGGGATAGCATTTTTCGCAGAGCGGTATTGAAGCATTGAAGGGCATGCTTCTCCCATCCCTGATACAGAATCCCGTTCGTTCAGCCTGCCCTACAGAGGGCCCGACTTTAGAAGCATCGATTTTGCCCGTGGGGTTCGCCTGGTAAGCTGTCCCTGCAGTTCTGAGAATCTCTCTCACGGTATCGTCATCCACCTGCTCGAATTCGTCATAGAAATGTCCGATGGCATAGAAAGGCTCTGGCGTGCTCAGGCAGACGACCCGGTCCACAATCTTCGAGAGCTTCGCTATCGTCTCTGAAGGCCCGACCGGCACGGCGAGGATTACGGCAGCCGCCTTCCTTCTCTTCGCCGACTGGATCGCTGCCTGAATGGTGGAACCTGTCGCTATTCCGTCATCGACGAGCACGACGGTCTTTCCGGCCAGGCTGGGATAGGGACAGTCTCCCCTGAACTCCTTCATCCTCCTCTTAATCTCATCGACCTGCTTGGCCGCCTCGTCGTTCAAGTAACGGTCCGATACCCTCAGCGTGCTTAACAGTTCTGGGACTGTGATCACTTCACCGTCTTGGGTTACCGCGCCTATCGCGAGTTCGGGGTTCCCCGGAGCTCCGATCTTTCTGGTTATCATGAGGTCCAGCGGCGCCCCGAGCACGTCAGCGACCTCCTTGGCAACCACAACGCCTCCACGTGGAATTGCCAGTACCACCACATGTTCCCTCTTCGCATTCAGAAAGCTCAGGGCCTCGGCAAGCAGCTTCCCTGCTTCCTTTCTATCTCTGAACAATGGCACCCGCTCCGGAGATCGAGGTAAGGCCTTCTGCGGTTGGAAGAATTCGTTTCCTCTTCATTCCGAACCCAGGTTTCAGTGGGCAACTTTGGGTAAGTAAGTGTTCGGAAAGACCATTCATGACTTCTAGCTTATTCGATGACCCGAGATTCCTGCGAATGTTGAGCCATGCGTAGGGTTTCATTGCGCCTCCGCCGAGATGACCGCGAAGCTCCCCGTGCCACAAGGCAGATAAGGACACAGAGGTGCTGAGTGAGCCATGAAGCTAAGACTGGTGCAGTTTAGCCTGGGCCCAGGTAAGCGCGAGGCAGCGGAGGGCGTGGCCGGGGCTGTGGTACCGTTGATACGGAAGCAGCAGGGCTGCGAGCGATGCGAGTTCTTCGCCGACCATGAGAAGGGTGACTATGGAATCGTCGTCATCTGGTCCTCCGCGCAGGCGGCTGATGCCGCTGCCGCGGTGGTAGGTCCCGCAATGGCGAAGGCTATGGCCAAAGCGAAGGGGGTCCCCGAGATCCGCCTGTTCGACGTATACCAGCCGAAATGAACTAGCCGGATGGCGAGTCAGTCAGACTTTCTCTCCGTGGCCTCCATACTCGCCGTGCATGAGGGTCCATTGCGCCTCCACCGAAAGAATTGTGAATGGTCTATCGGCTAGTATCCGATGGACGGCTTCTTGCCCACGAACTCCTCCCCCTCCACCTGATTGAGCATGAAATCAGCGACGTCAGCCCTCGATATCCCCGATGCTATGTTCAGAGGTATGCGATCGCCCGCACGGTAGTGCCCTCTCCGGGCCCCGTTGGTCAGCCTCGGCGGCCGGACGATCGTCCACCTGAGGCCGCTCTTTTCGATGTCCTCCTCCATTCTGTCCTTGGCTTGGTAACCGCTCCTCAGCAGCACGCCGCGGATGAAGAGCCGGTCCGGGACCGAGATCTGCCTCGCACTGTCGCCCGCCCCGAAAGCGGATTCGACGATGAGC
>JAPCJR010000036.1:0-6257 GCA_027886865.1 Nitrososphaerota archaeon
TGCTAGGCTAAATATGGCAGGCAGGCCTTTGAGAAGCCATGGTCGACACCACGAGGGTCTCAAAGGTCATCAACGCTCCGCTGCGCTACGCGTACGGATGGTGCACCGATTTCCGCGAGGACGATTCGAAGATTACGGGTTCCACCGCCCAGAAGAGGATTGTCGAGAAGACGAAGAAGCGTGCGGTCTACGTCATGATTTACAAGGGCGCTGACGGTAAGGAGAAGATGGCCGTGAATTACGTCACGCTGAAGCCGCCGAACGCGTGGTCCCTCGAGCAGTTCGGCGAAGAGGACAACGAGACCGGGGAGTACCGGCTCAAGAGCCTCGGCAAGAACAAGACGAGGATCGACATGATCTTCAAGGAGACCTGGAAGGACATCGCAAAGATACCGACGATAGAGGAGCAGACCGACGGCAGCAACAGGTCGTGGGACCAGTTCATAGCCGCGCTCGAAAAAGACTACAAGGCAGAGTCCAAGTAACCTTCACGGAGACGCGATGTTCGTCAACGCGGAGGACCTGCTTCAGCCTTCAATTCGTTTCAGCATTTCGTCTTCCTGCTCTCTCAACTTCCTGACCCGGGTCCCGATTCGGCGCGCCCAGAGGAAATTTACGGCCCCAACGTACACCCATGCGACAGTCAAGGCAATCAGGAGTCCCTCGAAAACCAACAACGACGGGTCCACAAGGTTGACTGTCACGGTCGTTTGACCTGTAGCGAAGGGCAGTATCACCTGGGAGGCGTAAGAGGCTAGAAGCAAAACTGCTACTATCAGCGTCACTGCCGATAGCAGCTTTAGCCTGCCCAAGCCGCTCTCGATGCGTTGAACTAGGATCTCATTCAACTCCATCATTTGAATATGAGGCGGCATTTCTGGAGGGAACTCTTCTTGACCCGACAAACGTCCGTTCCGAGCGGTCCGCGCATTTAACTGTGCCTGACGCGCGGTAAGGCCGAGCGCTTAATTACGCGACCAGACGCCTTTCCACTTCGAATGAAGCCGGTCCGGGCCAAACTGATGTTGATGATGGAGATCCTGGTCGCTCTGCGCGACGGCCCGGTGATAAAGAACCATCTTGCTCTGGTCTGCAACATCAATTTCGGCCGCATCGGCGAGTTGCTGGACCAGCTTGAGCGGAAAGGATTGATCGTTCGCAAGACTGTAAAGGACAGTCCAGATCAGTACAGCCTTACCGAGGCCGGGATGAAGGTCTCAATGAGCTACCAGTGGATCAACAGTTTAGTCATGGGGGACGACGATAATTCTGTCAAGCGTTAAGGACCCTTCCCGGCCTTTGTCCGCTCAGGGCTGCATTGCGAAAAGGAGCCAGACTTCCATTTAAGCTAGCCTGACGCTCAGTCCGGACTCGCCGTCAGGCAGCCTCTTTAAGCAAACGACGTCCTCGCAGTTCATGAATCAAATTTCGCCGCAAGTGGCGACAATCGGCGAAGGAAAGACGCCTGCGGCCGGCGCTCCTCCTTCAGTATGGCTGGGGTATGCGCCAACGGGTGGCCGCGTCTCGATGCGGCTGGATGAGATGAAGCGCAGGCTGCTCGTCGGAGGACAAAGGTCTGGCGAGCTCGCGGGCCTCATCGCTCATGCCTGCCGAGAGAGCGACATCAGGATACTTGTACTCGATATGGAAGGAATCGTCTCCCAGCGCGCTTCAGGGTACATGGAACACTATGACTATACCTGCTTCCTGCACGACGCATTCAGGATCGAAGAGGAGGAAGCCACCATGCATGGGCAGCTTATCGCGGCGGCTTACACGGCGGCGATGGGCCTGAATTCCGAAGAAGAGGCGATCACCGCCGCGGCCCTTCACAAACTATCATCCCAGGACAGCACTTCCAGCCCCGCAGTGCTGTTCGATGCGCTAGACTCGGTGGAGGGGTTCAGGGGCTTCTACGTCGACAAGCTGAAGGGGCGGGTGGGGTCGCTGAAGTTTCTGGAGGCCGCAGAGAATGGCTCGTTCATGTCCCTCCTCCCCATCGGCGGCTCCATAATCAGCTTCGGGACGGCGAGATATCCTCAGGCGACCGAGCTGGCATCTGCAATCTTTCTCGCCAAGCTCATCGCGATGCTACCCCATGCAAAGGTCGCCCCGGACATCGTCATGGTCACCGGGGCACACCGCATCTTCGGGGCTCTGCCGAGGGTCCAGCACAGGGAAAGGCTGCTCATGGAGATGCTAGAGTCCCGCATGACCTTCATCCTGACGTCTGACCAGATGCACGCTCTCAGCGACACGGTGAAGGACGCGTTCACGAACAAGGTCCTCTCGAGCGACGCCTGGAACGACAAGGTCGAGACGCGTTGGAAAGAGCATTCGCACGACCCTATCCTTCCGAACGCCTTCGCCATAGCCGACGGCCACTTCGGGCACCAGAGGACCTTCATCGCCAGAACGTTCGAACCGAAGTTCGAGGAGGCAAGGACAGGTCCAGACCCGACAGAAGGCAGGGCTGAGAGGAACGAGGAGCTGACGATGATCATCCTCGACGACATCAAGCGCTACGAAGCACCCACGAAGACCTCGATCATCGAGTTCCTGGCCGGCGAGTACGGGACCGAGGCCGCGGAGAACGAGCTCGACCGACTCTTCGCCGATGGGTGCATCAAGCTCGAGTCCAGGGAACCCGGGGCCGGTGGCGGGCATGCCATGCTAGTGTATACGATCACGGAGAAGGGCCTTCGAACTCTGGAGGGGCTTCAGAGATGACCACCACCGAGATGGACCCTCTGCCAAGGATCGCGACACACTGCAAGGCCATCGATACTCTCTTCGACGGCGGGCTTGCCACCGGGACCATCACCCAGATCTATGGTGAGAAGGCCCTCGGGAAGAGCATCATATCGTTCCAGACGGCTTGCGCGACGGTCGCAAGCGGGTCCAGCGCGATCGTGATCGATACCGAGCAGTCCTATGACAGCTACCTCACGCCCTACTGGAGGTCTTCGTTCGCCAACCGGTTCGGGAAAGAGATACCCATAGTCAGAGTAAAGCTGGAGAGGGCACCAAAGACCTTGGACAAGAGGAAGAAGACCGGCGTGACGAGAGGGCAGGTCATCTCTTCCTTCGGGAACACGCTCGACCAGCTCGGAATAGCCTACTCAGAGTCCCACCTCAAGTCCATCGCCGACATAGTATCGCCTGAGCTTCGCGCAGACATGCCGGAGGTAACAAGCCCCTCGATCCTCATCCTGCAGGTCCCGGACGCGGAGGAGCTCCTCGCCCTGCATGGTTACAACGCTAGGAAGGAAGTATCAGAGGGCGGGCGCGTGGAGATAAGGCTGCAGTCGACCCCGGTCTATGAGTCCCTGCTCCACGACCTGATAGTGAAGACGGGCGCAAAGCTGCTCATCTACGACTCCATCTCAGCGCCGATGAAGGCGAGCTTCCCCAACACCCAGGACCTGCCGGCCCGCTCCTCGACCCTCGCCATGACCCTCGCGCACGCTCAGCGTCTCTGCGCTCAGTTCGGGATAGCCGTGACAGTGACGAGCCACGTCACCATCGACCCCATCAAGGCGTGGGACAGGAGGCCCTACGGCGGGATAATCCTCGGGCACGAGGCGAAGTTCTGCCTGGAGATAACGAAGGGCACTGCGAAGCGCAACGCGGATGCTGAGTGCATCAATCCAGAGGACGGGGACCGGGAGAAAGCCAAGGCGTTCTGGGTCGCACGCCATCCGGCGATGGAGGAGTACTCGAAGTTCGGCATCTCCATGGTGGACAAGGAGGGGTTCCACTGATGGGCTGGCTGCTGAAGATAGGCGCTCTCCTGGTTGGGCTCGCGAGCCTGACTTTGGGGTTCTGGCCCATCTGGGTCGCCTGCTTCGGGTACCTTGCGTACTCCCTCTGGTCTGCGACGAAGAGGCGGACGGTCCTGGTGCGGGACCAGAGGAAGCCCCGGGAGGCGCCCCAGGTGAAGAGGAGCGTCTTCAAGAAGAGGTACATCGCGGCAGGTTTCTCCTTCGTGCTCGCCCTGGCTGCCCTCGGCGAAGGCGGGACTTACGCCCCCTGGGTCTTCGGTTTCATCGGCGCCGCGATAGTCGCGTCCGGTGTCTTCAACCGCGGGCCGAGCCTCTCCCAGTTCAGGCCAGTACCAGATTCCATACTCCTCAGGAGCAGGTGGCTCCCGATCTCGTGGGCCTCGGTCATAGAGGTGAAGTTCGGCACCCAGCAGATGTCGAGGGCGCTCTCCTCCGTGGGGAACGAGATGGTCATGACGGTCTCTTCCGAGAGGGTGTCGGTCTACCTGCCCCTCCGCGTGCGGGCGTTCTCCGTCCCATCGGCCGAGGCGAAGGTCGCCGAGAGGCTCGCGCCGATCGCGAGGATGCTGAGCGCCAGAGGCGCGTTCGCGCTGCCGCTTGACTCGAAGGAGGCAGCCGCCCGAATGGACTGGTCGCTGAGGGCAGTGGACCTTGCCCTCGAGTATGGCATGGACGGGGCCACGGCGCTCACCTCGACGCCCTTCGATGTGCTCGTGCTCGGCCCTTCGGGGCACATGCTGGAGTCAGCGGCAGCCTATGTCGTCCAGCCGAGCAGGAGGCCGGGATACGTCTTGATCCCTTCGCCGGGCAGGAAGCTCGAGAGCCAGCCGCTGCTTTGGGAGGCACTGGAGACGCTGAGCGAGAAGCACATGCCCCAGACGCCCGACGCATACACCTCGTTCCTCAGCGGGGTCTGCGCGACCAAGGGGGAGGGCCTTGGGGAGAGGCTGATTAATGGGGGCCAGAGCGGGCCGGGGACGGTCCTTGTCGGCTCGCTCGGGTCGACCCAAGTCGAGCTGACGCGGCCCCAGCTCAGGGCGATAGTGAGGGCCTATGGCTGAGGCGGAATGGTCCGGATTTGACAGCCTGAAATTCAGCAGGATCGGGCCGGTCTTGGCAGTCTTGGTCGACATACGCGAGGAAGAGATACTGTCTCTCTGCAGAGAGCTCCTCGACACGGCGTTTCCCGATTCGGCCGGCAAACACGTGATAGCCGCCATGCTGCGGGCGAGCGGTACCATGAGCCTGCGCGAGATCGCGTCGGGCTGCGACAGAGGAAGGCGCGCAATAATGCCCGACGGTGAGCTGCGGGCAGCGGTCGAAAGGATGGCGAGGGAGGGGATAATCGTGAACAAAGGGACGCCCGAGAAGCCCCGCTATTCCCTGGACGGAGGCGACAGGCGCGTCCAGATGCTGCGGAGGATGTATGGTCCGATGAGGTTTGGCGAAGCCGAAATATAGGATAGGACTACACAATTGCTATTGAGTTTTCGTCGTCCCCTTCGAGTCGGAGCCTTTCTTGATTGCCTCGATTCTTTCATCTACGAAAGCTACCTGACCTTGCAAGAAAGTTCTGTACCCTTCCAACAGCTCCAGCTGCTCGCGATTGGTCTTGTTGTCAAGAGACGTCAGCGCGTCCGACAGCGACTGACCAGCCTGCTCGAGCGACCGGTCCAACGCGTGTTCGATTTCAGGCGCCCTCTTGGAGAATTCCGCCTGCAATGACTTGGTCGTGCTATCTATGAACTCCTCCATGCTTTTGATTGTGTCGCTCACGCTCTTGTTTACCTTTTCGGCGGTGCTCATCGTGATTTGGCCGCAACGTGCGTTATTTAAGGAAAGGAAGATTCTCCTGTCACTCGATGTCAAGAAGATGTCGCGTGGTTACAAAAGAGCATATTTTCGTTTCTAGCTACGGTCCTGTTTCTATTCGAACTCCGATCGTTGCTTCTCAGTCTGCCTGATGATGTACTGGATTACGAATACGGTCACTTCGCTGTGATGCGGCACCCAGGTCGTCAGCGCTCTTGTGCCCGTCTTCTTCTTGAAGGTGATGTGCTTGCCGGACCTGACCTCCTCGAATCCGTTCGCCTTCAGGATTTCAGTTACTCTTCGTCGTGGAAGTGGTCGAAGCCTTGCCATGTAAGACGCCTTCGGGGATACTCACGGGTATGTTCGCCAGCGACAGAGACAGCAAGTCATCGATGGAAGGTTTTGCTGTGTCGGGATCCCTAAGGTATTCATCTATCAATGCGGCCATATTCTCTTTCGCCTCTTTCTCTGTCCTACCCTGAGTCGCGATATCCAGGATCGGGCAAGAGGCGACAAACCACTTGTTCTCTCTGGCCATCACGATGGGAAGGGGTATCTGCAAAGCCATGAAACAGGACTCGGATTTGCGATATAAGCGTATCAGCGTATCGAGGGTCGGCGCCTAAATTGAGTCCGAGCCGCGTCCTTGCCCGAAGCTAC
>JAPCJR010000036.1:6357-7912 GCA_027886865.1 Nitrososphaerota archaeon
TATTTCGACGACTTCATGGGCAAGGTCATGGGCGAACAGACAGGACACCCGTTCGACCTGTTGCTCGGGCGGACGACTTACAACATATTCGCTTCTTACTGGCCGCACCAAGATGAGAAAACCACTCCGTTTGCCGCCGAGATTAATAGAGCGCGAAAATACGTGGCGTCGCACTCGCCTCTGGAGCCCGAATGGAACAATTCCCTGGTGCTCAGGGGAGATGTCGTGGAAGAGATCAAGAAACTCAAAGGTCAGGATGGCCCCGAGTTGCAGGTTCACGGTAGCGGAAATCTCATTCGGACGCTTCTGAAGAATGATCTCGTTGATGAATTCTGGCTGAAGATATTCCCGGTCACACTTGGGTCGGGGAAGCGCCTGTTTGCCGAGGGCTCGATCCCGGCCTCGCTTACCTTGACGGCGTCCAAAACTTCTCCAAAGGGAGTCATCATAGCCAACTACGTGCGCGCAGGAGAGGTAAAAACGGGTTCGTTCTAAGGCTGCAAAGGCCCTTTGTGAGAACTACCCACTCGAACACGAAAAAACCAGCAACCTACTCCCCGATGGGGTGTGCTCTCAACGCTTATTAGAGAGAAGCGCCTTTTCCGACCTAGTCTACGATGGGTGGCCCCGTCGACGATTCAATCCCCGATGGCTGGGAAGATGACGCCTCCGAAGAACTGCTCTACGAATGGAAGAGTCCTATCACCGATGATTGCTTCACCGACCGCAAGGTGCGAGAGATAAAGGGTCCGAAGCGGAAGGGGCACTGCATCCCGGAGGGAAAACCAAAGATTGGCATATTCTATTTTGGGAAATGCGAGTGGACGATAACCCAGTGGCAGGACGGCAAGGTCGTGACGTATCAGCTCGTCCGTCTCGTCGCTGAGGAAGACAACATCCCGAACGTCAAAGGGGGCTGCAAGGGCAAGCCGAGACACGAGGTCACAAAGGGTGAACCGTATTGGAAGCCGATCGGCTCGGAACACAAGGTATGCTCGCTGAAGGAGCTGAAGAAAATCCGCACCTCCCGTCCGTGCCCGGAAGACGGTGACACCAGGGCTAACAGACCAGTGGAAATGCCGATAGATGAGGTGCCCGACGACGTAAAGAAAGCCTTGCAAGGGGAAATTGCGAAAGCCAAGAAGGCCGCGAAGGACGGACCCGATGTCATGGATTCTCCTATCGATTTGAGCCCCGTCACGAACCCGCCCTCCAAAGGACCGGTCGCGAAAGGCCAAACTAAGGGGGAAGCCAAAGAGTCAGTAAGGAAGACCCGCGAGAAGGACGAGACTGATGCTGAGGTCAACCCATACAAATCTCGGGAAAAGTCGGAGCAGCCTCACTCTGGTCAGGAGAAGGTTGACGAGCCTGGAAAGGATACCTGGGAGGAATGGCTTAAACTGATTGAGAAGATGGACCGCGATTGGGGAAGAGACATCGAACGCGATTACTGATAGCCATCGCGCCATTCGGCTGTTTTCTGACTCCACGACACAAAGATGAGCCTCCGGCTCCAAACGAGAGATGAGCATAAGAATTACCTGAGCTCGAAAAA
>JAPCJR010000037.1 GCA_027886865.1 Nitrososphaerota archaeon
TCATTATCGGGGCGACCTCTTTGCTGCATAGGTAAACGCTCTTCAGGTTCACATCAATGGTCCTGTCCCATTCCTCCTCGGTGGAGTCCAGGATCTTCTTCCGGAAGATGACTCCCGCATTGTTGACAAGGATGTCCACCCTCCCGAACTCGGCTACAGTAGCCTGGACCATGGCTTTGACCTCGCTGGAGCTCGAAACATCCCCCTTGAATGTCATCGATACCCCGCCGCTCTCGGCTATCTCACGCTGGAGCGCCTCCGCCTCCTTCGACGACGTGTTGTAGTTGATCACCACCTTCGCCCCCTCCTCCGCAAACCTCTTTGCTATGGCGCGCCCGATTCCCCTCGATGCTCCCGTCACTATCGCGACCTTTCCACTCAGCTTCCCGCTCCTGCCAGACAAGACTGGAGCGTTCCAAGTTTGAGCTAATAATGTCTTGTCTGCCGATTCCCCGAAGTCGTTATAACCACAAAGATGACTATCCGTCGCTAACCATGTCTGATATTACGCGTCTCAAGATTTTCACTGAATACCCGTAGCGTCTTGATAGGTCTCCTAGCCCAATTTTCTCGATCAGGTGCTCTTTCGAGATTTCTTTGATGACGGTTTGAGGTATTGGAGTCAACCGTCTCAATCTTCGCCTGGCTTCCCCGTTAATACGCGATTCTTGAACTCCCCTGGAGTGTGTGAAGTTTGGACCTCCTTTCTCCCGGAGCTTCCCTGTCCGTTGGCCCGAAGCGACCTCAGAGTTCATCATCTGCACAAATTCGTCGCCCGTCAACTTGTCCTGAAAGTAATCCAGCACGCCTTGGAGTTCTCTCCGCTTCTTCACCGCGTGAGGTGTCATAGCTTTGGCCATTCGCTTAACTCCATCAATGTTCGAAATGACGAGGTGCCAGGTGTTGAAACTCTCCTTTTTTCTGACCCGACCCGGAACAATTCCTCTTCGTTTGAGAAAGTTGGCGATGCCCACTAGATGCGCTTCCCAGTTCTCATCGAACGCCAGTCGTATGTGAATGGTAAAGGAGTCTACGCTGAACTCCACTGTTCCATCGCCATCGAAGTAACCTGCAAGCCCAGACCAACTGCGGTAAGATTCTGCTTCGGTGTGAGCTCGATGCACGGCTCCCATTTCAAGCTGATATTTGGCTACCAATGTACGGTCCTGAACTGAAAGCCCTACACTTTCTAGGTCGCTTTGGTCACGCTTATAGCGGAATGTTTCTGCCCCGGACTCGTGGGCCGGTAGCTCAGAGCCTCGGTAACAGGCGGGCAGCTTAGCTAGAGCACTCGACTGATAATCGAGAGGTCGAGGGTTCGAATCCCTTCCGGCCCATTCTAATATCCGGATGGAACCCCCGTCCGTTAAAGCCGTCCCGGCTCTCGGCAAGAGGTGTTGCCGAGAGTTGAGGAGGCTTAGCCTGAAGAAATCGCCGTACTACCACTACATGGATGACGACAACTTCAGGAGGTGGGTGGAGTCGATGGAGAGAGGGTCCATCCTCACCGCCTCGGTCTACTTCCGCAGGGTCGGTTTCCTCTGCGCGAAGCTGAAGGTCGAGCCGAATCAGCTCGCCACGATGAACGTGAAGGAGGCGAGGGCGTTCATCCACGACCTCATCTCCTACCTCGAGACCTCAGGCAACGTCGGCTCGACGATAGAGGGATACGTCAAGGCGGCGAAGAGCTGGATGACCTGGAACGACATCGCGATACCGAAGAAGATCAAGATCTATGGTGCCTCCGAGAACCCGAGCGTCGAGAACGAGGTGACGCCGGTGACCCCGGAGCTCAGGAAGATATTCGAGGTGGCCACTCTCCGCGCGAGGGTGATGTGCAGCATGATGGCTTTCGGGGCCTTCAGACCGCAGGTCTTCGGGAACCTCGTGGCGGACGACGGGCTCAAGATAGGCGACCTCCCGGAGATGAAGGTCGAGCACGAGGTCAACGAGAAGGGAGAGGTCGTCGGGGGGACGGTCTCGTTCGAGAAGGTTCCCACCCTCGTTATCGTCCGCAAGTCGCTCTCGAAGGTGGGCCACCAGTACTTCGTCTTCATCCCAGAGGAGGCCTGCCGGTATCTGAAGAACTACCTCGAATGGAGGACTAGGCCGAAGGAGATCAAGCGTCCGTTCGGCGACGGCCGGAGGACCCAGGTGATCAAGCTGGGCGGGGAGAAGCTTGGACCGGAGTCTCCCCTGATAGCGGCCCTGAAGATCAAGGGCCCGACCCACGTGACCACTCCCAAGATCGGCGAGGAGATCAAGCAGGCGATCGTCGCGGCTGGCTTCAAGTGGAGGCCGTACGGCCTGAGAAGGTTCTTCGAGGTGAACATGATGAGCGCAGAGCACGACCGGCTCATCCTGACGGAATGGAGGCAGTTCTGGATGGGGCATGCCGGGAACATAGAGAGCACCTACAGCGTAAACAAGAAGCTCCCTCCTGAGATAATCGACACGATGAGGCAGGCCTACCTCCAAGCTGCGGAGAAGCACTTAGTGACCGAGTCAGAGCCCACCATCGGCAAGGACGAGGTGATCAACACGGCGAGGGTTGAGGCGCTAAAGATGTTCGGGTACACAGACGAGGAGCTGGGAGTGTTGGGGGACGTCACGCGGCTCACCATGGAGCGGCTGCAGGAGCTTATCCACCAGAAGTCCAAGCTGATGCTCGGCCTGAAGGAGGGGTCTCAGAAGGTCGTGCCCATCGCGGAACTCGAGCGCTGGATAGAGCAGGGGTGGGACTACAAGCGGGACCTGCCGGACGGGAAGGCGGTCATAGGCTTGAGGACAGCCTGAGCGATTGGGAGGATAATCACGATAACTTCCGAAGCCGCTCCTTGTAGTCCTTGACCTCGTCCCGAAATTGGAGGACGTCCATGTTGTGAGCGAATTCCTTCCAGGGGTCTCTCTCGGAACGCTTGGTTTTGGTCTTGACTCCAATCTCGGGCTGCAAAACGACTCTTTCGAGCCAATCTCGGGCAGGATACCTCTCCTCGTCTGGGGGAAATATGTCACGAAGAACGGATAGTCCGCCTCGTCTGGGAAGGCCTCGGGAATGGGATATCCTCAAGCCCTTCTAAGGCCGAGCCCATCAGGATCGTCGATGATCGAAGTTGCAGAGAGAAGAGGAAGCACCGGTTCACCCCTCTTGAGTGTCCGCTGGCCGGATGTTTGTCAGGATGAAGTAATAGCCATTCAGGGGCCTCTGAAATTCCTGAAGAATTATTGAGTTCGTTGAGGCCCGCAGAGACCAGGCGCTCAGTCTAACAAAGGGCGTGCATTTGAATGGGATGCTTGGTGGGGCTGATGAGTTTCGACCAGTTACTTTCGGCATGCAGGTTCTAACTCAAGGATACCCGTGCACCACACGTGACCGGCTCTGGGAGAGGAAGGTAACTGGCGCGACATCTCACCCTCGCTCCGGTATTTCTATCCCAGCGATTCTTGCTGCTAGGTTGAGAAATACCAAGAGCATTAACAAGCTTCCGACGCCCACTGCGAGGTAGAAGTATGGGCTGATGTGCGGGGAATCTGTTTCGACAAATTGGATGATGTTCTGTACTCCAAGGGCGAGAAACAGTCCCACGAATACGAGGGTTATGTCGACTCGAAAGCTTCTTAATTTCTCTTCGTCGGGTTGTGCCGTTCCTACATTACGGGTGCCATCAGCTTCTTTGAGTTGGACGAGTCTCATGAAAGTCACTTCGTAGAGGATTTTCTTGATTCCTTCAGCGCCGACTTCAACCCCGTGATTATCAGCTGCAATCCCCAGTCGAACATCGCGTCGGGGGTGAGTTTCTGCCTGTCCCTGGCTAGGGCTTCCGGGTCGAGCCCGTACTGGTCGAAGAGTCCGAACGGAGACGGGACCTCGATCTTTTTGGTCAGATTTGCCAGATTTGCCAGGTCGACCTCGGGGCCATACCCGGCCTGCTCCTCGATGACGTAGCCCCAGACGTAATCGAAGACGGTCCCCGCGCCGAGGTTGGCATGGAGGGGGTCGAAGCCAGCCCGGTTCAGGACCGCAATCGTCAGGACCCCGAGCCTGGCCAGCGATTTCGCGCGAAAGAACGAAGCTCCTGCTACGACGCGGCCGCCGTCGCGGTGCGACAACAAGGCTCGGCGCATAGAATACGCCACGCTCGTCAGCCACTCGGCCCAGGCGACCGTGTCCTCCGGGAGGCCTATCTCGTCTAGGCCTGAAGCCTTCAGTATCGATTGCGCCATATCGTCTACGAGGTCCTGCTTGTCCTTGAAGTGCCAGTACAGTGCGGGTGGCTGAACCTCGAACTTCGAGGCAAGCTGTCGTAGCGTGATCTGGTCTAGCCCCTCCGCATCCAGCAGCTCGATGGCCGCTTTCACCACTTCTTCTGGATCGATGTGCTGCTTCTTCGGTCTGATCTTCATCACGACGCGTGCTCATCTGCCGTATATACATCTAATCAGATAAGCTTATTTATGCCATTAAGGAGCACTTAACTGATTAAGGTATGATGTCACAGCGATCTGAAATCCAGAACGTCAATTCACGCTCTGAAAAGAACGCCCTTGCAATCGAAGCTCACGGGCTCGTCAAGGTCTTCGGGGCGAACCGCGCCGTTGACGGCGTAGACCTGTCGATACCGAGCGGATGCATCTATGCCCTGCTCGGTCCAAACGGCGCAGGCAAGACGACCGTAATCAACATGCTGACGACGCTTCTCAAGCCGGACGGCGGCAGCGCCAAGGTGTTCGGCCACGACGTGGTGCAGGAGAACCAGGTCGTCCGTCAGCTCATCACTCTGACAGGCCAGAGCGCCGCGGTCGATGAGCGGTTGTCTGCATCAGAGAACCTGACGATCTTTGCGCTCCTGCTCGGCCTCAGCAGGTCCGAGGCTAGCAAGAGGTCCAAGGAGCTGCTGAAGGAGTTCGGGCTCGAGGAGGCCGCCAAGAGGACTCTGGACAAGTTCTCGGGAGGTATGCGGAGAAGGCTAGACCTCGCCTCTAGTCTTATCGTGCAGGCACCGCTCATCTTCCTGGACGAGCCCACGACGGGCCTGGACCCGCGTACGAGAATACAGATGTGGGAGTCCATCAGACGTCTTGTCTCCTCTGGCTCGACGATCCTGCTGACCACGCAATATCTGGACGAGGCTGACCACCTCGCGGACCGGATAGCCGTGATCGACCGCGGACGCGTGGTGGCCGAAGGCACGCCGCGTGAGCTGAAGGCGGCAGTCGGAAAGGCGACCTTGCACATTGAGCTCTCAGACGAGAAGGACACCGCCGAAGCGATTCGCATCACCCAGACAGTGCTCAAAGCGAAGGCTTCCACGTCCGAGGCCGCGCTCGTCACTGCGCCGATGGCGGACCCTGACCGGGTGACCGACCTTCTCATAGCGCTGCGGGAGTCAAAGATCAAGCTCGCGGCCGTGAGCGTGGAGGATCCTACCCTGGACGAGGTCTTCATGGTGCTGACCGGCAAGCCTGCGGAAGAGGCACCTGCAGGAGCTGCTACGGCATGACCACCCAGATCATACCAGGCGCCCAGCGTACGCTCAAGAACCGCGTGTCACTGCGGACGACCATCAGCAACTCATTGACTATGGCTTACCGCAATCTGCTCCTCATTCGCCGGACGCCCCAGCAGCTCTTCGACGTCTCCCTTCAGCCCATCGTGTTCACGTTGCTCTTCGTGTATCTATTCGGCGGCGCGATTTCAGGCAGCGTGAGCGATTACCTGCCCATCATCATCCCAGGCATACTGGCCCAGACGGTCTTGACCGCGTGTATGGCGACGGGCGTCCAGCTCCGCGAGGACATGGAAAAAGGCGTCTTCTATCGTTTCAAGTCGATGCCCATCGCCCGGATCGCCCCGCTCATGGGACCGCTGCTTGCCGACGTCGTCCGCTACGCGCTCGCCACGACTCTCTGTTTCGCCATGGGCTTCCTCCTAGGATTCCGGTGGGCCAGCCTAGCGGGAGCAGTGACGGGCGGTGTCCTCGTCGTCTTCTGCGCGTGGAGCATCAGCTGGATATTCGCGCTCCTCGGCACCGTCCTCAAGACGGCGCAGACTGTGTCGGGCATCTCCGCGGCCATCCTCTTCCCTCTGTCCTTCCTATCGGGCGCCTTCGTGCCGACAAGCACCCTGCCCTCGTGGCTGCAGGACTTTGTGAACGTCAACCCGTTGACCTACATAGTGAGCGCCACCCGGCAACTCTTCAACCAGGGCACCATCGGCAACGACTTCTGGCTGTCGCTGATAGGGTCGATAGTGGTCGTGCTGATATTCGCCCCGCTGACCCTGAGGGCCTATATGCGGAAGGCGTAGCGGACCAAGGGATTGGCCCCCGTATTGATGGGATCAGCAGCCTGCGCAGGGTAGGCTGCTTCTGACCTCAAGACACCTGTTCTTTTTGGATATAGTGACAAAAACGGCATAGCATACCTAGCTGGACCACGGGAACGAAATAGTCCCACAAGAGATGTCTTCCTGTGGCAGATAAGTCGCCAGAAATCAAATGCAAGCCTCTTGATAGGTTTTGCCCGAAACCCGAACCGAAGTCGCAGAAGATGTCATCTTTCCCAGCTTTAGCGAGCGTAAGCATCCTCCTGATTTGTTGGTTCGTGAATCTAATGGGGTCGCCGG
>JAPCJR010000052.1 GCA_027886865.1 Nitrososphaerota archaeon
GTCGTGCCGCCCACTGGCGCTCCAATCGACGACGACGCAGAGCTGTTGAGAAAATCGAACTATGGCGGATTCAGGCTCGAGTCAACGTGGAATCCTTTGGTGATTGTCAGGGCGGACGGGGTGTTCCTTGAAGATGCGCAGGGCCGCAAATACCTTGATTTCTCGTCCCAGCCCGCAGCCGTGAATCTCGGCCATAACAACAGGAGAGTGATTAATGCGATCAAGGAGCAGGCAGACAAACTCGCGTACGTCGGGGTCGGCTTCGGGACTGACGTCCGCGCCGCATTCTCACGAAAGCTGAGGGAGGTGTTACCAGACAACCTTACGAAATACAGCTTCGGTACCTCCGGAAGCGAGGCCAACGAAGCCGCTGTCAGGATGGTCAGGACATTCTTCAAGAAAGAGGGCAAGACTAAGATCATCTCACGATACAATTCATTCCATGGCTGGACGGCTGCGACGAGCCAGCTGACTGGTGGTCCTCGGAGGTTCCCCGTAGAGACGACGGGGGCGTACCCGGGGGTCGTCCATGTCCCGGATCCTTACTGCTATCGGTGCCCGTTCGGCCTGACCTATCCTGAATGCGACGTCGCATGCGCGGAGTTCATCGACTATTCGTTCAAGAACGAAGGCAACGTGGGAGCGATGATTCTCGAGCCCGTGACGGGCGCGAGCGGAGTGGTCGTCCCTCCGAAGGAGTATCTCCCGCGGGTCAAAGAGATCACAGAGAAGCACGACGCATTCTTGATAGCTGACGAAGTCTTGTGCGGTTGGGGAAGAACAGGAGAGTGGTTCGCCGTCGACAACTGGGGCGTCAAGCCCGATATCTTGACCACGGCGAAAGGAATCACCGGTGGCCAGTTCCCGCTGTCCCTCACGGCGACTAACGGCGAGATCGCAGAATTCTTCGAGCACAACTGGTTCCCTGTATCCGGGACGTACAGCGCTCATCCTCTCGGGATGGCCGCCGGGACTGCCGCGATCGAGGAGTATCAACAAGAGAACCTTATTCCGAAGGCGAAGGAACAGGGAGCATACCTAGGGAAGAGGCTGGAAGAGCTGAAAGCTAGGCACCCTTCGGTGGGGGATGTACGCGGGCTTGGGCTTCTGTGGGCGGTTGAGCTGGTCAAGAACAGGAAGACGAAGGAGCCGTTCGACTACGCCGACGACTACCTCGGAGGCAAGACCCTGATGACCCAGAAGGTAGCAGGAAAGATGATGAGCATGGGCGTGTTCGTCTACACGGGCGTCGTTTCGCACTTGATCGTCTCACCCCCGCTTGTCATAACGAAGGATCAGATCGACGGCGCTATCGATGTGATGGACGAGGCTCTGAAGGTCTCCGACCAAGAAGCCGACAATGTCACGAGTGACATCTGAATAGGATACGTCCGGCCGGAGACCATCGCATCCTCGACAGAATAGAGGTGGTCGACCCCGTAAAGTGCCTGGCGCGTCTGGCCGAATAGTGTTATTAAGAATCGGGTCACAGCGTCCGCGATGCGTTCATCCCTGTGCGCGACGGGGGACATCTGAGAATCTCATGGCAGTCATGATAACCGGGGGCACGGGCCAGATTGGC
>JAPCJR010000038.1 GCA_027886865.1 Nitrososphaerota archaeon
GCGGGCCCGACGGGAATCGAACCCGTTTGGGGGTTTGACCTGACCCTCGGGTTAAAAGCCCGATGCTCTACCTGATTTCTCTCCCGTTAGGGAACTAAGCTACGGGCCCGCCAAGTGAGTCGGTCAGTGGGCCCGTTTTATTACATTCGGTCAATCCGGCTGGAGGTCGGATGAGGCCTTCCTGCCGAGAAGAATCGGCACTACCAGCGAGATTATCAGCGTAGCCAGAACTATCAATGAATAGGCGACTGCGTCGATCGCACCGCTGCTTAGGGCGACCGAGGCTATGACGATGCCCACTGCTCCTCGTCCTCCGAGGGTTACCGCGATCCGTCGAGCTCCGCCTTGTTCCTTCACCTTCAGGATTCGCTTTGCTGCGTAGTAGGTGAGAAGAATAGAGAGAAGAAGGGTAGCCGCAGCAATCAGTCCGAGGCGTGGCAGGAGAGAATAGCTCGAGGCCTGCAGGTCCGACTCGAGGCCAGCGAGCCCGAAAAATAGAGGGATGAAGAAGGCCCTGTTCATTCTGGCAAAAGTCATCGACACTTCCTGGAAGGGTTTCCTCCCTATCAACCCGTCATGCACTATGAGTCCTGCGAAGAACGCCCCGATGATATAGCTAAGACCGATTGCCTGAAAGATTGCGGCCATGAAAAGGCCCACGAGTATCAGCACCGCGTATGGTGTGTCCTCGCCTCTCAGCAGGCGACCTGTCTTCTCCACCGTCCGCCTGAAAGCCTTAGGCTGACGGTTCAGCACTACGTCCACCGCGGCAAAAGCCGCGACAAGGATCGCAGTGTAGGCGATCACCGATATCGTGTTGAAGACGGGCGTGGAGACCGCTACCAGGAGGACGAACGCGACTATGTCCGTGATGGCCACTGTCGAAAGGATTATCCTCCCGCTCTCCTTCTCGAGCAGTTTGTACTGCGTGACCAGTACAGAGATTATCGATATTGACGGGACAGCGATGGCGAGGGCTATGACGAGGTCGGAGGCGGCCCCAAATGGGAGCAGTAAGATCGTCAGCGAGAAGACCGCCAGCATGGGCAGAAGGAAGGAGCTCCCGGTCAGGAGCAGCCCGTGGCGAATGTGCTGCTTCACGGTATCAGTACTCATCTGGAAGCCGATGAGGAATATGATGAAGAAAAGCGAGATTGAGGAGATAGCCTGGACCTGGTCGTTGGTCGAGACTACGCCGAGGACGGTCGGTCCGAGCAGGATCCCACTCAGAAGTTGACCTGCGACCGAGGGGAGCCTGAGTTGCTCGAAGACCTCTCCAGTCAGCACTGCGGCGGCGAGCACTATGAGCACCTGTATGATTATCTCGTACGTCGTTGTTCTCTATCCTCCGGCGGCGTCCAACCAGCGTAATGCAGTTTGATTTTTAAACATCCCATTTCCGATTGCGCTGGATGCCTGTCTGGAAGACCCTCCGCCACAGCGGCGTCGCATTCCCTCCGGAGCATTCGCACACCGGATTGACGATCACTGTCAAAGGTGAGGCTGTGTCGCTCTCGCCCCTCGCAGACGAGATGGCCTACCAGTTCGCGAAGAAGAAGGATACGCCCTACGTCAAGGACCCGGTGTTCGTGGAGAACTTCATGAAGTATTTCTCGGAGGAACTCCCGCAGAGCCTGAAGGGGGCAAAGTTCTCGGAGGTCGACTTCTCAAAGTTCTACCGACTCGTCGATCAGGAGAAGCGTGAGAAGGAATCAACGAGCAAGGACGAGAAGAAGCGCCTGGCCGCGTCGCGGAAGGAGCAGCGAGAGGCGATGAAGGCCAAGTACGGTAAGGCACTGATAGACGAAAAAGAGGTCGACATAGCAAACTGGCTCGTCGAACCGCCGGGGCTATTCATGGGAAGGGGTGAGCATCCGCTCAGGGGCAGCTGGAAACCCCGCGTCAACCGGAAGGACGTCACACTGAATCTCGACGACTCTGCGCCAGTCCCCGAAGGAGACTGGGCGGAAGTGGTGCACGACAGGGAATCGATCTGGATGGCCCGCTGGATAGACAAGCTCACTGGGAAGGAGAAATATGTCTGGCCCCATGAAAGCTCTGCCATCCAGCAGTCTAGGAACAAGGAGAAGTATGACAAGGCCGATTTGAGTGAAACCAAACTTAGGAGCCTACGCGACAAGATTCGCAAGGGGATGTCCTCTAAGGATCTCAAAGTTCGGAAGATTGCCACGGTCGCCTATCTGATAGACAAGCTCGGCATGAGGGTCGGTGACGAGAAGGACGAGGACGAGGCCGACACCGTGGGGGCGACTACCCTGAGAGTCGAGCACGTCAAGGTCTTCCAGGACAGGGTAGAGTTCGACTTCCTCGGTAAGGACTCCGTCAGGTGGGTCAAGACCATACCGGAAGCGGAACCCGTCCTCCTCGAGAACCTGAGGCGATTCACGAAGGGCAAGAAGCCGGAGGAAGAGATATTCGACGTCGTGACCTCCAGCATGGTGAACCGCTTCCTTTCAGGGATAGTTCCGGACCTGACGGCGAAGGTTTTCCGGACCTACCATGCCAGCAAGCAGGCCGAGGCTTCCCTCCTGGCGAAGGACATGCGCCAGGCGGACGAGTTGGAGAAGCTGTACTTCGCGAAAGAGGCCAACCTCAGGGCCGCCGAGTTCTGCAACCACAAGCGCACGCCGCCGAAGAACTGGGACGAGTCGCTGAAGAAGAAGGAGGAGAAGCTGGCCGAGTACAAGGCGAAGGGGAAGGAGGGTATGTTCAAGAAGATGGAGATGAATGTCGAGTTCACGAAGAAGACGAAGGATTACAACCTGAACACCTCGCTCAAGAACTACATCGATCCCCGCATCTACAAGTCGTGGTGCGACCACGTCGGCTTTGACTGGGACAAGCTCTACACTTCGTCGCTTCAGAAGAAGTTCTCCTGGGTGGCAAAGTCGAAGAAGCCCTGGGTACAGCAGGAACAGGCCGCCCCGGCTGCACCGCAAGGCTAGCCTGTTATCAGACCTCTCACGAAGGTAAGCTCGTCAGCGTCGCTCCTCTGATCATCCTGCGGCACCTCCATCAGCAGTGGGAGGCTCGAGATGTGCCCGTGGCCGAGGAATGCCCTGAAGCCGTCCACCCCGATCTTGCCCATGCCGACGTGGTCGTGCCTGTCCAGATTTCCTCCAAGCGGTCCCTTCGAGTCGTTGAGATGGACCACCTTGATGTTCTTCAGTCCGACCGCCGAATCGAAGAAGTCAAGCGTGGTCTCGACCCCGGCCTTGTTGGAGAGGTCGAACCCGGCAGCGAAGGCGTGGCAGGTGTCAAAGCAGACCCCTACCCTGTCCTTCTGGTTCACACCATCCAGTATCAACCTGAGCTCCTCAAACCTGGCGCCGACGGAGTTCTTCTGTCCCGCCATGTTCTCTATGAGAATTGTGGTATTGTTGGGGTTGGCGTCAAGTGCCTCGTTGCAAGCCTCGGCGACGTTCCTAACCCCGACCATGGAGCCCTTCCCGGCGTGGGAGCCGATGTGCGCGACCACGTAGTCGACGCCCAGCTTCCCACACCTAGAAACTTCCTCCCTAAGCGACGCCCTGCTCTTCTTCACGAGGAGCTTCTCGGATGCAGCGAGGTTCGGCAAGTATGGCATATGGACAATTACATTCTTGAACCGTGCCCTCTTCCTCTTCTCGGCGAAGACGGCCGCCTCCATCTCGTCCAGGGGCTTGAAGTTCCATCCTCGCGGATTGCGCGTGAAGATCTGGAAGGTAGTACATCCGGCCTCGAGAGCCCTGTCCACCGACATGTCGATGGAACCTGAGATAGAGATGTGGAAGCCGATCTGAGGCTCTTTCACGGGCGAAATAGATAGGACGTGGGTTTAAGGCTCTGCCGCCTCTCGCCCACTGCTTCTGGCCTACGCCTGGCTCTTGGTCTTCCGTGCCCTTGGCTTGGCCCGACTTCCGGTCGTGCTCTTCCTCTTCGTCGTCCTGTGCGACCTCGTCGAACTGCGGGATGTTGTCGCCGGGCTCTCAGCAATCGGTGCTGGGGCCACAGCTGAGACGTCGATTCCTGAAGTTGACGAGATGGGAACTGCCTCGCTGGGTACTGCCGGGGCAATCTCGGCTACGACCGGCGCTACCTCTACCACGCTCTGTGACTCAGAGGCGATGGAGGTCTCGACGACCGGTGCCTTGAAGGCCGTTACCTGCGGCATCGGCGCAGCCTTCACCGGAGCGGCATTCCCGAATGACCCAATAGCTGAACCGTGAGCCATTGAGACGGATACGGACCTGCCTCTGGGTTTGGCGGCGTACACGATGATTGCAGCGCCTACACCTACTGCGAAGAGAATGGTGAGCAATTGTTCATACACCATTTCTGTGCACCTGGTTACATCGTATCAACGCCGCATCTTCTAATGGCGAGTCAAAGGTATTGCACAAAGCCATCAAAAAGTTGTGCAGGACCCAACGTGAGAGAATTTTCCCGCGTCAATAACTCTTATATCTCATTCCCAGCTAAGCGTACACTCCGGCGCTGATTTGACTTATCCTCTCGATAAGCTGTGCACGCAGATATTCAAGTTCGATAGGAGGATACGCTACGCGAGCGTCCTCGACGACACAGGAAGGATAATCGCGGGCGGGATGAGGAAGGGGATAAGCTCGCTAGAACCGATCAGCGAAGACCTCAGGCTGATGGCCAACCTCACCATACAGATAGGGACGGACAAGACGTGGGACCGCTACTTCGGGAACATCCAGTTCACCTTCGTGAAGCGGGAGAAGGTCAACATGCTCACCTTCAACCTCGGGAAGAATTTCATGCTCGTCTCGACCGAGCCGGATTTTGAGTTGCAGCAGGCCGCAGGCCTCCGCGACACCGCCATGACGATCTACTCCACCGGCATGTTACCGGAACGGACCAGGTAGCGACTAGACCAGATTCAAATCCGGGAACTTTGCCTGGGGGACGCCTAGTTCCTTCTGAAGCTTTCTTATCCTGCCGGCGTACTCAGCCATGTTCTCCGTTTCGTTCTTGATCTTCGCAATCTTGTAAGCCTTCCAGGATTTCTTCAGGGCCGCCCAAGTCTGACCCTTCGAGTAAGACGTTATTCTGGCACCGGAAAAAGGCCGCCTATTTTTTTGTATTTAAGATTGACTGACGCACATCTCTTATTCTCATCCGACCTCGAACTGCACCGGGTTCCCCTTCGAGTCGTAAACCTTCAGGCAGCTGACGTCGTCATAGGGAAAGCCGGCGATCATCATGATCTTCCCCATCATATGGAGCATGTCCTGATGCGAAGGCACCGCATATCCGGACGGATGGGAGTGTGCGACCCCGAGGAAGCTCAGGTCGATTGGCAGCAGGTACCAGTTGAAGCCCGAGAACCCCTCGCCGTGCGTTGCTAAGGGCGGGATCGCCACGCTCTCGACCTTCACCGCCCCTTTCTTGCTGCTGCCTCTGAGCAGGAGTATTCCCTCTCGAGGATGGGCGGCCTTCGAATAAGTGAGCACGCTCTCGACGACCTCGCGGCTCACCACAACGCTCTTGACGGGCAAGACGAGCTTCGGGCTGCTGCGCTTATACCGAGTTAAAACGCCTTTGGCTGTCCTATCTCCGACAGAATGCTTTAAAACGACCCCAAAACTGTGCTTTACTCAACTAAAGGAGACTAGGAAATATGTTTGCACCTTCTGCAGGTTACGACAGGGCGATTACCATCTTCTCGCCCGATGGAAGACTATACCAGGTCGAGTACGCGCTGGAGACTGTCCGGAGAGGAAGCCTCGCCGTAGGGGTCAGGACCAACGAGGGCGTGGTGCTCGCGGTCGAGGAGAGGGGCAGAAAGCTCCAGAGTGGCTATTCAGTGGTCAAGATGTTCCAGATCGACGACCACATCGGCGCGGTCGGCGCTGGCTACATTCCTGACGCTCGGATCCAGGTCGACAACGCGAGAGTAATCGCGCAGAGCAACAAGTTGGTCTACGAGGAGCCGGTGGATATCGAGACGGTGGCGAAGAGGATCGCCGACCTGAACCAACAGTATACCCAGTATGCCGGAGTGAGGCCGTTCGGCGTGTCCCTTATCATCGCGGGAGTCGACGAGAACAGGGGACCCGTCGTCTATCTCACCGACCCGACGGGAGCGTACCTCAGCTTCGACGCAATAGCGATCGGGGCGGGGAGCGACCAGGTCAATGAGTACCTGGAGAAGAACTACGACTCCAGCATCAGCCTGGAGGACGGCATAACGCTGGCGATAGAGTGCATCTACCTGGTGAGCGAGGACAAGCAGGGCACGGCCCACATCAAGACGGCGGTGGTGGAGACCGAGACCAAGATGATGCGGAGGCTCACCGAGGAAGAGATAGCTAAACACGCTGCAGGCGCGAAGACTCGCAGCGACAAGCCGCCTGCCAAAGGCGCGTAGTCGCGCGATGTAAGGTCATGAG
>JAPCJR010000009.1:0-9899 GCA_027886865.1 Nitrososphaerota archaeon
TACGCCCACTTCTCGCCGATGTCCTCCTACCCCACGAGAGTCCCACACACAGACGTCGACTACAGGTCGGGGCTCATGGAAGGGATCCCGGCAATCTGCTCGACCCTCGGATGGGGATTCTGGGACAACCCGACAAAATACGGTTTACCGAGCGTCTCCATCGTGACGGCCCTGAACGACGTCAAGACGGGGATGCTGCTCGCGCTATTGACTGGTTACTACCTGGGGGCGGCCAGGACGGGCGCAGCGGGGGGTGTGGCCTCCAAGTACCTGGCCAGAAAGGACTCCACATCACTGGGACTCGTCGGGACGGGCAATGTGGGGCTGTACATGCTCTCGTCCCATCTGGAACTCTTCAAGGACATAGACGTGATAAGGGCGTGGAGCAGGAACAAACCCCGAAGCGAGAAATTTGCCAGGGCCTGCGGGAGACAGTTTGACGTCAACATCAAGGCAGTCGATTCTCCCAGGGAGGCGGTGAAGGGCATGGACATAGTCTGCGCCGCCGTGCCTTCACGGGAACCCGTCATCAAAGACGACTGGGTCGGGAAGGGGACGCACATCAACGCGTTCGGCGCCGATTCGAAGGGCAAGGAGGAGCTTGAACCGAAGATACTGCAGCGAGCCGACAAGATAGTGGTCGACAGCATAGAGCAGTGCAGACTCGGGGGCGAGATCAATGTGCCGCTATCGCAGGGACTGATCACCGAAAAGAACATCTACGCGCAGATAGGAGAAGTAGTCAACGGATGGAAGATGGGCAGGGAAAGCGCCGACGAGCTGACCGTCATGGACTCCACGGGAGTGAACGCCTTGGACGTCGTCACCTACTACCGGGCCTACGAGAAGGCGGTAAAGAGGAGGGTGGGAACCAAGATGGCCCTTAGTGGGGGGAAGTGAGGCATTCACCATCCCACGGAGAAGGATGTCGCCGGTGCCTGGAGATTCGTCGATGCGCTCGAGAAAGAGCACAGGCCCAGCGTCGCCAAGGTCACGGGCGGAGCGTTCGTCAGCGGCATCGCCAGCGGAACGTATCCGCTCGAGGGCATGCACTTCTGGGCTCAGAACCACTATCACCTCATCAACAACGACATCAAGAACCTGGCGCAGTACGTGACCAAGGCCCGCGACGAGGATGAGGTCCGGTTCTTCCTGTTCATGACGGTGGCCGAGACCAAGATGCTCGACTCGCTCTATCTTCTCTGGAGCGCGCTCGGCCGCAAGAAGGAAGAACTCCCCGCGACTGAGCCGTACACGGCGGCGCTCGCGAGGACTAACTACTTCTCGGTCCTGGCCTTGTACGCGACACCAGGCGAGATCGCCCTAGCGATACTCCTTAACTTCCCGATATGGGCGAACGGGGCGAGAAGGTTGAGCGCGGGGTTGAAGAAGAACTACGCGATGGGGAATCTGGTGCCGGGAACGAGAAGGAAGGACACCGACCTGCTCGATAGGTTCTCCCACTCCACGCACGGCTTCCGGGAGATGGCGGTCCGAATAATAGCGAAAGACCTTAACTCTGAGAGCGAGAGGAACATGAGAAGGGTCGGTAGGCTCGCTGTGGAGACAGAGGCTATTGTGTGGGAGCAGTACTCGGCGTATGCATCTAGGATGGGCTTGAAGATGCGACCGGAGAAGAAGTCACCGGGGGGACGAAAATGAGCCAAGACCGCATCAAGGAGGTCGTCAGGTCTGCGAAGGAGAGCGGGGTGACCCTGGTAAAGTTCCAGCTGGTCGAGACGTCCCTCGTGACGAGGGCGATGGCTTCTCACATAGATGCCCTGGAAGAGAACGTCAAGAACGGAATCGGCGTCAGCAGGAGCATCACAATCATGAACGCCTTTTCCGGACTGGTCCCCGGCAGCCTATACGGCCCCGAATCGTCCGAATTCAGGCTGGTGCCGGACCTGGACACCTACGCCGTTCTACCGTTCCAGCGAGGTTCCGCTAGGTTCATAGCTGAAATGCACAATCTGGACATGACACCCTACGAAGGAGACGCGCGCGTCTTCCTGAAGACGGTCCTAACGCAGCTCGACGCGCTCGGCTATGAAGCGGAGGTCGCGTTCGAGTCCGAGTTCTTTGTCCTTCGCAGGGAGAGTGGCTCCTACGTCCCGAACGTTCTGGCTTACGGCAACGAGGGATTCGTCGGTGATGAAGGCTATGACAACGCGAACGAATATCTCCAGGAGCTTCTGCAAAGCCTCTCGGCGATGAACGTCGGCGTCGCCAGGGTGAAGAAAGAGTCAGGGCCGGGGCAGCTCGAGGTGATCCTCCGGCACACCAAGCCCGTCAAGGCGGCCGACGACTTTGTAACTCTGCGGGACGCGGCTAAGGGGGTCGCGGTCAAGATGGGGCTGATCGCGACGTTCCTTCCGAAGCCGCTTCAGAACGAGGGCCCCAGCGGCCTGCACATACATCTGAGCCTGAAGGAGAAGAAGTCCGGAAAGAACGTCTTCTTTGACCCCAAGGACAGGAGGAAGGCAGGGTTCAGTAAGATGGGTTACAGCTTCATCGGAGGTATCCTTGACCATATCCGCGGGATGATGCCGATAGCCTGCCCTCTGCCCAACTCATACAAGAGGCTCGTCCCTTCCGACGTATGGGTACCCGTGAACATCACTTACGGCTACGACAACCGATCCGTGAGCGTCAGAATCCCGTCCCGCGTGAACGACCCGAGGGGCACGTCCAGCAGGATAGAGTTCAGGGTCTCCGACCCGACGGCGAACCCATATCTGCTGCTGGGGTTGGTCGTCCTGGCCGGGCTGGACGGCGTGAAAAGGAACCTTGACCCGGGAGAGCCGTTCAATGAGAACGCGTACAAGCTCACGGCGGAGGACCGTGTGAAGCGAGGCATCGCCACGCTCCCCTCCGACCTCGGTGAAGCAATCGCCGGGATGGAGAAGGACCCGTTCGTCCGCAAGTCTCTCGGAGCCGCGCTATGCGACCAATACCTAGCCGCGAGGAAGTCAGAGTGGGACGCGTACTGCCGCGTAATCTCGTCGTGGGAGATCGATGCGTTCATCGCATCGTTATAAGCGCCGGACCGGAGAATGGTCAAGATGAGCGGTTCGCGTAGGAAGCGGGCGGCTGACCAAGGTTCCTCCTCACCCAAGGTACAGGGAAAACCAGGTCCAAAGACGACTTCCTACCTGAAGCGCGACAGAAAGGTCTTCGGCAGCACGTTCCGGTTCAGGACCTCTCCGATGGTGATCAAGGAACAGCGTGGGAGCAGCCTCTGGGACACGGACGGGAACGAATACCTCGACCTATCCGCTGGGGGAGCCGTCGCCAACACAGGCTATTGCCATCCCGCGATCGTCGAGGCGGCGACCAGCGAATTGCGAAGGACCACGCACGCGCTCACTCCGCTCTTCCCCAACCCGCCGGCAATCGAGTTGGCGGAGAAGCTCAAGGGGATAACTCCGGGCAGGTTCGAGAAGAGAGTGTGGCTGGGCAATTCGGGTTCAGACGCGGCAGAGACGGTCTACGACTTCCTTCCAGCCGCCACCAAGCGGAGGAAAGTCATCACGTTCTTCGGCAGTCATCACGGGCTCACCGTCGGGGCTAACCTGCTCTCAGGTCATGCGGTGTCGGCGAGGTTCCTGCAGTCACCGATCGTCACCAAGACGCCCTTCCCCTATTGCTACCGCTGCCCCTTCAAGAAGGGAGAGGGATGCTGCAATTTTCCGATCGAATTCCTGGAAAAGCAGGTCTTCGCGAACGTCTGTCCTCCCGCTGATACCGCCTGCATAATGGTCGAACCGATAGAGGGGCTGGCCGGCGAGCTCGTCCCGCCCGATGATTTCCTGCCGCAGCTAAGCGAGGTCTGCGACAAGCACGGGATAGCTCTGGTAGCCGACGAAGTGAAGACGTCGATGGGACGAACTGGGAAGATGCTGGCCATAGATCATTGGAAAGTGACCCCGGACGTAGTCATACTTGGGAAGCCCCTCGCTTCGGGATTGCCCCTGAGTGCCGTGGTAGGGCGCCGAGACATCATGGACTCGGATTCGTTCAACCACCTCTCGACCACCTCGGGGCATCCCGCATGCTGCAGCGCGGCGCTCGCCACGATCGAGGTCGTCCGGGAGGAGAGGCTTGCGGAGAGATCCGCCAGGCTGGGTCGCCGGATGAAAGAGGGCTTCGAGCGGATGATGGGCAGGCACCGGCTCATCGGCGACGTGAGGGGAAAGGGACTCTTCATCGGGGTCGAACTGGTCACGGACCGAAAGACAAAGGCGCCGGCGAAGGACGAGGCGACGAAGATGGTCTACCGGGCCTGGCAGAGAGGGCTGATCCTCGCCAACGTCGGCACTCTCGGAAACGTCATAGAGGTCACTCCTCCACTGGTGATCACGAAGGAACAGGTCGATTCGGCGCTCGAGACCTTTGAGGAGACCCTTACAGACGTCGAAGAAGGACGCGTCCCGGACGCCGTCCTAGATGAGCGCAGCTGGCTCTGACCTGGGGCGTTTGCGTTCCCGCGGCAAAATCGCTCGTGACCGAAGATACACTTTTAGAGGCGGAAGCCCGCTCCTCGTAACTGTTGGAAAGCCTAGTCTCGCCCCCAGCGCCCCTGACCTCCGACGCCATTCTCGGAATGTACGATCAGATGCTGACGATTAGAAGGTTCGAGATAGTCGCGAAACGTGAGCTCAACGCCGGGAAGTTCCCCGGATTCATTCACATGTACGTGGGAGAAGAATCCATCGCTGTAGCCGCGTGCGCTAACCTGAAGGACGGAGACGCGGTCGTCGGGACGCACCGCAGCCACGGTCACTGCATAGCAAAAGGATGTGACCTGAGGGCCATGTTTGCGGAGCTAAGGGGAGCGGAGACGGGGCTGAGCAGGGGCAAGGGCGGTTCGATGCACATGATGGACGTCGGCAAAGGCATGTACGGCGCCAACGGCGTCGTCGGGGGCGGCTTCCCCATGGCGACGGGGCTGGGCCTGGGGTTCAAGTACAAGAATACGGACAATGTCAGCATCTGCTTCTTCGGAGACGGGGCCTCAAACCAGGGGACGTTCCACGAATCGCTGAACCTGGCGGCCATCTGGAAGCTCCCGGTAGTGTACATCTGCGAGAACAACGGGTATGCGGAGGATACACCCGTCTTCTACAGCACCTCGGCGAAGAACATCTCTGACCGCGCTGCCGGGTACTCGATCGTCGGAGAATCCATCGACGGAAGCGACATCTTCCAGGTGTATTCCGCCACCAAAAAGGCCATCGAGAGGGCTAGGAAGGGAGAGGGACCCACGCTCATCGATGCAAAATGCTGGAGAATCTACGGACACTATCAGGACGACCCCGCGAAATACAAGACGCAGGAGTACATGAGGCTGCAGGAGGAGCGCGACCCGGTCAAGAGGCTGACCGAATTCATCGTATCGAACGGGCTCGCCACCAGTGAGAAGCTCTCGGAGCTCGGGACGACGGTCGACCACAGGATTGACGAGGCACTGGCGCAGGCCCTCGCGGACCCGATGCCAAGGCCCGAGGAAGCCCTTGAGGATACTTACGCCACTTACTAGGGGGCATATAGCACGAGCAGAGTAATCACCTTCCGGGACGCGATAAACGAGACGCTGAAGCAGGAGATGAGGCGAGACCCTGCGGTCTTCCACATCGGCGAGAGCCTCGCGGGGGGCGCAGGGATACCCGAGTTCGAGAACGCCGACGGTATGGGGGGTTCGCTGGGCGCGACCCGGGGGCTGGTAGCGGAATTCGGGCGCAGAAGGATCATGGACACCCCCATCAGCGAGTCCGGGTTCATCGGCGCAGCGCTCGGGGCCTCGATGCTAGGGCTCAGACCCATCGTCGAGCTCCAGTACGCGAGTTTCTTCGGTGTCGCCGGCGACCAGATCTTCAACCAGATAGCAAAGACGCGGTTCCTGTCAGGGGGGAAGGCCGAGGTCCATCTGGTCATAAGGGCGCCCAATGGCGGCGGTTATGGAGCCGCGGCCCACCACTCTGACATGATCTACTCGATGATCACGCATATGCCCGGATGGAAGACCGTAGCCCCGTCGACGCCCTACGACTTGAAGGGACTCCTGGCGACATCCGTCCGCGGTACGGACCCCGTCTTCTTCTTCGAACACGTGATGCTCTTCGACACGAAGGGTCCCGTCCCGGAGGAGCCCTACGTCATACCTCTGGGGAAGGCCGATGTAAAGAGGCAGGGGACGGACGTCACGATCGTGGCGGTCCAGAGGATGAACTTGGTGGCGCTGAAAGCCGCCGAATCGCTGGCCAAAGACGGAATCAACGCGGAGGTCGTGGACCCGCGGTCCCTTTCCCCGCTGGACGAGGACACGATAGTAGGCTCGGTCGAGAAGACGAGGAAGCTCGTCGTGGTCGACGAGGACCAACCAAGGTGCAGCTTCGCCACGGATATCGCAGCCCTTGTGGCGGACAGGTGCTTCGACTACCTCGAAGCGCCCATAAAGCGCGTCACCCCTCCGCACGCGTCCGTGCCTTTCAGCCCCCCGGAAGAGGCGTTCTACATACCGAGCCCGGAGAGGATAATCGCGACGGTCAAGTCGATGATGTGAACATGCATCATGAGAACCAGAAGACCAGCGGGCGCGCGCGGTTCTCGTAGGTGAGCTTGCGGTGGTCACGTCAGTCCCGATGCCGAAACTGGGGGCCGGAGTCTATCACGAAGGGGTCATCCTCAGGTGGATGAAGCAGGAGGGCGATTACGTCGAGGCGGAAGAATCCATCGCCGAGATAGAGACCGATAAGGCCGTGGCGACCTACCAATCGCCTGCGGCGGGGACAGTCCTCAAGATTCTCTTCAAAGAAGGCGAGGTCGTCCAGGTGGGAACACCAATCCTCCTCCTCGGCCAGCCAGGGGAGGAAGTCCCGCCGGAATTGATCTCGCATGGGAGCCCATCCGCCACCGGGCCCGCGCAACCAGCGCCATCCTCGTCCGAGCCGGCTCCCTCGCCCGCTTCGGGCGCTGGTCGCGATGTATCGCCTGCGGCAAGAAGACTCGCCGAGAACTTGAAGGTCGACCTCTCGAAGGTCTCGGGGACGGGACCACGCGGGTCGATAATGCGGGAAGACATCCTCAAGGCCGCCCGCGGGACCAGGTCGCAGAACCAGGTCACCCCGAGTGACACCATCCCTGCATCCCAGTCGGCGGAGCCGAGGTTAATCCCCCTCTCGGCGATGAGGGCTACTATAGCGGACCGGCTGACAAGAAGCCAGCGGGAGACAGCCCACGTGACACTGACCCGTGAGGTGGAGGTAGCGTCTCTCGTCGCGCTCGTCAAGGACGAAGGTGCTGCGTCGAAGTTCGGCTACAATGACGTCTTCATCAAGGCGACCGCAAGGGCCCTGAAACAACACCAGATGATGAACGCGCAGCTGGAGGGGGACCAAGTGCGCGTAATGGGCGCGGTCAACATCGGAGTTGCGGTTGCCGTGGAGGGCGGCCTCATCACGCCGTCGGTCGGCGACGCCGACGGGCTCGCCCTTCCAGAGATCGCCGAGACCATACGCCGACTTTCAGAGAAGGCCCGGAACAGGCAGCTCACACCGGAGGGGTATGCCGGAGCGACGTTCACGGTCTCGAACCTGGGTGCATACGGCGTCGAGACGTTCACCCCGATAATCAACCCGCCCCAGGTAGGCATCCTGGGGATAGGCCGCGTCGCGGAGAGGCCTTGGGTCGAAGACGGCGAACTGAAGGTCAGGCCCACGGTCCACCTCAGCTTGACGTTCGACCACAGGGTGATTGACGGCGCCGACGCAGCGCTCTTTCTCGATACCGTGGTCCGACTCGTCAGGGACCTCTCCTGGATCAGGTCGTAGAGCCCCGCGTCGGGCGCTCATTCGGAAGGGCGGACCTGCGTATCCCGCGAGAACGCTTTTAACGCCGCGCGGCCCCTCTGAAAGAGAACAACTTGCGCTTTGGCCTGGTTGCCTCCTCCTTCCCCGCGCGCGACATAGTTCAAGGGGGGATTCTGGCAGAAAGGTACTCGTTCGATTCGCTCTGGATTCCGGACCATTTCACCGACCTCTATCCGACCGGAGACAGGGTCGACCCGTGGACGGTCCTCTCGGCCATCGGCGCTCAGACCAAGAAGTTGAAGCTGGCCACGGTCGTCACGGACACGCAGAGGACCCACCCCGCCAGGACGGCGCACATCGTGGCCACCCTCGACGAGCTCTCGAGCGGCCGGGCGTTCTTGGGGATAGGTGCGGGAGAGGCGATGAACACGATTCCGTACGGGCTGCCCTTCGAGAGCGTCGAGGACAGGGTGGACCGCCTCACGGAGGCGATACGGGTCATCCGACTCCTTTGGGGCTCCAGTAGGGACCACAGGGTGAGCTTCGATGGCAGGTTCTTCAGCCTGAAGGACGCGGTCCTCGACCAGAGGCCGATGACATCTCCCCCACCCGTCTACGTCGGTGCCTTGGGAGCTCGCAAGATGCTCAAGCTCGTCGGCGAATTGGGAGACGGCTGGATACCGTGGACAAACAGCGTAGAGACCTTCGCCAGAAGGTCCGCGGAGATCAAGCAAGCGGCAGACGCGGCGGGAAGAAAGCCGGGGTCCATAGAAATGGCCAACGTCACGAGCGTCGCCTTGACGGAGGATTCCGCCGTCCAGAGGAAGGCAATGGATTCCATGAAGAGCGAACTCCTCATCACGCTACACAGGAAGGTCCTCAAGGACCTGGGATTCGAGCCGGACGTCCCTCGCGGTTTCGACTACACGTATCAGCGCGTGGTGGCGAACGAGGCCGTGGGTGACAGGGCCGGAGAGATAGCAAAGAGCATCCCGGACGAACTCGTAAGGAAGTTCCTCGTGATCGGGAACACCAATGAGGTGATCGAGGGGCTGGCACGTTTCGTCAAGGCCGGCGTGCAGCACATAGTGGTCAAGGACGTAGTCGGGATGTCCGTCTTCGTAAAGCTAAGCGAGACCGAGAAGACCCTGAAGGCCTTCCACAGCAAGGTCATTCCGGCTCTAAAGTGAGCAAGCCGTGCCGCCGCCCTCTTGGACTCCGGGCTCCCTATTTCGCGGTGAAGCCACCGTCGACGACGAGCGTCGTGCCAGTCACGAACGAGGACTCATCGGACGCCAGAAAGAGGACCGCCTGCGCGATCTCTTCTGGCTCCGCGAACCGGTTGAGGAGATGCCTGGCTTCGCGCTCCTGCTTGGATCCCGGCGGGTTCGTACCTACCTCGAACGCCGCCCTCAGCGCCGGAGTGGAGGTGTATCCCGGCGCGACGCAGTTCACACGTATCTTGTATGGTGCGACGTCGACCGCCAGTTGCTTTGAGAACGCGCGGATTCCTCCCTTTGTGGCGGCGTACGTCAGCTGGCTGGAACCGGGTTCGCCGATGATTCCGATGATGGAGGAGATGTTCACGATGTTGCCGTACATCCTCTTGGCCATGTGAGGTATGACGAATTTCGAAGTCAGGAACACGCTCGTCAGATTGATCGCTATGACTCTGTCCCAGGATTGCTTCGTCAGCGTGAAGATCGAATCGCCGGGCTCGACGACGCCAACATTGTTTACAAGGACATCGACCCTACCATGATTCGAGACGACTTCGTTGACCATCGCCTCGACCTCGGCTTCCTTCGTGACGTCCACCTTGACGAAGCTGGCCCGCCCCCCGGACGTCTCGATCTCTTGGAGCGTCTCCTTCCCTCCCTCTTCGCTTATGTCGCAGAAGGTCACAAGGGCACCCTCACTTGCCAACAGCACGGCGATGGCCCTCCCGATACCCTGCCCCGCCCCGGTGACTATGCAGACCTTGCCATCTAGCCTGTTCACGCGATGTGTCACTAACCGCAGTGTCGAGCGGTCAGAAGAATTTATTCGTGCCGCGTCGGGGCGACGCCGCCTTCCGTCTGGCGCTCA
>JAPCJR010000009.1:9999-70609 GCA_027886865.1 Nitrososphaerota archaeon
CTCAGCACTTTCAGATTCTCCTCCGGCTGACCTCGCGTTGCGGCGAGGCAGAAGTGCTGGGCCCCCGCCTCGATTGCCTCTTCAAGATAATCGATTATCTCGTCGGCCCCTCCGACGGCGCAAGTCTTCCTCACCAGAGAATCAGGGATAGACTCGGCCTGCGCCTCCAGCTCCTTCAGCGCCTCGTTCGTCACGACCATGCGCTGGAAGTTAGTCTCCAACTTCATCTTCGGAAGCTTCACCCCCTCAGCCTCCACGATGAACGGACAGAGCGTCGCAATCGTGGCCTTGAAGCTCCTCGTGAAGTCTGCGATGACCTTCGAGTCTTCGCTTGCCACCACGTACGCGTAATACACCCGCTCGATCATGCCGGCGTCGCGCCCAGCTTTCCGGGCCGCCTCGGCTATCACACGCAGTTTCTTTCGATAGAGGTCCGGCGTCATCAGAGTAGGCAGCCAGGCGTCCCCGTGGGTACCTATCAGCCGGAGCATCAGTGTCGAGCCCATCGCCCCTATGCACACCCGTGGAGTGGGCTTCGTAATGATCTTCTGGTCCAGCCACGCGTTCTCCAGCCTGAAGTGCGTCCCCTCGAATGAGACAGGGTCTCGATGACTGGACCGCCAGAGCACCCTCATCACCTCTATGTACTCGCGCAGCTTGTCCACCCTCACCGAGGCCTCGTCCCAGGGTACTCCGAAGGGAGAGTTGTTCATCTTCTCCCCTGCACCGATTCCCACGGTCATCCTCCCGCGACTCAGTTCGTCGAGCGTGGCGAGTATCTGCGCGAGCTTGGCTGGGTGGACCTTCTGGTAATCCGTGACGGAGGTATAGAGCAGCAATTTCCGGGTCACGGCCGACAGGTATCCTAGCGTCGACCAAGGATCAGCCATGGAACCGTCGATGTCTATCAGGTGGTCGGGAACCCAGATCGAGTCGTAGCCATCCTTCTCGGCCCTTACTCCCAAACTGATGCAATCGGTCGCCGTAGCGAATGGCGGCTCGCCTCCCACCATTAGGCCGAACTTCGGAGGTTCGAGCAAGCGGCGCCTGTCCGGCCTTCGCTTACAAAAAGCTTGATTTCTGCTGGAAAGTCTATAACTCGCACAGGTCGAGGACTTCAGCCATGTCGCTTGCAAACAAGCTCCTGCCGTCGATACGAAACGAGTTTCCGCGAGCGGACACCGATGGCTCGGGCAGGAAGAGGGCGTTCTTCGACGCGGGGGCCGGCTCGCTGGTCTTGAGGAGGGCGGCGGAGGCTGAGGCGGACTCGATGCTGAACTACTCGGCCAACGTAGGCGCTCCTTCCTGGGAGTCGCAGAAGGTAGAGCAGATCATAAGGGAGGGCCGCGTCTCCATCAGGGACCTCCTGAACGCCCCTTCGGAGGACTGCATCGTCTGCGGTGAATCCGCGACCAGCCTCTTCTTCCGCCTTACCTACGCGCTCGGCAAGGAACTCAAGAAGGACGAGAACGTCGTCACGACCGAATACGACCACTACGCCAACGTGAGTTCGATACTCGAGCTCGAGAGAAGAGGTACGGTGAAGGAGGCTCGGTTGGCTAGGTTCGACCCGGCAACAGGCATGCTCGACCTGGACCACCTGTCGAGCCTCATCGACTCCAAAACGCGCATAGTCTCAGTGGGCGGAGTCTCGAACGGCCTCGGGTCCAGGACCGATCTAGAGCGGGTCAGGAGACTCGCGAGGGATGTCGGCGCGTACTTCGTCATCGACGCGGTCCACATGGTCCCCCACATGCCCGTGGACGTCCAGCAGTTGGACTGCGACTTTCTGATCTTCTCCGGCTACAAAGTGTTCTCCCGTAGAGGGAGCTTCATGTATGGAAAGAAGGACCTGCTTCAGGAGCTTTCCCCATACAAAGTCGACCCCAATCCGGACAAGGCCCCCGGCAGGTGGGAGTGGGGCACGGTCGACCACTCACAATTCGCCGCCTTCAGCGCGGTCGTAGACTACCTCTCATGGCTAGGCGACCAGATTGGCGCCGAGGTGAAGAATGGGCTGGGAAACCTCGCCGGCAGGCAGAGAGACCTGAGGGCGGCCATGCTCTGGATAGAGGAGTACGAGAGGTCGCTCTCGCGCGCCATGATCAATGGGGTCGATGGGGCGCCCGGCATCCTCGACATCCCTCGCGTGACCCTCTATGGGCCGAAAAAACCCGAGCAGAGGACTCCAACCTTCATCTTCAACCTAGTGGGCTCCGACTACAGGGAGACCTCCAAGTATCTCTGGGAGAGGCACGCAGTGGCCACCCTCCCAGACGACTTCTACTCCCGGGCGCTCCAGACGTACGGAATAGAGAAGGCGATCAGAGCGAGTCTAGCCCACTACAATACGGTGGATGAGGTACGGACGTTCCTGAACGGTCTCTCCGACGCCTCGAAGCACCTGGCAGAGTAAGAGGCCCCGAGGCGAGCGTCCCTTCTCCGACGACAAAGAACGGGCAACGGGGAGAACGGCGAAGCAAGAACGTGGCGGCCGTCTCTGAAAGTAGAAGAATGCGGCTGACGCTACCCGGATAGGAGCAGAAGCGACACATGCACGTTGGAATGCCCGTAGAAGAGATCGAGACGCCGGCGTTGCTGATCGACCTGGATGCCATGGAGAAGAACATCGAGACGATGGGGAGCTACTACAGAAGCAAGAAGGGCGCCGCCCTCCGTCCCCATCAAAAGGGGCACCGTCTTCCGCAGATCGCAAGGAAGCAGATCTCCGCTGGTGCCATCGGAGTCTCGATGACATCTCCTGGGCTCGTAGAACTGTACGTGAATTCTGGTATCGAGGACATCCTGATCACGCGCCAAGTCTACGGAAGGAGCAAGATTGCGAGGTTGTGTGGTCTGGCGAAGCATGGGGCCGTCACCATGACTGTCGACGACATCACCAATGCGAGGCAGATCTCGGAGATCGGCCTCAGCCTCGGCTCCAGAGTCAATGTCGCCGTTGAGATCTACGCGGCCCCAGGGAGCTGCGGTGTGCCGATGGACGACGTGAGGGGGCTCGTAGGGGAGATCGCCAAGCTTGATGGGATTCACTTCAGGGGGCTCTGGTGGCACGAATTGACTTTGTCCGGTCCGCTCCTCAAACGCAGGGTCGACCACTTTGCCTTCTTGGATGAGGTCGTAGTGCTGAAGGAGAGTCTCGAGGACTCGGGATTCGATGTCGAGATGCTCAGCGGCGGTCATTCTCAGACATGGAACATTACCCCAGAGTACAGCGGCCTCGCGGATGTCGGGGTTCAGGCGGGGAACTATGTCTTCAGCGACTGGGAAGACCATCAGGTGGAGGGGCAGGAGGTCTTCGAACCCTCTCTTACTGTGCTGACGAGGTGCATCAGCAGGCCAAGACCGGACGAGGCGCTCTTCGACGCGGGACTGAATTCGTGTGCCAACGAATCCGGGACCGACTATTCGCAGATCGTCGGCCCAAGGTTCAAGAATCTCACCGGGATTGACCGAGTCCACCTCAGGGAGGAGATGGCGTACATAAACTGCAAGAACGCCAACTCAGAAATAAAGACGGGGGACCTGTTCGAGCTCATCCCCCCGCATGGCGACACAACCGCAAAGATGCACGACAGGTACTATGGAATCAGAAACGGAAAGGTCGAGGTCATCTGGCCGAACCTCGGCCGAGGTCTTCTGTAGTCGCCTCGCAACCATCGCGCGGGCTCAGCCTTTGAGACTGTCCTTGATCCATTCAAAGTTCCGGAGCGGAGTCCACCCGTAGTTGTAGAAGGCCACGCCGCTCGCTCCCGCCTCAAAGGCGTTCCTCACGCTGTCCACGACCCCTTCTCGTGAGAACAGGACCGGGTAGGCAGGTCGGAACGCGGCGTATATCGGACAGCCTCGCGCCTCGAACGCGCACCACTTGACCAGATAGTGGACGACCTCGGGCTCGCTTACATAGACGACAAGGTCGATGCCATCGACAATGCCGGCGAGCTTCGGGAGACTTACGCCCTCTGCTCCTCTTCCGAACACATGTTCTCCTGAGAATCCCCCGTACGTGATGACATTGAGCTTGGTCTTGCTGCCCGAATCCCTTATCGTCTCACGGGCCTCCGAAAAGACATCTGAGACCGTCTCCCTCTGAAAACCCTGGATATCGCGAAGTTGTTCCAGGTCGGTGGAGAGGACATAGGATGTGCGAAGGGTCTCGGAGAAGGGGGTGCTCCTGAGGACGGAAGCGGGAAGCCCGAAACTGGTCTCGATGATGTCGCGGACGAGCTTCCTTGAACCCGGGAGGTCGATGCCGCGCCGTTTGGCCCCGTCCGCACAGTGCTTGCAGAAGCAGACCGTCATGAGCTCCGAAGGTAGTGGCTCTATCTGGCCGCCAAACATCTCGTGGTGGTCGCCGTGCTGCATCCCCGTCGGGAACGAGGAGGACTCTAGCATTATGGCATTCAGGTCGTAGTCTAGGAGGTTCCGCACCAAGGCCGAGTGGTATTTCCTCGCCTCGGGATTGTTCGGGCAGAGGTAGTTCTGGTTGACGCCGCCGAAGGCATCGATGAGCGCCATCTCGGGATGACTCAGCGCGAACGCGGAGTTGTGTAGCGTGACCGTCCAGCTGTTCACCTTGACGCCGAAACCCTTGGCGTGTTTGAGCAGCAGTGCGAGCACGTCGACGTCCTTGTACTCCGTGCTTCTTCTTGGCTTTAGGACGCCCTTCCGAAAATAGTCTGGTTTGGGTTCGAAGTAGACGACGCCCTCCTCGGCAAAGTACACCATTTTCTTGGGATTGTGTTGCAGGAGGTATCTCCCCGAGTGATAGCTCGTCGCCAGGTTGACGGTCTTTATTCCTGCGGCCGTGATATGCTCGAGGACGCTGTCGGGCCCTTCGTCAACCACGTCCCACGGGTGCAGATACATACTAGATGATGCTCGCGCCAATGCCTGAAACGGCCTCGGAAATTTATTTAAGTCTTCGACCGGTCGCGCCTAGACGAGATAGACAGCTTGCCAAGGATAAGGGATCTGGGATGTCACATGATAACCTCGCGCTACACTCCAGCCGAGCTCATGAGAAACGCCCAGAGGCTCGACACCCTGGGATACGACCACCTGAAGGTCGGCGACCACACGCTCTCAACCAGCCCCGCTTCGCCCTATCCTAATTCGCAGGTGGTCCTGGCGATGATCGGCGCCCATACCAAGAGAGCGAAACTCTCGACAGCGGTGACGGACCCACTTCGAAGACACCCTGCGGAGATCGCACACTGGGTTGCAACCCTCGATCAGTTCACGAGCGGAAGAGCAGCCCTCGGCATAGGGGCCGGAGAGGAGATGAATCTGACTCCGTTCGGCATCCAATGCGACAAGCCTTGGACGAGACTGAAGGAGGCCCTCGAAGTGATAAAGAAACTTTGGGAGGCGACCCCGACAAGACGGGCGGACTACACGGGCGAGTTCTTCAGTCTATCAGGTGCGTACTTACAGACTCTACCCTATCAGAAGCCGCGGCCCAAGATATACATCGGGGCAATCGGGAAGAGGACGAGGGAACTCGCAGGCGAGCAAGCAGACGGCTGGCTGCCCATGGCGACCGAGACCCCGGAGTCGCTGAAGGAGAAGTTCCAGGCGATCAGAGCGGGAGCCTCTAAGGCGGGGAGAGACATCAGCGGCTTCGACGTACAGGCTCAGGTGTACACCGACGTTTCCGAGGATGCTGACCGAGCCTACGGGAGCGTCGAGGCCACGGCCAAAGGAGGTCTGATCTTTGAGAGGAGCATCCTGAAGCAGAAGACCGGGCTGGACGTACCAGAAGACCTTTCGGTCCAGAAGATAGACGTCACAAGCAAGGCGGCGATGGACAGGATAACCGAGTTCGCCGCCATGATACCCAGGAAGGTAGTGGAGGAGGTGACGGTCACCGGAAGCCCCGACCAGTGCATCTCGAAGATAGAGAAGCTCGTGCAAGCTGGCGCCACTTCGGTCATCATCTGCAACCTCAGTCCTGATCAGGACCGCGTCTTCGAGGTGTACGGCAAGGAGATATTCCCGTATCTCAGAGAGCGGTACGGAGTCGAGTGACGCGGACGACGGGGGTCTCCGGTCCTAGGGCTCCAGAAAGACTCGTCTCAGCGAGCGGGATGGTTGTGGCCCCAGACGGGAGGGACCCACGGCAACTTCAGATTGGCGACGGCCTTGTCGAGATGAACCTGCCCATCCTTGAGTGCAAACATGAAGTGTCCGGGAAAGAGCTGCCGGACGCCCAGGCCGCTGAGCTTGCCGATGTTAGCCCTGTACGGGCCCAACTCCGAGCCATCCCAGTTGCCCAGTCCTATCGTGCCATTGTAGAACACGACGTCTCCCGAGAACAGAATCCCTCCCTTCCTGGAGAGCACGCACATCGCTCCGGGCGTGTGGCCTGGGACTACGATGAAGGTAAGGTCCCTGTCTCCTATCCGGATCGTCTCGCCGTCCCTCACTTTTCTGTCGACGTCCACGTGGACGTACTTGTAGTCCGAAGGAAAGATGGGCCCCCTCGCGGTCCCCATCCCCAGCTCCTGGTCGGTTCCGCTCTCGATCAGGCGAGCATCGACCTCCGACGCGATTATCTGCACGCCGAGTTTTTCTTTGAAGAATTTGGCGCTGCAGGCATGGTCGGCGTGAGCATGCGTCAAGATGAGCGTCCGGATACGGCTCGGCTCCAGGCCATCCTCGATGATGTTTGCGAGAATCTCTTCACCTCCGCTCCCGCCTCCCGCGTCGATCATCACCCACTGGTCCCCACAGTTAAGGAGGTAGACACAACAATCCAACCAGTGAGACAGGCCCGTACCGCCATCTCCGACGATGTGCACGTCCCGCGTTATCCGCAAGTTGGTATCCAGACCCGCGACTAGGCGGCGGTCTTTAAGCTCTTTGGAGCGTTTCTGTTAGCTTTGCGACCGTTCGCGTCCCTGACCGCCGATGCGACCCTGTCCATGGCCTCCTCTATGAGGTCGATCGATGTGGCGTAGGAGAAGCGCACATGGTTTTCCCCGAGTTGTCCGAAGGCACTGCCGGGGACCGTCGCGACCCTCGCGTTCTCGAGAAGGAACATGCTCGTGTCGAAGGCGTTCAACCCTCCGATACTGACCTTGGGGAAGGCGTAGAACGCCCCGCCAGGGCGCGAACACGAAACGCCTTCTATCTCGTTCAGCCGTCGCAGTATGAGGTTCCTGCGCTTCGCATACTCGCGGACCATGCGCCGCGCGTCATCCTGAGGGCCGCTCAGCGCCGCGACCGCCGCTTTCTGCGCGATCGAGCTCGCACATCCGCTGGTGTAGAGGTTCAACTTGTTGATCTGCGCCATGATCTGTGCGGGACCGGCCGCATAACCGAGCCTCCATCCCGTCATAGCGTAGGTCTTGGACAGCGCATTGATCGTCAGGGTCCTCTCCTTCATCCCGCTGAAGGAGGCGATGCTGTAATGCCTGACTCTGTCGTAGACGATCTTCTCGTAGACTTCATCGGAGACGACCAACAGGTCGTTCGCCAGCGCTAGCTCCGCCATCTTCTCCAGGTCCTTTTTTTCGAGGACCGACCCGACGGGATTGGACGGCGTATTCACTATGAGCGTCTTGGTCTTCCTGTTCACCAGCCTAGAGATTGCGTCGAAGTCTGGTCGGAATCCAAGATCCTCGCGGAGAGGATATCGGACGGGCTTTCCACCGGCAAGCTTGACGCATGCTTCGTAGTGTGGCCATCCCGGGTCGGGGATGAGCACCTCGTCGCCGTTGTTGGTCGTACAGAGAATCGAGAGATATAGCGCGGCTCCTGCGCCCGGGGCTACCACCACCTCCGTGGCTGCGTCGGCGTCGACCCCGTTGTCCGTCTTCAGCTTGGTCGCGATGGCCTCCCTCAGCGGCAGTATCCCGGCGCTCGAGGTATAGTGGGTGAAACCCTCGTCGATCGATCGCTTCGCCGCCTGTCGGATGGGGAGCGGTGTGTCGAAGTCCGGTTCGCCGACCTCCATTCGAATTACGCCCGGAATCTTGTTTGCTCTCTCGAAGATCACCCTGATGCCGGAGCTAGGTATGTCCTCGACGCGTCCCGCTACGAAGGACCTCATCCGAACCCCTGACGCTGCGGCGTGTTTAGTCCTTTCCGTGGAGACGTCGCACCGAAGTCATTCCGGACCCGTTTTCGTCATGGACCCTTCGCGTACTCTCTCTTCAGTGTCTTCCATTCCCCCGCGACCTTGCGCAGGCCGGAAAGGAGCTGGGCGTCATCAGTCTCATTCTCGATGACAGAGTGAAGCAGCGTCTTCAACGGTGACTTGCCCCATTCGTTGACCCACTGCTGCAGCCAGGGCGCAGGCCAGGGGTCGCACTGCGCGTTGTAGACCTTCTTGTCCTGCTCTTTCAGGACGTCTAGTGGACCCCACTTGCCCATCGCCGCCTGGACCTCCTTGTCCTTCCAAAGTCCGTCGGCGGGCGCCGGGACGCCACAGTCCATCACCTGCGACTTTAGGACGCGGTACTCGCCCCTCGGGTCTGGGTCCAAGTGCTCGTCCGTCCTGCCTCCGAAGTACTGCATGACTCTCCAGAGCGCGTCCAGCTTCTTTGGTCCACTCTGCAGCGCCTTCATCGAAGGCGAATAGACCCGAGTGTAGCAACTGATGTACCCGTAGCCCGGGTTGAGGGCCTGGGAGACGTTTCTCGACATGGACATGAAGTCAATCACCGGCAGGACGTATCGCGGCAGCCAGCTGAAGGTGTGCTTCTGCTGCCCCATTGCGTAGGTCGTGTCGAAGGCTCCGAGCCTTGTGCTGTCCTTTGTAAGTAGCTTCTCCCTGTTCGCCGCGTCGGAGAGCCACCTGAGCGTTACGAAGAGGGGGGACTTCTTGTCGTCGAACATCGGGTTGAAGTCTTCGTCGAAGAGGTAGCTCGCTTGTGGGGGGTTCATGCCCACCATTATCGAATAGAGCGCCTCAAGATAGCCCGGCCCTGCAAAGTCCAGGGCTATCGGTCTCTCGACGATACCCTTCGCCTTTACCTTCTTGGATTGGGTGATGACCTCGTCCCACTCGGTCGGGGGTGCGGCACCGTCCAGGTGGACTTTGTTGTACATGAACGCCGCATGGGCCCCATAGTAGATCACCCCTTGCACCCTTCCGTCCGGGGTCATTATCGACTTGCGATACTGCTCGTTCGATATCTCCTTCTTGTACTTTCTCGCTTCAGGAACGTAGTCCTCTAGGACACCCGCCCAGCCCTTCGAGAGATAGTATGCGTTCGGTTCGTTGAAAGTCTGGAAGAGATCAGGGGGTTTCCCGCTGGAGAACCGGTCCACGAGGAAGGCGAGATAATCGGTACCGTCACCGCTCGCCCTGACGCGTACGCCGGGGTGTTTCTTGTTGTAGAGAGAGATATTGCCGTCAATCAGGTGGCCGAGGAGGCCCCAGTAAGACAGTTCAATTTCTATCATCCGTTGGGTCGTCGCAGAGCGATTTTGCGGCTATATTCGTTTCGGTGGGGCGTGCACGTTACGCGTTGCTCGTCTTCACGACCTCGCCTCCCCTGACCACGTCCGTGACCACGATCCTGCGCTCGGCCATCTTCTTGACTCCGTGGGCGTCGACCAGCGGATGGCGGCCCTCGACGATGCTCATCACGGTAATGTCGGCGGGCGCGTGAGGTTTCAAGGTACCCAGTTCGCCTTCCTTTCCCAAGGCGGCAGCCGGTCCGGACGTGCTCGCAGCGACCACTTCTTCCAACCCCATCCCCAGGTGTAGGAACTTGCTCATCGTGGTGGGCAGGTCGAAGACGGGGCCGTTGACGTTGCCTATCCATAGGTCGGTGCTTATGGTGTTGGGCGGAAGTCCTTCCTTCAATGCGAGGGAGGACGCCAGCCAGGTGAAGCTCCCCTTCCCGTGCCCAACGTCGAGCAGGACGCCGCGCTTGACCGCCTGGAAGACCTCGGGGTGTATCGTCTTTCCGTCTTCGGTCAGTCCATCTCTTCGGTTGTTCACCCTATTCGGCGAGAACTGATACGCGTGCGTGATGATGTCGCCCTTCTTCAAAAGCCTGAGCGCGTCGGGCATGAAGTGGTTCTCAGACATGACCCTGCAGGGGGTCTCGTCGGCGACTTCCCTCGCAATCTCCAGCAGGTTGAAGCCGTGGTGGGCCCACTTGATGCCCACGACGGTCCCTTTGTTCCTCCGAAGCAGCGCGATGAGGTTCTTCTTGTTGACGAAGAGCGGGGCCAGCTGGTCGTCCGCGGCGGTAATGAGCAACGGCCACTTCTGGTCCGTATTCGCCGGGCTGTCGTTGAACTCCACCATCCCGAGCGACTCCACATTGACGAACGCGAGGATCCTGGTCTTGCTCCTCCCTATGACGTACTTCTTGAAACCCACGAAGTTGAGCTCGCCTGTCGACCCTGCGTCCACCACCGTCGTCGAGCCATTTTGCAGACAGTATGTCTCAGGGTCGACGCCCAGCTTCACTATGTCTTTCGCGACGTGAGTGTGCATGTCGATGAAACCGGGAGTCACTATCTTGCCGGAGGCGTCAACGTGGCGCCTCCCTCTCCCGGGTGAAATTGAGCGCGCGACCTCAGCGACCCGCCCGGCCGAGACGGCCACGTCCATCTTCTCGTTTATCCCGCGCGCCGGGTCGATGAGCGTCCCTCCTGAGATTACAAGCTCGTACAACGCAAGACAGAGGCCCCCATCCCGTCTTAAGTTTTTGAGGCCAAGTCGGCGCTACGCATGAGGTGCTTCATGAAGTAGGGCTCTTCAGCTTACCCGAGAAGTGACACGCCGACATGTGGTCAGGTCCCACGCCTTCCAGCCGCGGTTCTGTGGAGACGCAGATATCTTTGGAGTAGATACACCGTGAATAGAACCTGCAGCCGGCGACGTCTTCCTCCTGGGCGTTGGCGAGCTTGGTCGTCCACGCCGCGCTCTCCGTCCTCGACCCGGGCGCCGACGAAATAAGTGCCATCATGTACGGGTTCGCAGGGTCTGCTACGACTCTGTCGGTCTGCCCCAGCTCCATCACGGTTCCGCGATAGAGGACCACCATCCTGCCGCCGCCGGCCTTCTCGCAGAAGTACTTCGCGAGCCCGACGTCGTGCGTGATGAAAAGATAGCCCGTCCCGAGCTTCCGCTTGATGTCGATGAGCACGTCCAGTATGTCAATGCGGAGGGATGCGTCTATCATGCTGACCGGCTCGTCTAGGACCAGCAGGTCGGGGTCGATGCTCACCGCCCTGGCGATTGCCACCCTCTGTCTCTGCCCCCCGCTGAGCTGGTGGGGGAACTTGTAGAGGTGGTTCTCCTCCGAGAGCCCGACCAGCGCCAGAAGCTCACCCGCCCTCTGCGTCGCGGCCTCCCTTGACATGCCCTTGTGCCACCTCCTAAGGCCTGCAGTCAGGGACGACTCGATCGTAAGTGCTGGGTTCAATGACGTGTATGGGTCTTGATGGACCATCTGCACGGACCTCCTGTAAATGAGAAAATCGTCACGGCCGATATGGGTTACGTCCTTGCCCCTGAACTTCATCGTACCATATGTGGGCTTCTGCAGACCCGCTATGACCCGCCCGAGGGTCGTCTTCCCGCTCCCGCTCTCCCCGACCACGACTACGAGCTCCTCAGGTGCGATCTGGAGATTGAGGTGACGGAGCGCCTCCAGCTTCCCTCTGCCGGCACTCCCCTTCACCCTGTGGGTAACGCCGATGTCAGAGAGTTCTACGACGGAGGTCTGGCTCATCTTATGCTATCACACTCAGCTGGCGAACTCTAGCGTCTTCGCAAAGTGGCAGGCCGATAGGTGGCCAGCTTCGAGCTCAACGAGTGAAGGATACTGGTCGGCACAGACCTGCTGCGCGTAGGCGCACCTCTCCCTGAACCGGCAACCCTCCATGTGCTGCGTCATATTGGGCGGGCTCCCGGGGATGCTCTTGACGTCGCTTGCCTTCCCGTAGAGCGTCGGCACGGCCTTGATGAGAGAGTGACTGTAGGGATGGCGGGATTTCTCGAGAAGCTGTTCGGTCGTCCCTATCTCCACGACCTTCCCGGCGTACATGACCACGGTCCTGTCTGCGAACCCCGATATCAGGGGCATGTCGTGCGTGATAAAGAGGATTGTTACATTCGTCTCCTCGTGGACCTTCCGCACCAGGTCCAGCGTCATCTTCTGAGTCACCACATCGAGCGCGGAGGTCGGCTCGTCGAGTATCAGGAGCTCGGGGTTCAGCACGAGCGTCAGCGCGATGGCGGTCCTCTGCTTCATCCCCCCACTGAGCTCGTGTGGATATGCGCTGAGGACGCGGTCCGGTTCCAATGAGACCTCCTCGAGGTAACGGCGAGTGATCTCGTCAATCTTGTTCTTGTCCTTGACCCCGTGGACCGACATGGTCTCTCGGAAGTGTGACTTTATGCGCATCGTGGGACTGAACGAGTTCTGGGCCGCCTGTGAGAGGATCGATATCTTCTGCCACCTCACGCGCTGGAACTCCGAATTGGTCATCTTCAGCAGGTCCTTCCCTTGGAACGTTATCGAGCCGCCAACCACCCGGCCGGGGGGACGGGTCGCTCTCATGATGGCGTGAGCCATCGTCGACTTCCCTGAGCCACTCTCACCGACCACGGCCAGGATCTCTCCCTGCCGGACGTCAAGGTCTATGCCATCGACGGCTGGAAGCACGGCCTTGCCTAGGAAGTAGGAAACTCCCAGCCCTCTTATCTCGAGGAGATTCCCCACATTTTTTTCGGGCCCTCGCAAATATTTAACGGTTCCCGGCCCGCTCTCGACCTCTTGGACGGCCACCATGTCGCATTACTGGTTCTTCATCAGGCGCGGGTTGAAGGTCTCCTCGAGACCCGTGGAGAGTAATATGAGACCGAGCGCTAGTAGGGAGACCGCCGCGAGCGGGACCACGAGGCTGGGCAGGCCGGAGGCGGTGAGGTAAGAACCCTGCTGGAAAGCCTGGTTCATCATAGTCCCCCAGTTCAGGTGGTTGTACGGAAGAACGCCCAGGTAGTAGAGGCCAACGGAAGCGAAGAGCGATATCTCGAAGATGAAGACGAAGTTAACGGCGATAAAAGCCATGACGTTAGGCATCAGTTCGCCGAAGATTATCCTGACCCTCGAGAGTGACATCATCTGAGCCGTCTCGATGAAGGGCTCCTTTCGGAGCACGATTATCTGTGACCTGATGCTCCTCGAGAACGGAGCCCATCCCACAAGGCCGAGGAGGAGCCCCACGACCAGCGGGTTCGTGGCCTTGAGCACGCTGGCAACCACTATCACGAGAATCAGACCTGGGATCGTCAGGGCGATGTCGGTCATTATCGTCAGGAGCCTGCCCGATGGGCCGATCAGGTAGCCGCTCGTTATGCCCACGATTGTCCCGAGGACCGTGGCGACAATGGCAGCTATGAACGAGAGCTGCAGGATGAAACCGGCACCGTAGGCTATCTCACCGAAAATGTCCTCGCCCTCCCCGTCGGTGCCAAGTATGTGCTTCGAAGACGGAGGGAGGTATGGGTGGGAGGGGTTCGAGCGGGGGACAGGGAGAGCTAGCGGCCCGACGATGGCCAAGAGTAAGAAGAAGACCAAAATTCCCACTCCGAGGGCCGACCTCTTGCTGGTGAGGACAGAACGCACGACCCTAAGCCGAGAGCGAGAGGAGGCCAACGCTACTGCCTCGCCCTGGGGTCGATGGCCCCGTAGGTCAGGTCGGCCGCCAGGAGGGCGACCAGTATAGAGAGGACGTAGGTGACGAAGACACCCATTATGACTGGGAAGTCATTGTAGTCGATCGCAGTGATGAGCTGATAGCCCATGCCGGGATACGTGAATATCTCCTCGACGAAGACCGAGCCTGCAAAGGAGAACCCCAGGGCGATGACGAGGTACGTGAACTGAGGGAGTATGGCGTTCCTTCCGACGTAGCGGAGGGCGACCCTGTAACCGGGGATACCCCTCGCCTCGGCAGCCCAGACGTAGTCCTGTCCCATCACGCTAAGAGCGTTGGCTCGCATGCTCAGGGTCCACGACCCGAAACTAACCAGGGTCAGTGCCGTGATGGGAAGGAAGGCGTGGTCGATGACGGATCCGATGAAGGCTGGGTTGAGCCCTACCGGTACGCCGATGGCGTAAGCCCCAGCGCTGGGAAAGTAATGGTTCGAAAAAGCGAAGGCGATGAGCAACGCTATCCCGACGACATAGACCGGAAGGGAATACGCAACAGTGGAGATCGTGGCGCCAGCGGTGTCAATCTTGCTGCCTCTTCGATAAGCCAGCAGAATCCCGAGGAAGGTGCCGATCGCGAAGCTGAGCAGGGTCGAGGTCACGACTAGCAGAAGGGTCCATGGGAGCGACTGCTCAAGTATCGAGATCACGGGCTGCTGAGTCTGTATCGAGTGGCCGAATTGTCCGTGAAGGACGTTGGAAAGGAAGTTGAAGAACTGGTCGTAGAGTGGTCCGCTCGGCAGCAGGCTGTAGTAGTACTGTATGCGCGCTTGCACCGCGGCCGAGCTTGTCAGTGCGCCGCCAAAGTCAGCGGCTGAGATGGGACTGAACGGGAGCAGCCTAACGAGTACGAACGTTATCAGAATGGAGACAAAGAAACTCACCGCCAGCCTGAGCAGCCCGACACCTAGGACGCTGCCCAGCCAGCGGTAATTCAAAGGGAGCTACCACTTGGCTAAAGTGGTGGGGATGTGCCGGCAGAGGTCCACGAATTGTTCCTCTTCCGCATCAGTGTCGGCACAACCAGCATCGCGGCGATTACTGCGATCGCTACCAGTATGTACGATGGGTTCGTGATTGCCAACGACGACGAGGTGCTGGTCGAAGTGCTTGTCGCAGTACTCGTGCTGGTCGAAGTGCTAGTGGTTGTTGCGGTGCTAGTGACTGTCACGGTGCTAGCCGCAGACGAGGTCGTCGTCGAAGACGAGACGGCCGTTGCTGCCGTGAGCTCACCAGCCTCCTGTGCGACAACTACCGCGGCGCCGGGGTCGTTGCCGATGATCACGCCCCAGATTGGCGAGCTTGCGGCCGGCCAGCTGAAGTCATTCGTGTTCAGGTACGTGATAGGGTTCTGCTGCGCCATCGGCAGGTAGGGGAGATAGTGGTTAACCAGCCATGCCTCCTTCTGGTCAGCTGCGTTCACGGCCGAGGTCGTGATTCCATTGTCGGATTGCCTGAACAAGACAATCTGGTTGGTATTGGTCTTGGTGCCGTTGTACATCACCGTTACGTTGCCAGCCTTCATGACCGGGTATGGGGTGCCGTCGTAGATGTATGCTGGGCGGTAGATGTCCCAGCTTGTCGGGAACCATCCGAAGCCCGTCATGTACATGTCGAAGCCCTTGCCCGTGAGGGCCACGCCCGTTGGGTTCGCCGGGTTCAGAATGTTCACGTTGATTCCGAAGGCCGATAGCTGCGACGAGATGTCCAGAGCCATGTTCAGCCAAGTCGAGTCTGTGGACTGCGCGTTGAGCAGGGTCAGGGTCAGCGCCGTGCCGTTGGCGGACTTCCATTGGGCCCCAGCTGCGCTCTGTGTGAACCCTCCCTTCTGCATGAGGGACGTCGCGTTGGCGATGTTCTGGTTGTATGGGTTCAGCTGAGCCTGACAAGCGCTGTTACATGGTGCCCCTGGGTAGTTCCCGAACATGCCTGATGAGAGGCCCGCCGGGATCGAGAGCGCCGTGTAGCTGACTCCACCCGCCGCTGCGACTTCAGTCCTGTTTAGGACGTACGCTATCGCCGACCTTACGTTGACGTTCACCGTTGCGTTGTTGAAGAACAGCGTGGGCCCGGTGTAGCCGGCACTTGGAATCTGCTGCATGTAGCTCGGCATGACGGCCTGGAAGTTCGTCGGGAGCACACCGCCGTTGTTGTCGTTGATGGTCTGTCCGCCGAAGTAGAAGTCAAGCTGCCCGCTCACCAGGGCCTGGTCTAGCGCACTGGCGCTAGTGAACTGGTGAATGATCACCTGCGGCACGGTTATCTTTGCCGCATCCCAGTAGTACGGGTTCTTCGTCATCAGAATCTCCGAGCTAGTCGCGGAGGTGGGGCAATACGGCCCGTTCCACTCCTGTGGGAAGGTCTGCGCCGCCTCTAGCGCCGTCAGCTTAGACAGTACTGTAGCGTTGCCGGCCTGGACCTGAGTGAAGTTCCCTGCGATATCCTTCACGATCGGGGCCCACTGCGCGTAGTCCCAAAGGACGGGGACATCAGCGATGTCCGGCCCGTAGATATAGGAGCCGATGTTCAGCCCGTTGATACTGAGCTTGGGGTCAATCGGCACCTGGATGCTGATCGTACTGTTGTCAATCACCTTGTAGTTGTACGGGGGCGATCCAAGTCCGTTCACAGCCAACAGCGAAGCATAGAAGTCATATGCGGTCACTGGCGCACCTGTCCCACACCATCCGCTGGTTCTCAAGTGGACGATGTAGGTGTTGTTCGAGGCGATAGTGTCAGTGGACTGGATCAGTCCGTCGTTAACGTAGGTACCGTTCCCGAAGAGGAAGGAAGGGTAAATCGCCCATAGGGCCATCACCCCAGCGTTGTTGTAAAGGAAGAAACCAGGGTACGGCGAGTCTAGCTGACTTAGCGACGTAATAGGATGTTCTATGACCGCGCCTATGTTAAGGGTGGTCGGGGTCGTCGCAGCCTGGGCGACGTTTATCACCGGCAGGAACCCAGCGCACAGCAGAGCCAAGAGAGCCAGAGCCGAGAGTCTTCGCGAAGAGATACCTCTCATTCGGCACCTTTAGGAATTTTTTAAAATATAAGCTTTTCATGCAATGTTCTTTTTCTGACAAAAGCGGCGGAACCACCCTGGCGGATGAGGGGATACGATACTGGGCGGCCCACATCAAACGGTTTGGAGGTTGCCATGTCACAGAGGGGCAACACAAAGATTCTCCGCATAGCCCAAGAACAGAACCTGTGCAGTCGGTCGTCCCGGAGGCTACTTACCGAGGTAAGCTATTGCGTCAATCTCGACGAGCAGGCCCTTCGCCGCGAGCTCGACTATTACAGCCGTACGGGCTGGAGGGGCGTCAGGGAAGAACTCCACGTAGACTTCGTTCATCAGAGGCCAGTCCTTGGCTTTCGTCAGGAAGACTCTAACCTGAACGACGTCTTCGAGAGAGCCGCCAGCGGCCTCGACGATCGCCTTGATGTTCTGCAGTGTTCTTCGCGTCTGTTTCTTGATATCTTTGCCCACCACCTTTCGAAGCTTCTTGGGGTCGAAGGCTGCCTGTCCCATCACAAACAGGAAATCTCCAGCGCGGACCGCCTGCGAGAAAGGTCCGTAGTCGCGCCCGGGAGCGTTAGGCGTCGTGATGATCTTCTTGGCCATTTAGGACCATATGGGGGCGATTCGTATAAAGCCTTTACACAAACGTCGGTGGTAGTCAGGGTATCAGCCCCGCGTATAATGCATTAATACCAAAGGCGATTCTCAGAGGTCTCGTTGAAGCAGACAACTAAAGCCCTGGATTCGAGGACGAAGGGCCTTTTGGAGGTTCTTTCGGGCATGTACGTAGCTGCGGTCTCCGACATACTTGACGACATGGGATTCAACAACCAGGTGATGGTAGCCGGAATCAAGGCGGTGAACCCCGAGACCAAACTAGTCGGGGTGGCCCTGCCTGTGGAGACCACATGGTACAAGGGATACAAGAAGTTCGACGATTTTTCGTACGAACCGCTCTTCAAGATATTTGACGGTATCTCCCCCGGCTGCGTGATAACGATCGCGACCGAGGGAAGGACGACCGCAGCCTGTTGGGGAGAGCTCGTTTCGAACGCCGCAAGAGGCAAGGGCGCTGCGGGGTTCCTCACGGATGGGTGCGTGAGGGACATTGAGGGAATATTGGACATATCCCCACCGTTCCCTGTATTCGCTCTAGGATACAACCCAGCCCGTTCGGAGGGAAGGCTGGAATACGGGCGTACCAACATCCCGTTGGTCTGTGGCGGAGTCAGAGTCGAACCGGGCGACATAATATTCGGTGACAGAGACGGTGTAGTGGTCATCCCAAAGAAGGTGGCGGATAAGGTGGTGAAGAAAGCCGAGGACACCGTGAGCAGGGAGTCCGCATTCAGGTCCGACATAAGAAAGGGGACGGACCTGCGAGCGACGATTGAAAAGTACGGCGTGGCGTAGCGAGATGAGCCCGCTTCTCCTAACATCACAGGAATCCGGCCTAACGGCAGGTTCGGATATCGCGGAGCTGCACAGATAAAATGCTGAAGGATATCGGGGTCACCCGCATAATCAACGCCGTCGGGACTACGACTCTGACGGGAGGTTCGGTACTCAGTCCGGGGGTGCTCGCCGCCATGACCGAGGCGAGCCAGGTCTATGTTGACATGCCCGACCTGCACAGGAAGGCCGGAGAGCGAGTGGCTAAGATGCTGGGGGTCGAGGCCGCTTATATCACCTCGGGAGCATCAGCGGCCTTAATCCTGGGACTGACCGCCTGCATGACCGAAGGAGACCTCGGAAAGATGAGGCGGGTCCCCAAGACGGAAGGAATGAGGAACGAGGTAATCGTCCAGGGGATGCACCGGAACATGTACGACCGGGGCATCGAGCTCGCAGGTTGCAAGATCGTCGAGGTCGGGAACGACGAGAAGACATCTGAGAGCGATTTTCGGAGGGCGTTCAACGATAAGACTGCAGCCGTCGTGTACTTCGTCTGGGACCCGCAGGAGGGAGTCCTCCCGCTGGAGAAAGTGATATCGATTGCTCATGAGCACAATGTCCCGGTCATAACCGACGCGGCCGCCGAGCTCCCCCCCATTGAGAACTTGACAAGATATCTGAAGATGGGGTCTGACCTTGCGGTGTTCAGCGGAGGGAAGGACATAGCGGGGCCGAACGATACCGGCCTTCTCCTCGGCAGGAAGGACCTGGTAGACATGGCCATGCGACTGGGACCGCATAGCTATGAGATCATAGACCCTAAGCTGAATCCCTATCGCCGCACGATAGTGTTCACAGGTAGGCCGATGAAGACGAGCAAGGAGGATGTCCTAGGTCTCATGACGGCGCTCTCGGAGTACCTGGGTACAGATCAGGGAAAGAGGATAGCAAAATACGACGAGCGGGTGAAGCGGATGGTCCGCGCCCTGTCGGCACAGAAGACAGCGAAGGTGAGCAGAATCTGGCCTCCCTACGGACACCCGAGGCCTCTCACGATTCCGAGGGTGGAGCTCGAGCTAAAGACAGCGAAGGCGGCCCAAGCGCTCGTTGCGGGCCTGAAGCAGAACAAACCGCCGATATACGTCTGGAACATAGAGAACAAGGTCTTCATCAACCCCCAGTGCGTCGCGGAAGAGGAGGACGAGGTAATCGTCCACAGGCTGAAGCAACTCCTGCGCTAGCTCGCGCGACAGGGCGTCCTAATCGACCGGTCCTACGGAATCGGAACTATCTTGTGCTTAGTGAACTCTTGCTCTACCAACGCAATCACCTCATGGCGAAGGTCGCACGGGGACCAGTGCTCGTGAACCAGGTTCCAGCTGTCCTCCACTCTCTCGAAGACGAAGGAGACCCTCGACTTCAACTCGAAGCGCAGGTCCCCCACGGTCATATCATATGAGAACCTGAATGTCGCAATCGCCCCTCCGAGGAATCGCGTTATCCGAAGGTCGTCGATTTCACAGCTGCTGTGGTGAAGCGTCTTGACGATTCTTGCGTCTCTGATGATGGTCTGATTGAGGTTCCTCAGGGTGTAAGGTGGGAAATCTCCGAAGGCCGTGTAGTGCTTCGACCTGAGCTTGGAGAACTTGGAGAGATTGCCTGAATTTAGGTTGTCCAGGAAAATCTTTCTTATGATGCTTGTGATCTGTGATTCCAGGTCGTCGCCCTTAGGCTCCCTACCGGCGAACCCGTCCAGAAGACCGTGAAGCTTGAACCTGAACTGTATCAGGTCTTCCTTCGCCCCGCGGTCTTCTTCATGGAGCGAGTCAATCAGGTTGCTAATCCTGATCATGGCGATCCTCACGGCTGAGGACGCAGCCTTTTTCACCTTCGCCCGTTTCTCTGCGTCGGTGGGAGACACAAATGGGACCAGGCCGCGAGAATCGTGTGCTTCCCTGGCCGCGCCTTCTTTCTGCCCGGAACTACCGGCAGCCGTCTTGGCCGCCTCGCGGAGCTCCGCGACCGTCAAGCCGTCTCTAAGGACGACCTCCAAAAGTTCGGCTTGCTTCGAGACGTCCTTGACCCTAGTGAGTTCCCAAGCATTGCTCGCAGTCAGTAGACGTCTACTGACTAGGCTCTGCACGGACAGGGGAAGGTTAAGCAGCAGGATTCTGTGTGAGACGTATTCCTCGCTCTTTCCTATCCTGGCGGCCAGGTCGGTGATGCTGCCATAACCGTACTTGTTCACATAGATACTGAAGGCCCTCGCCTCCTCAATCGGGTCGAGCGTCTTCCGATGTATGTTCTCTTCGAGCGAAACCTCGAAAGCCTCCCGGTCGGGGACGTCCATTATGATGGCCGGTACCTCCACGAAGCGGTTCATTCTGCAGGCCCGGAATCTCCTGTGACCGGCGATGATCTCGAACTTGTTGCCGAGCGGCCTCACCACGATCGGCTCTATCAGGCCCTTTGACTTGATGGAGAGAGCCAGCTCCTCCAACTCACCGATATCTTCTCTCAGGGGAAACCTCGACTCAACAACAGACCGAACGGGGATGAACTCGACGAAATTCGCGGCCTTCAGATAGCTCTTGAGGCGCACCCTCATGCATCCTCGATTAGGAGAGAAGCGGCTATAAGATTATTGCCGAACCACGTTTCTCGGGTTTCTCGCACATTTCTGCCGGACTGGGTCGCGACCTGAAGGCGCCGACAAGAGTTAAATGCGGAAACACGCCTATGAGTTTCGTGCGAGCTTCGACCAGCGGACATAGGTCGATGGAAATCGTGGGATACGCGGACAGGTTGTCGATTGAGCCAGGACAGGTGATACGGTTCATGGTAAGCTGCTCTGAGCCGAAGTACAGAGCGGACATGGTCCGCCTAATTCACGGAGACGAGAACCCGTCTGGGCCCGGGTTCAAAGACGAAAAGGTAGAGAGCATCGGTGAATCCCTGGCCGGGGAGGCGCAAACATTTCGACTCGGGTCCCACATCGCCGTCAAGGACGGGCCCACCCTCAGGGCTCTGCGGTCTTTCACGGTGCAGGCATGGATTTACCCGACCACGCCGGGGAAGGGAAGTCAGGCGGTCGTCTCGCAACTTCAGCGGGGAGGTTCTGGATACGCCCTGTTCTTGGACGAGGGCGGCCGGCTCCTAGTAAAGGTCGCGGGTCCCGACGGAAAGGTTCACGAGCTCAGGGGTGCCAGCCGAATCCGAGCCCTGCGGTGGTATTTCGTCGCGGCCACCTACGATGGGAGGACGGGGCGAGTCTCGCTTTACGAATCGATCCTAGGAGCTTCCGAGCTCAGGGAGCGGGAATGGTCTTCGACGGAAAAAATACCCGCGGGCCTCTTGACGCAGCCGAAATCGGGGCTCACAATAGCCGCCTCTGCGGTCTCAGGGAGGGTGAGCTCGCATTTCAACGGAAAGATAGACGGTGTCAAGGTCTACTCTCGAGCGCTGTCTGGGGCAGAGCTGAAGAGGCTGTCGCAGGACGTCCCCGCGAATCAGGTTCGCGGACTAGTGGCGGCTTGGGACTTCGCCCGCAACACGCATTCGACGAGAATAAGGGACACTTCGGGCAACGCGAACCACGGCGAGTCCGTAAACTTTCCGATGAGAGCGGTGACGGGGCATAACTGGTCGGGTCACGACTACGATTTCAAGCGCTTGCCCGTCGAGTACAACTCCATCTATTTCCACGACGATGACCTCGGGGACGCCGGGTGGAAGGTCGGGTTCGAGTACAGAGTCCCGAAAGAGACCAGGAGCGGCGTCTACGCGGCCTGGGTGCGGACCGGCAAGTCTGAGGATTACATCCCCTTCTTCGTAAGGCCGAAGAAAGGCAAGCCAACGGCGAAGATAGCGCTGCTCATCCCCACGCTCAGCTATCTCGCATATGCGGAAGAGCACGCCCTCTCGGACCCGAACGTGCGACGCACACTCGACATAAAAGACGCGGATTATCCGCGCCAGGCCCAGGACGTCTACAACGTCGAAAACAATCTCCTTGGGCTGTACGACCGCCACAGCGACGGTACCGGGGTCTGCTACACGTCTCGCCTAAGGCCCATCACAAACATGCGTCCGAAGTACTTCTCACAATCCCTCAATGCAGGCAAGGGCTCACCGCATCAGCTCAACGCTGACCTTCATCTCGTGGATTGGATGGAGGCAAAGGGTTACCGGTACGACGTGATAACAGACGAAGACCTCCATCAAGAAGGATTGGCTCTTCTCTCACCCTACAAGGTCATAGTCACCGGATCTCACCCTGAATATTGGACCGAGCAGATGCTCGATTCCATGCAGGAATACTTGGACGGGGGTGGTAGGATGATGTATCTGGGAGGGAACGGCTTCTACTGGGTGACCACCGTAAATCCCGAAAACCCGTACATCTTCGAGGTCAGACGATGGGGAGGCACCGGAACGTGGATGGCGGAGCCGGGTGAATACTACAATAGTTTCACGGGCGAGCTGGGCGGAGTCTGGAGGGGTCGCGGGAGGCATCCGCAGAAGATGGTCGGGGTCGGCTTCACCTCGCAGGGGTTCGACGTCAACAAACCGTACAAGCGTCAGAAAGGCGGCAGGGACCCGCGTGTCGGCTTCATCTTCGACGGAGTCGGGGCCAACGAATTGATAGGGGACTTCCCGTCGCTCGTCATGAGCAGAGGGGCAGCGGGTTACGAGTTGGACAGGGCCGACTACGCTCTCGGCACCCCGGTCCACTCGCTGGTCCTCGCGACTGCGAGCGGCTTCAGCGACAACTACCAGCACGTCATCGAAGAAAACACACTCATGGACAACAAGCAGGGGGGCACGACCGACCCCCAAGTGAGGGCTGACATGGTGTACGTCGCGTATCCCAAGAATGGTGCCGTCTTCTCGACGGGGGCGATAGCTTGGTGCGGGTCCTTGTCGTATAACGGGTACGAGAACAGCGTCTCCAGGGTGACCGGCAACGTGCTGACCAAGTTCTCGACGGCCAAGGAATTGCCCCGATTGGACGCTCAGGAAGACTAGGAAGGCCGTGAAGCGGGGAATTCAAAGCTGCGTCACAGTTTATAGCACCATGAATCGTGTGCCCCTGGAAGTGTACCATCAAGCTTGAAACTAGCAAACTACGAGAAGAACGGCCTCACGAGGGCGGGGATCGTCGAAGACGGCAAGATCTATGAGATTTCTCTGGGGACGGGGAAGACAGGCGCAAAGGAACTTACGGCAATCAACAGCGTCGATGAGTTGCTGGATGAAACTCTTCTCGCGGCGGTCATGAAGGCCGAGTCAAGGCTGACCCAAGGAAAAGGTACTCCTCTAAAATCGGTCAGGCTAAAAAGTCCGGTGCTGTATCCGGAGAAGATCTTCATGGTCGCAGTGAACTACGGCGCCCACGGCAAGGAGACGAACACACCGCTGCCCGAATATCCTTATCTCTTCACCAAGTTCCGAAACGCGATAATAGGTCCCGAAGACCCGATCCTCCTCCCCAGCTCTTCGAAGAAGGTTGATTGGGAGGTTGAGCTGGCCGTAGTGATAGGAAGGGAAGGCAAAGACATCAAAAAGACGAAGGCCTACGACTACGTCGCCGGATACACGGTGTCCAACGACGTCAGCTACCGCGATTTTCAGGGACAGAGGAACGAGAAACTCGGTCTGAACTGGGTCAAGGGAAAAGGCATGGACGCCTCGCTTCCCATGGGCCCATGGCTTGTGACACGGGACGAAATCCCCGAACCGCACAGCCTCGACATCTCCCTGAGTGTGAACGGAGACAGGAAGCAGCACTCCAACACTAAGGACATGCTCTTCAAGATCGACGAGTTGATAGCTTACGCATCGATCGGCACGACTCTCCGTCCCGGAGATATCATCTCGACGGGCACCCCCGATGGCATCGCGGCGGCGACCGGTCAGCCCTACCTCAAAGACGGTGACGTGGTGGAGGCCAAGGTCGGAAAGATCGGGACCCTCCGCAACCCCGTCAAGGGCTAGAGAGGCCCCGTGCCTCCTCCAATCCTGACAGGATAGTGCTCATCGGGTCCAAAGAGGAACCATGTGTCTCGAGGAGGGCGCGGCGCGCTATCATGAACTTCAACTTCAATTAGTGCCTGCAAGGACCACCCGCTGTTGAATTCATCCGACCTGGCGAAATCCCTCGTATCGTTCAACACTCAGAACCCTCCGGGCAACGAGCAACGTTGCGCGGCCTTCATCAAGGATTATCTTGAAGACCTGAGAATCGAAGGAACCGAGGTCGACCTCCAGACGTTTGCAGACGAGAGGGCCAACATAGTGGCGACGTTCGGAAGCGGTCCTCCCGGCCTCCTGTTCGCTGGACACTTGGACGTGGTCCCGGCAGGTGACGTATCAGCTTGGTCCTCTCCGCCGTATGACGCGGAGGTCCGGAACGGAAGGCTCTACGGGAGGGGGACCGCCGACATGAAATCCGGGCTGGCCGCAATGCTCGCCGCAATGGCCTCCGCCAAGGGAAGACGACTCAAGCGAACGCTTTCTTTCGTGGGGACTGGGGGTGAGGAGAAGGCGTACGTTGGTTTGTACGCTCTGACCGAAGACAAGATCGCCAAGCGAATAAGGGCCCGCTGCGGCGTCGTCGGAGAACCGACCGAGATGAAAGTGGTCCGAGCGCATAAGGGCGGCGTGGCTTGCAAGGTGACCTTCCCAGGCCGAAGCGCCCACGCGAGCGCCCCCTCCCTGGGGATAAACTCAGTTGAGAATTGCGGCGCATTCCTCGGGGCGCTTAAGGCTCTGGGGAGGACGATGTCGGAGGTCAGGGACCCCGAACTCGGAAGCATGACTCTGACCCCCACGATGATCAGTGGAGGAACGAAGGAGAACGTGATTCCCGACTCGTGCGAGCTGATCATCGATTCGAGGTTCGTCCCCGGACACAGCGCAGAGGAGGTGGTCGAAGCGTTGAATTCTGCGGCGGGCAAGCTGCACAAGAAAGACCCGATGTTTGAGGCCCACGTTAGTGTGCTCTACAAAGCACCCGCCCTATCGGTTCCGCGGGACGAGGAGATAGTCAAGCTTACGGAATCGCTGACCGGGTCGAAGTCCGGGACGGCGACCTACTGCACGGAGGCTCCAATCTATTGCGGGCTAGGCATTCCGACGGTAGTGCTGGGACCGGGCAGCATCAAGCAGGCACACGTCGTCGACGAGTATGTGACGTTGAAAGAGGTGACCCGCGCCGAGGCGATCTACAAAAAACTGGTCGCCGGAATCTGCCTGTGAAAAAAGCGGCTTGACGAAGTGCGGCGGCCTTGTGCTGATCTCCCGGGAAGACTCCAGCTATCCCTCTGCCCTGAGGACGGGCATGACCTTCTTCGCAAAAGTCTCCAGCGTCTCATCTGTGTTCGCGAACGAACTGACGTGGATGTGCGTAGCCCCGGCCTTGGTGAACCGCGCTAGCTTCTCGACGATTTCAGCAGTGGTCCCTACCGCCATCATCTCGGCTATCCCCTCATCGAGGGCTTCATCCGAGACGGGCAGCTCCCTCACCATCTTGTCAAGGAGCTTACCGTATGCGGGTGTGGGTGCGATGAGTTGGTAGAGTAACGTCTTTGAGACCACCTCGTATGCGGCCTCCTCCCCAAGCAGTTTCAGCATGTACCGGTTGATCACCAAGCTTCTCTTGAATTCGCTCCTCACGATGGACATCGTCTCGTTGTCGTCTCCGAAGACCACTGGAACGTTGGCCATCAGGTCTACAGAGCCCGGCTTCCGTCCGGCGCGCGAAGTCGCGTCGTGGATGATCCGCACCTTTTCCTTGAACTCGCGCCGCGAGAAGTAAGCTCCCGGATACCAGCCGTCGGCCAGCTCTCCAGCGATCTCGAGCATCGAGTTGGACGAGAAGGCCCCGATATAGACTGGCGGACGCGGCTCGCGGAAGGGCGGAAGGCCGAGGTGTGCCTCCTTGAAATTGTAGAACTTTCCGTCGTAGCCGACCTGTCTGTCGTAGGATGAGGACCAGAGCAGCTGCACCACTTCAATGTATTCGCGCAGCCTCGAAAGCCTTGTCTTCGTCGGCTCCCACTCGATCCCGTAGGGAGCGGTGTTCATCACCTCGCCAGCGCCAATCCCGAGGATGGCTCTCCCCCCAGTCAGGTTGTCCAGAGAAACGACGGTGCTCGCCGTCTTCGCGGGGTGCATCCTCTGGATGTCCGTGACACCCGAGCCGAGCATCACCCTCTCAGTACGCGCACCGATGTAAGCCAGGACAGTCCAGGCATCGTAAATCGAAGTAGCGGGGAGGATATCGGTGAGGTGGTCCGGCACCCAGAGGAAGTCGAACCCGAGCTCTTCGGCACGGAGCGCTCGCTGAAGGAGCGGGGCGAGTGGCCCCCCAAGGCCGATGGAGAACTTTAGAGTCGCCTTACCGGGAGTGCTTTTCGCTCTCGAGCCCTTGCTCTTGACCAAGAACGGTCACTTCTTGGCTTCGGCCTTCTTCGGCGCGACTATCTCCCACTCGGGCCAAATCCCGAAGGGAGGCGAAGTGGTAGTGATTAATTTCATCATGACATCTCCGGTGTTCTCCAAACCGTGCTCGGCGTTGGCGGGGAGATGGAAGAAGGTGACGGGAGCGATGTCGATCGGCTTCCCGGTCCCGAAGAAGCCCTTGCCGGTCCCCTCGATCAGGATGTAGACCTCCTCGTTCTCGTGGGTGTGAGGGTCGATCCTGCCCCCCGGGGCGACGTAGAGCATCTGCACGCTGAGATTCTTCGACGGAGCCTTCGGGTTCTGGGGATGGACTATCCGTATGCCGAATCCCCGCTTGAACTCCTTGTAGAGCATCGGAATGCCGTCCTGTTCTCTGACGATGTTGGCCTTTACCATTAGGTTCTCGGGTGCGCTTTCTCCTTCCGGCTCTCTATAACCTTTCTAAGTAACCGGCAAGAGATAAAGGCCGGGAGTAGGAGGCGGCGCGCATCGAATTTGCCGCGTCAGACTCCGCTAATCAGGGCCGGCGGGATCAGTTTCAAGGACTACCCGCTGGAGGAGGCGATACACCGGATGAAGTCTGTGGGATACGACGGCTGGGAGGTCTTTACACCGCAACTGGCCAAGGTCAAGACACCAGAGCTATTGGAGCAGTTCGTCGAATATACCAAGCGCGTGGGGCTCCCCGTGTGCGCCGTCAATGACAACGACAGCGACCTGTTCACGCCCTTCGACCCCAACGGCGGGTTCGAGAAGACGTTGCAACTCATGAAAGGAGGCGTCAGGCTCGCCGACGCTCTGCACGTCAAGGACGTGATGTACTGGGAGGGTGTAAGGCCTAGGGGGAGCAACCAGAGTGAGGAGGAATTCCTCAAGGTGATGATTCGCCTGTACAAAGAGGCGATCGGCTATTCGTCAAAGTTCGGGGTCGGGTTCCTCGTGGAGCCGCACCCGTTCTCGCTGGGCATGGACCTAGACTACCTGACCAAACTGTGCGACTCTCTCGACCCGAAGTATTTCGGTGTCCTGTACGACTCGTGCCACTTTGCGGTGGGCAAGCCCAAGGGCTACATCGAGTCTATCCGTCATCTCGGGAAGAGAATAAAGTACATCCATTTTGCCGACAGCGACCTGAGGACATCCGAGCTTCACTACCCGCTTGGGCGCGGGAGGCTCGACATCGACGGCATAGTGGATGCGTTCGCCGAGATAGACTACACGGGGCAAATCTCTCTGGACACGTGGGGATATCCGCTTCCAGAGGAGACCTCGAGGATAGGCATACCCGTGCTGAAGAAGGCCATGAAGAAGCTCGGCCTGGACACGGCGTAACAATTGGACACTTCAGAAGCGCTGGTAGAATTCGCGGCTGGACTGAAGTTCGACTCGATACCAGAACCAATCCTCCGCAAGGCAAAGCTCAGCATCCTCGATGGGATCGGGACGGCCCTCCTCTCAGTCACGCTGAAAAAGTCCAAGCAGACCGCGCAAGCCATCAAGAGCGTGTCGGCCGGTGGGAAGAGCACCGTATGGGCTATGGGCTTCAAGGCCTCACCGCTTGAGGCGGCGCTGCTCAACGGCATGCTAATCGAGGGTCTCGATTACAGCGACATCCACGTGGGCGCGGGGCTGCACCCAACCTCTGTGGTGCTACCCGGACTGGTCGCATACGGAGAGGCGCACGGGGCGAGCGGCAGGGATGTCCTACTCTCGCACGTGATAGGATGCGAGACCATGATCAGGCTCGGACTCGCAGCGCCGGGGAAATTCCATGCCCGCGGCTTCCAGCCCACCTCAATAATCGGCGTGGTGGGAGCGGCCCTAGCGACCGGCAGGCTGCTCAAGCTCCCTGCGCGGGAGATGACCGAAGCGCTCAGCCTCTCTAGCACGCTGGCCTTCGGCTCCTCTCTCTCCGTCAGGGTCGGGGCATACTTCGGAGGGATCGACTCCGGGAGGGCGGCTGAGAGCGGCATGCTCGCGGCCCTCATGGCGAAGCAAGGGGTCACAGGGATCGCCGGCGACGCTATGGAAGGGAGGTTCGGCTTCTTCGAGGCGCACGCAGGGCCCGGGAACTACGACCTAAAGCAGGTCTCCGAAGGACTTGGACGCAAATGGGGCATGAGGGAGATATTTCTCAAGCGTTATCCCACGAGCTATGCCTGCACGGTGATGCTCGATGCGGCCATAAAGCTTAGGCGGCGCTCGAGCCTGGACCCGTCACAGATCGACGAGGTGAGGTTCGGGGACAACGCGGCCAACATCTCGCTCTTTTCCGAGCCCGAGGAGGTAAAGCGAAGGCCGGCCTCAATCTACGTAGCGAAGACTAGCCACTACTTCATACTCGCTCTGGCGCTGACGTTCGGCGCGGTCGACGCCCAGCTGCTCCAATCAAAACTGAGGGACAGAAAGGTTCTCCAGCTCTCCGACCGCGTCTCATACTCCCTGGACGAGAAGAGCCGATGGGTCGAGGTGAAGCTGAAGAGCGGTGACGTCCTTAGAGACGAGCAAGATACGCTCGAAGCGACCCCCGAGAACACAGTGAGGAAGAAGTATCGAGACAACGCCGTTCCGGCGATAGGGGAGAGGGCGGCCGCGAAGGTCGAATCCATGGTTGACGCGCTGGAGGACCTTCGCTCTATCAAGGAACTCGCGCGATTGCTTGTCCTGTAGGCTCACCGATACGGCTCAACTAGCTCGCGGATCGTCTCGAGCGCCCGGTCGTCGGAACCTTCCGGCGAGTATTCGAAGCCCATCGGCCCCTCGTAGCCCGCGGAGGAAAGCTGCTGCAGGATGAAGGGAAGGTTCAGCTCTCCCGTGCCCGGCTCGTGCCTTCCGGGGACGTCGGCGAAGTGCAGACAGCCGATGGAGCCGAGGTTCGCCAGTAGTGTCTCCGTGACGTTGCCTTCGGCCATCTGCATGTGATATATGTCGAAGAGCATCTTCAGGTTCCTCCTCCCGACCCTCCGAACGACGTCCAGGGCACGAGAGGAGCGATTGAGCGAGTACTGGGGGTGGTCATGGTTGTTCAGCGCCTCGAGCAGGAGTATAGTGCCGGAGGTATCCGCCTCATCGCAGGCCTCGCCGAGGGCCTCCACTAAGTTCCCGACCTTGACGCGAATAGGCGCCGGGTTCGGGCTGGCGGGCGAGATGGGCGGGACGGAGGCGTGTGACTCCGGAATCAGGTACTCGCCGAGTACGATGAGCTTGTCGCAGTCAAACCTCCGGGCGAAGTCGAGGCTTCCGCGCAGCTCTGAAAGAAAATTCTTCTTGTCGGCCATGAGCGAGGGCGAAGAGCGAGTGTTCGCCACCGCCGAGTTGAGCGCGACGCCGGAGGCTTTCAGACCCTTCTTGAGTTCAGGCAGGTCCTTGCTCTTCCAGTCCCATATGTCGATGCGGTCGAAGCCGTGAGCCGCCACCCTCGACGTGCGACTCTCCACCTTCATGCGTGGATAGATCAGCTCCGTACAGACGGAGAAGAACAATCACGTCGCGGAGGCCTCCGTCTACTTATAAATCCTGCATAGATTCCAGAGGGCGCGATAGCATTTTGGAGAACACGATGAAGAGGAAACTCGGCAGGGGAGAGAAGGCGATGGGAGCCTGGATATCATCCGGAAGCCCGAACTCACTGGACTTGCTCAGGAACTTCTCCTTCGACTGGTTCCTCTTCGACATGGAGCACTCCGCCATCACTATAGAGACCGTGGCGCACATGGTGCAGGTCCTGAACGGGAGCACCGCTGCCCCGCTGGTGAGGGTCGGACAGATCGACCAGGCGATTTTCAAGATCGTGCTCGACGCAGGCGCCCAGGGGATAATCGTCCCGCTCGTGAACACCGTCGACGAGGCCGAGCGGGCTGTGAGATTCTGCAAATATCCGCCCCTGGGGGTGAGAGGGGTAGCGGCGACCAAGGCTTCCGAATACGGCTTATCGCTGAGCAAGTACATCCGGAGCGCAAACGAAGAGACCACGGTCATCGCGCAGATAGAGACGCCTCAGGCCATCGACAACATCAAGGAGATAGTCGGCGTCGCTGGCGTCGATGTCGCTTTCGTGGGTCCGTCGGACCTCACCATGACCCTCGGGCTGCTCGACGACAGGACGAACCCGAAGGTGGTGGAGGCCATGATGAAGGTCGTGAAGGCGTGCGACGATGCGGGCAAGGTCGCCGGAGTGATGGCCACGACGCTCGACGAGGCCAAGCTGGCCGTCCAGAGAGGGTTCAGGTTCATCGCGCTCGGGTCCGACATGAAGTACATCACTCTCGGCGCCAAATCTTTCCTAGAGGCCGTCGGGCGGACTTGAGCTCTACTTGCGTCGGCGCGGTATCACTTCAGGGTTGAGCATGTTCTGGGGCGCCTTCCCCGCGAACGCGTCCAACACCTGGCCTGCAGCGAGGTACATCATCGCTCTCCCAGTCCTTGGTCCGTATCCAAGATGGGGGGTGATGATCAGGTTAGGAAGGCGGTCCCCGAGCTTGTAGAGGGGGTGCGGCGGTGCCAGGGGTTCTACGCTGAAGGCGTCGATGCCGGCACCCGCTATCCGCCCCTGCTCGAGCGCCCGGACCAGCGCGGCCTCGTCCACGATGGCCCCTCTCGCGGTATTGATGAGGATGGCGGTGGGTTTCATCTTTGCGAACGCTGCATCGTTGATGACGCCGCGCGTCTGCGGGGTGAGAGGCGTGTGGATAGAGAGCACGTCCGACTCTGCGAGGAGCCGGTCGAAGGACACGTACTCCATCCCCAGCGACTTCTCGAGGTCCTCCCTGCGGACCACGTCGTGATAGATAAGCTTCATGTCGAACGCCTTCGCCCGCTTCGCCGTCTCGCTGCCGATCCTGCCCACTCCGAGCAGGCCGAACGTGAGGCCGTACAGGTCGCCGAGCTGTTTCCCCCACACTCCGGTGCGCCACTCTCCCGAGCGGAGCGACGCGTTGGTCTGCGGGACCTTCTTCACGAAGCTCAGGAGAAGTGCGAACGTGTGCTCCGCCATCCCCTGTATCAGCTCGTGCGCGGGTGCCGTGGTCACGATCACGCCTCTCTCGGTCGCGGCCTTGACGTCCACCGCGTCAAACCCCACGCCGACGCGGGAGACAATCTTTAGCTTCGGGAGGGCGTCGAAGACCTTGGCCGTGTAAGGTTCGTTGGAAGCCATCGTGCCGTCCGCGTCCTTGATCAGCTCTATGAGCTGGTCTTCCGTGATGGCCCCGGCGTATGGATTCTCGATTATCTCGACGCCGCGAGATATCAGATATCCCTTGATGTCTTCGGGGAACCTCGGGTCCCGACCGTTCGCTGCGATGAAGATCTTCAAACGCCAGACGCCTCAGCTGTTGTGCACGCCGATCGCCTTCCTCGCATCGTCTGGCTTGGCGACCTCTCTACCTACCTCCTTCGCTATCCTCACCATCCTTGCCACGAGCTCACCGCTGTCCTTGGCGAGCCTGTCGGGGAAGTAGTAGGGGTTGTCCTCGGTGCCTATCCTCAGATGATGTCCCAGGAGCAGCGACATGGCGGCGATCGTGGTCTGCGCCGGACTCATGATGCTCACGCTGCAGATCGAGTCTTCGCGCTGCTGCTTCAGCCTGTGCAGAAGCTCCTCGGCCGTCGCGGGCGACCAGATGCCTCCCGGCCACTCGAAGAAGAGGGTGACGAAGTGCGGGGGCTTGATGAGCCCCTTGCTGACGAGGTAGTTCAGGTTCCAGACGGAACCGGCGTGCCAAACTTCCCACTCTGGCCGAATCCCATACTTGGTGCAGAGCCTGCTGTAGTCTTCGAGCTCCTCCGTATCGTGAAGGAGGCTCATCTTGAAGTTCGGGAAGGATTCGTCATGGTGGTTCGCGATGATGGACAACATGTCGGGTTTCATCTTTATCACGGGCATCCTCTCGTCAATCCTGAGGGCCGAGAGTCCGACCTGAATCACGACGTCGGTCTTGTCCCGCAGCGTCTTAATGACCCGCTTCCACTCATCCTCCGTGAAGTTCATCCTTCCGTGGATGTGGACGACCGCGGCCCCGGCCTTCCATGCTGAGATCCCCTCCTCGATCGCGTCGTCGGCTGTCTTCGGGTTGTTCTTCGCGTCGGGGTAAATCCAGGACGGAGCAACGGTAGACGTGATGATGAGCTTTTCCGGCTTTGCCAATGTCATCACAGGGTCTTTCGTACGTTATTTAATTGCCGCGCCACTCACCCGACCTTCACGACCACGCGTCCGCTTGCCCCGTTTCGTACGCGCTCGAAGGCTTCGTTGATCTTCTCCAACGGGAAGATGTCCGAGATGAGCGGCTTGATGACGCCCCTCGATAGGAACTGCAGCCCGAGCTCCATGTTGCTTCGGGACCCGTTCCTCGAGCCGACTATCTCCAGCTCGCGCTGAGCGATCTGGGTGCTCGTCGCGGGGAGTAGTGCCTCCTCCTCTCCGACCATCACCACGCGCCCACAGCGCCTGACCATCCCGAGCGCGTCGGTCATCGAGTCCTTGGACCCGACGCAATCAAAGACCACGTCCACGCCATCCGCGAAGTACCGGCGCGATTGCTCTTCGAGGTCCTCTCCGCCGCTCTTCCATACATGGTCCGCGCCCAGACTCCGGGCCACCGACAGCTTCGCCTCGCTCCTGCTCACGGCGATCACGCTGAGGCCGAGGTCCTTCAGGAGCTGGACGATGACCTGTCCGACTCCCCCCACGCCTATCACGGCGGCTGAACGCATTGAATGTACGTTCCCTCTGTCATAGACGGCGTGGACCGAGGTGATGACGGCGTCCGCTGTCAAAGCCCCGACCTCGAATGATACGGAGTCGGGGAGACGAAAGAGGTTGCGAGCTGGCGCCTTGAAGTATTGCGCAAAGGCCCCGTCAGAAATCACGCCGATTATCCCCTTGAGGTTCGAGCACATGCTGTCTCTCCCGCTCTTGCAGTACCAGCACTCGCCGCAGGTTATGAAAAGATAGGGCACGACCCGGTCCCCGGGCTTGAACGACTTCACATCGCTTCCGACCTTGGCGACCACGCCCGATGGCTCGTGTCCCGGGATGTGAGGGAGCTTCGGCACATATCCGAAACCGTCGACGATGTGAAGGTCGGTGCCGCAGATTCCGCAGAACTTGGTCTCGACGAGGACCTCGTCGGGCGAGACCTCGGGGACGGGCACACTCTCCACGACCAGTGGTTTTCCGACTTCACGGAGAACGGCCGCTATCATTTGTGGCAATTCCTAAGCTCTCTGTCGGAACTCGCTTCTCGGATTATAGGCTTATCGCAGGAGGGAAGTATCCGCAGGCATTCTCGAAGCAGCTCCGGCTCTTAGGGTCGACCGGGATGCGATTGAACCCCTCGATGATCACTGCGTGAGCGTGATCTTCATGCTCTGCCCACGTTGGACGGCGGACTGGAACGCTGATTCGGCGTCCCATATCGAGAACCTGTTGGTGATCAGCATCTCGGCCCTCAGAATGCCGCGCGACAGGAGGCCGATCACGTGAGGGAAGGTGTCGTGCCCGGAGTGGCCGAGGCTCCCCACGAGTGATACCCCCCGCCGGATGAACGTGATACCCTCGATCGTCGAGGGCTTCTCCAGCATTCCAATCAGCACGCCGCGCCCCCTGAAGCGGAGCGAGTCGATCACGAGGGGCACCACCTTCTCGTTCGCGGTGCACTCGACGGCCATGTTCGCCCCGTATCCTCCGGTCAAGCCCTTCACGGTCTGTGCCGGGTCCGCCTCCAGCGGGTCGTACACGTGGTCGGCTCCAGCATCCTTAGCCATCTTCCTCCTCCATTCGTTGACCTCGAAGACGCAGACCTCGGCGCCCGCGGACTTCGCCAGCATCGCCGACAGCAGCCCGATGGGGCCGGCTCCGAAGACCGCCACGAAGTCGCCCGGGTCTATGCCGCCTCCCTGCACGAATAACGCGTTGTACGAGACGGACGCGGGCTCGACGAGCGACCCGGCCTCGAACGACACCGAGCTGGGCAGCACGTGGACGTACTTCTCGTCCACCGTGACACCCTCCGCGAGGGCTCCGGGGACCGTGAACCCCAACTCCTCCAGATTCTCGCAGAAGTTCGGGAACCCCGCCTTGCACGGTCTGCAGCGACCGCACCACTGTATCTCCTCGGCCGTGACCCGGTCGCCGACTCGGACATGTCTGACGTCATCGCCCGCCGCTACTACCTCGCCGGAGAACTCGTGCCCCATGACGACGGGGAGCTTCCAAAGTCCCGTGTAGACACCCCGGTACATGTCGATGTCAGAGCCGCAGATCCCCACAGCCCTCGGCCGGATGAGCAGCTCGGTAGGCGCGAGCTTGGCTTCTGGAAGGTTCTCTATCCCGAGCTCTGCGCTCCCGGTTAGTACCACCGCTCTGGGCAATGCGCCCGAGACGCGGCGCGCAGGTCTAAAATGATTGCGACGGGTCCGGGCTAACTAGGGCGCGAAGGCCTTTGCGAGTGACAGCTGGCTGCTGTCATGCGAGAACACCCACTTCGCGTCCTTGATCTTGAGGAGCTTCTTCATCGACTCGATGTTCATCTCGCGGTCGTAGCTGGTCATTGCCACCCTCTTGACCAGATTCTCTTTGAGCGGCGCGACATCCCCTGAATATACCAGCTTTCTCCCGCCACCCAGCGAAACGACAACCGACTGATGCCCCGTCGTGTGGCCCGGGGTGGGGATCAGGCGAACGTCCTCCGTAAGCTGATACTCTCCCCTCGTCTCGTTGACGCTCTTCACCTTGTCGAAGTTCTCCATGATGTAGGCCGTCTGGTTCGGGTCGTCGTCGACGACCTTCTCGATAAAGTCGAACTCGCTCTTGGCGATGTAGAAATGAGCGTTCTTGAACAGGTTGTTGCCTCCGCAGTGGGCGTTGTGGAGGTGCGTGTTGACGACGGCCGTGATCTCAGCGGGCTTGACCCCGACCTTCGCGAGCTGACGCTCGATCCCCTGAGACCTGCTCCTCTTTATCGTCTGGACGCGACGGATGGCGTCGAACTTCGGACCTTCGGGGACGGTGCCGATCCCGGTGTCCACAAGTATCTTCTCGTTGCCGCTCTGGACCAAGAGGCTCTTCGCAGCGCCTCCATACATGAGAGACCGGCCCTCGGGCAAGAAGACGCGTCTGTCCACGACGAAGATGCCGTCGATGAGGAGGTCGACCTTGACCGAGCCCGTGTCGCCGTCCCGGGTCTCGTTCTCCGGATTAGCCCGTGACGTAGGCGACACCCTCCCTCTTCGGGTTGAGACCGATGGCCTTCTTCTTCCCTATCTGGAAGCTCATCTCCACCTGGTAGGCACCCTTCCCCACGACATCCATGGGAGTCTCGATGTTGATCACCATCCCTTCTTCGAGCGGTATGTCCACACCGATGTCCACGATGTCGTCGGCGATGCTCTTGTACTTGGTGAAGTTGATCACAGGATGCTCCCGGGTCTGCAGGCCTACCGCGTGGCCCTGGTAGTTGACGCCTCGGAGCCCGGCCTTTTTGTAGGACTTGCCGAACGCCTTCAACAAGATGGAGGGCTTCGTCCCCGGCGACAGCAGGTCGATGTGCGATTGGAATATCTCCCACAGCGTGTGGTGCATCTTCTCCGCCTCCTTGTTCCCCTCGATTACCATGGTCCAGCCGGTGTCCGAATAGTACTGCTTGTAGATCACGCCGCAGTCTATCATCTGGAACTCTCCGTCGCTGAACTTGTAATGGGGGGAACTCGAGATTCCCATCCCCTTGGCCGTGTAGATGTAGTGGTCAGGGACGGCGCCGTGGCTCGCAACCTCCGAGAGATATGTCTGGTACAGTTCCCCTGCCGTCGCTCCTGCGCGGGCCGCCCCGAAGCTCTTCCAGAGACCCTTCTCGGTGATCTCGGCCGCCTTTTTCATCCTCGCGAGCTCCTCGGGGGTCTTGATCATTCTGATCAGTCTGAGGAACTCTGTCGCGTCCAGCCATTCGACCTTCTTCAGGTTCTTTTCAGCGTGCTTCTTCGAAGCTTTCGAAAGATTTGAGAATTCTATCCCTATCCTTCCCTTCTTGACTCCCAGCTCCTCCAACGCTCCGACGAGGGCCTCCTGCGGGGTCGGCTTGGCCGAGGCTATCGCGTCCCTCTGGATCGTGAAGGCGCGGTCCTCCCCCGCTTTCCTGCCCGGGACCTTCGCTCCCTGGCCTCCGTACGTGCGAAGCTCGATTCCCGATAGCTCGTTTGCGAACTGGGCGCTGCCGGTGCCGGCTATGAGGACGGGGGCCTTGTCTTGGGCCACCACGGCGTACGCCTGCATGAGCGAGTTCGAAGCACCCGGGGTCCCCATGTTCTCTCGGAAGTCCCTATACTGCCAGCAATCAAAATCTGTGAAGTACGCGACGTTGAAAGTCGTGGTGGCGACCACGGCTTCGAGGTCGTATTCCTTGAGATACTCATTAGTGCGCTCCTTGTTGTAGAGCATGAAGAGTCCACGTTCGCTCCACCGGATATAAAGCTACAGTCGGGACCGAGCCCGCCTGCCGCCGCGCGATGGTAATGCTATTTCCCCCTCGCCATCCGTCGGAGGGAGATGAAGCCGGGCCGGCCTTCTTTATTTCTGGCCGACTATCCTACGACCAGCGCACCGAACGCTTCGAGGTCGAGTCCGATGGTCGGAGGAGACCCCCAGGCCCGTATCGCTGCCTCTGGCTGGTTCGAGCCGAAACCGGTGGCGATGAGCACGACCGACTCGTCAGCCCCGACCTTGCCATCCTGGACGAGCTTCCGCAGGGCTGCATGCGGAGATGCGGCCGCAGGCTCCACGAACAGTCCCTCTCGTGCCGACATCGCCTTCATCGATTCGAGCAACTCATCATCGGTGACTCCGACCGCGAGCCCGCCCGACTCGCGTATCGCGACCAGCGCCTGGTCCCCATCGGGGGCCCAGCTGTCCTTGATGCTGTGGGCTATGGTGTGCGGGTTGAGGATGGTAGGCAGGTCCGCGGGGGCAAGGCCCCTCTCGAATGCCTCCACCACGGGCGCGCAATCGCTCCCCTGGACGCCCACCAGCTTGGGATATTGGTCTATCAGACCCAAGAGCTTCAGCTCCCGGAGCCCCTTGAAGAGCCCCGCCATGTTGCCGCCTCCGCCGATCGGGACGAAGATCCAGTCGGGCAGCTTCCCGCCCATCTGCTCATAGAGTTCGAAGATGCAGGTCTTCGAACCCTCCTTCACGTAGGGGTTGTACCGCGAAGCGGCCGTCATGTTGGTCATGTCGTATTTCTTCGAGACCGAGCCGACGAACGCCATGAGTTCCTTGGTGGGCGCCGTCGTCTTGAACACGTGCGCTCCGTATGAGAGCAGCTTCGCGAGTTTGGAGTCGGAGATGCCGTCGATGGTGAAGATGTATGCGGCTATCCCGGCCCTCGCCGCGTACGCGGCGACCGAAGAGCCCGCGTTCCCGGCGGTCATGTTGGCGACCCTCTTCGCCCCAAACTCCGCGGCCTTGCTGACGGCGACGCTCGACTTTCGGTCCTTAAACGAAAGCGTGGGGTTCCGGCTCTCGTCCTTCACGAGCAGCTTCCGCATCCCCAGAGTTTCGGCGAGCCTATCCGCATGGACTAGCGGCGTCCCGCCTTCCCCGAGAGAGATCGTGGGGGTCTTTTCGTTTATTGGGAGCAGCGGAGCGTATCGCCATACACCGGTTCGCGACCCGTCTGTCGGCAGTCCGGCGTTGCCGGTCCTGAGCTTCTCGTAGTCGTACACTGCTTCCAGCGGACCTCCGCAGTTGTCACAGACGAGGCTCTTGGAGTCGGAACTGTACTCGCACGCATGCGGCATGCACCGTAATATGAAAGACGAGGTCAATGAGTCGACCGGAGGTGAGCGTCCCAGTATTGATAGTCTTTGCGCTATCTGACCTTGTCTAGGATCCGCGCCATCGCCGCGAGGGTGGTCCGTACCTTTTCCGGTCTGGCCGAGCTGCCCATGTGCCCTACCCTGATGACCTTGCTTCTGAGAGGCCCGAGGCCGCCCGCTATCATGATGTTGTAGTCGGACACGAGTCGTTTCCGCAGCTCCCCTTCCCATTTGGGGTCGACCCTCCCAACGCTGACGGTGTTGGAGTAGTACCTCGGGTCGGTGAACACCTCGATTCCTAGCCCATCCATACCTTCCCTCATCTCCTTCGCTACTTCGGCGTGCCTCCTGTACCTATTTTCGAGGCCTTCCTCGAGCGCCATGGACACGGCCTTCCGCAGCGCCACGATGACCGAGGTCGGCATCGAGGTCGGGTGCGGATGCCCCCACGAGGCATCGACGTCGATCGCCTCGCGCCAGACGTTCAGGTCGAGGAACGTGCTATGGACATCTCCCTTCCTCTTCGCCACCTCGTCCCAGACCGCCTGTGAGATCGCGACCGGCTCCGCCCCGTTGACGCCTCCGAGGGCCTTGCTCGCGTATCCGATGGCGTAGTCCACCTGCCATTCGTCCGCCCGCAGGTCGGTCCCGCCTATAGCAGAGATCGCGTCGAGCACCGTGAACATCCCCTTGCCCTTGCAGTATCGGAATATCTCAGCAGGGTTGACCGCCGCGCCGGTAGAGGTCTCGTTCTGCACGATGAAGATCGCTTTCCCGGCGGGATCCTTCATCCCATCGACGGTTGCCTTGACCTGCGCGAGGGTGAATCCGTCACCAAGCTCTGACCGTACTGCGACGGGCTTCCCGCCAATCGCTTTGATTGCATCGATTATGGTCTCAGAGAAGACCCCGTTGACGCAGACGACCGCTTCCTCGCCCCTTGCGACCAGGTTCACGGCCGCCATCTCCACCGCCAGCTGGCCAGGGATGGGAACAATCAGCACCTCGTTCTTCGTCTTGAAGACCTTCTGCATCATGTTCAGCGTCTCCGTGTAGACGGACATCCACTTGTCGCCGTAGTGAGGGAGTATCGGGAGAGAGAGCTCCGCCAGCACTTCTGGCTCCGGTTCCGACGGTCCAGGGATCATGAGCAATTTCCAGTACCTGTGTCGCGCTCGAGGCTCGAGGATATTTTAAGGTGCGCGAAGCGAAAGGTGTGACTTCTCAGGGAACCCTTGCGCTCGATATCTCGGAGCGTCTTAACACTAAAAAGAAAGGGCGTCCCCCGCGCCCACCGTTGTCCGGTGACGATGGGAAAGGAGGCGCGGAGGACAGCGGGGGGAAGCTGGGGCTGAGGGACTACCTGGCTATCTTTGTCGCCGTGCTTCAGACGGTGGCGTTGCCGCTTGTGATCCTCATCATCATACTCTTCGTGTTCCTCGCTTACTCTTCGATCGTCAAGTGACGGAGACTTCGACCTGCTTTCTGGTGGCGAAGTTGATGTCGTACAGGCACTCCACAAAGTGGCCCGGCTCTATCTCGACGAACGGCGGCGCGGTCTGTACGCACTTCTCGGTCCCGTAGGCGCACCTTGACTTGAACCTGCATCCCGGCGGGATGTTGACTGGGCTGGGCACGTCTCCCTCGAGGACGGCCAGGTCGGTCCTCTTGCCGGGGTCGGGGAGCGGGACGGAGGCGAGAAGGGCCTTGGTGTAGGGATGCTTTGGATTCTGGAAGAGCAGCTCCGTGGGGGCCAGTTCGACCACTCTGCCGAGGTACATCACCGCAGTCCTGTGGCACATCTGTCGCACCACCGCGAGGTTGTGCGAGACGAACATGTACGTCAGCTCGAGTTCGGTCTGCAGCTTCTTGAGAAGGTTGAGAATCTGCGCCTGGACTGAGACGTCGAGCGAAGAAGTGGGTTCGTCGAGCACGAGGAAGTCCGGCTTCACGGCCAGCGCTCGCGCGACGGCTATCCTCTGCCTCTGGCCGCCGGAGAATTCGTGCGGGAAGCGCGAGAGGTGGTCTGGGTTGAGCCCTACTATCTCGATGAGCTTCTCCACCGTGCGCTTCTTGTCGTCGCCGGAACCCCCCATGCCGTGTATGGTCATGGGCTCGACTAGCGCCGACCTGACGCTCTGTCTGGGGTCCAGGGAGGCGTAGGGGTCCTGGAAGACCATCTGCATCCGCCTCCTGAACGGCTTCAGCTTCCCGGCCTTCAGCTTCGATATGTCGGTCCCGTCGAAGATTATCTTGCCGCGCGTCGGCTCGAGAAGGCGCATCACTGTCCTGCTCAGGGTGGTCTTGCCGCAGCCCGATTCGCCCACGACCCCCAGGGTCTCCCCACGCTTCACCCCGACGGTGACGCCGTCGACCGCCCTGACGTTGGCGACGGTGCGCCCGAGTAGGCCGCCCCGTATCGGGAACCACTTGAACAAGTCCTCAGTCCTCAGGAGATATTCATCGTCTTGCAAATCGCTCATCCTCCATAGAGGAAACATTCGACAAAATGGCCGGGGGTGAACTCTACAAGAGTCGGCTTCTCAACGGAGCACCTGTCGAAAGCCTTCGGGCACCGCGGGTGGAAGCGGCAGCCAGTGGGGGGAGACATTAGGTTCGGGACCGACCCCTTTATCGACGCTAGCTCGAGCCGGGAAGAGTCCGGCCTCGGGATGGAGGCTAGAAGTCCCTGCGTGTAGGGGTGCAGCGGGTTCCTGAAGAGCTCGTTTACCTCGGCTAGCTCCACTATGTTCCCGGCGTACATGACTGCGACCCGGTCACAGACCTCTGCCACGACGGCGAGGTCGTGAGTGATCAGTATCACGGAGGTATCTATCTCGCTCTTGAGGACCAACAGGAGCTTCAGTATCTGCGCCTGGACGGTGACGTCGAGGGCCGTGGTCACCTCGTCAGCCAGGATCAGCTTGGGCCTGCGTGCCAGGGCCATCGCTATCATGACGCGCTGTTTCATCCCTCCCGAGAGCTCGAAGGGATAACTCTGGAAGATCCTTTCGGGCTCAGGGAGGCGCACCTGGCGAAGGATATTGATGGCGTGGGCTTTGACGATCTGCTTGAACTCGCGTCCGCTCAGCCGGGAATCCTTCGGCAGGGAAGTGAGCTGGTCTCGCTCCTTCCGGAGCTCGGAGGTCAGCTTGCCTTCACCGTCCAGCCGCTTGAGCTCTTCGAGCCGACTGTCGATGAGCTCTTGAGTGAAGAGCGCCGGTTCGCTCGTCATTATCTCCGTTATCTGGGACCCCACCGTCAGGACAGGATTCAGGTAGGTCGTCGGATCTTGGAAGACCATCGCGATGTCCTTGAGCCTCGCCACCCTCAGGTCTTCCTTGCTGAGCTTGAGCAGGTCAGACCCCGAGAGGATCACCTCGCCGCTAAGGACCTCGGCGTTCTGTGGGAGCAGCCCTTCTATCGACAGGGCGGTCACCGACTTGCCGCTCCCGGACTCGCCCACGAGCCCGAGCACCTCTCCCCTCTTGACGGAGAACTCCACCCCGTCGAGCGCCTTGACGTCGCCGGCGTAGGTGTGGAAGTTGACCCTCAGGTTCTTGACCGTCAGCACGTCTTGAGCGCTATTCTGCAATCGCAATCATCTCCGGGTCCGCGGATCGAAGATATCCCTTATGCCGTCGCCGAGGAGGTTGAACCCGAGGGAGATGACCAGAATCGTCAGGCCGGAGAAGATGATCAGCCACGGAGCCGTGAACAGGTACATTATGCCTTCGTTCGCGATGTTGCCGAGTTCCGGGATCAGGGGACTCGGGCTGAACCCGAGGAAGGTGAGGGCCGAGACGGTCAGGATGACGCTGCCGATGTCGAGCGTCGCCTGGACGAAGATGGGGTAGATGGAGTTCGGGACTACGTGCCTAAAGAGGATGCGCAGCTTCCCGGCGCCCATCGCCCTGAGGCTCTCGACGTACGGTTTCTCCTTCTCGCCGAGCACCTGTGACCGGATCAACCTGACGTAGGTCGGCCACCACGTGATTAGTATCGCGAAGGTCAGGATCTCGAACGAGCGGCCAAGAATCACGAGGAGAACTATCGCCAGCAGTATGGCGGGCACCGCGAGAAAGACATCGGTGACCCTGAGTATCACTTCGTCCACTGCGCCTCCAGCGTACGCGGCGATGGCCCCGAAGAAGACTCCGATCAACACCGCCGAGCCTACGACTTCCAGAGCGATGCGCACATCGAGAGGGATGGCAAGGATTATCACGTCGAGAACGCTTCTCCCGAAGGAGTCCGTCCCAAGAGAATAGACGGTCCCCGTGCAGGCGTTTATGTTGGCGATGTGCCAATTGAGAAGAGGGTTGTTCCAGCACAGCCTCAGGGGGAGGTCCGTCTCGCCTCCGATCTTCGGGTTGACGAGGAAGTTGGCGAACACCGAGATGAAGAGCGTGACGGCGCAGATTATCGAGCCGGCGATGACCAATGGGTTCTGCCGGAAGAGATGTAGCGCGTAGCGCAGGTCCGCTGAGCGTCCGGTGGGAGTGCCTATCTTTTCGTCCTGGATCGTCTCGCTCATCCCATCGCCTCAGTATCTGATCCTCGGGTCCAGCTTGGCATAGAGGATGTCAACGACGAGGTTAGTGGAGACTATTATCAGCGCTGTGACCAGGACGTAGAGCTCAAGGAAGTTGATGTCGAGGGCGTTGGCGGCGAGGAGCGAGGCGCTACCGACCCCGGGCCACGTGAAGACGATCTCGATGACTATCGCGCCGCCCAGGAGAAAGGCGACGATGAGGCCTGCGATCGTCACGGCGGGGAGCAGGGCGTTCCTAAGCGCATGACGGTAGATCACGACCCTCTCACGCAATCCCTTGGACCGGGCGAGGAGGATGTAGTCCTGCTTTAAGACGTCTACCATGCTCGACCTGACGATCCTGGTTAAGGCCCCGATTGAAGTGATCGCCAATGTAAGAGCAGGGAGCGCCAAAGCCACCACCGCGTCCCACGTGTAGGCAGGGTTCAAAGCGAGAATGCCATCGAAGAGCGGCGCTCCTGTGGTTTGGGCGACGGTCCCCGGGTTGGCGACGCAAATCGCGCAGAGCGTAGCCAATGAGCCGCTCGTCGGAAAGAGCCCCAGTCCGTTGACGCGGATATAGAGCACCAACAGGATCTGCAATATGGCTCCAAACCAGTATTGCGGGACGGAATACCCGCCGAGGGCGACTATGCGCGAGAGGTGGTCAGGAAGCTTGTTGTTGTGCGTCGCCGAGATGATCCCCAACGGGATCCCTATGAGTATTGTGAGGCCGGCGCCGGCAATCGCGAGCTCGGCGGTCAGAGGGAACCTGCCGAAGAATACGTCCCAGGTCTTCTCCGTTCCAGAGATGCCGGGGAGGAGCGTGTATCCCCAGTTGCCGGCGAGGACGTTGTGCAGCCAGGTGGAATATTGCTCCCACAGCGGGACTATGCAACCCGCTTGGTTATCCGAGAACGCCGTAAAGGAAGGGCACGAGGACGTCGCCACCCCGATGTTCTGCGCGAGCTGCAGCTTCACGCCATCGCTCATCCTCGGCGATATGTAGGGCGCCAGGGAAGTACCAGCGGGAAGCAAACCACGCGTCAGATAGAATATGAGGAGACTCAGTAGAAAAAGGACGACCGCCATCAACAAAAGACGTCTGATTACGTACTCGTAGAGCTTCAATCATTTGTCGCCAAGAGGAGACTCATCGCGGAAAAACGGGGGAGCCCTCTACTTTATCAGTAGAGGGTCGCGAAGTATTCAGGTCCTACACCCTCCGAAGCAGCAGTGCTTAGTGATGGGTTGAAGAAGAACCCTTTGACGTTAGAGGTCATGGTGACGAAGTTGATGCTGTCCAGGGTCCAGAGGTACATGACCTCTTTGTTGCCCAGTGTGTTCATGGCGTTGCTGGCAGCCACGATTCCGGCTAGGTTGCCGGATTGGCTTGCTGCTATCGCCTGAGAGTTGAGTGTGGCCATTTCTGGTAGGTTCCATCCATCAGCTCCGGTATATGCCCCGTTGGGAGCGAACATCGGGGTGAGGAAGTCGAGAACCCACGGGTAGTCGTCAATCCAGCCCAGGGCGTACATGTAGTAGTGAGTGGGGACTGCGAATGCGTTGGCAAGAAGTTGACCGGTTGGTACGGGCACGACAGAGACCGTGAGGCCCATGTTGTAGGTTGCGCTGACGTTGTTGACAACACTCGCTATCTGTGTGAGGACAGCCGTATCGAACGTGTCACCCGAGGGGACGACGAGAGGGATTGTCTGAGGAGTCGGGTTGCTGCACAGACCATTGGTCAGCGTGGTACAACCGAATGCGTTGTTGAAGAAGCCTGCAGGTGCTGCTGTTCCGTTCGTGAACTTGAATGATGTGAGTGGGCTCTGCATCGCTGCCAGTAGTAAGGCTTGGACTTGGTCAGGGTTGAAGCTGTAGGCAGGTTGTATGGCTGAGTTGAACGAACCGGTCGGTGGGAGCCCGGGCGGCACTACGTTGGGAGCCACTGTTCCGACCTTGTTGTTGACAAAGTCGTTGACCTCCGTCATGTTGACGGCGTCAGCGAATGCTGTCCTCAACCTGAGGTCTGCGAATGGCTGGAACTTGTAGTACTGGCCCGTAAGTGCGCTCGTGACGTTGGTGTCGAATGGGTCGAATGTTACCCCGTAGAACGGGAACGATCCGTACATTGAGACTCCGGTGACGTCAGAGCTGAGCTGGTTGTTGGTGAGCCAGGCGTTCTTGTCTGCAATGTCGTACAGGTTGGTCCCTGGAAGATCGATTGCCATCGCTTGTCCGGACTTGGCTGCGTTCTGGATGTCTACCTCTCTGGTAGTCACATCAGGAACGAACTTGAAGATGACGGTCTTGATCTGTGGTTGGATTGCGACTGTATTGGGTCCCCCCCAGTATCCGCTTCTGGCGGTCAGGGTTTGGGTGCCCGAGGTCGCGTCGCTGCTGGTTATGACGTACGGCCCGGTCCCCGCTTCGGAACCCTGGGTCGAGGTGTTCAGGTACGTTGCTCCGCAACCACCCGGCGTTGAGCCGGTGTTGCAGGTGGCAGACTCGTCTTGGAAGTACTGGTTTATCTGGTTCATCATGCCCCCACTTAGAGTGGGATTGGGCAGAGTGTAGCCAGAGCCGGAGGCGCTCCACAATGCCATGTCGTGTTGCATCACATAGGCAGGTGCGATGATTGTCGCCCACTCTCCTGCGAGCAACTCTGGCACAGCAGACGATGGATATTGGACGTTGATTGTGAAGGTGTACTGACCTGTGATCTTGACGAAGTTCTGCGCCAGGGTCTGTGTAACGTAGTTCGAACCGTATGTCTGAGCGCCATTTAGCGTGGTGCTGAGACTCGGGTCGACCAGCTGCCATAGCAGCCAGGAGGCCTGGCTACCGTGACCGACCGGGGTGCTTCCGTCGAAGAGCAGGAGCCTGTTGAGTGAGAAGTAGACCGCTGTGGAGTTGAGTGGCTCACCATCGGCGAAGGTTATGCCTGGCCGGAGGGTGAAGCTGTAGGTCTTCAGGTCTGAGGAGACTGTGTAGTTCTGCGCAAGCCATGGGACGAGGCAGGTCGAGCAGCTACCGTTGTACCAGATGAGTGGCTCGTATACGTTCTGCATGATGTTGTAGTCGTACGAGAAGTACGAGATGCCCGGGTCCAGGTACTCTGGAGTCTCGGCTGTCTCGTAGGTGAATGTACTGGGTACTGCTGAGGTGCTCGAGACACTCGAAGTGGTGCTCACGATACTACTTGTGGTAGAGGTCGTGCTCACGACGCTGCTTGAAGTTGAAGCCGTCGAGGAGGTGGTGGAAGAGGTCGTGGACTTGGATTGGGTGGAGTAGAAGTAAATCCCCGCCCCTACGGCGAGGATTAGGATCACTATGATGATTGCTGCGGCGGTGGTAGAAATTCCGCTTCTACCGCGTCTTTGCATTTTCGGCGTATTAGAGTATTCGTCATTATTTAAACCTGACAAGAATAGTCATTTTTGGCAGATATTGACGAAATCTGCTCATTTTACGTTCAAGTCTTGGTAGGCCCGCCTTGCCTCTTCCACCGAGGTCTCGTCCTCCAGCGTAGCGATGTCCCCGAGCGGGCGACCCTCCGCTACCGCCTTGAGCAGCCTGCGCATGATCTTGCCGCTCCTCGTCTTTGGCAGCTTGTTCACGAAGAACACCTTCGAGGGCTCCGCGATGGGGCTGAACCCGTCCCTCACCCACTTCTTCACCTCCCTCCGGAGCTCGTCTGAAGGTTCGTGGCCCTGCTTCAGGACCACGAAGGCGATGGGGACCTCCCCCTTGATGAGGTCAGGGATGGCCGCCACGGCGGCTTCTGAGACGGAACGGTGGGAGACGATGGCAGACTCGATCTCATAGGTCCCCAGCCGGTGACCGGCGACCTTGAGGACCTCGTCGGCCCTCCCTGCCACCCAGATGTACCCGTCTGTGTCCTTCACCGCGTAGTCGCCGCAGAAGAAATAGTCCGTGCCCGGGAATCGCGAGAAGTACTGCTTCTCGAACCTCTCCGGGTCGCCGTACATCCCGGTCGGAGGACCAGGCATCCCAGGCCATGGGTTCTGGAGTACCAAGAAGCCCTTCTTTCCCGGAGCGACGGAGACGCCGGCCTCGTCCACGATGTCCGCCTTGACCCCTGGGATGGGCAGGCCGTTCGACCCAGGCTTCATCGGTATGAGCTTGAGGCCTGGGAGAGTCCCTATGAGTATCCCGCCCGTCTCCGTCATCCACCAGGTGGAGCCGACGGGGCACTTCTTGTTCCCCACCAGGTCGAAGAGCCAGCGCCAGGCTGAGGGGTTGATCGGCTCCCCTACGCTCTGTATCAGCCGGAGAGACGAGAGGTCGTGCCTCTTCACATGGTCGTCCCCGAACTTCATCTGCGCCCTCGTCGCCGTGGGAGTGGTATAGAGCAGAGAGACGCCGTATCTCTCCGCGATTGCCCACCACCGGTCCGGCTGCGGACAGTCGAGCGCGCCCTCGTATATCACCACCGTCGCCCCCTCGATGAGAGGCCCGAATGCCACGTAAGAGTGCCCGGTGACCCATCCGATGTCCGCAGGGCACCAGTAGACGTCCTCGTCGCGCAGGTCAAAGACCCACTTCATCGTTGCGTGCAGGAGCACCGAGTAGCCGCCAGTGTCGTGTATGATCCCCTTCGGCTTTCCGGTCGTGCCCGACGTGTAGAGGACGTAAAGAGGGTGGCCGCTCTCAACCCTCTCCGGCTCCACGGCGGCATCAGATGGCATCTCCGCGAGGAGTTCGTCCAAGAAGTAGTCCCTTCCAGCCCGCATCGGGCATTCGATCCCCAGCCGCCGCACCAGTATCGTGTGCTCCACCGAAGGTGCCTGCTCAAGAGCGTGGTCTGCGATCTCTTTCAGCAACACCTGCTTGCCCCTCCTGTAGAATCCGTCCGCTGTGACCAGTAGTTTCGCCCCCAGGTCGCCGATCCTGCTAGAGAGAGACTCCGAGCTGAACCCGCTGAAGACCACTGTGAACGTCACGCCGAGCCTCGCAGCGGCGAGGAGGGTCACTATCGCCTCCGGAATCAGCGGCATGTAGACGGCCATTCGGTCCCCCTTTTTGAGGCCGAACTTGTGTTTGAGGATGAACGCAAACCGGTTCACCTCCCGGAAGAGCTCGCCGTAGGTGATCTTCCTGACCTCACGGGGGGAACCACTCTCATCGGTGGGCTCTCCCTCCCAAATCAGGGCTACCTTGTCCCTTCGCGATGATTTCGCGTGCCTATCGACGGCGAGGTAAGAGATATTCAGGAGGCCGTTCTGGAACCAGTGGTAGACGTGGGGATACCCCTCTCTCGAGAGGACGGTGTCCCATTCTTTGAACCACTCGAGCTCCCTTCCCACAGCCTCCCAGTGGGCTTGGGAGTCAGCCACAGTCTCCGTCAGGTAGGCCTTGTATGAGGCTATCGAAGTGTTGACGGCCGCCCATCCAGGTAGCTCGATCTTCTCGTGGAAGGGAAGGGACTCCCCGAGTATCTCCGGGTCGCTCAACGCTGTCTCAGGACGGCCCGGCCGGCATAATTAGTCTTTAAGGTTCTACTGCGTCTGCTGTGCATGACTCAGTTTCGAGGCATCGACTCTGAGGATTGCCTGCGGTCTCCTGCCTTCAGGGTTCCCCTTCACCGCTTCACCTGCCTCGCCTTGTCCCTGTGATTGGGCGAACCTCACCCAACCCCTGCGTGAGATGTTCATCACCGCGACGAGGTCGCGGTCCTCCCACCTCTTGCAGCCTTCGCACCACAGCTGGCGATAATGGGTCGCATCGTCGCGGACTGCCGCTTGGAGTCTCTCCCCGCATCGCGGGCAGTCCATTGTGGTGCCCCTCGTCTCCTTCACAGAGAGCGTGATGACGGCCACGCCCTCCCACGCAGCCTTGTATTCGACCCGCCTCTTCAGCTCGTGGAACGGCCACGAGTTCATCTTACCTCTGAAGGTGCGGCCCTGGCCGTTGCCCTTTCGATAGAGTTTCCTAATCCCGCTGATGTTCTCAAAAGCTATCGCCTGCCTGTTCCTCTTAGCTTCTAAGACGACTGTCTTCGAGACGCGGTTGAGGATCTGTCTTACCCGCTCCTGCCTCCTTCGTCCATACTTCTCCGCGAGTTGCTTCCTGACCCGGACGTCGTTCCGCCTGAACGAGCGAACGATGCTTCTCGTGTTCTCGGCTATCTCGACTGTCTTCGAGACATCGTAATAGATGACCTGTTCGACGTTTCCGACGGTCACGTTCCGCAGGTTCCTGTCGATGCCCACCGCTCCTTCGACGGATAGTTCTCCGACCTCCTTCGCGATGCAGAGCGACAGCGAGCGCTCGGTCAGGGTGAACGAGTGGACCTTCACACCTGGCTGCGACATGACGGCGAGTGTGTGCGCGTTCAGAGGTACGCGCTCGAATCGGCGTTCGCCGAGAGGAACGAGAAGCGATGTATTCTCGATCTTCAATCCGTAGCACGAGACGAGAAGAGGTTTCGAGAGATAGGGACTCCTTGTGGGAAATCCGCGCCTGATGGACTTCTTCCGAGCTGCGAGGATTCCAGCTGCCTTCGATATCGCACAGAGCTTGTAGGAGGACGGAACCCCGTCGTATCGTCTCAGCTCGCCGTAAGTTAGTTTGGAGAGGCGTTTGAGCGAGGAAGCATCAGCGGCTAATCCAATTCTGATGGCATCGTTGCACATCAGGCGGAAGGACTCCATCAGAGGCTCGATTGACGGTGGCGGAGCGAACCTCTGCTTGACGGACTTCCTCGCGAGCACACGGATTCATCCGAGAACCACATTTAAGCCACCATGTACAGGAGACGTAGTAGGACCTTTGACGGCAGTGTTCCTCGTCCGACGGCCTTCCGACGACACGTTCTACTCGTTTTTATCGGAGTGGCGGGGCCGCATCGACGAAAGGGGTTGGAGGCCGAATACGACCAGATGGCGGAAGAGTATGATGCGACAAGAGAGGCCCCCACCGAGCAGGAAATCGGCGCCATCGCCGCCTCACTTGAGGGGTTCAGGTCGGTCCTTGATGTCGGTGTGGGCACCGGTCGCTTCGCTATACCAGTCTCCGGGCTTGGCTTCGACGTCACCGGCGTGGACGTCTCCCGCAGGATGCTCCTCAAGGCGAGGGAGAAGGGCCTGGAGCGCCTACTGCTCGGCGACGCCTACAGCCTACCCTTCAAGGACAAGTCGTTCGATGCCGCGATAATAATCCACGTACTCCACGTCGTGGCCGATTGGGCCAAGGTGATGCGAGAGATAGGACGGGTGACAAGAGGGAGCGTCATCACGATCCTGCGGGTGCCGCAGGTCCCAGAGGTGCCCGGCGCGACGAACACGCCGAACCCCACCCAAGCGGGCGGCTATCCGGTGAGGACGCAGCATCGCATGTGGCAAAACGAGCAGGAGCTCAAGGAGCGGGTGCCGCCCCTGAAGCTCGAGAGAATACGGGATGAGACGTTGTCGATACCGGTCGCCGAGGCTATGAGGCGGCTCGAAGCGAAGCGCTCGTTCGGCGCCCAGATGATCCCGCCCGAGATAAAGCATGCAATGATGGAAAGGATAATCGCCATGAGCGTGGACAGGGTCGTCCACCGACGTATCGTCGAGGACCTGGCGGTCTGGAAGGCGGACCAGCTAGAATCGCTCGGCTGAGCGGAATGAGCAGCTAGGCCTCGAAGCAAGGTCAGTCCGACCAGTTGGGGAAAGCCGCAGAGTTGGATGTCAGTATGGTTCTAAGAAGGCCCCTGCGCAGCTCCAGAAAACCGACCAGGCACAACCTCTCCTCCGGTGTCACTCCCCACGAGTCAGGGATGGCCGTGACCGCGTCTTCAACCTCTTTGTCGCTCAGGGTCTCAATCCTTTCTAGGGTCGGTTCGAAGGAAGCGATTCCACGCACTTGGTCGGCTATCAGGGGATGGATCGGCACAAGCGTGCGGAGGTAAGAACCTTGCTCGAGCGTATCTACGGTCCAGCTCGGTCCGGTGAAGGCGTGGGTGAAGTCGACCATGAGGTAGCTCAGCTCGCCCTCCACGGGCGCGAAGAGGTGGTTGTCTGCCCGGTCCCGGTCAGTCGTGAGGATCCAGTTGTCGTGGCAGATGGTGTGGGCGAGAGAGCCGAGGTTGGTCAGCGGCTGCCTTTCAGATGATAGTCGCCTTTCCCACTCACTTAGGTCGAAGGAGCGGCGGACCATCTCGGAGCCCTGGTGCAGACCCGGCGCGATGTTCCTGTACCGCATGTCGGCGGAACCCGCCACTAGGTCCGCACCGACCTCCACCAGTGAGGCGGCCGGCACGGGCAGCCCGACCTGAGAAGCGAGGGCCTGACCGAGGAATTCGTTGACTGCGGCTTTCGACCGTCCGGCGAACTTGACGACGTAGGTCTTCCCATCATCGCACTCGATTATGTGCGAGCCGGTCGCGCCCTTGTTCACACCGAGGTCCCTAACCCCCCTAACCGTTCTCGTATCCATCAGGGCATCAGCGTCCGAAGTTGGCGACCCAAATGTCGCTCTTAAGCGCGGCGAACAGCGGGGAAGGCGACAGCCGCGCGGTCCAAACGCGGTGCTGACGCACCGTTAAATCGAGGTCGTGCAGAGGCAGCGTGAACGAAGATGGACGAACCCGCGCTTCAGGCTACATCGCTCGCAAAGTCGTTCGGTCAGACAAAGGCCGTCGACGGCATCGACCTGTCGATGAGCAAGGGCGAGATCCTTGGCCTGCTCGGGCCCAACGGCTCTGGTAAGTCGACGACGATGAAGATGATACTCGGCATCCTCAAACCGGATTCTGGTTCGATAATGGTGGGTGGTATCGACGTGTCCAAGGACCCGATAGGCGTGAAGAAGATCGTGGGCTATGTCCCCGAGACCCCCCAGACCTATGAGTTCCTCACGGGGGTGGAATACCTTGATTTCATCGCTGACATGTACAGCATCCCGCACGAGGAGAGGAAGGAGAGGATAGCCCAGTTCTTGGAGGGGCTCCAGATGAACGGCCACGAGAACGAGCTGATAGGCGGGTACTCCCAGGGAATGAAGCAGAAGATCGCGATAATCTCGGCCCTCATCCACCGGCCTAAGATCCTGATAATGGACGAGTCACTCAACGGTCTGGACCCGCGTTCTGCCAAGCTCGTGAAGGACCTTGTCAGGAATCTGGCGAACGAGGGGATATCGGTGCTCTTCAGCACGCACGTCCTTGAGATCGCCGAGGCGCTCTGCGACCACGTCGCGATAATGTATCAGGGGAAGATCGTCGCAAACGGCACCATGGCCGAGCTCAGGTCGCAGGCGGGGCTCCCCGGCTCGACGCTGGAGGAGGTCTTCCTGAAGATAACCGGTACCGGCGAGCTCGATGACATTGTGAAGGAGCTCAGCAAGTGAGATGGACCTCCGGAAGATATACGCGCTGATGCTGGCGCTCACAAAGTCCCAGCTGCGCACGAGCACCAGCGGGAGGAGCACCGCCAGTTTTTTTCGCAAGCCGTCAATAATCCTGATACTCGACGTCGCAGCCTTCTCGATATGTGCCGTGCTCGGATACCTCGGCGTGGTCGCGCTGCGGCAGCTCTTCCCGTTCGGGGCCGACTCACCTGGAGGGCAGGCATATTCTTCCCTCGTTAACCTCATCAAGGAAGCTCTCATATTCATCCCGACGTTCGTACCTAGCTCGGTTGTGCTTGGAGGCATACTCTTCGAGCTGAACGTGTCATCGAAATTCTCCGCGAGCGATACGGTCAACTGGCTGCCGATCACGCAGTCGGAGTACGTCGCCGCTTCGGCGCTGTCGGTGGCCTACAATTATTCGGTCCTGCCGATGATATTCCTCGGTATCACGCTGGCGCCGACGTTCTATCTTGGGTTTGGCGGCCTGTGGGTGGGAGTGGCCCTTCTCAGTTTCCTTGGGCTGTTCACGGGCGGTGTCCTAGTCGAGATCCTGAGGGCTGCGGTGAACAGGGTGAGCTCGCTGGTGTCGGGGCGCGCGCGCCGAGGGGCTTTCGTGCTGAGGCTGACCCTCCTTGTCGTGATAATCTTGGTCATCGACACTTCGTTCAACCCGAACGCGCTCATCGGCGTGGTGAACAGCCTGTCGACCACCCTCTCGTTCCTGCCTTTCGTGCCAATACTCTGGGGGTCGATCGCGATCGATTCGGTGGCCACAGGAGATGTGCCACGGGCCTTGGCGTTCTCAGCCGGCACGGTACTGTTCACTGCGGCCCTGGTCTGGGTAGCGGTCAAGGTGCGCTCGAAGTACTGGTCGCCCATGGTTGCAGCGGTCAGCATGACCGCTACTGAGTACAAACCCCAGTCGGGGGCGCTTGTCAGGCTCGGGCTGACCAGCAGCGAAGCCGCTATAGTGCGGAAGGACATCAGGGGGGTGGCCAGGAGACGCGAGCTTCTCTCCTACTTCGCCGTGCCAATAGTGTTCGTCGCAATCTTCCTACTCGACACGCTCACGCCGGGGGTGACGACGGCCAACTCGGGCAGTCTGGAAATCGTCACAGACATCCCTGTGTTTCTCGCGGGGACCATCTTCGCCCTTATGATCTCCTCCATAAGTTTCGGGCAGGAGAGCAAGTCGGTGATGGTGCTATACTCGATGCCTATCTCCCCTGACCAGATCCTCAAGGCGAAGGCGTTCGTGGCCCTGAGCTTCGCGCTCACCGCGACCGTTGCCACCTTCGTGGTCTTTTCGATTATCGGGGGCAAGCCGCCGCTGGCGCTCGTCGAGAACATCGTGATAGCGATCGCGATCACTGTGGAGGAGGTCTTCATAGGGCTCGCCTTCGGCGCTGCCCATCCAGATTTCCAGGAGAGGCCCAGACCCCGATTCGTCGACCCCTACTGGCTGATAGTCATGCTTCCCGTAGGCTTCGCCGTGGCCTTGGTCACCGCCATCCCAATAGCGCTAAGGGATGTATTCAGCGTCGCCTCGGTCACTGGTCCCACGCCGCTCTATCTGTTCCCTGCAGCGCTCGCCTTCGCCACTGTGGTGACAGTGTTCAGCTACAGGTGGGCGCGGGGCAGCGTACGCAAGATGATGGCCGAGTACAGGATTTAGAGCGCTAAGGTTTAATCGGGTCCCGGACGCACTCCGGCGACATTGAAGGAAGACTCCTTCGGATACGACACCTTCCTCTCGCCCTTCACCTGGCGTTATGGGAGCAAGGAAATGAGGAATCTTTTCTCGGAGCGAGGGAGACGCGCCACGTGGAGGAGCATTTGGCTCGAGCTGGCGCGTGCTGAGGAGAAGTCGGGGCTCCTCTCGAAATCCGAGCTGGAGGGGATCGAATCCAAGGCGGGCGAGAAGAACGTCGATATATCCAGGGCGCACGAGCTGGAGAGAAAGATCCGGCACGACCTGATGGCCGAGCTAAGGACGTTCGCGGAGCAGGCGGGAAAGGGCGGCGGCAAGCTGCACCTCGGGGCGACTTCTATGGACATAGAGGACAACGCGGACGCGCTGATCTTCAGGAAGGCGCTCGGGTTGATACTCACGCGGCTCGTCAACTGTCTCGAGGCGTGCAAGGAGAAGATCGTAAAGTACGAGAAGACCGTCTGCATGGCGTGGACTCACCTTCAGCCGGCCGAGCCCACGACCCTCGGATACAGGTTCGCTAACTACGCCCAGGACCTCCTGATCGACATCGAGCTCCTCGAGACCATCCGCGACAAGTTTCTCAAGGGCAAGGGGATGAAGGGGGCGGTCGGGACGTCTGCCAGCTTCGAGAAGCTGCTCGGCGGGGACGGCAAGGCGGGGCTGCTCGAGGAGAAGGTCATGGATGCGCTCGGGCTGAACTACTTCGCCGTCTCGACACAGACGTACCCCCGGAAGGTCGACTACATCCTGCTCTCGTGCCTCGCGTCCATCGCCGCGTCCTGCCACAAGTTCGGCCTCGACATCCGCGTGCTCCAGTCGCCCACGTTCGGGGAGCTGTCTGAGCCCATGGAGGAGTTGCAGGTGGGCTCCAGCGCGATGCCGTTCAAGAAGAATCCGGTCAGTGCAGAGAGGATGTGCTCACTGGCAAGGCTCGTATCGGCCTTTCCGCCCGTCGCGTTCACCAACGCAGCCAACAGCATCCTAGAGCGCACGCTCGACGACTCCGCGAATCGGCGCGTCGCGATTCCCGAGGCGTTCCTAGCCCTCGACGAGTGCCTGATGATCTATGAACGGTTGATGCGGGGTGTGAGGGTGTATCCGGCGATGATAGAGAAGAACCTGGAGAAGTTCGGGCCCTTCGCAGGCACCGAGGCTGTGATGATGAAGCTGGTCGAGAAGGGCGACGACCGGCAGGTGATACACGAGCTCATCAGGGTGGAATCGTTCGCGGCGTGGGAAGAGGTGATGAAGGGGCTTCCAAACCCGCTCGCCGAGATGCTCTCAAAGAACAAGACGGTGGCCTCCAAGCTTAAACCCGCGGAGATAAGGCAGCTTCTCGACCCGAGACACCACACGGGCGACGCGAAGGAGCGGTGCAGAGTCCTCGTCATGGAGGCGATAAACCCTGTCCTGAGCAAGCACAGGAAGCGGGTCGGCATCAGAGGAAAAGTCGAATACTGACCGGCCAAGATTTAGAATCAGACCTCTGAGATACCGACGCGCACCCCTCTCTTGTCCGTGATCCGTCCGATATCGGTGGCCTTGAAGCCACGCTTCCTGAACAGGCTCGCTATCCCGTCGGCCTCTCCCGCCGGAGCGCAGACGCAGAGGCCGATCCCCATGTTGAACGTCCTTGTCATGTCCCCGTCGGACAGGCCTCCTTCCCGCTGGATCATCCCGAAAATTGGCGGCGGCTGAGGAATCTTCAGCTCGAACCCAAGCTTCCGTCCGCTCAGAAGGCGTCCGAGCTTGCTGAAAGAGCCCCCAGTGACGTGGCCGATGCCGTGCACCTCGAACCGCTTGAGGGCGCCCATCGTCGGTCCGACGTAGATGCGCGTCGGCGTGAGCAGCTCATCTCCCAGGGTCTTCCCAAGTTCTGGCACGTGGTCCCCCAGCGAGTGCCGCTTGAGCAGGACGCTCCTCGCGAGTGTGTAGCCATTCGAGTGCAGCCCGGAGCTGGCGACCCCCACGACCCGGTCCCCCTCTACGATGGCCGACCCGTCCACGATGCTGTCACGGTCGACCAGGCCCACCCCCATCGAAACGAGGTCGAACCCGTTCACCATGCCGCGCATTATCGCCGTCTCTCCCCCGACTATGGCGGTGGAGGACTCTTTGGCGCCCGCTACGAGCCCTTTCATCAGCTCGGAGACGAGCGCCTCGTCCTCTCGTTCTAGCGCGATATAGTCGAGGAGCGCGACCGGCTCGCAGCCCAGGCAGATGAGGTCGTTGACCGTCATCGCGACGCAGTCGACCCCCACCGTGTCGAACTTGTTCATCTGGACGGCGACCTGTAGCTTGGTTCCGACCCCGTCCGTGTGCATCGCAAGGGCCCTGCCGCCACCTATGTCTATCAGGCCCGCGTAGTGGCCGATCCCTATCAGGGGAGCCCCGAACTTCCCCTTGCGGGAAGACGAAGTGGCGGCGAGCGCCTCGGCAACCGAGCCGTGAATCTTCCTGACCTTCTTGACGTCTACACCGGCGCGGGCGTAGGCGTCTTTCTTCACTTGCCCGGCCCCGCGACTAGAGCTTCTTCCCCGTGAACGTCTCATAGATGTGGACGTACCTGTCGCTCACGAGGTCTATCAGGTCCTGCGGGAGCAGAGGAGGTGGCGGAATCGGCTCGCCGTTCTTCCTTGCCTTCTCCAGCTTCTCCCTGTAACCCACGCCGATGAGCCAGTCGCGCACAGGCTGCTTGTCATAGCTGTCCTGAGACTTGCCCGGCGCGTACTTGTCGGAGGGCCACATCCTGAACTCGTCCGGGCCGATCGAGTCGCCGAGTACCACCCTTCCCTCCCTTCTCCCGAACTCCAGCTTCAGGTCGGCGAGGATGAAGCCAGACTGCGCGGCCTTCTGGTTCATCTTATTGTAGATCGAGATGGTAGAACTCTTGACTTCCTGAAGTTCGGGGGCGTTCATCCTGCCCTCCTTGACTATCTCTGCCTCGGTTATCGGCTCGTCCTTCACCTCCGACTTTGTCGTCGGGTCGAAGTATGGCTGGGGGAGCTTAGCGGCCAGTACCTTCTCGACGGGAAGCGACACTTCGCCTCTCGAGAACCGCTCGAAGAGGCTGCCGTAGAGGTAGCCCCTCACGACGCACTCAACCGGAATCATCGTCATCTTCTTCACGAGCATCATATTGGACCCCTCGACGCCGACCATGTGATGCGGAACGCCGAGAGTCTCGAACCAGAAGGCCGAGAGTTTGCACAGCACCTCACCCTTCCGGGGGATCGTCGAGGGAAGGACGACGTCGAACGCAGAGACCCTGTCGGTGAAGTAGAATAGGAGATGGTCGCTGTCCACTTCGTAGATGTCTTTTACCTTCCCGGACCGCAGGAAGGTGCCTCTTGGTTTCATCTCCACGCTTCTCTCATCTTCCTCAGCCTGTCGGCGATGGCGGGGTCGGAGAGCGCCAGGATCTCGGCCGCCAGTATGCCGGCGTTCTTCGCGTTGTCAACCCCTACGCACGCCACGGGCACTCCGGGCGGCATCTGCACTATCGAGAGCAACGAGTCGAGCCCGTTGAGCTTCACGTTCACGGGCACCCCGATCACGGGCCTCAGGCCCATCGAGGCTATCACTCCAGGAAGGTGTGCGGCCAGTCCGGCCACGGCTATGAAGACCTTGGCTTCGGATTTTAGCACATAGTCTTTCAGCCCTTCCGGGTTTCTGTGGGCCGAGAGGAACTTGACCTCGTTCGGCACCTCCAGCTCAGTCAGCACCTTCGCGGCCTCGTCGGTGACCGGCTGGTCGCTCTTGCTTCCTGCAATTATGGCTACGCTGATTCTCTGTGACATCGCTATCCACCAATCAGGCGGCTTTCCGCCCAAACCTCAAGACTTGCTTCTCCGTCACGACCATGTCGAGCTGGACGTCGGTCACTTCCTCCGGCACCTGCGTGACCGCTTGGGACTCGAAGGCAAGCCCTATGGCGCGCGAGGAGCCGCGTGTTGCCAGCGCCCTGTCGAAGTACCCCTTCCCGTAGCCGACCCTGTGGCCGCGTCCGTCCCACGCGAGGAGCGGGACCAGTACAACGTCCGTCTCGCTTAGCGGCACTGGTGAGCCGTTTCGTTTCGGCTCCCGTACGCCGAACTTTCCTGGGGAGAGCTCGCGCACATTGCGGATTTCGAAGAACAATAGCTCGTCGGACTGCCTGTCGACCACCGGGACCACCACGACCTTCCCCTCGGAGAGGGCGCGCTCGAGTATCGGGGCCGTCTGGACTTCGTCCTCCTTGGCTACGTACGACGCGACGCGCCTCGCGTCCCGAAACTCCTTCTGGCCGACGAGGTTCTCTTCCACCCGCCAGCTCAGCTCGGTGATGCGCGTGCTCGGCATCGCGCGCCTCGACTGCAGGGCGCTCTGGCGTAGTTCTTTTTTGTTCACTTTTGTAGCACCGATGCCTCGTTCAGGTTGTGCTGCTTGGCAGCGGCCACGAGGGTGTTCTCCATGAGCATGATGACGGTCATCGGACCCACGCCCCCCGGGACCGGGGTGATGTATGATGCCTTGGGTGAGACACCCTCGAAGTCGACGTCGCCGAGGAGCTTGCCCCCGACTCGGTTCATGGCCACGTCTATCACGACGGCGCCCTCCTTGACCATCTCGCGTGTCACCGAGAACTGGGGGCGCCTTCCGACCGCTGAGATTAGGATGTCCGCCTGGCGCGTGATGCCGAGCAGGTCGCGGGACTTCGAGTGACAGACGGTGACCGTTGCGTCCTCCGCGAGCAGCAGATGGAGCAGGGGCTTCCCCACGAGGGTGCTCCTGTTGATTATCACGGCGCGCGACCCGGCGATTGGGATCTTGTAATGATGCAGCAGCTCCATCACTCCCCGCGGGGTGCACGGGACGAGGCTGGCCTGCCCGTAGAAGAGGAGCCCCATGTTCTCGGACGTGAGGCCGTCGACGTCCTTGTGAGGGGAGATCCGCTCGATCATCCGCCTGCTGTCGAGGTGCTGGGGCAGTGGGAGCTGCAGCAAAATCCCGCTCACGGTAGGGTCTATGTTCAGGTTGTCGATGAGGTCGGCCACATCGTCTTCGCTTGCGAAGCCCGGAAGGGTGTGGTTCTCTGAGCTTATGCCGATCTCCCCAGCAGCCCTGTGCTTGCTCGCGAGATACACCTTCGAGGGCGGGTCGTCGCCGACAAGCACCGTCGCGATCTTTGGCTCGACCCCCATCTTCTTCATGTACTCGGCCTCCTCCTTGAGCCTCAGCTTGACCTGCGAGGCGACGGCTTTGCCGTCCATTATCACGGGTGTCAAGGTCTTATGGCAACCTTCCTTCCCTTGATGCTGAGTTTCCCCTCGACAAAAAGCTTCACTGCGAGCGGGAAAAGGACATGCTCCCGCCGGAGAATCCGCTCGGAGAGGCTCTCGACGGTGTCGTCCTCCTTCACTCTGACCGCATTCTGAAGCACGATAGGGCCCGCGTCGACCTCCGGGACCACGAAGTGGACGGTGCACCCGGCCGCCTTGACCCCGTATGCCAGCGCCTGCTCCTGCGCGTTGAGCCCCGGGAACGAAGGCAGCAACGACGGGTGGATGTTCAGTATCCTGCCCTGGAACTTGGAGACGAAGTCCAGAGTAAGGAGACGCATGTATCCCGCGAGGAGGATCAACCCGCTCTCAGGCTCCACGCCGTGCCGCCTCAGCGAATCAACTAGTCTTGCGTCGTAGGAGGTCCTGTCCAGGCCCTCGCTCTCTATCACCTCGGTCGGCACCCCGAACCGCTTCGCCACCTCTAGCGCCCTCACGCCGGGCTTGTTGCTTATCACCACGGCCACTCTGGCTCTCGTGATCTCGCGTCTCTTCACTGCCTTCAGTATGGCTTCTAGGTTGGAGCCCCTTCCAGAGACTAGGACTCCGATGTTGCAGGTCAAGCTTTCATCTCTTTCTTTCCCTTGAAGGTGGGGTCGATGCCAAGTTTCGAGTAGTCCCCGTTGATGCAGGCGAAGCACATGCTCGACTTGGGTAGGCCTATGGCCTTGCTGAGCCCTTCGATGTCGTTGTAGTGGAACTCCTCGACGCCAATCGCCTTGCCGACCTTCTTGCCGATGCTCTCGAGGTCGTCGTCTCCGTTCGCGACCTGGTGGGCCAGGAGCTCGGCCCTGCTCGGGAAGTCGACTCCCATGTAGCACGGGTGGGATATCGGAGGGAACGTCACGACCATCTTGACCTTCTTCGCGCCCGCTTTCTTCAGAGAGTCGATGATTATCTTCGAGCTTGTCCCTCTGACCACGCTGTCGTCCACCACGATGACCTCCTTACCCTCTATCACCTCAGTGATCGGGATTATCCTCTTGACCACCTCCTCGCGACCGCTCTGCTTCGGCTCGATGAAGCTGCGGATGCTGCCCTTCCTGCGGTACCTGTCCTTCATGAGGCCCTCGTCCATCGGTATCCCGCTCTCGACCGCGTACCCGAGAGCCGCCGGTCTCGCCGAGTCCGGGACGGGTATGACCACCTGGCCTTTCATCTTGTACTTCTTGGCGAGTATCCTGCCGACCCTCTTTCTGGCCTCATAGACGCTCACGCCGTTGACGCGGGATGACGGGTGGGCGAAGTAGGTGTACTCGAAGGAACAGTAGGCCGTCT
>JAPCJR010000010.1:0-4772 GCA_027886865.1 Nitrososphaerota archaeon
ACGCAAAATCCAGCGAACCGATGATTGTTTTCGTCAGAGCTCCATAGGTTTATCTCACGCGTTCCCCAGATTGACCTCCTAGTTGGCCTCCAGCGGGATCCCTGCCCTCGACAAGATCCTCGCTAGCGACGGATATCCGGACAGATCGACGGTATTGGTCGTAGGCCCTCCGGGGATAGGGAAGGAAGCCCTCGGCTATTGGTTCACCGAATCTGGCCTCACCCAGGGTGACTTTTGTCTATATGTGACGCGGCTTTCCGTGAAGGAGGTCCTCCAAGACGAGAAAGGCTTTGGAATTGACACCCAGCAGAAGGTCCCGGTCTGGTTCGCGAGCGACGGGGGGCAGATCAAGTACGACGTAAACGACCTCGCGGGCCTCTCCTACAACATCAAGGACGTCCTAAAGCAGAACGCGGGAATGAGGATCAGGGTAGTCACCGACGTCCTGTCCTCCCTGCTGATGCTGAACCAGCCTGACACGATTTACCGCTTCCTGACCCAGCTCTTCGCGGACGTCAAGCAGTACGACGCAGTCCTGTTCGCGACCCTCGAGGAGGGCATGCACCAGCCCCAGGTCCTGGCGGCGATGCAGCAGCTCTTCGACGGCGTGGTGGAGATGAGGCTCTACGAGGAAGGATTGAGGGTCATCCCGTTGCTCCGGATAAGGAAGATGCGGGGCGTTCCGCCCCAGCCAGGCTACTTCAACTTCTCACTGACCAAGGATGGAATGGAGGTAAGCGCATATGTCAGATAGTCTCGGGTTCGCGGTTGCAATAGTCTTCGCGGAGGTAATACCCGGGTTGATCGCCGTGTACGGCGCGTTCTGGGCGTTCTCCATCAGGGGCGCGTTGGCCAGTCGATTCTACCGGAATCAAGCGCTCTTGCTGGGGGCTATGTGCTTAGTGTACGGGTCGACGAATTTTCTCACGTACAGCAACAGCGCCACCATTGAGACTGCTTTCGATATATACTATGGGTTTCTTTTCGTGGGCCTGTTCGCGTTCATCGACTCCACCATCCGGGTGGCGCGGCGCTCCGACCCCTTGCTCCGTAGCATACTTCGCTGGGAGAAGCTCCGGATTGCGCTCTGGTGCGGCATCGGCGTGATAGCAATAACCAACGTCTTTCCGGTCTTCGGACTTTCATACGCGAATGCGGTCGCTGGAAACCTTCCGGGAGGACTTGTCTGGAGCATCATCATTTCATTCATATTCGTCGTAGGCGGCGCCGGAGTGCTGATCGGCGCCAGAAGGTCCAGGGACCCGGTGCTTCGAAGAAGCTTGAAGTGGCTCGGGGTCGCAATAGTGCTCCTATTCCCAACGATCTCGGCGACCATCGTGCTCGGGGCTCTCGGGGTCAGTACTTTCGATCAGTTCTATTCATTCGCTGCACTTCCGGGTGGGGCAATCGCTATCCTTCTAGCGTACGCCCTCTACAGGAGCGCTCGCTCTCTCGCGCCCATCACCCGGCTTCCGGCCATCGAGTCGGCGAGGGCCGAGACTTCGGGCAATGCATGACTGGCTGGCGATTCGGTGTAAACCATTTCCCATAAATGCCCCGTGCCGGCCCGGCGCGACATCCCGGCACTACACCTCCACGCGGTGGATGCTGCGGTAAGGTACCTCGGAAATGAACTCCCAAGGGGTCGCGTCCTGAAATCGTGAAGAACGTTCATAAGACCCACTCGGGCGAGCGACTGGCGTCTTTGGCGACTATTGCCATCGTCCCCTTGAGCGGCAACGTAGGAACCACCGTATCCATCAGCGGTTCCGGACTTGCGAAGGGCAAGAGGTATGAGATATTGTTCAACGACAGAAAAGTCGGCGTGTTCGCAGCAACAGCTGGCGGCGGAACGCCCGCCGGGCTGAAATTCGTCGTCCCCGAGACTCCGACGACCGGGAAGAAAGGTGAGATGGGCACGAAACTCCCAGTCGAAGTCGTCACGAAGGCCGCGAAGGACGGCAACGCCGAGGGATCGTTCGAGCTTCAGGCATCGATAACCATCGACACCGCGTCGGCCTATCTGGGACAATCGGTCCATGCGACGGCCGCCGGCCTGCTGCCCAACGCGACCTACCAGCTCGTCATGCTCTCTACCGCGTTTCACGCGTTTCCTGCAGGGATCCTCGACAGCGACTCCAAGGGAAGTGGGGCGACTACCTTTGTCGTACCCGGGTATCTTGGACCGGCCCTGTACAGGGTAGACCTGATGCACAAGATGGACGGCTACCCTACGATGCAGCTTCCCCCTCCGCTGCCCGTCATAGGCTATTCACCGAACGCTTTGATCGCCGGCGCGCCGAAGAGCGCCGAGTTGCCTGCGCGTCCCGGGGTCATACTCATTCCTTTCAGGAACACGACCACAACCACGCTCATGCCGATGGTCTACGCCATCATCTACACGACGAAGAAGCAACCCCTTCAGATCACATCGTCTGTCGTCAGTCTGCCGCCGAAGTCCACGAGGGATTCGCTACTGTCCTTCGCCCACCTTCCGAAAGGGAAGTACGCCATCACGGTGTTCGCGACGACGGGTTCCGGACACATAGTATCGAAGATGTTCTCCTTCCCGCTCACCATCTGATAGAGACTGGCCTTCCTCATCTAGACCGTCGCATCAGGGAACCAGATTCTTGTGCCGGCTACTTCTGGGAAGACTTACCTTGGATGATCACGGTGCTTCGAGTCGTGAGCACGCGGTCGATATCCTTCTTATCGATCCTCAGTCGGATCTTGGGATAGTCGCCGACGCTCTTGCGGTCGGCATCTTCAATCACGATCCAGCGGTTGTTCAGGCGACGGATCAGTTCGCCCTTCGCGTCGAAGAACTCGACAAAGCCGAGAGGCGCCCGGTTCCCCTTCAGAATATCCTTGTTCTGAAGGTGAAAAGCGTACAGAAGGTATGAGAAATCCTGAGGCGCTCCGCCCTCGTCGACCTTGACCTTCTCTTCCTTGAAGGTGATGGTGAGGTGAGTTCCCGAGGGGTCCACGGCTATATTTTCGATGTCGTCGGCCAGGAACCGTTCCCTCACGTGCCAGTATGCCCTTGCCTGCGCATCCTTCCACTGGTACTGTATGGCGCGTCCGCGCTTCACTACGACGATCTTGGCCATGTAAGTGCCGACGTTCTGATTGTTTTCATTTGTCAGCTGAACGAACCAGAGCTTCTTGTCCGTGTCGAACCCGATGTCTCCGAACTCCCATATGTTCTCAGGCGTGTAGGCTACCGGGGGAGCTGCGGCCGGTTTCTCCGCGGGTGGTCCGCTCACGCAATTCCGTTTCCCCCGGAGTTATAAAAGTTCGAGGTATTCTGTGGAAGAAAGCCGGTCCTTCTACGCGCCTTCCGCCGACTGTGAAGCTGAGTCCTCTTCCTACTTGTACTTCGCGATGAGCGCTATCAGCCCGACCAGCATGAGCATCCCGGCACCGAGATAGAACACGGGTACAATCTGCGGCACTATGCTCGCCTGGGCGGCCGCGGTGTAAGTGAAGTAGGTGAGGGAGGCGCCGAGGCCCAGGAAGACCAATCCGATGAGCCTTATCATCACGCTGACCCTTGAGCCAGGCGCATCGAGTGACATTTTGGTTCGTTCATCGCCGCTCCCGGCGAGTAATTAAGTTATGCGCTGCGCTGGCAGTCTTTTCCAGCTGGAAAACTTAAATCCTATCGTGTCCACGATACGACGGATGACAACTGCGGAAGACGAGATGTTAGCTGAACTTCGAGAGATCAAGAAGCTGCTGACTCCCGCGCCTGCCGCTCCTGCTCCTCCCGCTCCCAAGGGTTTCGCCAACGAGTTCAAGGCTTTCCTGTCCAAATACGGCGTCCTCGGCCTCGCGGTCGCATTCATACTCGGTGTCTATCTTGGCGCCTTGGTCAAGGCGCTCGTCGGAGATTTGATACTACCAGTGATCGGTTTAGTGGACCCAAGCAGCAACCTGACCACCCTTGCAGTGATATTCCGCGGTCAGACCTTCGCGGTGGGCGACTTCCTGAACAACGTCATCACCTTCATTATCGTCGCCTTGGTGATCTTCATCATCGTGAAGATAGCGGACAGGGCCAAGATCAAGTAAATCATCCCTCCGGTTCGAAGAAACCGGAAAGAAGCCCTCTTTTTCGGGGCGATGATTATTAACCTAATTTTGTAGAGTGCTTGAGGTCGAGAGTAACCGGGTGTTGACTGAGTAGTTTGGCTCCTCATATAGATTCCTCGCCGGGTGAATTGATTGACAGTTATCGCCACGGGATGTCGATAAATGAGATTGCCAGCGACGTCGATAGGTCCTATACCTATGTCAGGAATACCTTGCTCAGTTCAGGCGTTGTCCTACGCAGCAAGAGGGAGGCGGCGAATTCGTATGTGCTTCGACATCCCGAATGGTCCCAGCAATTTGTGAAATACAAAGTAAGGACCCCGGCCGAGGTCACAGATGACAAGATTCTCTTGCTCACAATGATAATGACAGAAGGATACTCGGATTCCAGTTCTTTCGGCTTCACCAACACTCAAATTGAACTACATAGGCGATTTGAGGTTCTGGTAGAACAGGCGTACGGGGAGGTTCATGTCAATAAGAACCAGATAACGAGTAGGATATACAGTCAGGAGATCTCGGAAGACTTAGGCCCGATGATGGACGCGAAGGCGTTCTCTCCAGACGTATTCTCACGAGTACTTGGGTCCGAAGGCTTGCCTGCGCGAATTCTCAACATCATAGCTGACACTGAAGGTTCGATGATTGTCTCGGTCAGGAAGGCCCCTAACAAT
>JAPCJR010000010.1:4872-63313 GCA_027886865.1 Nitrososphaerota archaeon
CATGAACAAGAGGTCGCCAAGCTATCTAAGCCGCGAGGATGCCTAGCTTCCTGCAGGACAAGGGAAGAAGTGGTTAACAAGCTAATGAAGTGGTATGAAGAGGAGGCTGGAGGTGAACGAGCGAAATGGTAACTTACTCAGAAATTAGTCCCTCAGAATTTTTTCTACCGTAACCGAGACCTCGCAGGGTTCACGAATCCCGCCAGGGCGCTGTACATGGCTGTAAGGGAGCTCGTCGAGAACTCCCTCGACGCGGCAGAGCTCGCGGGAATCCTTCCGGACGTCTACGTGCGGATAGTGCCGAACGACCCATCGGCGGAGAACGCGAGCCAGGAGCCGAAGGCTTACAGGGTGACGGTCGCCGACAACGGACCCGGGGTTGACCCTCACCATGTGCCCCGCGCATTCGGCAAGGTCTTCTACGGCTCGAAGTACGTGTTGAGGCAGTCCAGAGGGATGTTCGGCATGGGCGGCACCATGGCGATCCTCTACGGTCAGATCACAACAAACAGGCCGGTAAAGATCACGACTTCGACAGACGGCAAGAGCCGGCACATCTTCGAGATGCTCATCGACATCTCCGAGAACAAGCCGATCATACTCAGGAAGGATACCGAGGAGGGAGCAGGCAAGACCGGGACGCGCGTCGACGTCATCCTCGAGGGCGACTTCACGCGTTCCGCTCAGAAGATCAACGAATACTTCAAGCAGACGGCGCTCGTGGGCAGCTACGCCAACCTGACCTTCGTCGACCCCATCGGCAGGATCACGACCTACGAGAGGGCGACCGAGTCGATGCCTTCGGCGCCGAAGGAGACGCTTCCGCACCCGCACGGGATCGACGTCGAGGCGCTCAAGCGGATGATCAAGCTCACAGACGAGAAGAACATGGAGAAGTTCATGGGGAACAAGCACTTCCATCGCGTGGGCGAGACCAACGCAAGGAAGTTCCTCCAGTTCGCAGGGATCGACGGGAAGATAGCCCCCGAGAAGCTCTCCAACGAGCAGACGGTGAAGGTGGTCGACGCCCTCCAGCGCTACCCCGAGTTCCTCCCGCCGGATGCCTCCTGCCTCTCGCCCGTGGGAGAGCAGATACTCACCACCGGGATAATCAAGGAGCTTCAGCCCGAGTTCTCGACCGTAGTGTTGCGGCCCCCTTCTTCGTACTCGGGGTTCCCCTTCCTCATCGAGGTAGGGCTCGTGTACGGAGGCAAGGTGCTCGAGCCGGGCAGGAAGCTCTTCAGGTTCGCGAACCGGATACCGCTCCTGTACGATGAAAGCAACGACGTCTCTTTCAAGGTCCTCAACGAAGAGATAGACTGGAGGCGCTACCATGTCCCCGACGAAGCACCCGTCGCCGTGATCACGCACATCTGTTCCACCAAGATCCCCTACAAGACCGTCGGCAAGGAGTACATCGCTGACCGCCCCGAGATAGAGGCGGAGATCAAGAACGGAGTGAGAGAAGCCCTGAGGCGGCTCAGCGTCTTCCTATCGAAGAAGGGCACGATGGAGGCGTCGCAGAGAAAGATGAGCATCTACGGAAAGTACCTCCCGCTCATAGCGGAGTTCTCCACAGGGCTCGCCGGCCTGAAGAGGGAGCCCAGGTACAAGCAGCTCCTCAAAGAGGAGCAGCTGGAGGCGGACGAGATAAAGCAGGAGATGAGCGCGGAAGCGGAGAAAGCAGTTGAAGGTGATAAGGTAATTGAGCAAACCACGATCGAAGACTACCGCTGAAGCCCGGAAGGAGAAGGTCGAGAAGGCCCTGAAGGGACTCGGTCAGAACGTCTACCAGGACCTCGACGCGGGGAGGTTCCCGGCCGTCACCTTCGCCAGCCGCTCGGTGAGGAACATCATCTACGACAAGAAGCTTCAGCAGTTCATCCTCGGTTCGAACTCTGTAAGGAGGTCGGCGGGGAACATCAAGCACATCCGGCCCTTCACCCAGCTGCTCTGGCTGGCCTACTTCTCCAAGAAGCTCGTGGACGAGAAGAGGACGTCGACGCTCAGAGACGTTTACTACTCGGCGCAGGCGTTCAACGTCGAGTTCATGGACCAGGCGGAGTCCGACGAGCTCATCACGGACCTGGAGGTGCTTTTGGAATCCGCCAGGGAAGAGTTCAACGTCTATCCTGAAGAGAGGAGCGCCATCTTCGGCAACCTCACCGTGGAATACACGGTCAGGGGGTACGAGGGGAAGAAGCTGGACCTCTCATCCCATCCGGACGGCATGATGATAGGCCCTGCCCTGACGACCGCCGAGTTCCGGGACACTGACGCCGAGATGGTCATCGCGATAGAGAAGGGCGGCCTGTTCACCAGGTTCATCGAGGAGAAGGTGCACGAGAAGTACAAGGCGATTCTGGTCAACACGGCGGGACAGCCCCCCCGCTCGACGCGCTACATCCTGAGGAGGATGCACGAGGAGCTCAAGTTGCCGATAGGCATACTCTGCGACGCAGACCCATGGGGGGCCCACATCGCAATGGTGATAAAATCGGGCTCCGCCAACGCGGCCCATCTCAGGGACCTCACGACGCCGTCTGCCGTCTGGCTCGGCGTGTGGGCCTCAGACATCGTCAAGTACAAGCTGCCCTCCGACCCGCTCACCGAGATCGACATCAAGAGGCTCTACGAGCTCAAGGCCGACCCTCGCTACAAAGACAAGATGTGGCACAACGAGCTCGACATCTTCCTCAAGATCAAGAAGAAGAGCGAGCAGGAGGCGTTCTCCCGATACGGTCTCAGTTACATCGTGGACACGTACCTGCCCGAGAAGCTGCAGCTCCTGAAGAGCTACTGACCCCTCTCGAGGCCTCCTACGCGTCGGGGTCTATCTCCGGCGACTGGTCTTCCCAGAGGAGCATCCTGTCCATCTTCTGCTTCGTCCTGGCCCTCTGGAGCATGTTGTAGACGGACCGGTGCCTGCTCCCCGTCGCGAGCATCGTGATGGCCTCTTTGGCGAGCTTCGCCTCCGTCGCCTCGCCGATTATCGCGACGGTCCTCCCGTAGACGGAGACCGAGCACTTGGTGAGCTCCTCGATCACCCGCCTCGATTTGCCGTTCAGCCCGATGATCCTGCCGCGTATCCGTTCCAGGCTGTTGTCGCTCTTGCCCGCAAAATCCCTCAGGTCGAGGACTTCGAGAGAGTTCTCCGGCTCGAGGAGGCGGAGCGCCCTCTCGGGAGAGAACCCCCTCCCGACCGCTTCGACCACCGATATGGCCTTGAACGGGTCGCCCTCTTCGGCGGAGCTCGACCTCACGGTCACCTCCCCGCTCTCTCCGTCGACCTGCAGCGTTACGTGGCACGCCTCTTCGAGGCGCTTCTTCGACTCTCCCTTCTTGCCGATGACCGCGGCGACCCTGTCGAGGGGCACCCTGACCGCCTGTTCAAAGCTCATGAGACTATCTCCTCCACGATGTCTTTGGCCTCCCTTTCATAGATTCCTCTCCTCCTGAAAAACCTCACCACGTTGGCCACGTCCCGGAGCAGCAGCTCCTTCGTCTCGGGGTGGGTCGTGAGCACCGCCGAGCCCATGTCGAAGAGCACGTCCTCTCCTCCGAACTTGAAGATGTTGTACTCGGAGAGGTCCGCGTGTACGAGCCCGGCCTTCTTGTAGAGCTTCTTCACCATCCGCAGCGTCCATTTGTAGTCCTTCTCGTCCACCTCGGTGTCGGAGAACCTGGGTGCGGGGGCCGGGGGCGTGCCGATGTACTCGGTCACTATGACGTTCTCGTTGAACGAATACGGCTTTGGCACCCGGATTCCCGCGTCCGCGGCCATCTGCAGGTTCTTGAACTCCTTCTGCACCCACAGCTCCGCGATGCCTCTGGAGGTGCTGGGTATCTTCGCGAACCGCCTGTCCCCGGCCACGTACCTCAGCCTCTTCTTGAACTCGGCCGAGGCAGTCAGATAGATCTTCACCGCCCGTGGGCTGTCGTCGGGCGCCACGCCCCAGTAAACCCTCGCCTCCTTTCCGGCGTTCACCACCCCGTTGAGATACTCGAGCTGCCCGTTGCTCAACAGCCTGTTGATGGCCCAGAGGGTGGCCTTGTCGAAGACCTCTTCGAAGACCTTGCGCTCGTTGGAGTCTTTCTTGAGGTGCCTGCTCTCTCTCTCGAACCTGAGGAGCCTCTCTCTGAGCTGTTCGTCTCGCAAGTTGGTGCTCCTGCCGGGCGGCGTCTGTTAAGGGTTCCCCGTCGGCCGCGTTCAGCGTACGGTCGGCTGCCACGTTGCAGCGGAAGCAGAAAATTTATTAGTATACAACTATATGTTGTATAGTGTTGAAGATGGAGTTTCATGCTTATCTCGTGCAAGCGCGCCCGCTGGGGGTCTGGTATTGATGCAGGAAGACAGCGCTGGCGCCGCCGGTGAAGAGGAGTTGGGCAGGCTCAGGGAGGAACTGGCGGAGAAGAACGAGGAGCTGACCGAGATGAAATCGCGGCTCGAATCCGTCAGCCGCTCCGACCTGGACGCCGAACTGGACAAGGCCCAGAGACTCATCGAGCAGGAGAAGACCAGGGGTGCGGACTACCTTGTACAGCTCAAGTACCTGCAGGCCGACTTCGAGAACTACCGCAAGAGGGTGGACAGGGAGATACGGGAATTGGAAGACTTTTCGACGAGCGCGCTGATACGCAAGCTGCTACCGGTGCTCGACGACCTCGAGCTAGCGGCATCATCGGCCGAGAAGAGCGAAGAGTCCAAAGGATTCCTGGAAGGCTTCGAGATGGTACAGAAGAACCTCACGGCCGTCTTGCAGTCCGAGGGTCTGAGGCCGATAGAGGCTGTGGACAAGCCTTTCGACCCGGAGTTGCACGAGGCGGTGGAGAGGGTCGACGGCACGGGAAACAGCCGCGACATGGTCGTCGGTGAGATTAGGAAGGGCTACATCCTCAAGGACAAGGTGTTAAGGCCCAGCATGGTAAGGGTGGAGTCGGCCGTCAAAGATAATGGTGAAAAACAATGAGCACACCTCGTGAAAAGATAATCGGAATAGACCTGGGGACTACCAACTCGGCAGCCGCCGTATTGGAGGCCGGCCGACCGGTGGTCATACCCAGCGCAGAAGGCCCGACCGCAGCGGGCAAGATGTTCCCGTCCGTCGTGGCGTTCGCGGCCGACGGTACTCTCCTGGTCGGGGAGCCGGCGAAGCGACAGTTCGTGGCCAACCCCGAGGGGACCATCTTCGAGATCAAGCGGAAGATGGGCACGGACTACACCGTCAAGCTCCAGGGCAAGGAGTTCACCCCGCAGCAGATCAGCTCCTTCATCCTGCAGAAGATAAAGAAGGACGCCGACTCCTTCCTCGGGTACCCGGTGAAGAAGGCGGTCATCACTGTCCCGGCCCACTTTAACGACAACCAGAGGCAGGCGACCAAGGACGCTGGAGAGATAGCCGGGCTCGAAGTGGTAAGGATCATCAACGAGCCGACGGCCGCATGCCTCGCGTTCGGGCTCGACAAGACGGAGAAGGAGATGAAGGTCCTCGTGTTCAGCTTCGGAGGAGGCACGCACGACGTCACGGTGATGGAGTTCGGTCAGGGCGTCTTCCAGGTCCTCGCTACCAGCGGCGACACTCAGACGGGCGGAGCGGACATCGACTACGCGATCGTCAACCTGCTCCTCGACGACTTCAAGAGCAAGACCGGGATCGACCTGAAGAGCGACAAGACCGCGATGGCGAGGCTGAAGGAGGCCGCGGAGAGGGCGAAGATAGAGCTCTCGAACACGATCACGACCGACATAGACCTGCCCTTCATCGCCAACGACGCGTCCGGGCCCAAGAACCTCCACTTCACGCTCACCAGGGCCCGCCTCGAGGAGCTCGCCCGCCCCATTGTCGCCAAGATACAGGCACCCATCAAGAAGGTCATCGAGGACGCGAAGCTCGAGGTAAAGGACATCGAGAAGGTCATCCTGATAGGAGGGATGACCCGCATGCCGATGGTCCGGAAGACCGTAGAGGACATAATGGGCAAGCCCGCCGAGAGGGGCGTGGACCCGATGGAAGCGGTGGCCATCGGCGCCGCGATACAGGGCGGCGTCCTCGCGGGAGAGGTGAAGGACATCCTCCTCCTCGACGTCACGCCGTTGTCGCTCGGGGTAGAGACCCTCGGCGGGATAATGACACACGTCGTCGACAAGAACACGACGATACCGACCAAGCGCACGCAGACCTTCTCCACCGCGGCAGACTTCCAGACGGCCGTCACCATCCATGTCATCCAGGGGGAACGGGCCATGGCGGCTGACAACATCTCGCTGGGCAACTTCAACCTCGCCGGCATACCGCCTGCACCGAAGGGTGTGCCGCAGGTCGAGGTGACCTTCGAGATAGACGCGAGCGGGATACTCAACGTCTCAGCAAAGGACCTGGGTACGGGTAAGGAGGCGAAGATCACCATAAGCGCTGCGACCAAACTCTCCAAGGACGAGAAGGAGAAGATGGTCCGGGAGGCGGAGCAGTACGCGGACCAGGACAAGAAGAAGATGGAAGAGGCGCAGCTCCTCAACGAGGCCGACTCCCTCGTGTATCTGGCCGAGAAGACTAAGACGGACCTCACGGGCAAGATCAGCGAGGCTGACGTCGCGAAGATCGACGAGGGGACGAGGGACCTGAGGAAGGCGATCGAGAGCAAGGACTCCACCGAGATGAAGGCCAAGTCCGACGCGTTGAGGAAGACGCTACAGGACGTGGGCACGGCAGTCTATCAGCAGGCCGCACAGGCAGCTCAGGCGGCCCAAGCCTCGCAGGGACAGGCACAGGGAGGCGCACCCGGACCCCAGGAAGGACAATCGCAGGCGCCCGGCGGCGGGACCGTCACCGATGCCGACTACAAGGTAGTGGACGACGACAAGAAGCAATAGGCGCCCCGCGAAATGAGCAATGCCTCGTCTCGGGACTTCTATGAAACCCTAGGGGTTCCGAAGGAGGCATCAAAGGACGACATCAAGGGCGCGTACAGGAAGCTCGCGCTGCAGTTTCACCCGGACCGGAACAAGGACCCCGGCGCCGAGGAGCGGTTCAAGCAGATCTCCGAGGCGTATGCCATCCTTTCTGACGACGACAAGCGGAAGCAGTACGACACCTACGGGAAGGAGGGCGTCTACCAGAGGTATGGCTCCGAGGAGGACATCTTCCGGGGCACGGACTTCTCCGACGTCTTCCGTGGTACTGGGTTCGGGGGGTTCGACGACATATTCGGCCAGCTGTTCGGCGGCGGCCGACGGGGCCCGCAGCGCGGGAACGACATCTCCCTTAGGATCCCGCTCAGGTTGGAGGACGTGGTCAACGATGCCCCCCGAGAGGTAGAGATTCCCAGGTCCGAGCAGTGCCCTACGTGCAACGGCAGCGGTGCGACTCCCGGCACCACAGCGAGGACCTGCCCGCAGTGTGGGGGTGCCGGCCAGGTGCAGAAGGTCCAGAACGCTGGTTTCGCGCGATTCATCCGGGTCGAGACCTGCAACAGGTGCGGAGGCCAGGGCTCGGTAATCGACAAACCGTGCAACGAGTGCAAGGGGAGGGGACTGATCAGGCGCACCAGGAAGATCAGCATAAAGATACCAGCCGGCGTGGATGACGGCCACACGCTCCGCCTGAGAGGAGAAGGAGAGGCGGGCGCGCACGGGATGCCGCGGGGAGACCTCTACGTCGTCGTGAGCATCTCTGAGCATCCGGTCTTCAAGAGGAGAGATTCCGACATTTACGTCGAGACCCAGGTCAACGCCGTGGAGGCGATGCTCGGAGCAGAGGTGAGGGTGCCGACGCTATACGGAGACGTCCAGCTTAACATCCCGGCGGGGACCCAACCCGGAGCGACCTTCAAGGTCAAGGGCAAGGGCCTCCCGCGCCTCTCGCGGTTCGGCAAGGGGGACGAATACGTGATAGCGAACATCTACGTCCCCAAGAGTCTCAACGGCAAGCAGAAGGATGCGCTCCGGGGTCTGCTGAAGGACGGCAATCTTCAGTAAGGCAGATTACGGGTCCGTTAGCGCCTAATGGGAGAACTTGTAGATCATCAGGAACGGCACTCCCTGGATCAGTCTCACCGCCTCCTTCGCTGCCATCTTGTTCGAGAGGGCGATGCCCACAGCCTGCTCCCCTGCCAGGTTGATTATCGAGGATTCCTTCATCATCTTTAGCGCCTCATCTGAGTCGACGACCTTTCCTCCAAAATAATCGCGCGAGATGTGCATCGACAGCTTGCCCTCGTTCAGGGTCTTCCCGATGAGCTCCACGTCGCAGATGTTGATCGAGGTGGTATCCTTCCAGCTGATGCTCCGGACCGACAGGTTGGAATCTGACGTGTCAGTTCACCTTGGCAGCTGAGCGGGCTCCGCAAGCCTCGCACACCCTGAAGTGCAGCCTGCTCACGGTCTCAATGTGCGTATCGGGGCTCCCGCATACCGGACAGGTGACGTTGTCGACCATGTACTTCTGGAACAGCTGGACGAACGACGCCTTGTCCTTCCTGCCGATGAAGATGGCCCTCTCGCCGTCTATCGAGGCGGCCGTGGCAAGTTCCTTGGCCAGGTACATCAGGACCCTGTCGGGGTCCCTGCGGAAGAGTTTGGGGAATTCACCGTAGTTCCTCAGGATGGTCTTCTTTCCCACCCAGAGGACCTGAGGTTCAGGCAGCTCCAGCCGGTTGAGCGAGGACTTGGTCGAGATCTTCTGCAGACCCGCCTGTGCTCTCGAGAGTAGCTCGTCGTATTGCCTGCTCATTGGAAGGTTAGAATGCCTCCCGTCAGTATTTCAACCCTTCTGGTCGCTCTTGAATTCTTCCTGCCTAAGTCTCGATGCCGACCAGATGGCGACCTCTATCTTGCTCCTCGAGTTCAGGGTGGTCCCCCCATATCTCGCGAGAAGTTCTCCGATTATCTTCTTGTGGACGTCCTCGGGCACGTCCCACGTCAGCGATTGGCCCCTCTCCTCAAGATGCCTGATCTCGTCGTCTGCCGCAGCCTCGCGGTCAGCCTCGACGACGGGGATCACACTGTCCGGTGGCACGCGGCCCTGGAGGCCTCTCTCCCCGCGTTCGAAGCGTTCGAGCGGATAGCCCAGTTCGACCCTCATCTCCCGGTATTCCTCCCGCAGGCTCTTTCCCTCGCTGACCTCGATGACGGACAGAACGGTCCCTCTCGAGACACGCGCCGCCTCCCTGACCACGGCGGTCCAGTCGCTCACCAGATGGAGGATGTGGACGAGCAAAGCGGACTCGAAGACGCCGTCTCTGAAGGGAACCCTGTGGACGTCCGCAAAGATCAGCTGTTCCACCCCTTTCTCCCTCGCCTTGGCCATCATTCCCTTCGAGACGTCCAAACCGACGACCTCGAAGCCCCTCTCCTGGAGCGGCATCGCAAAGCGCCCCGTCCCGACCCCGACGTCGACCACCGGGCCTCTGCCGGGGATGGCACTGCCGAGCGCGTCCAGTAGCGACCTCATCTCGCCCTCCGGGAGCGACCGCGTCGCGTCGTAGATGTCGGCCACCCTTCCAAAGTCCTGGACGCGCAACCCTCCCTCGACACTTGGTGCGGGGAAAAAAGGTATCGGACCGGCGCGCTGCTCCAAAGATTTTAAGCACTCCAAGCGGAAGCACGAATGTGAAGCGGGCTACAATAGGCGTGTTCGGCGGTTCTGGTTTCTATCGTTTCCTGAAGAAGTATGTTGAGCTTACGGTCGATACCCCGTACGGGCTGCCCAGCGCGCCCTTGAGGCTCTCGACCATCGGCGGACGGAAGGTCGCCTTCCTGCCCCGCCACGGGGACCACCACGAGTTCCCCCCGCACGCGCTGCCCTACAGGGCCAACCTCGCGGCGTTCAAGGAGGTGGGGGTGGAGAGGATCATCGGCCCGTGTGCCGTCGGGAGCCTGAGTCCGAATCTCAGACCTGGCGACTTTGTCATCTGCGACCAGTTCGTGAACTACACGACCGGTAGGAGAGACACGTTCTACGATGGGCCGGAGACGACGCACATCAGCTCAGCCGACCCGTACTGCCCCGAGCTCAGGGAGCTCGCGCGGGACGCGGCCAAGAGACTGAAGCTGCCCTTCCACTATGGCGGAACGGTCGTGGTCATCCAGGGGCCGCGGTTCTCGACACGCGCCGAGAGCCGGTTCTTCAGAAAGCAGGGCTGGGATGTGATCAACATGACGCAATATCCCGAGGCGGTCCTAGCGCGGGAGCTAGAGATGTGTTACGCCAACATCTCGCTCGTGACGGACTACGACTCCGGGCTGGAAGGAGACCCCAAGGTGAAGCCCGTCTCGCACGGGGCCGTCATCAAGATCTTCAACGAGAACATCGAGAATCTCCGGGCGCTCATCACAGAGATGATAGAGGCGATGCCCGAGACGCGGTCCTGCTCCTGCGGGACGGCACTGGAGCATGCGAGGCTGAAGGCGTGATGGTGGACACGGTCTCCGAGCAGCTGCGGCACGCGATCAGGCGCATCCCCGACTTCCCGAAGAAGGGCATCGTCTTCAGGGACATCACAACTCTCTGGAAGGACCAGACCCTCATCAAGATGGCCGTGGACGAGATCTACGGTCACTACAAGGACCGTAAGGTCGACAAGGTCCTCGGCGTCGAGGCGCGCGGCTTCGTCTTCGGAGCGCTCCTCGCGGAGAGGTTCGGCGTGGGCTTCATCCCGGCCAGGAAGCTCGGGAAGCTCCCGTCGGACAAGATTACCGAGCGTTATCAGCTCGAATACAACGTCGACGGGCTGGAGATGCACAGGGACTCTGTGAGCCCGGGTGACGACGTCCTCATCGTAGACGACCTGATGGCCACGGCCGGTACTGCCATCGCCGTCGTCAAGATGGTCGAAGCGCTCGGCGGAAAGGTGGTCGGCCTGGCGTTCGTCGTCGAGCTTGCCTTCCTCCACGGCAGGGAGAAGCTTGGGAAACGCGACGTCTTCTCGATCGTCCAGTACGCCTCAGAGGATGAATAACCGCTGACGGCTCTACGGGGTACGGGTGTCATCACAGGCTCGGGGATGGAAGGGCTGTTCGCAGCCTCCGATGAGAGACGCGTCCAGACGGAGTACGGCGTCGTGACCGCCTACGTCTGCTCCGCAGGCAAGACGCGGTTCTTCGTCATCCCGAGGCACGGCAAGGATCACTCCGTCCCGCCGCACCGGATCAACTTCAAGGCGAACGTATCGGCCCTGAAGAAGCTGGGCGTCAGCGGCGTCATCGCCACGAGCGCCGTCGGTTCCATCAGCAAGAAGATAGGCGTAGGTGAGCTCGGGCTTCTGGACCAGTTCATCGACATGAGCAAGCGACACCTCACGTTCTTCGAAAAGAGGCCGGTGCACGTCGACATGACCCGACCCTACGACCCCTCGCTTCAGGAAAGGCTGAGGAAGGCGGCCCGTTCCCTGCGTATCGGACTCACGCCGGGGCTCGTCTACGTCTGCGTGGACGGTCCGCGCTACGAGACGGCCGCTGAGATCCGGATGTTCGGGCTCATGGGCGGCGACGTCGTGGGCATGACCGGGGCCCCGGAGGCGATACTCTGCAGAGAGGCCGGTCTGAGGTACGCCTCCGCGGTCGTGGCCACCAACTGGGCGGCCGGGATACAGGAGAAGGTCTCTCACGAAGAGGTGGTGTCGGTGATGGAGGAGGTCGGGCCGCGCGTAAGGAAGCTCTTGGAAGGGGCCGTCGTCGGCAAGTAATCGGTTTTAATAACTGACCTTCCAGCGGAACACAGAATCCGTAAATGAAGATAGCCAATCCAAAGCTTGCCGAGGAGGGCAAGAAGAACTTCGTATGGGCGAAGAACCACATGGCCGCCCTGGACAAGCTCGCTGAGAAGAGTTCTCGGAGCAAACCCCTGCGAGGTGTCACGGTCGGGGTCTGCCTTCACGTGACCAAGGAGACCTCCGTACTGATCGATTCGCTCGTCAAGGCGGGGGCCGACGTCAAGCTCGCAGCTGCCAACCCGTTGTCCACGCAGGATGACATCGCTGCCTTCCTGGCGACGGAGGCAGAGGTCTGGGCTTGGAGGGGTCAGACAGCGAAGGAGTACGACTGGTGCATCGAACAGGTCCTCGCGGCGAAGCCCGAGGTCATCATCGACGATGGGGCCGACATGCACGTGGCGGCGAACACGTCCAAGCTCAAGAGCGTGCTCGGAGGCTGCGAGGAGACCACGACAGGCGTGGTCAGGCTAAAGGCGCTGGAGCACGACGGTAGGCTATCGTACCCGATAATCGCGATAAACAACGCCAAGACGAAACACCTCTTCGACAACCGCTACGGCACGGGCCAGAGCACGTTCGACGGCATACTGCGCTCGACCGCTCTCCTCGTGGCCGGGAAGAAGGTGGTGGTGGTCGGTTACGGATGGGTGGGGAAGGGTGTGGCCATGAGGGCGAAGGGGCTGGGCGCTAACGTGACCGTAGTGGAGGTGGACCCGATCAAGGCGGTGGAGGCATATCTGGATGGATTTGACGTAATGAGCATCGAGGACGCTGCCGCGACCGGTGACTGGTTCATCACCTGCACCGGCATGAAAGGGGTCATCCCCTACACTGCCATAGAGTCCATGAGAGACGGCGCCGTGCTCGCCAACGCTGGGCACTTCGACATCGAGATCGATACAGGCTCGCTCCTCAGGCAGGCCCGGTCGTGGAAGGAGGTGAGACCGAACGTCGACGAGGTCTGGCTTCCAAACGGCAAGCGGGTCTACTTGCTCGCAAAGGGCAGGATAGTGAACCTGGTCGCCGCGGAGGGCCATCCTCCGGAAGTGATGCAGATGTCGTTCGCGAACCAGTTCATGTCCGCCCTGTACGTGCTGAAGAACCACGCGACTCTCGGCAAGAAGGTGCTCGACGTTCCGGAAGACATCGAGAGCCAGGTAGCCTTGGCCAGCCTCGAGTCGCTGGGCATCTCCATCGGGAAGCAGACCAAGGAACAGATTCAATACGCCAAGAGCTGGAAGATATAGTGGAGCCTCACAGCAGAGCCCATGGGAGTGAAGTCCAGGCGCAGGGGACCTCCAGCCAGAGGAGGGTCATCATCACGGCTGCGCTCCCCTACGCCAACAACGACCTCCACCTCGGGCACATCGCGAGCACGTATCTCCCTCCGGACATCCTGTACCGATACCTGAAGCACGGAAAGGCGGAGGTCATCATGATATGCGCCTCCGACGACTTTGGGACGCCCATCCTGATAGCGGCAGAGAAGGCCGCCAAGAAGCCGGAGGAGTACGTTGCCTACTGGAGAGAACGGTTCCAGCAGGACCTGAGCGGGCTCGGGATAGACTTCGACCTCTTCTACGCGACCAGCTCGGAGGAGAACGTGGCCCTCACCCAGCATTTCTTCAAGGAACTCTACAAGAACGGTTACATCTACTCCTCGCAGATTGACCAGTTCTACTGCAACGTGGACAAGAAGTTCCTTCCGGACAGGTACGTCAAGGGCGCATGCCCCTACTGCGGCGCGCTGGACCAGTACTCGGACGGGTGCGAGAACTGCGGCAGGACGCTCCAGCCCGGTCAGATCCTGCAGCCGAAGTGCTCCATCTGCGGGACTCCGCCAGTGAAGAAGACCAGCATGCACTACTTCTTCAAACTCTCGAGCTTCTCCGACCAGCTTAAGAAATGGCTGGAGGCGAACGAGGACCTCCAGTCCGACGCGCGCAACTACGTCCTGAACTGGATCAAGGAGGGCCTGCAGGACTGGGACATCACCCGCGACATCAGCTGGGGCGTGAAGATCCCGCTCGAGGAGGCGGAGGGAAAGGTCCTCTACGGGTGGTTCGACAACCACCTCTGCTACATATCGACCGCGTTGAAGGTGGCGGGCAAGCATGGGAAGGCGGGCGCCGATTACTGGAACGGCGCTACGACCTATCATTTCATCGGCAAGGACATCGTATACCACCACTACCTCTTCCTGCCCAGCATGAGGCTGGGCGAGGGTTCCTTCAAGCTGCCCGACTTCATCCCGACACGCGGCCACCTCCTGCTTCAGGACAAGAAGATCTCCAAGAGCCGGAAGTGGGGGATAACGATCAGGGAATACCTTGCGGCGCTCCCCCCCGATTACCTGCGGTTCTACCTGACCCGCATCACGCCGTTTGCCCAGACGGACTCGAACTTCGACCTCCAGGAGTTCAGGGCCAAGGTCAACAACGAGCTGGTCGCCAACCTCGGCAACTTCTGCTACAGGTCACTGGTCTTCGTCAACAGGGAGTACGCCCTCACGGTGCCCGAGCCGGGAGAGGCGGGCGTGGCCGAAAAGACCCTGCTCGCGGCGGTCCAGAAGGCGGTCGAGGAGACCTCCCAGCTCATCGAAAGCGGCAACTACGACAGGGCGCTGAAGGCGCTGCTGGACTTTGGGACGAGCTGCAACCAGTACTTCCAGGCCAAGGCTCCCTGGGAGAAGCGCGGCGACATGAACACGGCCATCTACTACGCGGTCAACAGCGTAGCCACCCTCGCCATGCTGCTCCATCCGTTCCTCCCGTTCAGCTCGGAGGATCTGTGGGCGCAGCTCTCGGTCGGACAACCGCTCTCAACGGTGGCCTGGGACGCGGCAGGGTCCATGATGCTGAAACCCGGCCACAAGATCAAAGAACCGAAACCCCTCTTCAAGAGGGTCGAGGAGACGGACCTTGAGGCCCTGCAGAAGTACGTAGAGCAGAAGAAGTGAGCCCGTCCATCAGTCGCATGGCCTGAGCATCTCTAGCCCAGAGGGTAGGGAGCACTCCATCCCGTCATCGATGGAGCTGAGCGAGGAGAGGGGGTCGTATTCGTCGTATCGCGTCGCCTTGAACCCCGAGGCGAGGACGCTCACCTGGAGCTGGGATCCGCCGCGGTAATTTACGCTGTATTCGACGTCGATCGCTTCGCTCCCGAACATCGAGCCGAGACGCTTCACCGCAGTGGCGGTCTCGCCCGCCCTTAGGGTCGAGTCCCCCGTCAGCACGACCACAGCGTGGTTGGCATCCTTGGTCTCAGCCCGCTTGCTTATCCCGAGGATAGCCCTCGAGAGCGCCTCCTCCGTCTTGTCGACAGAACCAGAGGAAGCAGAGCTCAGGAACGAGTAACCGTCCTGGAAGACCGTCCCGAGGACCTTGTTCAGCCCGACGGGTATGGAATCCTCTGATTGCTTGGCCAGCAGGGAGCTCAGAGCCTTTACGGCCTCCGAGTTCGCGATATCGTAGACCTCCTTCAACGTGGCGTCGGTCGTGCTCTTGAGGAGCATGTCATTGTCCACTACGACCACTCCCCTTGAGGCCGCCCTTAGCCTTCTCAACGCGAGCCCCGAATAGAACCTGAGCTTCTCCTCGAACCCGAACGGCATCATGGCGACGCTGACCGTATCCGCGCCGTTCTCCTTCGCCAGCTCTGCGACCACCGGGGCCAGCCCGCTGCCTGTGGCTCTTCCCAGTCCAGCGACTATGAACACTATCTTTGCGCCGTCCAGCAGCGACACCATCTCGCCTCTGTGGGCGATTGAGAGTCCCCTCACCATGGGGGGCGTAAGTTTCTGGTCGATAGGGCCATCGATCAGCAGCTTCTCTCCTCCCTCTATGGCATCAAAATCGGACCGATCGCAAGAGATGTAAGCGAACCTATCGACCAAAGTCGTCTCCCTGCTCAACGCAGAGACGATCCTTGCTCCGGCGCTGCCTATGCCGAGAGCCAAAACTTGCCCTGATGCTGTGTTTGACATCTGATGGGATGTGGTCTACCTCTTCTGCATTAATCAGCCCACCAACTAGAACCTTGCACCAATGGTGACAGAAAGTTCACTAAGAGAGTTTACGGAGACTTTTCAGCGTTTACGAGCCTGTTCACAAGGTCGTCTTGCATGTGCCCGCTGCAATCCACGACCACCTTCTTGACGCCTTCGACCTTCTCTGCCGAAGCCCTGATCCTCTTCCCCAACTCGACCGCCGTCGGGCTATAGGCAGAGAGAGGCGTGAACCTTATCTTGACGACGCCGGGTGTAACTTCGAAGACCTCCGTGACTATCGTGAGTTCGCCCAGCTTCCTCCCCGTCTCCTCCTCGACCAGTTCGTACACGAGCTCCTTCGCGCTCTTCGCCAGGTCTCCCGTCGACGTCATCTCTCCTTCACCACTTCACCCTGAGGGAAAGAGGATGCGAGGCCTTGACCTCGTCGATCTTTCCCACGCTGGTGTTCTTCGGCTCGTCCTCGAGCTCCCCGCGCTGCAATCTTTCGTGGAGTCCGTTCAGCAGTTCGGCGTACTCGTCCAGGGCCTCGAGCGTCTCTGATTCCGTCGGCTCTATCATGAGGGCTTCCTCCACGGTCAACGGGAAATAGACCGTGGGCGAATGCACTCCATAGTCGAGCAGGCCCTTGGCCACCTTCATCGCTCCTCCGCTCATCATGCCCCTCACAGAGACTATTGCTTCGTGCTTCCTTCTTAGACCTTTGCCTTGAAGCAGCGTGTATGCTTCAGGGTTGAGCCTGGAGAGGAGGTAGTTCGCCGCGAGGACGGAGAGGCTGGAGACATTGTCGAGTCCGTCTGCTCCGAGGAGCCTGATGTAGCAGTACGCCCTGAGGAGGATGGCCGAGTTCGCGTAGCTCCCCTTCATCCGCCCTATCGTGTGGGGAACGTCGTAGTTCAAGTGGTATCCTTCGTCCACCTTCGTGACGACGGGGACCGGGAGGTAGTCCTGAAGCCTCTCGGTCACGCCCACGGGCCCGGCTCCGGGCCCTCCGCCGCCGTGCGGCGTGGCGAAGGTCTTGTGCAGGTTAAGGTGGACGACATCGAACCCCATGTCTCCCGGCCTCGCCTTCCCGAGAAGAGCGTTCATGTTCGCCCCATCGTAGTACATCAACCCCCCGGCGTCATGGATCATGCGCGAGATGGTGCCCACGTCGCTCTCGAAGAGCCCCAGCGTATTGGGCACGGTCAGCATCATCCCGGCCGTCCTGGCCGAGACGAGTTTCTCTACCTGCTCCACGTTCACGAGGCCTCGCTCGTCGGACGGCACTTTGATGACCTTGAAGGCCCCCATCGCTGCGCTCGCAGGGTTGGTGCCGTGGGCGGAGTCCGGGACGAGGATCTCGTCCTTCTCCGGATGCCCCTGCTCGTGGAGGTACTTCCGTATCATGAGGACCCCGGCGAACTCGCCCTGCGCCCCCGCTGCTGGGGTGAGCGAGAATGCCTTCATCCCCGTTATCTCGCCGAGCATCACGGACAAGTCGTAGAATATGCCGAGAAGACCTTGGATGGTCCCCTCCGGCTGGAACGGGTGGGCCTCCCTCATCCCCGGCGAAGACGCGATGTACTCTGACACCTTGGGGTTGTACTTCATGGTGCAGCTCCCCAGCGGGTATGTCCCCGACTCGACGGAGAAGTTCATCTGGGACAGCCTGTTGAAGTGCCTCAGCAGCTGGAGCTCCGCGATCTCCGGCAGCTTGACGTCCTTGGTGCGCAGGGCGACCGGCAGGAGCTCCTTGGATTTCCTCCAAGCCTCTATCTTAGGGTCCCTCGGGGGCACAAACCCGGTCCTCCCCTTCCTGCTCAGCTCAGAGAGCAGGGGCTCGTCCCAGCGGGCCTGCCTGTATCTTCTCGCCAACTCACACTACCTCCCGCAACGCCTGCTCCAGGCGCGAGATGTCGTCCGATGAGTGGACTTCCGTGACGCAGTAGCCTCCCGCCTCCCCTATCCCGGGATAGTGCTTGGTCAGGGGGTATCCGGCCATTATCCCCCTCTTCCCGAGCTTCTCGTATACGTCGCCCGCTCTGGCGCTCTCGTACCCGACTGCGAACTCCTTGAAGAACGGACCCTCGAAGAGCGGCGACACGACGCCCTCCACCTCGCCTAGCCTCTCCGCGGCGTAGTGCGAGTTGCCCAGGATGACCTCACCCAGGTTGCTGAAGCCGTTCCGTCCCAGCAGGGAAAGGTAGCACGCTGCGGCCAGAGCGAGCAGCGCCTGGTTCGTGCAGATGTTGGATGACGCGTGCTCCCTCCGGATGTGCTGTTCCCTGGTCTGCAGCACCATGCAGAACGCCCTCTCGTTCCCTTCCTTGGTCGTGCTCATACCGATGAGCCTTCCCGGCATGCTCCTCGCGAGGCTCATCTCCCTGACCGCGAAGATCCCCACGTGCGGGCCGCCGAAGTTCATCGGTATCCCGAGCGGCTGGCCCTCCCCCACCACGACGTCGGCGGAGTAGCTCCCCGGGTTTCTGAGCACGGAGAGCGACATAGGATCGATCCCGACCACCCCTAGCCCGCCGACACGGTGAACCCCTTCCATGGCTCCCTCCACGTCCTCCTCGATCACTCCGAAGAAGTTGGGGTTCTCCAGGTAGACCCCTGCAACGTCCCCGCTGAGGCTGGCCGAGAGAGAGTCCTGGTCCAACTTCCCGGTTCTCCTGTCGAAGGGCACGGTCTTGACCGTCAGTCCCATCGGCTCCGCGTACGTCCTGATGACCTCGAGCCGCTGGGGCCCCACGCTCTCCGCGACCAGGAAGACGTCCCTAGCCTTCACCCTCGCCGCCATCCTCACCGCCTCCGCAGCGGCGGACGCCCAATCGTACATCGAGCTGTTGCAGGCCTGCATCCCTAGCAGGTCGCACATGAGGCTCTGATACTCGAAGAGGGCCTGGAGCATGCCCTGGCTGATCTCGGGCTGGTACGGTGTGTAACTCGTGTAGAACTCCTGTCTGGAGAGGATCGACTCCACGGCCGCAGGGATGTAATGAGGCCAGACGCCGCCCCCAAGGAAGCAGAGCGATTCACCCCCGGCCTTGTTCGTGCCGAGCCTTCTGGTGACCTCCCTCCTGACCGTCGCCTCGGGCTGCCCATCAGGAATAGCGAGCTTCCTCTTGAGCGTGAACTCACCGGGTATGTCTGAAAACAGCTCCGCTATCGACGAAGCGCCCATCTTCCTGAGCATCTCTTGCACGATCTCCTCGTCCAAGTTCGGCAGGAACGGATGGGACTCGGTACTAGTCACGCCAGCGACGCTAGAAAAATGGTTAAAATACGTATTCACTTGGGCTAGGAAATCCATTGATTAGGAGATTCCTACCGCTGGGAGTCGTCTTGCTCCTCCTCATCCCATTCGTTTCGGCAGCGGCGGCGCAGCCCAGCGGCGGCCCCGGCATAATTCTCACGAGCCAGTACATCGTGAACGGCTTCGGTTTCGTGGTCCTGAATGAGACGATAACCTTCTCGAACAACGGAAGCTCTTCCATCCAGATTCCGGCTGTGCAGGTTGGCATCCCGGACAGAATCGCTTCGCACTCCCCCGGCTTCATCTTGTCGTCCATCGACCCCTATTCGCAGACGAATGCCGATAACGGCAGCGTAACGACCTTCACGATCACTCCCGGCTCGCCCACCCTGGTCGCCGGGTCTTCCAGCGTGGTGTCGCTCAAGGGCTACATCTCAAACGCCCTCAACATCAGCGCTGGTGCGACAGGAAACCTGACGGCGCTCGCCCTGCTCAGCCCGTCCTTCAACCAGAAGGTGACGGCCCTGAATCAAGACGTCGAAGTACCTTCCGGAGGTCTCGTGACCGGACTGCCCCTGGGGTTCCCCGCTGTCCCTGGTACCACGTCAACGATCTACGCCGGCCAGAAGGCCGACGTCACTCCAACGATACAGACACAGAGCGTGAAGTTCAGCGACTCCGACCAGGCCGTCTGGCTCCCCGTGAAGGTTTACAGCATCGTCCGGACCCTCGTCCCGAGCGCCAACGGGGTGCCCCAGGTCGAGGACACGGTGTCGCTGAGGAACCTGGCCTCGTACTCCATAACGAACCTGCCCTTGAAGCTCCTCGCCAGCGGCGTCACGAACGTGACTATCGTCCCTTCGAGCGTTCCGCCGACCATCAACCCCACCGTCGTAGCGCTTACGAACGGGGTCCTGGACGTGGCTAACCCTCCCTTCTCGACGGCGATTCAGGCTGGCGACAACTTTACCTTCGCGATGGTCTACACGATACCTCGGTCCGACATCTCCACATCGGGCAACACGGTCTCCGTCTCCATACCTTATGATTTGCCGGTCCAGGCCATCGTCCAGAACTATACGGTCTCGATGGCGCTCCCCAGCGGCATGCACGCCGTGGGCGCGAGCAGAACGGTAGTGACCAACGCGACCTCGATTGTTCCGGGAACGGTCGACCTGATGTACACGATCAGCCCCGGATGGGCGGCCGACCAGGCCGTCCCTGCGGCGACTCTGCTCTTCGCGGCCGCCTTCATCGCGCTGGCGTTCAGAAGCTCGCAGACGGTATCGAAGAAGGAAGAGGAGGAGGAAGAGGACGAGGAGCTGGGTACCCGGCTCGCCGACATGATCAAGGCAATGGAGGAGAAGATATCCTTGTTCCAGCAGTTCCAGACAGACATGGCGCAAAAGTCGCAGGGGACTGTCACTCGCAACGACTTCAACAAGATCAGGAACGAGCTCGAAGCCCTGAAGGTCAGGGCGATGGGGAGGCTCAACGCCGTCAGGCAGGCCGCCGAATCGCAGCGCTACATGGACCTGCTAAATCAGTTGCAGGAGGCCGAACGCGAGGAGGACAGGGCGGCCAAGGACCTGCTGAACCTATACGACCAGTACCAGAGCAAGAGGATGAGGGAAGAGACATTCAAGCGCCTCCTCCCGAGCTACAGGAAGAGGCTCGACTCGGCCACCAACCACCTGTCCGACCTGCTGAATCTGGCGCAGAGAGAAGGCAACCAGGGATAGGGCCCATGGACGTCGTCGGCTAGAATAGGTTTATCAATCTCCGAGGCGTCTTTCGCCTCGACGGTCTATTTGCAAGACGTTAGCAAGGTAGTGATAATTGGTTCCGGACCCGCGGGCCTCACCGCGGGGATCTATTGTTCGCGCGCGGGGCTCGACCCGGTGCTCTACATGGGCACGAAGTACGGCGGACAGCTCATGGTCACGAGCGACGTCGAGAACTTCCCCGGCTACAAGGACCCGATAATGGGTCCCGACCTCATGGAGCAGATGCGAGCACAGGCTGAGAGGGTCGGGACCAAGCTGATCCAGGACGACGTCACCGAGGTCGATTTCCGCACGTACCCGTTCGTGATCAAGACCCCCAACGAAGAGCGTCGGGCCATGAGCGTAATTGTGGCAAGCGGCGCGAACCCGCGCAGGCTGAACCTAGAGTCGGAGATGCGGCTCATGGGGAAGGGCGTCTCGAACTGCGCCGTCTGCGACGGGTTCTTCTTCAGGGGAAAGAAGCTCGCCGTGGTAGGCGGAGGAGACACAGCGATGGAGGAGGCCACCTATCTTTCCAAGCTCGCCAGCAGCGTCACGGTGATACACAGGAGGGAGTCGCTGCGCGCGTGCAGCAGACTCCAGGAGGAGGCCTTCGAAGACCCGAAGATAGAGTTCCTCTTCGACTCGGCGGTGACGGAGGTGCTCGGCGAGAAGAGGGTGGAGGGACTGAAGGTCAAGAACGTCAAGACCGGCGAAGAGAAGACGATGCAGTTCGACGGTCTCTTCGTCGCGATCGGGTACGACCCAAACACGGAGGTCTTCAGAGGACAGCTCGACCTAGACAAGAACGGCTATGTCGTCGTGAAGAACGAGACAGAGACCAACATACCCGGCGTCTTTGTCGCGGGAGACGTCAGGGACTTCCGCTACAGGCAGGCGGTCACCGCGGCGGCCGATGGCTGCAAGGCGGCGCTCGACGCGGACCGGTTCCTCAAGGAACCGCATCAGGTCAGCCTACTACAAGCTTGAACCTGTCCTCGTGGGCCGACGCGCTGAGAGGCCCGACGATGGGCGTGTGGTACCCGCAGAAGATGCAGTTGTTCCTGTCGTCAAGGTTGTAGGCCCCTAGTTCGTAGCCGTTCCTGTCGACCAGGACCTTCCCGCATCCCGGGCAGTAGGTGTTCTCCGCCGGGTGACCGGGCACGTTCCCAATGTAGACGTACCTCAGCCCTTCCGACTTCGCCACCGCCGCGTGCTTCTCTAGGGTCTTCACCGGCGTCACGGGTATGTCCATCATCTTGTAGTCTGGGTGGAACCGCAGGAAGTGGATCGGGGTATCGGGCCCAAGGTTGTCGTTCACCCACCTGGCCAGCTTCCGCGCGGTCTCGATGTCGTCCCCGACCTTCGGGACGATGAGGTCGGTTATCTCTACGTGGATCTTCGTCTTCCGCTTCACGTCCAGGAGGGTCTGGAATATCGGCTCGGCGTCTGGGATACCGATGTACTTCCTCACGAACCCTCTCTCGCCGCTGCCCTTGAAGTCGACTGTAAGACAGTCGAGGAACTCTCCCATCACGCCTACGGACTCTGGAGTGTCGAACCCGTTGGAGACGAAGATGTTGAAGATACCCTTCTCGTGGGCCTTCACTCCGACGTCCCTCGCATATTCGACGAAGATGCTCGGCTCGTTGTATGTGTACGCTATCCCTTCGCATCCGTTCTCAACAGCGAGGTCGACCACGCCCTTCGGACTCATTTGGATACCCTCCACCTTCCTCCGCTGGCTGATGTCCGCGTTTTGGCAGTTACTTACGGCAACAAAGCTCGCCGAATACGAATGGTCCTCTTCAACTTCCATGTTGTACACGGGTCCTGCGTACTTTTCCTTGGAGATTCTCCTGACCGGAACGAGAATGTAATCCTGAGTATCCCTTAGCTTGCTCGCAGCGACGAGCAAACCCTGCCACTCCGCTGATGACGAAGACCCCGCCAGCGACACCCTTGTCATGTAATCTTTGTGTCTGTTGACTTGACGGCCCTGGATGACGTACTTCTCCTCATTATTCGATACATAAAATCTCGGCAGAAGATGCAATCTCAGCATCGCGTACCATACACCTAGGCTCAGCTCACGAGAAACCGATGTTGTTCCCATCCAGCGGCTGTTCCTGGAGCCTGTCATGAATCCGTCGCCGAGAATATATCCCAAGAGGAAACTTTCGAGCAACTCAGTTGATGAATGGTGAAGAAGGAATTCGGGCACTCGTTTGGTGTACTTGCCACCTCCCGCGGTAGAGTGAAGAAATACGCCCAACGGAGCGCTGCCAACTTCGAGACGTATTTCTGGTCCTTGGTGGACTCGTGATACCCTCACCCCGAAGAGCCTTTCCAGCAGAAATTGAGTGCGATCGATCAACTCGTATTCGTGATCCCCGAATGAGAAGGTGACCGACCAGCTATTCGGCCGATCCGCATCCCTTGTGGCTGAGCCCTCAGCACAGTATATGCCGAGAAGTTCTGCGAAGTCCTTGTTAAGCGGGATTCGCCTGGGAATGCCTGGGGTCTTCGCACCTCCAAACCGAACGTTGCCGGTCCTGTCACTGAGCGTCCAGATTGATGGTCGGGACGTCGGCCTTCTTATCGAAGGAATAGCAGATTGTAAGACCTGAAGGGTGTCAATAGAAGACGAGACAATCGAGTCCTTGGTCTTAGGAATCGCCAAGTAGTCTTCTGTGGTAAGCTCGTCGGCGCGTTTCTTTACCAGGCTCTTCTTGACTTCATCATACACGAAGATGCCATGATTTGGAGTACATCTGATTTCAGGCAAATAGAACGGTCGTATGCTTAGCATCTCGCCGTCATACACATGTCTAAAGACCTTCCGAACTTTTCGGAGCATCCCGCTGTGCGTGACTACGCGCACATCGTCCGCGGGATAACCAATCTCGCCCTCATGGCTGGAAGTATCGAACATTTGTTCGATTGTCCGAATACCTTGGTCGGTCAGGATAGCAGTTTCGGGAGAAAAACAGTAAGAGCATAACCAGTTACATCCCGTGGTGGCTATCGAGAATATCTTCGACCCGGGCCTGTAATGTATGACCGGCTTCTTCTCGATCGGGTCAATGTGCCCCGTGATAATCCTGCCATAGTTGAGTAGGAAAAGCTCTCCGCCCACCACACCCCTCACCCCGCAGAGGCCTATCTGTCCCTCTCCGATCTGGCATCGCCTAGCGCACGCGGTGCACTGCACTCTACCGTTCTGAAGTTTGGTGTAGAGGTCGGCTCTCTTCCCCGAAGGCGAAGTGAGCCTCGTGGCGACTGACATTACGATTCAAGCCGTATTCCTGGCCTTTATCCTTTCGTGCCGAGCAATCACGCTCAGTCTGAGAGATAGATCGGGTTTCCGCTCTTGCTCGACGCAAGCGCCGCTTCCGCGATTCGGATGACGTTGAGCCCGTCCCTCGCCGTCACGAGTGCCTGTCTCTTCTCCTGGATCGCCGACACGAACTCCTTGAGCTCGAGCGTCAGGGGCTCGAGGACAACGTGCTTGGGGACCCGCGTCCCGGATTCCTCGTGTATCTGCATCTCCTGGGTGATAAAGTCGAGCGTCGCCACGCCCCCCGTGAACACGGCCGTGAGCTCCCTGATCCTCATTGGCGTCACCCAGTTCGTCGTGATGAAGGCGGTCCTCTCTCCGCTGAACCCGAGGAGGATCGTCGCAAAGTCTTCGTTCCTCCCCATGACGCTCCCGACCCTCGCATAGACCGTCCTGGGCTCCTCTCCGAAGAGCCATCTAGCGGTATCGATATCGTGGACCGAGGCGTCCTTCACGACGCCGACGTCGGTTATGTTCTCGCCCCTGCGGTTTTCGCGTCTATACTCGAAGAGGATGGGCTTCCCGAGCGACCCCTCCTTCGTGATCTTCTTCAGCTCGGTGATCGCTGGGTTGAACCTCTCGATGAACCCGACGGTCAGGACCTTTCCGGATGCCTCGGATACCTTGATGAGCTCCTCTGCCTCCTTCAGCGTGCTGGTCATCGGCTTCTCGACGAAGGTGTTGACGCCCGCCCCCAGGGTCTTGGAGGCAACCGCCAGATGGGTCGAAGCGGGCGTACAGACGTTTACCCCATCGAGGTCCTCCTGCTTCAACATCTCGTCTATGGAACTGTAACCCCTGACCTGGTACCGCGTCGCGAACTCCTTCGCCCTCCCCGCGTCGACGTCACAGACGGCGGCAAGGTGGCCCATCTCGCTGAGCGCCCTCACGTGGTTCTTCCCCCACCCCCCTGTGCCTATCACGGCGATCTTTGTCAACGATGAATCGTGCTGGAGCCGCCTCCGTTCCAGCCTTCTTAACGATTTTTCGACTATCCCCGCTGGAGGGCTGGGTTCGCCCTGAGGATGGTGAGCTCGGTAGAACGTGAGCCGTTCTTGATGCTCTTGATCCACTCGAGGTCCGTCGTGGAACAGACGATGACTATGTTGTGCTTGTACGAGTCCATCACCTCGTCCCTGCCCGCGCTGACCTGCGCGTGCCTGACGTCCGTGACGTAGTCCTTGAGTCGCTCCTCTAGCTTCTCCGCCGTCTTCAGGCTGTCCGCCCGCATCTCATACTTGTCCACGGTCCATGCTACGACCACCCTCGTCTTGCTCGCCTTGAGCTGGAGGTCCCTCAGGAGTTCTCTGGTCTCGTCCACGATGTACCGGATGTGGTTCTCAAGGCTCTTCACGGCCGCCCCTGCCAGGTATGTGAGGGGCTCGCCGACGTCCTCGCTCGCCTGTATGGCCGTCAGGTCGTAGACGCGGGACGCCAGATCGTCGATGAACCTCTCGACGCCGGCCCCCGGAGGGATCTTCTGCCCCCTCGCCTTCCGCATCAGCTCTATCTCGGTCGCTATCGACGTGCTCTCGTTCAACACAGAAGAGGCGTGTGCTACCTCTGCGGAGGTGATGCTCTCCTGGCTTGATTTCAAGCCCATCTCCTCCGGGGAGACGTAGTCTGGCATCTTCGCGAAGGACGCCACCCCCGCTGGCTCGCCGCCCTGCCTCAGCGGGCAGTAACCGTAATTCAGGCTCTCCCCGACCTTCATGCCGGTCTGCTTCTCGAGGAGCGCGATGAGGTCGTTGTTCCCGCCTATCCCCACAGGAAGGGCATTGATCACGGTCGCTCCCCTGGAGACGTGCTTCGCGATCTCTCGCATCTTCAGAGTGGATTCTATTATCGACTCGTCCCCCGTCTTCCGGAGCTTGGGCGCGAACAGGATAACCCGAGCCTCCGAGAGCACCTGTGAGATCGGCTTCAGGCCGAGCAGAGACTCCTCGCCGAGCAGCTGGTTCAGCGTCTTGTTGCTCTTCACCATCTGTGGGTCGAGGTCCATCGCCATCTGGAGGGTGTCGTCCACTATCGTGACGGACGCCCTCTCGACCACCTTCGATGCGAGGGTATATCCCTCGGTTGTCAGGCCGTATATCGCGACCTTGGTCTTCTGCAATGCGTCGAACTCTGCGCTAAGACACGGCCAAGACGCTATTTGGACTTTAGTGGCCCATCGAAACAAGTTTTTTTATGTGATGGATTGAAGTGGAACCCGTTTGCGCTACTGGCTAGACTTGTTGACCCCGAAGCAAGTGCTTTTTTTCAAACCCGTGGCGGAGGAACTGCGGCGGAATGGTCACGAGGTCCTGCTCACTTCGAGGCACTATAGAGAGGTCGAGCAACTCGCCTCTCTGCTCCGAGTCGACCTGACCTACGTAGGCGCCCGCGGCGGTAAAGACACGTTCGACCAGCTCAGGGCGAGCCTGGAGAGGATGAACTCGCTTCTCCCGGTCGTCGCAAAGTTCCAACCAAACGTCTCAGTCTCGGTGGCGTCTGCCGACTGCGCCCGCATCTCCTTCGGTATCAGGTGCAAGCACGTCGCAGTCAGCGACTCGCCCCACGCCGTCATTGCGGGGAAGCTCTCACTCCCGTTCTCTCACCACCTGCTGACCCCGTGGATAATCCCCTATCTCGCTTGGTACCGGTTCGGTCTGCAGCGACGGGAGATTACCAAGTACAGGGCGCTCGACCCTGCGGCCTGGCTCAAGAGAGAGCCGATCAACACCCCAATAGAGCTTGAGCTGCAGAGCGGAAGACCCACCATACTCGTGAGGCTCGAGGAGTCCTACGCCCCCTACATGATAGGCACGGACGATACCTGGGCGGACAAGGTGCTGCAGAAGCTTGCTTCGGAGTTTAGAGACTGTAACCTGATCGCGCTCTGCCGCTACCAGGACCAGCTCGAGAAGGTCCAGGAGAAGTTCGGGGACGTCTTCCAGGTGCCGGACAAGGTCGTGGATGGTGCGGGCCTGATCAGACGTTCAGACGTCTTCATCGGGATGGGAGGCACCATGACCACGGAGGCCGCTCTGATCGGCGTGCCTACCATATCCGCCTACCAGGGTCACGGGCTGTACACCGAGAGGTACCTCCGCGCGAGCGGGCTGCTGCTAAAGACCCACAATCTCGGCAGGCTGTCGCAGCTGGTGAGGAAGTCGCTCAAGCCAAGTTACAGGAAGCACTGCGCGAGGAAGGCGAAGAAGGTCCTGGACTCCATGGAAGACCCCGTGGAGAAGATAGTGAAGTACCTGGTCGCGAAAGAGAACTTCTTGTAAGTGCAGCTGCTGATGATGTAGCCGGAGAGAGTTTCTAGGCGAGTCGAGGAGCGGGCAATCCAAGAATGCTTATCTGACCATTCGCTTAGCAGGCCAGACGAAAGCCCGGTAGTGTAGCGGCCAAGCATAGGGGCCTTTGGAGCCCTTGACCCAGGTTCGATTCCTGGCCGGGCTATCGCTTCTTCATCTCGAAAGAGATTGTTTGCAAGCCTTTTGAATCGAGATATGACAGGAAAATGTATCCAACCTTCGCTGAACGATAGAACACCAAGTCTGACTGCAGCCGACTGCTCAATCTTCCCAGTTGAAACATGAGTTGTCGTCGCAGCAACTCATCGGACATCGATCGTGTGATTGTTACGAGCCTATTTTCGAAGATGACCACTCCGTCACGACTCATCATATCCGCACCGCCCTCGGAAGGGTCATTCAAAATCAAGTCTAGTCTGAGTTCCCGACTTGCGATAGCATAGGCGATTTCGGAACCTATTCTGCCATGAGGGTACCTATACCGAGTGAGTAACATCTCTCGCTCAAGTTCCCTTTTCAGTTCAACGCGGTAGGTCCCGGACGAGGTGCAAGACGACTTAATGAGCGCTAGTCCCATTGGATGCTCGGTTCGTTCGACGGAATAGAGCGAAATAGGATCAGAAAGATAAATCGAGGCAACCCTGATCCGCGGAGAGCCATAAGCCAGTCTTAGACGCACTCCATCAAATGAAACCAGTGAAACTCTTGGATATCGCTTGCCCTGCCTAAGTCCTAACCAAGCTGATGAATGACCATCGTGATAGACTCGGATTTTCCTCACTCGACCGAAGAAGTCCCTGATGCTTGTCTCTAAGAAGCACCCCTTTCCAGGTGCAAATCCAAGGTATCTGACTGGTTCCACTAGGACTTGAAAGTTTGAAACGCCCTCAAGAGGGGGTTGTTGTTGAGCCTCAAAGTGAAAACCTTCGCTGTCGGAAGCCAATGAAATCTGGTTTTTTGTCGGTAACCATGAGAAGTTGACTTCGTTTTTCATCATAATTTTCGGTACTTTAGAAAGGAATTCGCGTGTAGTGAGCAATTCGGGAGAGATAACCAGGGTTTGACCTGCTTTTCCGATATCATTTGGCGTGGTGGCCATCCATATCGGTCCTCCCTCGTATTGGTGATAGACCGATTTTCCCGACTCGAGATAAGAGACCTTGAGCAGAGTTTTTTCACCGGCTATGAAGCCAACGATGCAATTCTCAAGCAGAGACGAATTCAAGAAAGACATTGTACCTCGATCAGTGCGCAGATACATTCTGTTCTGCGTGCCCAGAGTCACATTCAGCATGAAAACATATGATGACTGCAGTAATAACGACCCTCGAATTGGGCGACCTAGGTTCGAATCCTAGCCGGGCTACTTTTTCCTATCTGGCACGACGGAATCCTACTACCCGGAAAACTGGCCCGCAAGGCTTAAGTGAACATCGTAGTCCCGCTGCGAAAGTCATCCTCGTGAACACGCGCCACGGACGCCAAACCTTAGCGGCGCTCGGCCTGCTTGTTCTATTGGTCTTCTCGGCTTCCTCTCACCCGTTCGTTCATGGCCAGGCGTTGGTCGCTACGGCGAACGTCGGAGGCACTTCATACGGGGTCGCGTACGACTCCGGAAAGGGCGAGGTGTTTGTGACGCACTTTTTCAACGATAGCGTATCGGTCCTCTCCGACACGAACAATAACGTGGTCGCGACGGTACAGTTTGGTCAAAATTACGAACCGACAGGCTTGACCTATGACTCCGGAAAGGGCGAGATATTCGTTGCGAACTACGGGGCCAACACGGTCTCGGTGATCTCGGACCAGACGAACAAGGTGCTCCTCAACGTGTCGGTAGGGGCGTATCCGTATGTGGCCGCCTATGATTCCGGGAAGAGTGAGGTCTTCGTGGGGAGCGGCACCTCTAGGACTGCCTCCTCGGTCTCGGTGATCTCCGATGCCACAAACACCGTTGTAGCGACCGTGCCGGTTGGGGACTACCCCGCGGGAATCGCCTACGACTCTGCCAAAGGGGAGGTTTTTGTGACCGGCTACGAGGCGAATTCTGTCACAGTGATATCTGACTCTAACAACTCGGTGGTCGCAACGATAAACGTCGGGACCGGTCCATCAGGCGTCGCGTACGACTCGGCCAAGGGCGAGGTATTCGTGGCGAACTATGGGGACAACTCGGTCTCCGTGATCAGCGACACGACCAACTCGGTTGTGCACACGATCGCCGGCACCCTCGCTCTTGGGCCGCTCGGCCCCCGCGACATTGTATACGACTCAGCCAAAGGTGAGCTGTTCGTCGCCAACGCGGGTAACGAGAGCGTCACCACAACCTCGGTGTCCGTCATAAGCGACACCACCGACTCGGTCACGACGGCCGTCAATACTGGGGTCAGCGACACCTTCCTCGCCTATGACCCCGCTAAAGGGGAGATTTTCGTCGGGGGTGACGGAGACTTCATCGTCTCTGTGATCTCAGATAGCGCAGAAGCGGTGAGCTACTCCTCGCAGTCCACATCCTCGACGTCAGCGTCCGCGGTGACCTCCACCTCTTCTTGCTTCAGCTCTGGCTCCATCGGAGCGCAGCTCTCGGTATCATGCACCAGCTTCACGTATGACACGGGCACGGCCCAGGGCGGCCCGGGAGTGGTGGGCGTCGGGCTTGACCCCATCGGCCTCGTCTATGACTCCGCCAAGAGTGAAGTGTATGTGACTGAGTTCTCAGCCCCTGCGGTCGCAGCCATCTCCGACGCCAGCAACTCAATCGTTGCGACGGTAGAGATACCCGGGCTCAACAATGCGGGATTCCAATCTAGTCCAAGCCCCCAGTACGTCGCCTACGACTCGGCCAAGGGCGAGATTTTCGCATCCAATCTCTACGGCAACTGTCTCACGGTAATCTCCGACGCGACGAACACGGTCCTCGCAACGATCGACCTTGGTAACCAGTCGATGAACAACGGGATTGGTGGTTATCCTGTAGAGCTAGCCTACGACTCCGGCAAGGGGGAGATATTCGTGGTGAACCAGGGTCAGTCCACCATTGTTGGCCAATATGACGCTAGCGCAGGCTTCGTTTCCGTAATCTCCGACACGACCAACTCTGTGGTTGCGACAATACCTCTTGGCGATTTTCCCAGCGCCATCGCCTACGACCCCGCCAAGGGCGAGATGTTCGTCGCCGAAGATGGGGCAACCCCCTCCAATGTAAGCGCGTCTAACACCGCGCACGGCGTGATCTCCATCATCTCTGACTCCAGCAACTCGATAGTCGCGACCGTGAACGTGGGGCCCTTCCCCGGCGGCGTGGCCTATGACCCCGCCAAAGGCGAGATGTTCGTCTCCAGCTCCGGTAGCACCACGGTCTCCGGCAGCGTCTCCATCATCTCTGACTCCAGCAACTCGATAGTCGCGACCGTGCCCCTGGCCGACGCGGGTGCTCTGGCGTATGACTCCGCCAAGGGTGAGTTCTTCGTCGTAACTCCCAGCTCCAACAGCACCGAAATAATCTCCGACGCGACGAACTCAGTGGTCGGGATAAAGGCGGCAGGGCCGGCTCCCTTTGCAATCGTCTATGATTCCGCCAAGAGCGAGTTCTTCGTATCGAACCCGAGCCCCGCCGATACCGTGACCGTCATCTCCGACTCGAGCCCCACCTCCACTACCACGTCGACCACCACAAAGTCGAGCAGCTTGGCGCTCGACCCGTCGTATCTGGCGATAGTCGCGGTCAACGTCGCAGTGTTCGCCGTGCTGGGGGCGCTCGTCGCGAAGGGACGGTATGCACGCAATCCTTCAGTCGGACGCGGGGGAATGTCCATGCAGCCTTACGAGTCTCTTTGAGTTCGGCCGTCAAAGCAAGAAGCTTAAGTTCTTCCAGAAGTCGAACCGACGGAATACCTTGAACCGGCGCTGGAGGAGGGTCCTGAGCATCGTCGTGATTCTTCTCTTGGTCCTCTCGGCGGTCGTGAGTATCCTGCTCTATCCGTAGCTTCCGTCTCCCAACGCGCTTTCACGCGATGGTGATGGCTGTCCCCTTTCGCGGGAGCGTCACCCTACACTTCGTGAGCGAGGAGAAGAGGTCGGCCCTTTCAGTATGGACCGGCACCACCCGCTTTGCCCCCACGCGGTTGACCAAGTCCCGGACCCTTTCCATCGGGGCGTGGCCCGATGCATGAATCTGATGGTAGCTGAAGCCGTAGTGTTCTACCCAGTTTCGGATCACCTGCTCATCCTGCTCCCCCTCTTCATTGAAAGCCTCGGTCGTAGCGTGGATGTACGTCCCACCTTTCTCTGGTCTGATGTCTATCAGTTCAGGCAAACACCATTGGTCGAGGTGCAGCAGGACATCTTTCTCGTTCTCGCGTATCTGTGACGCCGTCATCCCAGAATCGAGGAACCTCCTCTCCCAAGCAAAGTAGTCGCTATCGTCGTAAGTTCCCTTCTTCTTCCTCCTGACATAGACAGATACGTCCTTCCCGACCCTCGGGAGTTTCAGGTGCTTGTCCTCCGCTAGCTTGTCGAGCAGGATCGCGACCTTCATCGAGACGACCAGCCTTCTCCCGTTCGTTTGGCAGGCCTCGTGGAACGACGCGACCCTGTCAAGGTCGTTGCCCCTAAACGAGGAGAATGCTAGGCGCTTGCTCTTCGAGAGCAGGCGCGATGCGCGCTCCGCGACCTCCCGCTCCCCTATCTCCGCCTTCGGGTCACCCTCTTTCACCCTCGTCCCCTCGGTCACCAGTATGGCCGGACTGGCGGCCGCCGCTCTCTCTATGAAATCGTCCGTCATTGACCCCATCGGGCCGTGGAATCGAAAATCTCCCGTGTACGCGAGGGTTCCTGCCGATGTATGTAGTATGAAGCCGTACGCGCCCGGTATGGAGTGGTCGACGTGCACCGGCTCTACTTCAATCGCCCCAACCCTGAACTTGTCCCCGGTCCTGAAGGTCTTGACCTTGTGGCCGTCAAGTGGGGAGTCGCCGGAATCTGAATACGCCGAATGAATCAGGGAAGTCGTCTCGCCGCAGTGGACTGGTATCTCGGGGTCTGTGAGGTTGATCCTTCCCATGTGGTCAAAGTGATAGTGGCTCAATAGTATCGCATCTATCTCGGGCGCGGAGTGCTTCATCGTCGTGTTCTGGAGAGCCTGCTCCGAGTAGAGGCCCGTGAGCTGCGGGAGGAGCCCGAACTCAAAGTAGTCCCCCGCGCCGTTCACGTTCCTCGGCTCGATGTTGGAGGAGAAGTAGTCGGACCCGTCGGAGAACCCTGACCCGAAGTCTAGGAGCACTTTCGTGTCCCCGTCTTGGACCAAGATCTTGTTCCCTCCAATCTGGTTGACGCCTCCGTAGCATGTTATCGAAACCGTCATCCGAGAGGCTCGATACCGTGGTGATATATGAAGGAGAACCGAGATGCCGCTCGTCAGACTATCCGGGTCAGGCTCGGCAGGAGAGGGTTGTCATCGTCGTGTTCCAAGACGTACGGCTCCGTGCTGGGTTTCTCCCCGACGATTATGGTGGCCCTGTCTTTCATGAATATCCTCGCGTACCTGCGGCTCATCGCCAGGAACCTGGCTTTCATCTGGGCGTCGCTGTGCAGCATCACGAGGAGCGCGTCGTTGGAGGTGGCCTGAATCTTGGAGATCCTGGCCGAAAGGCCTTCGAGTACGGTGTTCGAGCTCGAGGCAAACGTGCTCTCCAGCTGGACCATCGACTCCACGGACAGAACGTTCCCGGTCTTCGAGTTCTTCCTTACCTTCTCGATCAACCCGGTTATCTTTCCAAAAAGTTCGTGGTCGCTGTCGGCGCCGACCGCGTAAAACGGGGGTTCGAGACGTTCATCGTCCCTCTCCATGGAGGCAACAGCAAAGTTGTTGTTGAACGCATCCCTGGAGACGTATGGCCTGACACGGTCGGATATATCCTGCAAAGGTGAGGATGGCAGCGGTAGAAGGAACGCGCCGTGGCCCAGGTTTAGCGCGTTTATGATAGAGAGCAATTCGACTATGCGCAGGCACGCGTAAGGGACATTCCCGTCGTAGACTAGAGCGAAGGTACTGCCCTTCGGAATTCCGCCGAACAGGTGGTCCAGTTTCAGAGTGCCGAACGAGAAGGCGTCGCGCGTGTCGTTCAGAGGCTTGACGGTGTGCGCCTTTGAGAAGTCGCGGTGCGGTCGGTATTCGAGCGCCGTGAATGTGCCTCCATCGAGCGTGAAGAGGTGCTTATGCTGGTCAATCGGCGTTCCTCTCAGTTTCGTCAGCTCGAACTCGCGCAGGAGCGCGCCGTTCTCTTCCAGTCTCCTGAGGATGGCGATGCCGTCGACCAGATACTCCATGGACGTCCTCTCCGGCTCTTCGCTCACGAAGATGATCCGGGCGTCGGTGGTGTCCACAAGGGCCATCAGCGCCTTCTCCGCCTTTATCCTCTCCTTCTCCTCCATTTCCTTCGCAAAGGCGTCCCAGGTGTCGACGACGATCACTTTCGTCTTCTTGCCCCGCCCCTTGATTGCCTTGATCATGGCAGAGACGATGAAGGAGCTGTTGCCCAGCCTCAGGTCCACGAATCCCCCCTCGCCAATCAGCTGCGTCGATGCCGAGTTGTGTTTTCGGAGCTTCTCCTTCGAGACTCTAGCCGAGATGTAGACACCGCCGTCCTTACCGGCCAGGCTATGCATCAATTGCAGTGCAAGGGTCGTCTTTCCCGTTCCTGCATCCCCCTTGATGAGGAGGGTGTTGCCTCCGGTCTGCAAGAACTCCGCGAGACCGTCTAGCTTAGCCAGCATCTTCGTGTTCTCTGACAAGTCAGCAGAAGCAGCCTCCACCTCTGACTTCAAATCGTTTCTCCGAGGTTAGCGTTGAAGCGACGACTACAGGAGGCTTCCTTCGCCATTGCAACTGTGGGACGTCCGAACAATTTAATCATACCGCACGCCTACGCGGATAATCGACCCCGTTGTAAAGGCTACTGAAGTGGCATCTTATATCGGAGCAGAAGCAACATCCGCATGATTGACCAGCAAGCTGACGGCGGGACCCAACGCGCCCCGAGAGGTGAACGTGGTGATCGAGATTCCGCGGGGAAGCAACGTGAAGTATGAGATCGACGAAGAAACAGGTTTCGTCTTCGTCGACCGTTTCCTATACACACCGACATATTATCCGTTCAATTATGGGTTCATCCCCCAGACCGAGGGGGAGGACGGCGACCCGCTCGACGTTCTCGTGGTGACCGAGGAACCCGTCTTCCCGATGTCCGTAATCCGGTCGAGACCGATCGGAGTGCTAATGATGGAGGACGAGAAAGGGCCCGATGCGAAGATAATCGCACTCCCCGACCGCCACGTCGACCCCAACTACTCTGGCATCGAGGAGATGCGCCAGCTCCCCGAGTTCACCAGGAAGCAGATCGAACACTTCTTCCTGCACTACAAGGAGTCCGAGCCCGGCAAGTTCGTCAAAGTTGAGGGTTGGATGGGCCAGAAGCACGCCAGGGCGCTGGTCAAGGAAGCAGCGGAGCGCTTCTCGGCGCACCGGAAGAAGAGCAGGTAGTCGTTCTCCCTGTGTCCTTTCCAGTAGGCAAGCTTAATTCGTGTCGAGCGCTCCCCGCCGGCACACATGAGCAGCAAAGGTACCCCCGGTAGGTCGGGGAGGATGAGAATCAACGACGAGAACCTGCACATATCGTCGTTCGCGATCGTAAGGAGGGAGCCCGACACTTTGTTGCTGATCAAGGCCACCGACGCCCACCCTCTGTCATTCAGGAGAGGGAAGTTGCTCCTGCCCGCCACGATGCTCCAGTTCGGCGAGAAGCCGAGCCGCGCCGCGGAGAGGGTGCTCTCAACGCAGCTCTCAGGCGCAGAAGGACTGAAGGAGAATTTTGCGGAGATGCAGTCGTACATGGGGAGTCACTGGGACATCTGCTTTGTCTACGACTTCGACGCCAAGGGAGCGCGCAGCATCACAGCCAAGCCACCGTACGCAGAGGCTTCCTTCTACCACGTAGGGTCGCTGCCCAGAGCTTCGATAGCGGAAGACCACCTGGAAGTGATTGACGGCCTCGGTTCCGGCTCAGACTGACGGGAATCTGATGCGAGCTGGTCACTGCATTGCGTATTTCTTCTTCAGTCTTTCCGTAGCCGAATGATTGATCAGAGGACCGCTGGAAAGGGAAGTGTTGCTCACCACGGCGATGCTCTTGTCGTCGAGCTCGATCCAGGCGTTCCTGAGCGCGACCCTCACCACGATTCCCTTGACGCCGCTATACTCTATGCGGTCGCCGATGCGGAGGACGCCGTCGTTTATCATGAGAATCCCCGATATGACGTTCGAGAGGGTGGCCTGAAGCGCAAGCGACAGGGCCAGTCCGGCTATCCCCGAGATGGTCAGGGCAGTGAACTCCGAAGCAAGGCCAGTGAATGTCAGGATACCTGAGACCGTCGCAATCAGCGCGATTATCCGCATCCCCTCCCTTATGTCCCGGAGGACGGTCGGTCCGACGCCCGCTCTCTTCGCGGCTTGTCTGATCAGTATGCTCAGGAGCTCTATGGATGTTACCGCCACTAAGGCGATGGTGACTGAACCGATGAAGAGAGAGAGGTCGGACATCATCGGCCGGTCACCGGTGCCACCACGACGACGTACGAGAAGTCCTGACCGTTCGAGCAGGTGCCCTGGATCGACAAATTGTAGACGCCCCCAGTCACCAGAGTCGTTTGCCCCGTTAATAGCTCGACCCGGAAGACTGTGGTTCCGGGCGGTGCGGGCGTGGATGAGGTCACCCGGGCGAAATCCACCATCTGGTTGTAGTCCGACGAAATCACCTCCTCAAACTCCGAACTGGTCCAGAAGGTGCATAAATTTCAACTCATGTCGCTAAGTATATGCTTAAATTCTGATTCCGCGTCGCTGAGACCATGACTATCGACGACAAGGTCCGATACGGAATGCTGGCGTTGGGCGGAGCGACTCTGGTGATGACAGCGATGGGTCTGCACATCAACCCTCTAACTGTCCTCGGCAGCTCCTGCGAACTGTAATCACGCTGGGTTCCGGGTTCCCCCGGAACTTTCCCTAATTTTCATTATCAGGCTCTGGAATCTCATCAATATCTCCTGCGAATCGAACTTCCAGACACGCTCTGCGTCATCGAAGAGCTGGTAGGTCATAGTAAACCCGACGGAGTTCCTCTGGTCCACGATGTGATAAGTCGCCCTATCCCCGAAGCCGGAGATCGCTGCCTTCAGGAACGTGAAGCCGTCGTTCACCATCTCGACTGGAAACGCAAACTGTGCGTAGTAGTCCACGCCGGCCGCCTCGCTCCAGATGAACGGAATCTTATTCATCTCAGACATGAGGTTCACGCGCTCCGCATCGCTGACTCCCTTGACAAGGATCGGGACCACGACATACCTGTGCTGTCTGTGATGCGTCTTCTCAGATATGGGGTCGTAGCTCGTCCCCATCCATCGGAGGGTGTATCCGCTTATCATCCTCCTTTCTTGAACATGACGGATCCAGTGCCAAGCCAAAGTCTTGTAGTTGATGTCGATCTCGTCGCTCGCCTTGATCGCCTCACGGATCTCACTCAGCGACCGAGTCGAATCCGCTTGGAGCTCCTTCATGATGAGCAGGTCGACCTTGTCCACAGAGAACGGTTCAAAGCCGCCGTCGTGGTCTGCCTTGCCATGCTCGACCGGCTTGTCCCAGTCGAACTCCCAGACGCCGTGCTCGAAGTTGTAGTACTCCGCCCGCATCGGGGCGTTCCTGAACCAATCGAAATTGTAGAACTGCACTGAGCTGAATATGCCCAGCTCCTCGAGGCGCTTCATCAATTCGATGAATTGATCTTTGAACTCCTTGGGAATGGTCGCATGGAGCATGTAGGTCCCCTCGGGCATGAGGGATGCGAAGCTTGTGAGATAGCACAGCTTGTTCATTGCCATGAACACCTCTTTCGCGTAGGAGTTGTAGGCCTCTCCCACCCTGACCGTCATGATGATTCGCTTGAGTCCCATGCCTTCGAAGTTCAACCTTGCCTGAAGCGCGAACCCCTTCCCAAGAATTTTTTCCTTGTACCTGTACCTAATCGTTTCCTTGTACTGGCCCGAAACCCTCGCTATACGGTCTATGTCAGGACCCATCTTCATGATGAGTTTTGCCAGCTGAGCCATCTCGGGAACCGGAGGGCTCCCGGAGACCTTTCCGGTAGGCTCATTTACCATTAAGCTTGTCTCTCTATAACTGATTGTATTTAAGATTGCGAAAAAGCTAGATTTCTACGTAAGGAGGGGTCTGAAACTGTCCTGCAAACCCCTGTTTCGGCCCCTTGCCGCGCATATCACAGTTTATCTAGGCGCTCCCACTCAACCCGGCTGAGATTGGCCAATCAGAAGCCCGTGAATTTCGTTGCGGCGGACGCGAAGCTAGGCAAGAACGTCAAAATTTGGCACTTTGCATATGTGGGAAACGGAACCGTAATCGGAGACAACGTGATGATAGGCTCTCTGACCCACGTCGACTACAACGTGAAGATCGGAGACAACACGAGGATTGAGGGCTCGGTCTACATCCCGCCGCTCACGAGGGTAGGCAAGAATGTCTTCATAGGACCCGCCGCCGTGTTGACCAACGACCCGTACCCGATGGGCAAGAAGATGGTCGGGGTGACGATAGAGGACGGAGCCATAATATGCGGGGGAGCGGTAATCAAGGCGGGTGTGACGGTTGGGAAGAGGAGTGTCGTCGCGATGGGAGCCGTCGTGACGAAGGACGTGCCAGCTGGAGTCGTCGTGATGGGGGTGCCCGCAAGGAAGGCCTACACGCGCAAGGAGTACGACGCCAAGAAGCTCAAGTGGGAGTCCTCTTCCGCCTAGAGTAGAGCGCGTCCAGAGCGAACATTACTCCCACCCACAGGCCTCCAAGGCCCGCCGTGAGGACCACCTTCAGAACGGAGGAGGGCACCGGGCTGTGTATCGGGGGTCCGAGGGGCCTGATCACCACGATGAAGACGTAGCTCTCGACCAGTATCAGCAACCAAGCGATGGTGACGATCAGTATCAGGCCGTAGATGTTCTTGCCTATCAAGTGAACCAGGTCAACGCTGAGGTGAGGATAGAGAGGGCGCAGGCGAAGACCGTCAGCGTGAGGATGCTTTGCACGATCTCCTTCTCGGTCATCGGAGAGCCGAGCAGGACCATCCTGACTATGGTCGTGGGCGCCTTCGCTCCCTCGGCAGCGTGAAGTTTGCCGTCGTCACCCAGGTAGGTAGGCCTAGCGAGCATCTGCTTGTGTTCTACGAAGCCCCTCATGCTCGAGAGGATGTAGTATGAGTTTAGGACGGCCGGGATCAGCGCGACGAGCGCGGCGATTTCTACCCCTCCCATGATTGCAAGGGCGGCGAAGAGCGCCCCAAACGTCAGACTGCCGCTGTCACCGTCGAACGCCTTGGACGGATACCTGTTGTAGACGTAGAAGCACACGGCGGTCGCAGCGAGGGGGAGCGCGGCTGCCAACCGCGTGTAGTTGAACGTCGCTGAAGCGACGGCCTCCATCGTGATGCCTGCTATCAGCGCTATCGACGCGATGACCGTGAACCCCGCTATCTCCCCGTTGAAGGCGTCGAGCATGTTGAACGCGTTCGCTGACACGGGCATCGCGACCACGATCAGGATGGCGAAGATGATGAAGTGGGTTCCCGTCGTGCCGAAGAGGGGGAAGGCAAGGGACGCCGTGTAGAGCGAGTGATGAACGAGTTCCTCCAGTAGAAGAGGGGCAGCTGCGACGGTCAGCAGCGCCGGCTTGACTATTCCGCCGAGCCCCCGGAGGTCGTCGTAGAGCCCGATGAGGCCTGCGATGAGGGTCACTTCGATGGCGACCAACGGAATCGTCGACGCGTTGACCAGGTAGATCGCGGCTTCCCCCGCGACTATCGCCGCGATGAGGAGGGGGCCCGCGGGTGTCGGGACCTTCGTCTGCTGGGGCTTGTGAACGTCGGTCGCCAGCCTCCCCTTAGAACGGAGGAAGTTGAGGTATCTCGGCATCAACGCAAATACGACGATGCAAGGGAGTGCGAACGCGAGGACAAGCCGGAGCAGGTCGCTTGCTGTTGGCAGCAATTTCTTCTATCTCGGCCCCGGGCCTCGACTTTAAAGCATTCCAGAAGCTGGTGACGTTCCGAGACGCATCAAGCTTCGGGGCCCGTGCCGACCCCTTCCGCGGCCGTGTCGAACCCCGCTTTCGTTCCGGGCTCGCCATGCTGCCACGGTCTCCCCGAGTAGTAGAGGTCGGCGTGTACCATCGAATGGAGTAGCGCGTCGTCGAACTGCCTTGCTACGGGGAAGTATTCTGCACCCTTGAATGATTCTGGCATCCAGATCTCGCCGCGTTCGGGATGAAACTCTCCGGGGGAACCAGGCGGAAGGTCAGCGAATATGACCCGCAGCTTGGGGAGCGGCTTGACGAACCTGTCATTCAGGTCGTCAAAATGGAAGTTCAGCAACGTCTCATCGATGCGCAACCTCCCGTCGAGGCCCTGCGCTGACCAGGTGGCACCCTCATAGACCACCGTCGCGCCGATTGCGAGCACGAAGGCGAATTCGTGGACCCTCCAGTTGTACAGCAGGGTCGGGACGAAGATGGATTGGAGGAACACGACGAACCAGACCGTCGTCAGGATGATCGTCGCGTAGATCACGGCGAAAGACGACCTCCAGTAGCTGCTCATCCTGCCCAACTTGCGGGTGTCTTGCCTCCACAACCGCAGGAGCCCGAAGAAGGAGAGGGCGAAGATTATCCCCTGTCCGGCAATCGCCACAGCCGAAGAGCCGGCGCCGACGACCCCCGTTTCGTCGTAGAATCTGTCCCAAAGAATCCCCGCCACTATCCCTATCACCAGGCTCGTCGCCGCGAAGTAGGCGGAGAGCTTGAGTCTCTGCGAGACGGGTGTCCCGAAGAGGACCGGCGCGAAGAGCACGACCAGACCCAGGAGGCCCCCGATCGTCCACGGGGTGTCGAAGACGACCACGGAGAGTATCGACCTGAGCGGGTTCGCGTTGACATCCGAGAGGACCCTGTCCGGACCGAAGGGCACGGTCGCGACGTTGAGCGCCGACAACGCCGCAAAGGCCGCTATGACCCAGAATATCCCAGATGCGCGGAGGTCCGGAACGTATCTGTTGAGGTCCAAGGGGTCGAGCCGCTCGGGGCGGTCTGTCCCCGGAACTCATTTGAGGTTATCTAGTCTTACTCGTGAAGGGTTCCGTTGCTGTGATGCGACAGAACCGTCAACCATTAAATATATGAAGGGGACGGGTATGCCGATTAGTTTCCGATGAACATCAAGGATCTCCGCGACGGAATGCGCACTGTAGAGGTCGAGGGCGAGATAGTGGACGTCTCCTCTCCAAGGGAAGTTACTTTGAGGACGGGCGGTCAGGCGAGGGTTGCCGACGCGACGCTCAGAGACGAGAGCGGGACGATCAAGCTCTCCCTTTGGGATGCCCAGATCGATGCCGTCAGCAAGGGCGTGAAGGTCAAGGTTTCCAACGGCTACATCAACACGTTCAGGGGCGAAAGGCAGTTGAACGTGGGCCGTTACGGCAAGCTTGAGTTAATCGAGAGCTAGGCTCCAAAAGCCCATCTCCGGAAGCGGACCGATAGACGTATCTCCTTCCAGCGGACATTGCGTGGATGGTTTGGGCAGGACCGGGCGTGCATACCGCAGGGTAAGGGCCTCTTTCACCGACAAGCCTTCGAACTTTGGATGGATAATCGAGGGTAAGCTCGCAGCCTCCGGCCTCCCCTCCTCTGCCGCGCAGGTCCGCTGGTTGAAGGAGCACGGCGTCAACTCGATTCTTACGCTCACAGAAGACCCGCTCCCCCGGAAGTTCCTGGATGGGTCTGGCGTTGCCTCTCTTCACGTCCAGATGTCCGACCACGAACCGCCGTCCCAGGAGTCACTTTCGAAGGCCGTCCGGCACATCGAGGGTGAAATCAGGAAGGGCAACTCTGTGGTAGTCCATTGCCTCGCCGGGCAGGGAAGGACGGGAAGCGTCGTTGCGGCTTACATGATAGAGTATCAGGGAAAGGGCGTGGACGAGGAAATATCTCAACTCAGGAGTGCGAGGCCAGGGTCCATAGAGCGGTCACAGGAGCCTGCGGTGCGCGAGTACGCGAAGAAGGTCAAAGAAGCGAAGAGACAGCAGTGAAGAGGAACCACACACCGAAGGCAACGAGAATCGCTCCTGAGGCGTAGACCAGATAGGGGTATACTTCGCGGTATCTGTTTATCCCTGTACGAAGAAGCGTCGAGTAGAGGAGCGTCCATACCATTATCCCGGTGAAGAACCCGAAGATGATGCTCAGCCCGAAGGTCGATATCATCCCGATCCCGACAGCTATCCACCAGGCGAGCTGGAATGGATTAGAGAGCCCTATGGTCAACCCCAGGACGTACGGCGTCCCCGCCTTCTTCTCCTGCCGCGGCTCGCCCCCTGCGTCCCTGAGCGTCGTATAGGCGAGGTATAGCATGAAGCATCCGCCAAGGACGAACAGCAGGTCCCTCACCTCTCCGGACGCGATCAAGGCCGTGAGCCCGAAGTAGGTCAACAGAAAGAAGATCGCGTCTGCGGTGGTGGCGCCCAGAAGCGTCGACCACCCGGCGAACCATGACTTTGTGACCTGATACGCCGCAGCTGCGTTCACGGGCCCCGGGGGCGCCGCGATGGAGATGCCCAGGCCGACCCCGCTCAAGAAGACCTGCCAGCTCTCCAGCAATGGCTTCTCGATAGCTGGCGTGAGTATAACCTTTGGCTGACCAGAAAGACTTAAGAAATATCCGCGGGTACTGGCATTACACGGCGGTGAAGCTCGCCATAACCGCTCGCAGCAAGATGTGAGCCAATAGCTTCTGCCAAAACAAAACCAGCGAGCGGTAAAAATTTGAAATGGGACATAGTGTATCTGATAATCGGAGCGGTGGCGGGGGTATTGATCCGCTACGAAATAACGGGCGACTCGCTCTTCTTCGGCAGCGTACCGGTCTCGGTTCTCATAGTCAACATCACTGGGAGTTTCATCCTCGGCCTAAGCTCGACCGCTGTCTCGAGCTTCGGGCTCGACCAGAGGTATACCCTCCTGGTAGGTATCGGTTTCTGCGGCACGCTCACGACGATGTCCACCTTCGCGCTTGAGACCGTGAACCTGTTGAGCGTAGGAAAGCTATTAATCGCGGCCGCCGACATCACCCTCAATGTCGGTGCATCGCTTCTTGCGATCGTCGCCGGGAGGGCGATCATACTCGCTCTCGTCGGAACCGTCTAGGTCGGAGAGCTATGCCAGCTGACGAGGTTGCTACCAAGAGGCTGCTAAAGCTCACGGTCCGGGTCAGGGCCCGGGACGAGCACGAAGGGAAGCCCATAGCGGACCTCTTGTTCTCCCTCTTCAAGGCACACGGGATATCGGGAGCCACGGTCCTGCAGGGGGTCAGGGGTTACGGCAAGCATGGCTCGTCGCGAGCAGACATCCTCGGGCTCTCCATCAATCTACCGCTCATAATCGAGACTGTCGACGCAGAGGAGAAGTTGCGCCCGCTCCTCGCCGAGGTAAAGAGCATAGTCGGCGCCAATGGCCTGACTACAATCGAAGCTGTCGGCGCGCTCTGAAGCGCCACTCTCAGGCAGGTCAACCGCAGCCGACCGACTCACAGACATTTCGCAACTTTCCATCAATAAGCATAAAATCTCTGGCTATGGTTCCGAATGCCGCACGATTACATGACAGGAACTCCCAGTTGACCTTCAGGATAGGCTTCGACGTAGGCGGGACGTTCACCGACGTGGCCGTCCTCGACGAGTCCTCTGGGGCTCTGACCATCGCCAAGTCTTCGACGACTCCCCAGGACCACGTGCAGGGCATCCTGAACACCCTGAACAAGATTCCGATAAACAAGGGAGAGGTCTCCTACCTGGTCCACGGGACGACGATAGTCACGAACGCGATAGTGCAGAGGAAGCTCCCCAGGGTCGCGCTCATCACGACCAAGGGGTTCCGCGACGTCCTCGAGATAATGCGGGAGAACCGTCCGATATGGGGGCTCTACGACATCAAGTGGGACAAACCAAAGCCCCTCATCCCAAGACACCTGAGGTTCGAGGTAGACGAGCGCGTGGACTACAAGGGGAACGTCCTGGAGGCGCTGGATGTCGAAGGGGCGAGACAGCTCGTGAGGAAGCTGAAGACCTCCGGGGTCGTCTCCGTCGCCGTATGCCTCATGTCCTCGTACATGAACGGCGAGCACGAGAAGCAGCTCGAGAAGATAATCCATAAGGAAGCACCCGGCGTGCTGGTCTCACTCTCCTCTGAAGTCAACCCTCAGATCAGAGAGTACGAAAGGACCAGCACGACCGCTATCGATGCGTCGGTGAAGCCTCTGGCGGCGCAGTACTTCAACCGGCTCGAGAAGGTCCTCACCGAGGCCGGGTTCAAGGCGACTCTGCTGATCATGAAGTCAAGCGGCGGCCTCACGAGCGCCAAGTCCGCGGCGAACTACCCCGTGCAGACCATCGAGTCGGGGCCTGCGGGAGGGACCATGGGGAGCGTGTACGTCGGACACCTCGCGAACTACAAGAATCTCGTCGCGATCGACATGGGAGGCACCACGTTCAAGGTCAGCATCATCCACGAGGGAGTCCCGCGGACCAGGTCGGAGGGCGAGATCGAGTGGGGCGTTCCATACAGGCTGCCCATGATCGACATCAGCGAGATCGGCGCGGGAGGAGGGAGCATCGCCCACCTGGACAGGGAGGGAGGCCTACGCGTCGGTCCGATCAGCGCCGGCGCAGAACCGGGGCCGGTCTGCTATCAGGCGGGGGGTAAGGAGCCGACGTTCACGGACGCATGCGTCGCTCTCGGGTACACCAACCCGGAGTACCTCCTGGGGGGAGAGATGAAGATAGACAAGAAGGCGGCAGAGAAGGCAATCCAAGCCAAGATCGCAAAGCCGCTCGGGCTCGACACGATCGAGGCGGCTCAGGGAATCGTCGAGATATCCAACCAGGCGATGCTGGGTTCGATGCGCGTCGCCTCGGTGGAGAGGGGGTTCGACCCACGAGACTTCGCCACGATAGCTTACGGGGGAGCTGGGCCTATGGTGGCCGGGTTCCTCTCGCAGGAGCTCGGCAGCCCGCTGCTGATCGTCCCGCCGCATCCGGGGATATTCTCCGCTATCGGGATGCTCCTCTCCGACGTCAGGCTCGACTTCATGAGACCCTTCAGGCACCACCTGGGGGCGGTAGACCTCCAGAAGATGTCCTCGATATACGACGCTCTCGAGAAGGAGGCCGTCGCGAGGCTCAGGGGAGACTTCAGGGACCTGGAGTACCGGATAATCCGGTCCGCAGACATGCGCTACGTGGGTCAGAACTATGAGGTGAGCTCGGTGGTGCCTGGCGGCCCGATAGTGCCAAAGTCGCTGCAGGTCAGCAAGAGTAATTTCGCCCACGAGCACGAGAAGATGTACGGTCACGCCAAGGGCGGCGAGACGGAGTTCGTGAACCTCCGCGTTACGATCATCGGGACGATACACAAGCCCAGGATAGTCGCCTATCAGGAGAAGCCGCGCTCGAAGAACCCGGTCTCCAAGGAGACGAGGAGCGTGTTCTTCCCCGGGAGGCACGGCTCGCTCAAGACTGAGGTCTACGACAGGGCGCTGATGGCCCCCGGAGTGAAGATACGGGGCCCGGCTATAATTGAGGAGATTAGCTCGACGACCGTGGTCTACCCGAAGCAGAGTCTCGTCGTGGACAGGTACGGAAACCTGCTCATAGAAACAAGATGATCTGATGCCACAGAGACGCTCGGGCAGACCTTCGAAGAGGCGGGTCGACCCGATAACCCTCTCCGTGATCCGCGGGGGCATATCCTCGCTCTGTTATGAGATGGGAGAGGCGATGGAACGCACCTCCTACTCTCCGATATTCACCGAGGGCCTCGACTATTCGTGCGCGCTCTTCGACGCCAGGGGGGAAGAGGCCGCGCAGCACGCGTTCGACCCCAACCACCTGGCGTGCATGCCGTTCGCCGTCGAGTGGTCGTTGAGCGAGATCGGCATCAGGAACCTTCGCCCGGGAGACATCCTCTTCCACAACGACCCATACCGGGGAGGGAACCACATCAACGACTGCACCGTAATAATGCCCGTCTTCTTCAGGAAGAAGATCGTGGCATTCCCGGCGGTCCGGGCGCACATGATAGACCTGGGTGGGAGCGTGCCCGGCAACTTTGTGGGAGACGCGACGGAGATCTTCCAGGAGGGGCTGAGGATCCCTCCCGTCAAGATATGCTCTGAGGGGCGCGAGAACGAGGATATCTGGAAGCTCCTGCTGGCTAACGTAAGAGACCCGAAGAGCATCCGCGGCGACATCGAGGCGATCTTCGGGAGCCTGAAGGTGGCGGAGAGGCGCGTGCTGCAGTACGTCCAAAGGTACGGCGCCGAGACGTGGTTCAGCACCCTCGAAGAGATCAAGGACGCGTCCGAACGCTTCATGCGCGAAGCGATCAGAAAGATACCGCCCGGAAGGTACGAGGCCGAGGACACCATCGACGACGACGGGATCACGAGCACCCCGCTGAAGATCAAGGTCGCGCTGAACGTCATCGGCGACCGGATAATCGCAGACTATGAGGGGTCGAGCAGACAGGCGGCGGGCCCGATGAACGCCACCTACGCGGTCGCCGCCGGCCACACAATCGTCGGGATAATGCAGTGCCTCGGGCTCAAGGGGGAGTTCAGGATCAACCACGGATGCTTCAGGCCGATCAAGGCCATCGTCCCGCCCGGTACGGTCGCGAACGTCGACTATCCCGGACCGTGCATGGGCGGGAACACGGAGCTCTCCTGCAGGTTCGTCGACGTGGTAAACCAGGCGCTCAGCAAGGTGCTCCCTCCCACCCAGGTCAAGTCGGGCTGCGCCGGGACGACGTATTGCCAGACTTCGGGAGGGACACACCCAGACTCAGGAGCACCCTGGATATACCTCCAGTACTGGGGTGGGGGCATGGGCGGGAGGGATACCCTCGACGGGGCCTGCGCCCAGCTCTACTTCGCCACGAACAACAAGGCTCAGAGCGTCGAGATATTGGAGGCCACCTATCCAATCGTCTTCGAGGACTTCTCGCTGGTCCAGGACTCCCCGGGCGCGGGGAAGTTCAGAGGTGGAGTGGGCTGCCGGTACGTGTGGAGGCTGACCGCACCGGCGGCGACCCTCTCCAGCATGGGAGACAAGACAACGATTCCTCCATACGCGCTCTTCGGGGGCAGGTCGCCGCGAGCGAGGGCGTGCGGCCACTACTCAGACACCAGGATAAGGTTGAGGGACAGCGTCGAGTTCAAGCACGCGACCGAGCTCTACGGCAAGGTCTCGCCGTCCAAGTGGGCCGGCGTGAAACTCCACGAGGGAGACCGCCTGGAGACGTTCTACACCGGAGGGTCGGGCTACGGCGACCCGCTCGAACGCGACCCGGAGCGGGTACTGCAGGACATCGCAGAGGGCTACGTCTCAGTCAGGGGCGCGCGAGAGGATTACGGGGTCGTCATCAGCGACAAGGATATGAAGGTCGACCGGATCGCTACCGTGACGTTGAGGGAAAATATGAAAGGAGGCAAGGCTTGATGTCAGAGCAGGCCACGGGCGCGGCCGACATTGTCAACATAAAGTGCAACTGCTGCGGGAGGATGATCCCATCCAAGCCCTATGTCAAGGATGTCAGGGGCAGGGCAATGCGGTTCTGCGGAAGAGAATGCTACAAATTATATCTGAGCTACAAGCTCCCGCGCATCATGCAGGGACTGTCAAAAGCGAGCTAGCCAGCCACCGGATCAGGAGGGCTCGGTTGGGCTCATTGCTCGTTTTTGACTAAAGAACGGCCTTTTCGATAATATTTAATAGACCGGGGCCGATTAGTTTCGCCGTTGTCGCAAGGAGGCAATTTCCTCCGATCCGCCACGGGCCTTGTCCGTGAATTCACCGCTGCAGACGCAGCGCTTCTGGCAGTAGGTTCAATCGCACCAGGATTCGCCTGGATTTTTGTATTCACATCGGAGTGGTTCGTCTTCCCTGGAGTCAACCTCCCCGTCTCAGCGGCCCTGATCGGAATTCTGGCTCTCTTGCAGGGCGTATTCTACGTATTGATGACGTCTGCGATGCCCAGAAGCGGAGGCACAACCTACGTCGCCCTGAGCCGCCTGGTCAATCCGGCGCTGGGCCTCGCCATGCCATTCATCTTCTTCGCGTACATGGTCTTCACTACCGCTCTGACCGCAACCGCTGTCATAGGTGTCGGTCTCAACTCGCAGTTGGCGACATTCGCCGCGGTCACCAACAACTCGGGCCTGGCCAGCATAGCGAGCTCCCTGAGCTCGACCAGCGTCGAATTCGTTACGGCGGGCCTTCTAGTAATCATCACGGGCTTGATAGTCATCTCCGGAAGCAGATGGATCAAGATTGTCAACTGGATTTCATTCATAGCGATCCTCACTGTCCTCTTCGCGATGCTGTACATCATGGGTACCACGAGCCAGGCGCAGTTCACGGCCGATGTGAACAAGTTCGCCGGGTCCGGTGCATATCAAGCTGTCATCAGCAAGGCGCACAGCTCTGGATGGAGCGTCCCTTCCGACTGGCTCGTCCCGACCCTTCTCTCCCTGCCTCTCTCTTGGTTCAACCTGAACGGTTACCAGTGGAACACGTACTACAGCGGAGAGATACGCAGGATCACCAGGAGCATGAGCTTCGCAGTCCTCTTCTCGATCACGTTCGCGACCGCCTACTACGTCATCATGTCGCTCTTCATGCAGACTTCCTTCGGGATTGATTTTATCAACAGCGCCGGCTACCTGTACAATACAGGAACCGCGTCGGCGCTCAGCATAGCCCCATACCCGAACGATCTCGTCCTGATAATCAACAGCAATCCGATCCTGAACTACCTCATGATCGCGAGCTTCATACTAGCCGGGTACTCTTTCATCGCGAACACCTACCTCATCGCCTCGCGTAGCCTGCTCGCCTGGTCCTTCGACAGGGTCATCCCCTCGGCCTTCGGGGCGGTCAACGAAAAGCTCCACGGGCCCGTCCGGGCGATGCTCGTCGTCATGCTGTTCTTCCTGCTTTCGACCAGCGTCTACGTCTTCTTCCCCACATATCAAGCAGACGTTGGGGCCGCCTTCCTCGCCATCACAGCGATACTGCTGGACGGGTTGACCGGCATCTTCCTGCCCATCCGCAAGGCGATATTCGACAAGGCTCCTGAGATAGTGAGGAAGAAGGTAGCCGGGATACCCGTAGTGAGCATCCTCGGTGCGTACAGCCTGGTCTTCACGGCATACCTGTTCTACGCACTCGTGACGACCCCCGCCATCGGCGGCCCGTTGGGCAACGACACGGAACTGACGATAGTGGTGGCCTTTGTACTCGGCCTCCTCACCTACTTCACCATGAAGGCGTACCACAAGCGCCATGGTCTGGACATAACGCTGGCCTTCAAGGAACTCCCGCCGGAATAGGGACGAGCCCGCCAGAAAGCAATTTAACGCATCGACGAATCCGGAGCCTACCGATGACCGTCAAGATCGACCCGATAACCCTCGCAGTGGTCAGGGGAGCCATCACTTCGCTGTGCGCGGAGATGGGAGAGGCGCTGGAGCGTACCTCTTATTCGCCGATCTTCACAGAGGGGCTGGACTACTCGTGTGCCATGTTCGACGGCGGCGGCGAGATGGTGGCGCAGCACGCGTTCGACCCCAACCACCTGGCGTGCATGCCGTTCGCCGTCGAGTGGTCGATCGAGGAGATCGGTTCCAAGAACCTCGAGCCTGGAGACATCCTCTTCCACAACGACCCGTACCGGGGAGGGAACCACATCAACGACTGCACGATCATCCACCCGGTCTTCTACAAGGGCCAGATCGTCGCATACCCAGCTGTCCGCGCTCACATGATCGACCTCGGCGGCTCGGCTCCAGGGAACGTCGTGGGGGACGCAACCGAGATATTCCAGGAGGGTCTCAGGATCCCTCCAGTCAAGATTTATCGCGCGGGCAAGGAGAACGAGGAGGTCTGGAAGCTATTACTCGCCAACGTCCGCGACCCCAAGAGCATCCGCGGCGACATCGAGGCGATCTTCGGGTCGCTCAGGGTGGCTGAGCGGCGCGTTAACCAGTACGTCAAGAAGTACGGCGTGAAGACGTGGACCGACTGCCTCAACGAGATCAAGGCGGCCTCGGAGAGGTACATGCGGAAGGCGATCAGGGGGATCCCGGCCGGCACCTACGAGGCCTCCGACCAGGTCGACGACTCGGGCCCGGCTAGCGACCCTCTCAGGATCAAGGTGGCGCTCACCGTGAAGGGGGACAGCCTCATCGCCGACTTCGAGGGCTCGGACCCGCAGGCCCCCAGCCCGATGAACGCGACCTACTCCGTGTCCGCTGGGCACACGATGGTCGCGATACTCCAGGGCACCGGAACGACCGGGGCTATCGAGGTGAACCAGGGTTGCCTCAGGCCCATCAAGGTGCTCGTTCCTCCGGGTTCGGTCGTGAACGTGGACTATCCGGGCGCATGCGTGGGGGGAAACACGGAGACCAGCATCCGGGTCGTAGACGCGATCACGCAAGCTTTGAGCAAGGCGGTACCTAACGAGTGGGTGAAGGCGGGATGCGCGGGGACCGGGTACACGCAGACGGGCGGCGGCGTCCATCCAGACACCGGCCAGCCTTGGGTCTTCTACCTCTACTGGGGAGGGGGCAACGGCGCGCGAGCCACGGGAGACGGCAACAATGCGCAGCTCTACTTCGCGCAGAACAACAAGTCGCAGAGCGTGGAGGTCCTGGAGGCCACATACCCGATAATATTCGACGAGTTCGGCCTGGCCCGAGACTCCCCCGGACCCGGGAGGCTCCGCGGCGGGGTCGGCTGCAGATATGTTTGGCATCTCTCGGCGCCTGAGGCGACTCTCTCGAGCATAGGCGACCGCACCGTGTATCCGCCGTACGGGTTGTTCGGCGGCCTTCCTCCGCGCGCACGCGCGTGCGGGCACTATTCCGACACGAGGATCAAGCTGAAGGGGAGCGACGCGTACAAGCACACGACCGAGCTCTACGGCTCGGCATCGCCCTCAAAGTGGTCGAAGGTGAAGATGCGCGACGGAGATTCGCTGGAGACGTATTACGCCGGAGGAGCAGGATACGGCGAACCGCTCGAACGGGACCCGCAGGCTGTCGCCAGAGACATAGTCGAGGAGTACGTCTCGGTCGAGGGAGCTGCCAGGGACTATGGCGTGGTGATAATTGGCGAGGGCGAGGCAGCCAGGGTCGACATGAAGGCTACCAACGCTCTTCGTAAGAGCCTTAGGTCGAAGAAGGACTAAGGTCGAGAGCCCTTGACAGGGAGCTCTCTAGATACTCTTAGATTTCGCCGAGTCTCTTCATGTCAGCGAACGATAGCTCTGCTGCCTTCTCGAACTGGACCATCTCTGCCTTGCCCATCGGCAGGGACGCGATCGCGGTGTGGAAGGCGGGCATGTTGATGCCGTGGGTCTGCATGAATGCGTCGAACATCCTCCCCTTCTTCTCGTCAGAGGTGTGCGACGTCTCATAGTTGTTGATCGGGGTCTTCGAGAAGTGCATGAAGAACAGGGAACCGACCCCCGTCATCACGTGCGGTACGTGGTGCTCCGTCGCGAGCTTGTCCAATATCCGAGAGGCCTCGCCACCCACCCAGTCTAGGTGTTTGTACGCGTCGGTTGTCATGACGCCGAGCGTCGCGAGACCAGCTGCCATCGTCACAGCGTGAGCGTTGAAGGTCCCCGCCTGCATCAGGGCGGCCTTTCCGATGAACGGGAATTCGGCCTTGGCGTACTCATATTCGCGCATCAACTTCTCGGTGCCAAGGAACGCCCCGACTGGGAACCCTCCCCCGATGATCTTCCCCAGCGCGACGCCGTCGGGTTTGATTCCCATCATCTCGCTGATTCCTCCCCTGCCAATCCTGAATCCCGTGACGACCTCGTCCATGATCATGGGGACTCCGGCCTTCTCCGTCTCCTCCCGGACCGTCTTGATGAACGACTTTGTAGGGGGGACAGAACCTGCGTGCCCCAGCACTGCCTCGACCAGCACAGCACCGATCTCAGCTTTGTCCCTCCTGAACGCCGTCCTGAATGACTCCTCGTCGTTGTAAGTGTATCTTGTGACCAACGATAGGTACGACTTGGGGATACCGGGGCTGGTAGTGACGATATCGTGGCTCCCGTGGTATGCGCCAGTAGACATCATTATCCTGTCCTTGCCGGTCGCGGCACGAGCCGCGCGGATGAGCTTCATCGTCGCCTCGGACCCCGACGGGGTGAACAGGACGCGGTGTGCTGTCGGGAATGCCTTCTGAATCTCCTCCGCCAGCTTCACCTCATGCTCCGTAGGGCCGCCACACCAGAATGCGTTGACCTGCTCGTCCACAGCTTTCTGGACGACCGGATGCCTGTGTCCGAGGACCAGGGGACCCATGTTGTTCGCAAAGTCAAGGTACTTGTTGCCGTCTATGTCCCAGACATGCGCCCCCTCTCCCTTCTTCATGTAGAGCGGATACGGTGCATAGTAATACGGCGAACGGGTGCTTCCACTAGGAAGTGCGCCCTGGGCGCGGTCAAACATCTTCTTAGAACCTGATGTACGTTCGAGGAATTCCTCCATGCTGTCCTTCGTCATTTGGGTGGAGACCAAGAATTATAACCACGTCATATTCACTCATTTACTATATCTGTCTTACTGCCGTTCGCACGCTCGTAGACCTCACAGAAAATCTAAAGATTCATAACTCCTGAACTCCTCCGCGTAGTTTCCGTGAAGCACTACGACGTCATAGTCGCCGGCGTCGGCGGGATGGGTAGTTCGATCACGTATCACCTGGCAGAGAAGGGCCTGAAGACCCTGGCCCTCGAGAGGTACGAACTGAACCACGCGAACGGGTCGTCACACGGTGAGACCCGGGGGATGAGGACCGCCTACTACGAACACCCCGGATATCTCCCTCTGATCAACAGGGCCCTTCAGCTCTGGGTTGACCTTCAGAAGAAGACGGAGAAACCGATCATCAGAATGACGGGAGGGGTCGCCATCGGGAACCCCGAAGGGACGCTGGTCGGCGGCCAGATAGCAGCGGCCAAGAAGCACAGGTTCCCCCACGAAGTCCTCAGCCCGGGGGAGGCCAATGACAGGTTCCAGTGCTTCCACGTCTCGAAGGATGAGCTCTGCTTCTACACGCCCGGTTCCGGCATCTTGTGGCCCGAGAACAGCATCACGATTCACGCCAAGCTCGCGGAAGAGGAGGGCGCCGAGTTGCACTTTGACGAGCCGCTGGTGAAGTGGAGGGAGAAAGACGGAAAGGTGTTCGTCAGCACGAAGAAGGGCGAGTACTCTGCCGACAAGCTGGTCTTCTCGACCGGCGCATGGCTCCCACAGCTCGTCGCCGAGGTCAAGCTGCCGCTGACGGTGGAACGGCAGGTGCTTTTCTGGTTCAAACCTGTTCGCATGAAAGAGGCCTTCGGCCCGGACCGTATGCCAGCGTTCAACTGGCAGGAAGCGGACGGCCGGATATTCTACGGCGTCGCGAACGTGGGCAGCGGGGTCAAAGTGGCGCGCCACCACGGGGGAAAGACGACCACCCCTCAGCGCGTCAGCAGGAAGGTGACGAAGGCCGACGGCGTGGAGCCGAGCGGTCTGGTCAGGATAGGATTTCCCAACCTCGACCCCAACCCGGCTGCCGGGAGGGTCTGTCTCTACACAAACGCACCCGACAATCGGTTCGTCATCGACTTCTACCCGGGAAGCAAGAACGTGATCATCGCGAGCCCCTGCTCCGGGCACGGGTTCAAGTTCTCCACTGTGGTGGGCGAGGTTGTCGCTGAACTGGCATTGAAGGGCAGGTCGAAGTACGACCTCGGATTCGTGAGCATCGCACGATTCAAGAAGGATACGACCAAGTAGCGAGGGATGAACGCGCTGGCTGACGAGGACCCGTGAGAGTTTGGCCACCGAATCCGTCGACGGATATGTCAAAGTGTCCGGCTTCAAGCTCTACTACCACTCGTTTGGAGAGGCCGCCAAAGGAACCATCCTCACCTTGCACGGGGGCCCGGGAGCGACGCATGACTACATGCTACCAATCTCCCGTCTGGCGGAGCACGGATACCGAGTGGTCTTCTACGACATGCTCGGCGGCGGCAGGTCGGACTTTCCTCAAGACATGTCTCTCTACACGATAGAGCGTTGGGCAGAAGAGGCTGAGGGCGTCCGCGTCGCGCTGGACCTGGGTCGGGTTCACCTCCTCGGTCACAGCCTCGGCGGTTCGATAGCTATGGTGTATGCCCTCGCACACCCGCAGAGTCTCATGAGCCTGACGGTCTCGAGCGGCTTCGCGAGCGCACCGCTCCTGGTTTCCGAGGTCCTCAGGCTCGAGTCGGAGCTCCCGACCACCTCTCGAGAGGCAATCCGGAAGGCGGAGGAGTCGCGCGACTTCAAGAGCCCGGATTACAAGAACGCCGTGAAGGAATTCATGGACAGGCACTACCAGAGGGGGCTCGTCGAGTTCAACCCTCCGGAGCACGTCTACACTTTGTCACACTTCAACAAGTTGCTCTACAAGACCCTGTGGGGCCCCACCGAGTTCCGTGTCACGGGGACGCTCAAAGCGTGGGACATCAGCGGCGAACTGGGAACGCTCGACCTCCCCTGCTTGATCACGGCGGGACGTTACGACGAAGCGACCCCCGCTGTCGCCGTGGACCTGCACAGGAGGATCAAGGGCTCGAAACTGGTGATATTCGAGAACAGCTCGCATAACGCCATGCTCGAAGAGAGGGACGCGTACATACGCACGATAGCTGAGTTCCTTGACTCGGTGCCGACCAAAGCTTAAAGACGGAAACCGCTGCATCGGAGTGCCGGATGTCCGTCAAGCCCACCAAAAAGTTCCAGATGTACAAGCGCCTCTACTCTCAGAGGCAGGACATGGTCGAGGATGCGAAGAAGCTTGGGGCCGAGCTGAAGTTCCCTGAGGCCCTGAAGAGCAAGTTCGGGATGACCAGCGCCCACTCCAGTTTCCCCGGCCCGATAGCGAAAGATGTGCTGATGGAGATGGACAAGGCGGGCGACGAGGTGAGGCCGCTCTCGGACATCAACGACGACCTGAGGGACACCGTCAAGGACTTCTATGGCGACGACTACGACGCAGTACCCATCGCCTCCGGAGAGGCGGCGCTGTGGATAGCGTTCGAGGCGCTTGTCACCCCTTCGTTCTTGGGGAGGGGGGACGCATACAGGTGCCGGTACATCGCGCCGTTCGAGCGCCACGTCTCCCACCAGTCCGGGTTCGGCAGGCCGTTCCCGCCCAAGTACAAGTACGTCGCAGCGGACAGATACAGCACCGCTGGCGAACTCGGCGTCGAAGGCAAGAGGCTCTTCAATCTCGACACGGTCCTGGTGCCGTTCGTCGGAGCTCGCTACGACGCGCACGGGATCAAGTACTATCCGACGCCGCTGCTCTCGACCGCTGACGCGAAGCAGACCGCGGCGAAATTCGCCCAGGTCGCAGCGAGGCATGCGGACTCGGTAAGCGCATTCGTCTCACTGGCTTATGATACTCCAGGATACGGGTACGGGGAGAAGGCGGCCAACGGGGCTCCCCTTTTCCAGACGCTCGTCGGGAAGCTCGCCCAGGAGTACGACGTCCCCTACATCGTCGACGACGCGTGGGGCGCGCCCATCCTCGGGACAGATATCAGAAAGACGGGAGCCTCCCTCATACTCTACAGCGGGGACAAGGTGATACGCGGCCCGCTCAGCGGCTTGCTCATCGGGAAGGACGACGCGATCGTGCCGATACGAAGGGCGATAGGCACGCACAGCCACAGGTACGGCAACCCGTCGGCCTACGCCAAAGCCATGTTCTCAGCGTTCGACCCGGGAAGAGAGGCGATCGTCGCACAGGCCTATATCTTGAAGAAGCTCATGCGTGAGCCGAAGCAGTACACGGGGCCGGTCGATTCAACCTACAAGATAGTGAAGGAAGAGCTGGCGAACTCGTCGCTCGAGCCCTTCAAGAAAGACATAATCGTCACGAAGACCTACAACAACATGTCTGTCGAGGTCAACTACGACCGGACGTGGAAGGGCGACAAGATGGGCGTCCCAATCTTCACTGAGGAAGACTCGTTCGCCGGGACCCTACCATTCGAGTACATCCTGAACACGATAGGGATACTCCCCACGATAACCTTCGACGGGAACATCATGATCGCGCCCGGCCACGGCACGGTCGACGCGAACGGAGCGCTGATCGAGGACAGGATGCGGCTCGGCGTGAAAGCGATCTTCGGAGCGATGGAGATAGTCTCGAAACGAGCCGGCGTGCTGACCTAGCGGCCTTCGCTCACTTGGTCTGCCGCGCTACCACTTCTTGGGTTGCGCGGACATGCCGAGCATCTGGCGCGCCTGAGCCGGAGTGGCTATCTCTCTGTTGAGCTCCTTGGCCACCCTCACGACCCTCTCCACCAGCTGCGCGTTGCTCTTGGCCAGTTCCCCTCTCTTGTAGTAGACGTTGTCCTCGATGCCCGTCCTCGCGTGCAGGCCCAGTACGATGGCCATCGTGTTGAGCGGCAACTGATAGCCGCCCACGCCGGCGACGTTGATCACGGCGGGCTGCGGAGCGTTGTCGAGGAGGCTGAAAAGCGTCTTCGGGGCCGCTTGCGCGCCTCCCTGGCTTCCCATGACGAACTGGATGAAGTAGGGCTTGGCGAGGAGATTCTGGCGGACAAGGTTGTCCACGATCCAGTAGTGCCCCTCATGGTACATCTCTATCTCTGGCTTGATGTTCTTCTCCATCATGGTCTTGGCGAAGAGCTCCGTCTCGCTCCACGCGGAGGGAGTGTTCAGGTCCAGGCCTTCGTAGACATAATCCTGGTCGCGGCCGCTCAACGGCGGCGAGCGCTTCTTGAACGCGAAGCGGACCGGGTTGGGTCCCGTGTTGAGCGTGGCCATCTCGGGGTCGGCGTCGAGCAGCTTGAGGCGGGTCTCCATCGGCATTCCGAAGGAGGCACCCGTCGTGATGTTCACTATGATGTCGGGGCACTTGTCGCGGATCATCCCTTCAACCCGCCTGAAAGTCTCAGGGTTTGAGGAGGTGTCCGCGTAGCCGTTCGCCGCGTCCCTGGCGTGGATGTGCACGATCGATGCCCCCGCCTGGTAGCAGTCGTAGACCTGCTGCGCCTGTTCCTCGGGCGTCTCGGGAAGGTACGGCGTGGCCTCCTTCCCCTGCATCCCTCCCGTAATCGCGACGGTGATGATGAGCGGCGGCCACTCAGCCCTGAACGCTCTTCTGAGGTACTCCCGCTGGTCTCTGTAGTCCCAGGTTGCTTCGGTCATCGGGGCTCGGATTGAGGTTTCATTCTTTTAAGCGAATCGAACCTCGCTTTCGTCGGCGAAGACCAAAGTATATTGAACACCCGTTCCAAGTTGGGGCGCGGCAAATGAAGGCAAAGACATCAGCGAAGACCGTGCAGAAGCAGCCAAAGTACTTCAGGTGGGCGGACGTCGAAGAAGAATGGCTCAACCCGAGCATATCCCGGAAACTGGCGGTCGGCGAGAGAGAGATGCTGGGTCTCATCAAGCTGAAGAAGGGCGCGGTTGTCCCTGCGCACAAGCACCTGAGCGAGCAGATCACCTTCATACTCAAGGGCGCTCTAAAGTTCACGATATACGGCAAGGATTACACAGTTAGGGGAGGCGAGGTCCTGATAATCCCTTCGAACGTCATCCACGAGGCGGTGGCCCTGGAGGACACCGACGACTTCGACTGCTTCTCGCCCCTGCGCCACGACTGGCTCACAGGCAAAGACAAGTATCTCAGGACGGGCAAGTCCTACCTCAGGAAGAAGTAGCCCGCCGGTCCGCTGAAAAGACCCAAAGCCGGCTTCGAGCAGTGATGCGTTGAACCCCCGGCTTCCCAACTACTACATGCTGGTCCTGACGATCCTCGTCGGCGTCACGGTCGCCCTCGGACTCGCGCAGCTCACACCGCTTACCTTCCTCTACTCGTACGCGTACTTCGCCAACATCTCCGGTTACCTCGCGCTGATACTCATAGCGGCGACCGGAGTCCTGATGCTCTTTCGCCGTCCCTTGCTCCGCTACCTCAAGGACCCAGAGCTCCTCAGAAACATCCACGTCACCGTCGCTGGCTTGGGTGGGGCCTTCCTTGTCGTGCACGTCGTATTCTTCCTCCTCTTCCCCCTGAGCCTCCCGGTGCTCTTCGGATACTTCGCGACCTACGCCGCCCTCGCAATATGGATCACGGGAGCGCTGCTTCTAGAGGGACTGAGGAACTCCATCTTTTACCATGGGTTGCTCTCTCTCGTTGGCATTTCGCTGATGGTGGTGCACGTGTTCAGCGCAGGAAGGGGCTTTCCAGAGGTCGTCTCTGGGGTGGTCCTAGTCCTCATAGCTTCTTCAGTGCTCGCGGTCTCGGTGAAACGGTTCCTCGACCTGTCGACGGCTATGAAGAAGAAATAATGCGCCTATGCATCGTTGACGACTAGGATGGAAGGCGCGATGCCAAGACTGAGACGCACACTATTCCCGAGTCCCAGCAATTCTCCTCTCGTCTATGATCCCTTTGCCGTCACAGGAAGTGCATGGCATCGAAGTAGGCTGAGTACCGACCGGCGATCCGAAAGCAACTGCCTCGTATATGCCGGTTCCTCTACAGTTAGGGCAAGTGATAATTATTGAATCGCAACTGCCGCACCTGATTGGTATCCGCGCAAGATCAGCGGCACAATTTGGACACTTAACGGATGACATGGAACCGGTTATGACTTCCGAGCCTTAAAGAGCTATTCTCGTCTCGATTGAACGGCCCCCAAGAGAAGCTTCGGATTCAGTCGTCAGCGACCTCTAACACGATGTCGATTCTGTCGTCGGTCTCGGTGAGTCTCCCGCAGTTGAACTGTCTGCACTGCATAGGCCTCCTGTCTCG
>JAPCJR010000010.1:63413-70292 GCA_027886865.1 Nitrososphaerota archaeon
CGCTCATGCCATTTCACCAGCAGCCATAGTGCGATGAGACAGTGCCACTTTCTTCGATTCTTCTCCCATCCATCACGTTATATGAGTTGCTTCTCCAGCTCGGCGCGTCTCCGACCCAAGGCTTCGCGCACGATCCAATCAACCAAGAAGCGACGACGAATCCGAGGCAATCTGGTAAGCGACAATGCACACAAGTGTACAGTGTTGACTTGGGTGATGTTCTGCCGTGGTGTTGATTTTGTGGTGGTGACCTTTGAATGAACCAGCGCAAGAACATCTTAGAAAAATCTTCCCCTGTAATCGGGATTCCATTGCGGGCAAGGACGAGAATTAGTTCGCCTAACGCGCTCGGTTTCTTGATGTACCACCTGACCGTCTCGGGGCGAGGTCTTCCTTCATCACCTTCGCAGCAGCACCCACTCGGACGAGTCCGCATCCGCCAGCTCTCTGCCCATCGAGGCGATCCTTGCTGGGCTCGGTCTCTTTCCGTAGTTGACATGGAGTCCGATGAATTCGAGGCGCGAACCCGCCTCGCCCTCGGGCAGTATCTGACACCAGAACTGGGAGAACTTGTTCTTCCCAGTCAGGTGGGTGCTTGTCCAAGAGAGCCGGTCGGGGTTCAGGCGCACCAGCCTTGAAGCCCTGACGCGTTTCCCGGCGTCCACCATCGTATCCGTCAGGATCAAGGCGTCTTCGTTTATGCCGTCTATCTTCCTCGTTCCCTTCCTTCCCATCCGAGCCAGATCGTCTGGCTGGTAGTCCGTGCACCACCCATAGGCTGTCTCGGCGGAAAAGTCGAACGGTTGAGCGAAGCGATACCGTACGGAATACGATTCCATCTCGAATCAGCCAGCAGCCTCACCCCGTAGTTAGCGTTGCCGATTCAATGCAACAGTGTACACAAGTGCGTAGTTATGCATAAATATGGCTAACCTTACGCCCTCTCGGCGAACGAGAAAGATGAAGGGTGACTATGTTTGGCTCTACAGTTACAATTTCTCGGTCAAAGCTGAGAACTGAGAAACTAGAGGTTTCCGACACTCCTCAGAAGCTTTTCCTGAAGGTCCAAGAAGAATACGGGGATGCCTTCCTGCTCGAGTCGGCCAAGGGTGCAACCAGGCTCGCCGAGTATTCCTTCATCGGGTTCGAGCCGGCGATGGTCGTCCGCGTCAAGAACGGTACGCTCGAACTGTTCGACAGGGTAGGGGGCTCCCGCGAACGCATCAAGACCTCCGACCCTCTCCAGAACATCCGCGCCCTGATGGGCTCAAAGACCGAGCGTGGCCCATACCGGTTCATCGGCGGCGCCGTGGGGTACATCTCCTATGACTCTGTCCGTTATTGGGAGAGGTTGCCGACTCTTGCCAAGGATGACCTTCTAGTCCCCGACATGGAGTTTGGGATTTACACAGACGGCATCGCCTTCGACCACGCCAGCGGCGAAGTGCAATACTGCACGCTCGGGGAGGACCGGTCAGAGCTGGTGCACCGCCTGCTCAGGCGCAGGGCCGAGATGGGCTCGCTCGACTACGGGCCCCGCACCCCCAACATCACAAAGGAGAGGTACGAGAAGATGGTCGAGAAGGCGAAGGAGTATATCGCCGCTGGGGACATCTTCCAGGTGGTCCCCTCCAAGCGCCACGACTTCGAGCTGACGGGAGACCTCGCCAGGTTCTATTCCGAGCTCAGCCGCATAAATCCATCCCCATACATGTACTTCCTGAAGTTCGGGGACCGTCGCATCGTCGGCTCGAGCCCCGAGATGCTGCTCAGGGTCGAGAACAGGAAGGTCGAGACCTTCCCGATAGCGGGCACCGCCCCGCGGGTCCCCGACAAGAAGGAGAACGACCGGATCACGAAGGAGCTGCTGGCCGACCCGAAGGAGAGGGCGGAGCACGTAATGCTGGTAGACCTCGGGAGGAACGACGTGGGCCGTGTAGCCAAGTACGGTAGCGTCAGGGTCCCAGAGCTGCTGACCGTCCAGCAGTATAGCCACGTCCAACACATAGTCTCGCGAGTGGTGGGCGACCTGAGGGACGAGTTCGACTCCTATGATGCGATGCGCGCGCTTTTCCCGGCCGGAACGCTCTCCGGTGCTCCCAAGCCAAGGGCCATGGAGATAATAGAGGAGCTCGAGCCGACGAGGAGGGGCCCGTACGGCGGTGCCCTCGGTTACTTCTCTTTCAACGGTAACGCCGACTTTGCGATAACCATACGCACGCTCGTGGCCAACGGGAAGAGATGCAGCATCCAGGCCGGCGGCGGAGTGGTGGCCGACTCGGTGCCCGAGAAGGAATGGCAGGAGACCGAGAACAAGGCAGCCGCGCTGTTCCGCGCCGTCGAAGCGGCAGGTGGCAAGAAATGAAGGTCCTCATCATCGACAACTATGACTCGTTCGTCTACAACCTCGCCCAGTACGTGGGCGAACTGGGCGCGTCTCCTCAGGTCTTCAGGAACGACAAGATCACGCTGAAGCAGGCCACCGCGCTGAAGCCCGACCGCATCATAATCTCTCCCGGTCCCGGCAACCCGCAGGACAAGAAGTACTTCGGGGTCTGCGAAGGCATACTCAAGTCGATGAGCAAGGAGGTACCCACGCTTGGCGTCTGCCTGGGCCACCAAGGCATAGGCGCCGTCTTCGGGGGGAGGGTTGTGCGCGCGTCTCGCCTGATGCACGGCAAGACGAGCAGGATCAACCACGACGGAAGGGGGGTGCTGAAGGGCATCGAGAACCCGTTCGAGGCGACGAGGTACCACTCCCTGGTGATTGAGAAGCAGACCGTCCCCGATTGCCTCAAGGTCACCGCGCTCTCAATGGACGACGCCGAGATAATGGGGGTGCGGCACGTCGAGTATCCGATAGAAGGCGTACAGTATCATCCTGAGTCCATCATGACGCACGAGGGCAAGAAGATCATCAAGACGTTCCTGGAGGTAGGCGTCGAGCAGTGATCCAGCAGTCGATAGTCCGACTCGTCGATGGCCACGAGCTCTCCACCGCGGAGGTCGAAGGCTCCCTCGAGGAGATAATCAGCGGAAAGGCCACACAGGCCCAGGTCGCGGGGTTCCTGGTCGCGTTGAAAGGAAAGGGAGAGACGGCCGACGAGCTGGCGGCTTTCGCCACTACATTCAGACGCCATGGCTTGCAGATACGTCCTGTCCTCCATGGACGACTCGTCGACACCTGTGGGACTGGGGGTGACGGCGCCGGGACATTCAACATCAGCACGGTCTCGGCGATAGTGGCCTCGGGCGCCGGAGTCTACATAGCCAAACATGGGAACAGGTCGGTCACGGGTAAGAGCGGCAGCGCCGACCTCCTAGAAGGCCTGGGATTCAACCTTAGCATGGAGCCAGGCCGCGTCAAGGAATCGATCGAGCAGATCGGGATAGGGTTCATGTTCGCGCCCACCTTCCACCCCGCGATGAAGCAGGTAGGAGCGGTGAGAAGGGAGCTCGGTATACGGACGATCTTCAACCTGATGGGTCCGCTGATGAACCCTGCAGGTGCAGACTCGCAGCTCCTGGGCGTCTACTCCACGTCGCTCTCGTCAAAGGTCGCTCAGGCTCTCCAGAAGCTAGGTACCAGAGAAGCGATGGTCGTCCATGCGTTGGAGGGGATGGATGAGATCTCCGTTAGCGGGGAGACCCTTGTCTCGTGGCTCCGCGATGGTCAGATAACCACACGCGGCTATTCGCCCGGCGACTTCTCCATGGTAAGATCCTCAGGCGTAGACCTGAGAATATCTTCTGTCGAGGAGAGCGCCAAGGTCGCGCTCGACATCTTGGGCGGTGACGAGAAGGCCCCCGGGAAGGTGGACTTGGTGGTCGTGAACGCAGCAGCCGCGATCGTCCTCGCAGGTCTCGCCGGGAGCTTTGCAGAGGCGGTGCCCTTGGCACGACGGTCACTAGAAAGCGGTGCTGCCCAGAAGAAGCTCGAGGGCCTGATACGGATGAGCGGCGGCAGCATGGAGAGGATGGAGAACCATGCAGCGGCCCAATAGGAACTTCATCTACACGCTCGCCAAGTCGGCGAGAGAGACGATCTCCGAAGGATACTACCGGGTGGACGAGGTGAAGGTCCCCCACAAGAGCCTCAGGGGCGCCATCAAGGACTCCGAGCGCATAGCGGTGATCACGGAGGTCAAGTTCCGATCTCCGGCGGAGGGCAACCTCCGTGCGCACGACGATGTGGCTGAGATCGCCGCAAAGTTCGAGCGCGGGGGCGCGGCCGGAATCTCCGTCCTGACAGAACCCAAACACTTCGAGGGGCGCATCGAGTACCTTACCCAGGTGAAGAAGGCGGTCTCCCTCCCGGTCCTGATGAAGGATATCATCGTAGACCCTGTCCAGATAGAAGCGGCGCGCCGGATCGGCGCTGACGCCGTATTGCTCATGGCGAGCATCTTCAAGGCAGAGCTGTCCGACCTCCCCCTCGACGAGATGGTCGAACTCGCCCATTCCAAGGGGCTGGAGGTGCTCCTGGAAGCGCACACGAAGGACGAATATTTGACGGCGCTTCACACATCCGCCGACGTGGTCGGCATAAACAACAGAGACCTGGAGACGCTCGATGTGTCCCTGGAGACCTCCAAGCGACTCTTGCGCGAGGGCAAAGCCTCCAAGACCGTCATCTCCGAGAGCGGCCTCTCGAAGCGGAGCGAGCTGCTGGAGCTCCGCGCGTTGGGGGCGGACGGCTTTCTCGTGGGGTCGAGCCTGATGAGGTCAAAGAATATCGAGGAGGCCGTTCACGGCCTGGCCGGTGCATAGTATATGATCAGAGTAAAGATATGCGGTTTGACGCGTGAGACTGACATCAGTTTCGCAATATTGTCTGGGGCGGACGCGCTGGGATTCATCGTGGGTTTCCCGACTTCGCCACGGAACATCTCGCTTGAGCGGGCGACCGAGCTTGCCAAGCTCGTCCCTCCTTTCGTCGACGCCGTCCTCGTCACGACCGCTGAAGTGGTCAAGGGGGAGCCCGGGCTCAAGGGAGGAAGGTTTGATGCTCTCCAGCTCTACGGGGACATACCTGACCCGGACGCCCTGCGGAGAACGACGGGGGCCAGACTGATCAAGGCCTATGCGGTCACGTCGGACGAAAGGGAAGCGGCTAGGAACGCTGCCAAAGGCTTTGACGCTCTCCTAACCGACACGTTCGTGGAGGGGCAGCAGGGCGGCACCGGCACGCCGTCGGACTGGACCATTTGCAGGAACATCAAGTACGCGATCGCCCCCGTACGCATGATACTTTCGGGCGGGCTCAATTCCTCCAACATAGAGGCGGCGGTACACGCCGTGAGGCCATACGCCGTCGATGCATCCTCTGGGGTGGAGAGCGCCCCGGGCATCAAGGACCCTGGCAAGGTTATGGAGTTCATCAAGAAGGCGAAGGTGGCGGACTGGTAGTGGGAGGGGACTACCCCAAGCACGGCAGGTTCGGCAGGTATGGCGGCCAGTTCATCCCTGAGACGCTCGTCCCCGCCGTCCAAGAGTTGGAGCTCGCATACCTCTCCCTTCGGAAGGACCGCTCGTTCAAGGACGAGCTAGGCAAGCTCCTCGCAGACTACGCGGGGAGGCCGACACCTCTTTACCTCGCCCCGAACCTCACGCGACAGGCGGGCGGCGCCAAGATCTATCTGAAGCGGGAGGACCTCCTCCACAGCGGCGCGCACAAGATCAACAACACCCTGGGTCAGGCTCTCCTCGCCAAGCGGATGGGAAAGCCTAGGGTGATCGCCGAGACGGGTGCCGGTCAGCACGGGGTCGCGACGGCGATGGCGTGCGCCGTCCTCGGCCTGAAGGCGGAGGTGTACATGGGGTCGGAGGACATCGAGCGGCAGAAGCTCAACGTCTTCCGGATGAAACTTCTCGGTGCGGAGGTGCACAGCGTCGCCAGCGGTTCGCGCACGCTGAAGGACGCGATCAACGAGGCGCTCAGGGACTGGGTCACGAACCTGCGGGACACATTCTACATAATCGGCTCTGCAGTGGGCCCGCATCCATATCCTGTGATCGTCAGAGACTTCCAGAGCGTAATTGGGAATGAGATCAAGCGGCAGATGAGGGTGAAGGAGGGCAGACTCCCGGACGCAGTGGTGGCGTGCGTGGGCGGAGGGAGCAACTCGATCGGGACCTTCCATCCCTTCGTGAAAGACCTTGGCGTCAAGCTCATCGGGGTCGAAGCTGGAGGTTCTGGGAAGGGCAGGAACGCGGCCACCTTGGTCGAAGGGAGGGAAGGGGTTCTCCACGGAATGATGACCTACTTGCTGCAGGACCAATACGGACAGGTGAGCTCAACTGAGAGCATCTCCGCGGGCCTGGACTACCCGGGCGTGGGCCCCGAACACTCCTTCCTGAAGGACACCGGCAGGGCAACGTATGTCTCCGCCTCCGACGACGAGGCCGTCAAGGCCTTCCATCTCCTTTGCAGGACGGAGGGGATTATCCCCGCACTAGAATCGTCGCACGCGGTCGCATACGCGGTGAAGCTGGCGGCAAGAATGAAGAAGGACGAGAGCATGGTCGTGACGCTTTCGGGACGCGGCGACAAGGACGTGCAGATAATAGCCAAGCGCGCAGGTCTGGAAATTTGAGCCCGATACGCAAGGTCTTCCGGTCACTCCATGGAGAAGGCGCGCTCATCGCCTATGTCATGGGCGGCGACCCGGATCTCGAGACGACTGAGATGGTCGTCGACGCCCTGATCGCAGGCGGGGCCGACATCATCGAGCTCGGGATACCCTTCTCCGACCCGATCGCAGACGGAAAATCGATCCAGGAGGCTGCAGTGCGAGCCCTGTCTGCGGGGACCAAACCGCCCGACGTGCTCGGGGTCATCTCGCGGCTCAAGAAGAAGCACGACGTCCCGATTGTAGT
>JAPCJR010000011.1:0-53402 GCA_027886865.1 Nitrososphaerota archaeon
CGTGAGGACTTCTCGAACGCCTGGTAGACCAGGTCGAGCGCAGCCTTCGAGTCACCCGCGTATTTCTCCGACAACTGGCTGAAACGCCTCTCAAACCCCTTCCTATCCTTCTGATCTATGAAAGCCCGCAGTTGGGTGAGCTCGTCGATCAGAGCGCCTGCGAACTCCGACGAGGATTCGTTCTCCAGCTGGATGTACGAGTAGAGTGACGGGCTCTGGGACAGCACCCCTTCGGCGAGCGTGAGCTGCACCGCCGAGGTAGGGGTCTGCAGGTCCCTGAACTCCTTTGCGTTCAGGTACCTACTGATCGTCCCCGCATACGCGATGTTGACCAGGTGGGTCAGAGAGAGTATCAATCCCATCATCCTGTCGTGCTCCTTCTCCTTCATCGATATCAGCGTCGCCTCGGGGAAGAGACTGTGAGCGAGCGACCTAGAACCCTTCTCCGTGTCGATTACGCAGACCTTCATCTCGCCGTACGTGGCGAGGGACGGTCCGAACAGAGGATGCAGCGATAGTACCTTCAGGTCACGGCCAGCGAGCTTCTTCTTCAGCTCGCCCAAGATCCTTCCCTTCACGGACGTCATCTCGATCACCACTGCTCCTTCCGAGAGCATCTCTGCTACCTCGGCGACCGTCTCTGTCGTGCTGTCGATTGGCGTCGCAATCACGACAACTTCTGCCCCCTTCACCGCCTCCGCATTCGACTTTGTGAATCTGAACCTTGGGTGTTTGATGCTCGTCTTGCGCCTGTCGGCGCCAGTCACCTGGTCTCCGTGCGAGAGGAAGTATCTCGCAAAGAACCTCCCCATCCCTCCAGAGGAGCCGATGACCGCTACCTTCAAGCCAGTTGTTCCCCTATCTTCCTTATCCCTTCCACGATCGTCTCTTTCGAGCCGCCGAGGGATAGCCTGAAGGCGCTAGGGTAGTCTCCGAACCCGGTCCCCGGAGAGATGGTGACGCCCTTCTCCTCGAGGAGCTTCATCGTGAAGCTCACGGAATCGAAGTCAGGTTTCCTGGCCTGGGGAAATACATACATCGCGCCGTCCGGCTTCACGTACTGCAGCGCCCCTATCGCATCCAGCTCGTGGCATGCGGCCCCGACCCTCTCCCTCATAGCGGCGGCGTTCTTCACGACGTCGGGGTCGCTGTCGAGCGCCTTTATGGCGCCGTACTGTATGAACTCGGGCACGCAGGTGACCAGGAGGGACTGTATCTTCATCATCTTCGACACTGTATCCTCGGATGAGACGGTGTAACCGACCCTGAAACCGGTCATCGCCCACGTCTTGGAGAACGAAGCGGTCAGTATGAACTTCTGCGCGCCCGCCTCCAGGATGGTCGGGCACGGCTTGGACGCGTAGTCGGTGTATATCTCGTCGCTGATGACGGTGAGCTTGTGCTCGTTGGCGACATCTACTATCTCCTTGAACTTGGCCGGCGAGATCATCGCCCCCGTGGGGTTCGCGGGGTAGCTCAGGATGATGGCCTTTGTGTTCGGCCTTATCGCATCGTGTATCGCCTCGACGGACGGCTCCCAGCCTTCTTCGAGCGTGGTGTGCACGGGGATCGCCCTAGCCCCGATGTACTGCAGCCCCTCTTTGTAGGCCGGCCAGTTGGGTTCCACGACGACGGCGCTCTCCCCCTCCTTCAACGTGGTCGAGAGCGCAAGGTACACCCCGAACCTGCCTCCTGGATTGACTATGACCTCCGAATCCTTCGCAGCAAAGTGGTGCTTTCGTTCCAGGTATCTCCTGACGGCGGCGACTAGCTCGGGGATGCCGCGCGTACCCGTGTAGTGTGTCTTGAAATCGTAGAGCGCCTGAGACGTCGCATCGAGCACCGCCTTCGGGGGATGGAAGTTCGGTTCACCTACGTCGAGCCGGAGAAGCTGCTTGCCGGTGGCCTCGATCTGTTGAGCCTTGGCGCTCATCATCATGGGGGTGATCAGCGGCTGCTTGTTCTGGAATCCCTGCACGCGCTTGCCCTCTGCAAGGAGCGTGCTCAGGACCTTAAGCCCCGTCTGCTTGTCCAGTCCCTTGTCCTCGCACTCTCGAATCACGAGCCTGACCAGCCCGTCTTCGACCCTCGCGTCCTCGACCGGGAGCGCATCTCTCGTCTTCAAGACGCCTATCTTCTTCGCAATGTCGTTCCTCGCCGCGATCAGGTCGATGATCTCTCTCGTCGTGTCCGCCACCTGTTCCCTCAGGTCGCTGAGTTCCTTCTCGGCGCTCATATCAGTCCACCCGCTTGAGGACCGGAGTGATAAAGCCGCCTCTGATCGCGTGGTCGGCAAGTACGAGCGCGGTGACGCTCTCCACCACCGGGACGGCCCTCGGGACAACGGTCGGGTCGTGCCTCCCAGGCACCACGAGGTCGACGTCCTGTTGCTTCGATGTGTCGAACGTCCGCTGCTTGGCGGCGACCGACGCCGCCGGCTTGAACGCGATCCTGTAGACGAGGGGCATCCCGCTGGATATCCCGCCGAGTATCCCTCCCGCGTTGTTGGTCTCCGAGACCAGCCTCCCCTCGCGCATGGTGAAGAGGTCGTTGTTCTGCGTCCCGGTCATCCTGGTGGAGGCGAAGCCCGACCCGAACTCGACGCCCTTCACCGCTGGGATCGAAAGGGCCATCCTCGCAAGGTCCGAGTCCAGAGAACCGAAGACGGGCTCCCCTAGGCCGGGCGGCACGTTCAGCGCCACGCATTCGACTATGCCTCCCAGACTGTCTCCCTTTCCTCTCATCTCTATGACCCTCTTCTTCATCTCCTCCGCCATCGTCTGGTCTGGGGACCTGACCTCGTTGGAGTATCTGTTCTTCCTGGCGTCGTCCAGAGTGAACCCCTGGGCCTTCAGACCCCCCAGCTCCGACGTGTAGGCGATTATCTCGATTCCCAGCGTCTCGCGCAGCAGCTTCTTCGCTACCGCGCCTCCCATCACGAAGGTGGCCGTTATCCTGCCCGAGAACCTGCCGCCGCCTCTGTAATCGTTGAACCCTCCGTACTTGTCCTTGGACGTCGCGTCGGCGTGACCAGGCCTGGGCGTGTTGACGAGCGCCTCGTATGCGCGCGAATCCTGGTCCTGGTTACGGATCAGCATCATTATCGGGGCGCCTGTGCTGTATCCCCTGAAGGTCCCGCTCATTATCTCCACGACGTCTCCCTCCTTCCTCTGGGTGGTGACGATGGACTGACCCGGCTTCCTGAGGTCCAGGTCCTTCTGGATGTCTTCCTCAGAGAGCTTCAGCCCTGCAGGACAGCCCTCGATAACGGCCCCGATGCACTTCCCGTGGCTCTCCCCGAAGCTGACGAGGACGAACCTCTCCCCGACTATGTTACCTGTCAAGCGCTACTCACCGTGGCACCGAGCCTCTCAATGTCCTCGAGGAAGGCGGGATAGGAGACGTCAAGGCTCTCCGCGCCGACCACGGGTATCCCACCAGGGATGAGCATCGATGCAAGCGTGAAGGCCATGAACATCCTGTGGTCGTCGTGCGCGTCCAGCAGGGCCCGCTTCGTCACTCCGCCTGGGAAGATCTTCATGCCGTCCTGCCTCTCCTCGACCTTTACCCCCAACTTGGAGAGTTCCGTAGCCAGTATCGCTATCCTGTCCGTCTCCTTGAACCTGGCATGTGCCGTCCCAACGACCTCAACCGGAGAGTCGCAGTTCAGCGCGAGGGCCGCCACGACGGGGAGCAGGTCGGGTGTATCCCCTAGATTGAACGTGCCTCCCTTCAGCTTGCGACCATCGGACTCGACGGTGACAGAGTCGCTGCCCTCCTGGACCTTCACGCCCATCCCGCCCGCTATCTTCAGAATCGCGGCGTCTCCCTGCGGGAGAGCCGGGTTCAGGTCCTGGAGCACGACCCTTCCCCCGACCAGGCCCACCGCAGCTACTATGAACGATGCCGAGCTGAAGTCGGCCGGTACCGCAAAATCGGAATGAACATACGCCTGTCCCGCCTTCACGTCAAACCTTGTGTAATCCTCTCTGCCTATCTTCACGCCGAAGAGCTTCGAAAGGGTGAGCGTCGCCTCAATGTAGGGTCTGGAGACCGCATCCGCAACAGCGATCGAGGTGTCGTTCATCGCCAGCGGAGCTGATATCAGCAGCGACGACACGAACTGCGACGACACGTCTCCCCTGATCGTCGCCCGACCTCCGCGTATCCCTCCGGCCTTCACGACCACCGGCGCGCAGCCGTTCTTCCTGGTGGACCACGCCTCGACACCGAGCTCCTTGAGCGTGTCCAGAAGCGGCTGCATGGGCCTCTTCCTTATGCTCGAGTCGCCGGTCAGTACGACGTAGCCGTCCGACGCCGCGGCGAGCGTCGAAGTCATGAACCTGAGGGTCGTTCCCGAGTTCTCGACGTTGACCACGTCGTCCGGGGTCATCGGTCTGCCCCCGCTCACCCTGAGCGTGGAGTCAGACTGCTCGAGCCTCGCTCCCATCGCCCTGCACGCGGCCATCGTAGCCTTGGTGTCGCGCGAGAACAGCGCGTTGGATATCTTCGACTCCCCGTCTGCGAGACTGGCCATCAGGACGGCGCGGTGCGTGTAGCTCTTGCTCGGCGGGAGCCTCACAGCGCCCGAAAGCTGCCCGCGAGACTGCGTGGTGGTGTTAGTCAAGAGACTGGATCCTCCCGTGCTCGTTGTTCGTCTCGGTCTCGATGACCGTGCTCCCATCCAGGGCCCATGCCTCGGCCAGCCTCTTGATCTCCTCGCTCATCTTCGGCTCGAAGACCGCGGCGGTCGCAGGTCCGGTCCCCGACAGCGAGGCTCCGAGCGCCCCGTGCTCCACGGCCTGCAGCGCAGCCTTTCCGTCATATCCGTAGATGGTAGAGTACAGCGTCCCGTTGAGGGTCATCGCGCGCCACAGGTCGCCCTCCATGCTCATCCTGTAGAGGACCTCGGCTACCTTACCCAGCTTCCTGACCTGGACGACGTCTACGGAGGCCCTCTTGCTCTGGGTCTTGGGCACCTTGATCAGGACCTTCAGGGTCTTGTCGAACAGCTTCGAGCGCTCGATCTTTCTGCCCAGGTTGTCAGCGAGGTTGATCCCTCCGAGGAGGCACGCCGCGGCATCGTCCATGGCCCCCGTGATCGAGGCGCCGCTCGCGATCGAAGCCTCGATGCTGCATATCATTATCTTCTGGGGGTCGAACGCCTTCTGGCCGAGTGCGGCAAAGACCGCCAGCGCTATCGCCGACGAGGATGAGGAGGAGGTCTTGAGGCCGACGCTCATCGGGAGGACCGTCGTCGTGCTGATCGTCCCGCTGTACTCGGCCGGGTTCTTCCCTGCTGTCTTCAGCGCCAGACTGACCGTCTCTGTCGCGAGCTTCGACTCGACGACCTTCCCGTTCGCAAGTATCTTCCATGCCCCCGGCTTGTTCTCCAGTTCGGCGGTCGATTCTGTGCCTAGCTTGACGCTGGCTGTGACCCCCTTTCCACCCGCGATCGCGTTGACTATGCTGATGGCGCCGAAGGTCCAGCCGCTGCCCTTCACGCTGCCACCCCCATCGAGTCGAGCAGAGCTCGCCGCATCGCCTCCTTGGGAGCCTGTTCGCCCGTCCAAATCTCGAATGCCAGAGTCCCCTGGCTCAGTAGCATCTCATATCCGTAGATGGCGGTGCATCCCCGCAGCTCCGCTGTCTTCAGAAGTTCGGTCTTCATTGGTCTGTACACGGCGTCAAAGACCGTCACACGCCCATAGATAACCCGCTTGAGGCTCTCCGGGAGCGGGTGGTCTGCCGACCCTATCGGCGTCGCGTTGAAGATCAGCTCCGCGTCGGTCTGCTGCAGACGTGATACTGACGTGAAATCGAACGTCATGCCGGGGAAGGTCTTCGCCATCTCGGAGATGAAGGCGCCTCCCTTCGCCGGGTCCCGGACTACCACCGTCACCTTGCGGCACCCCAGCTGGCTCATTGCTTCGCAGAAGGCCCTCGCGGCTCCCCCGGCGCCCACCAGCAGAGCGCTGCGCACGGAGTCTCTGCCATGCTCCCTGAGCGGTGCGACGATGCCGTTAACATCGGTGTTGTAACCCCTATACCTCCCCTCCGAGCGTTTGACCACGTTCACGGCCCCTATCCTCGAGGAGACTTCGTCTAGCTCATCGAGCAGTGGGATCACCTCTGACTTGAACGGGATCGTCAGGTTGAGGCCCCTGAACTCCTCCCTCAGCTCCAGGAACGCGCGCCGGAAATCGCCCCTCTTCACGCTCAACGCTTCGTAAGCGGCGTCGACGCTGGAGCCCTTGAACGCGGCGTTCATCATCGCCGGAGAGAGCGATTTGGAGACGTCTTCGCCCAGAAGACAATACCTGTCTACCATCATCTCCTCTCCCACGACCTCTTGAGCGCGACCACAGTCGAGACGGAGAGCTGGCCCGGCGCCACGGGCTCGTTCGGGAGGGACGCGTAAACGATGGGGCTGCCCCGCTGGAGGCTCGCCAAACGGGACGGCGTGCCCACGGCGCCCATGCAGAAGGCAATGAGGTCGCCCGGACTTTCTTCGTAGAGCTTGAGGACCCTGGCGTTGTCGTCTTTCTTCCTGGCCGTGGTGACCAGCTTCGCGATGTCCCCGATAGCGCTCGCCTGGTCGCGAGTCCGTTTCATGACCGAGAGGGCCGGGGTCCCAGAAAAGTCGTGCCATGATACGATCTTCTTGGACGACTTGGGAAGACCAGAGTACCAGTCCGGGTTCTCCAGCGCCGTGCTCAGCTCGACGTCCAGGTACAGGGGCCGGAACCTGCCGATCTCGGATATCAAGTCCAGCCTTTCGGCCTCACTTCCCTCGAGCCCGCCCCCCTCCTCGCTGCGCCTCACCGTGAAGATTGACTTCCTCGCGAAACGCCGCAGGTCTCCGAAGGCCCCCGCCTCCGGTCTCTTCATGAGGTCCACCCTGAACTCGACCAGGTCGGTCCCGAGCGCGAACGCGGTAGCAGCCTTTCTGCCCATCTCGTCGCTCGTCTTGGCGGAGACGGTCGTGCAGACCTTCCCCAGTCTCCCGCCGACTTTGCCCTGGAGGGCCATCTCACCTTTCAAGAATGAACTCGTCTACCTCTCCGCCGAAGTGTCTCGCCTTGTTCTGGGTCACATGCACGAGGACCTCGTCGCCGACCTTGATGTCGGTGACCGAGATGGGCGAACCATCGGGGCGGATGAGCCTGATGGTCTCCGCTTTCTGGAGCATCACCGTTCCGAGCTCGCCTTCCGCAAGCGCCTCGATCATCATGAGAGGCCTCCTCTCTATCTTGACCCTGCCTATCACGACCTGCCTCGACTGGCCGTCGCTCCTGACTGTCCTGACCTTGTCGGACGCCTTTAGCTCGGACAGGTACCTGGTCTTGCCGTCCTCGCCGAGCACGTAGCTGTGGATGGCCCCCGCATTTACCCGGAATTCCCTCGTGGGTATGTACTCCGAAGGGACGGTCTCGCTATGGACAAGGAAGAAGAAGCTCGCCCTGCTCCCCACCAGCATCCCTTCGCCGAGGGACAGCTGAGACGCTGTATCGATGCATGCGCGCTCTCCGTTCCCGACGTCGACCACCTTGGTGACCTTGGCTATCGGCAGCGAGTAGCGGTCGTCCTTCTTCAGCGTCGCGGCGATCTCGGCCGCCGCCTGCAGCGACTCTGCCGGCACCACTATTCCGTCGACACCCTTTTCGAGTATCGAGAACGCCATCTCCATCTCGGCCTTCGTCCGCATGTAGGCGTATACTCTCTTCCCCGAGCGATGGAAGTCCGCTATCAGGTTCTCCAGCGGGATTATCTTCCAGTTAGCGGGCTGCACGACCACGAACGCGTGTCCCTGGCGCGAGGCCGCGACCGCCCTCTCCATGTCCTTCGCCCCGTTGACCTCCACCCAAGCGGCCGTGTCCGCCCCCCCGCTCGACTCGGAGACGCGCGTAACCATCACCCCCTCGACAGACGGGATTCCGGCGACGTCGCTCCTCGAGATCACCCTCGTTATCCCGGCCTCCTTCGCTCTCTTCAGCAGCTGCTCGAGCCCGCTCGCATCCGTTACGTCGATGACTATCTCTTTCTCAGGGAGAGGCAGGTTTGAAGACCTCCATCGCCTCTTCTATGCTCGCCTTGTCTATCACGACCCTCTTCAGCGCCTTGGTTATCAGCATCGGGTTCTTGTGCTGGAAGACGTTCCTGCCGAAGGTCACTCCCATCGCGCCCGCGCTCATGACATCCTGCGCCATCCTGAGCAGCGCCTCGTCGGACTCAGTCTTCGAGCCCCCCGCCAAGACGACGGGCACGGGACACTTCCTGACGACTTCCCTGAACGTCTCGGGGCTGCCGGTGTAGACCGTCTTCACGATGTCCGCTCCTGCCTCGGCACCGATCCTCGCCACGTGGGCGACGACCTCCGGGTCGGCCGGGTCCTTGATGTTCTCCCCTCGGGGGTACATCATCGCTATGAAAGGGACGGAGTAGGAGTCGCACTCGTCGGAGACCATGCCGAGCTGCTGCAGCATCTCCGATTCCTCCTTCCCTCCTATGTTCACGTGAATCGAGATTGCGTCGACCCCCAACCTGATGCTCTCGAGGACGCTCGCGATGAGTATCTTCCTGTTCGGGGCCATCCCCAGCGTCGTGCTCGCCGAGAGCTGGATGATCATCCCGATGGGGACGGGCTTGCTCAGGGATTTTATGATCCCCTTCTGCACCAGGAAGGCGGTAGCCCCTCCTCTCGCTATCTGGTTGATCGTCTCCTCCGGGGTCTCGAGCCCTGCTATCGGCCCTACGGCCAGCGAGTGGTCCATCGGTATGCACAGCATCCTTCCGTAGCGCGTTATCCTCGCCAGGCGGACGTCTTTACCAACTACCAATCATGATCACTCTATGTATCCTTCCCTCTCCATGAGCTCCGCCGTAAGGATTGCTGTACCCGCCGCCCCCCTGATGGTGTTGTGCGAGAGCAGCGTGAGCTGCAGGGACCTCTCGTCGATGCCGCTCCTCACTCTCCCCACCGTGACGCTCATCCCTGGAACGGTCCCCGCCATCCTGTCGAGCCTCGGCTGGGGCCTGTCGTTCTCCGTCCTGACTATTATCGGTCTCTCCGGGGCGGTTGGAAGCTTCAGCCTCTGCGGGGGGCCGCGAAAATCCGCGAGGGCCTTTGCCGCGTCGAGCGGGTCCACTCTCCCGGGGAACTCCGCGTAGAGCGTCTCCGTGTGGCCGTCGATCACCTGGACCCTGTTGCAGGACACGCCCATCGGGATCTCGTGCGACCGGATCGACTCGGCACTGAAGGTGCCGAGTATCTTCCTGGCCTCCTTGGCGACCTTCTCCTCCTCGTTCTTGATGTAGGGGATGACGTTCTCGGTTATCGCAAGGGACGGCACGCCGGGGTAGCCCGCTCCCGACAGGGCCTGCATGGTCGTCACGATCGCCTTCTCCGCCCCGAACCTCTCTATCAGCGGTTTCATCACTATCGCGAGTCCCGTCACCGTGCAGTTCGGCGTGGTGGTTATGCTCCCCTTCCAGCCTCTCTTCTTCTTCTGCGCGTCGAGCAGTTTGAGGTGGTCCGCGTTCACTTCCGGGATCATGAGAGGGACGTCCGCGTCCATCCTGTGCGAGCTCGCCTCGCTTACCACGGTGAACCCGGCCTTGGCGAAACCCTCCTCGATGTCCCTGGCCACTTCGGATGGCAGGGCAGAGAACACGATGTCGCATCCCTTCGCCGACTCGGGCTTCGCTACCCTCACCTTCGCCTCGGCGAACTCATCGGGGATGGGGTCCGAGAAGAGCCAGTGGACCGCCTCTCCGTACTTCTTCCCCGCCGACTCTCCCCCCATCAGGACGTCGAGGGTGATGTATGGATGTGCGCCGAGCATGTTGATGTATCGTTGCCCGACCGCGCCGGTTGCTCCCAGTAACGCCGCTCTGATTTGTTTCATTTCTTGACCACCATGGCTTCCCTTATGAGCTCCATCGCTTTCTCGGCCTGGTCGGACGAAACGAAGACGCGTATCGACGACCGGATGGTGACTATCCCGTAGAGGTTGATGCCGTCTCTGGCCAGCGGCTGCGTTATCCTCTGTATGATGCCCGACTCGGTCTCGAGCGACGTCCCCTTCACCGTGATCATCGACAGACCGTCAAAGGACGAGACCGCCTTGCCTATGTTCTCGCTCACGAGCACGTTGTGGACCTCGTCGAGGACGTTCTTGCCTCCGGCGACGTAGAATATCGCCGACGTGGCCTCCAGCGACAGGGCCAAGAGGGCACCTCCGTCCTCCCTCACCGCCCGGGTGAGCTGAGACACCGACTCGAGCTTCCTCGCGTCGAGCCCTACCACCGTTATCATCGACACTCCCTGCGGGAATACCTCGAGGTTGATGGCTGCCAGGTCGCCCTTGATCACGGTGCCGGCGTGCAGCTTCTCGAGGCTCGTCACCCTGATCCTGATCCCGCTTCCCTGGTACCTGAGCGCCTTCACGTGGAGGAACTTCGCCCCGCCCGCGGCCAGCATCTCCGCCTCCTCGCCGTTGAGGGACTCGATGAATTGTGGGTTCCTGACCTTGTCGGGGTCGCTCGAGTAGACGCCTTCGACGTCCTTGATCAGCACTACTTCCTTCGCGTTCAATAGGTTACCCAGCACCACGGCCGTGGTGTCGCTCCCTCCCCTCCCGAGCGTGGTGGTCTTCCCGTCCTCGGTCTTGCCCAGGAAGCCGCAGACCACGGGCACCATCCCTTGCCGCAGTAGCGGGAGTATCCGTTCTTGGGCCTGCTTCCTGCTGAGCTCCATTATGGGGTTCGCGTCCAGGTGCCTGCCGTCCGTGACGATGGGCCAGTACTCGGTGTCTGGGTCGACCACGACCGACTTGATCCCATGACCGGAGAGCGCGCCGGCCATCAACCTGGCACTGGTCCTCTCCCCGGAGGAGAGCAGTTCGTCCGCGAGCGCAGGGTCCATGTTCGGATTGACCTTCTTGGATAACGCCACCAGTTGGTCTGTGACCCCTTTCATCGCGGAGACGACGACCACGACGCCTAGCCCCCTCTCGATGGTCTCCTTGACCAGTCCTGCGGCCTGCGTGATCGCCCTCTCGTCCTCCAACACAGAGCCGCCGAATTTTACCACGATTGTTTCTTTTTTTTCTCTATTACTCATTGAGCTTAATTCACCAATGTCCAGGAAGAGCGAGAGAGAATTCTAGAAATAATAGAAACCGAACGAGGCCTTCCGATAAACTGAACCGCCTCTGCTTTGGTCCCTCATCTTTCTCTGCCTCAGGGCCCCCCCGACGTTATTTATGCCTTACGTCGTCCGACCGAGCGCTCTGTTGCCGGAGCCTCAGTAATAGTAGGTGACCGTTACCGTGGCGTTCTCGGGGTTCGAGGAGGCGTTGGCGAGGTAGACGGTGATGTCGCCCGGAGTGACCGGGAAGACAAGCTGGTCTGGGACCGTGGTGAACGAGTACGGACCTACGGGCTCAGAGGAGTACTGCCCCGAGATGACGGAGGGTGCGAAGACTATGATTACACCCGCCTGGACCTCTCCGATGTCGCTTATCGTCGACATGCTCACCATCACGTACCCCGAGTAGTTGGCCACGAAAGCAGTGACCACCTGGTTCGATATCGACGCGACACCCACCAGCTGCTGGCTGATCCTTATCGAACTTTGACCTAGGGTCGCTATCGAGGTCAGCTGCGTGACCTGAGACTGCAGCGAGGCGACTTGTGTCTGGAGCCCAGAGACCTGCGTGTTGAGGTCCGTGACCTGCTTCTGCAGCGAGGCGACCTGAGTCTGTAGAGGGACGACCGACGTTTCGAGGGTGGCTATCGTGCTGTTTGCTTGAGAATATCCCGACTCGATGGCGGCTATTTGGGACTGGTCCGCTGCTATGGTCGCGGTGAGGTTTGCTACCTGAGCGGAGTCCGCATTCAGAGACTTCGTGGCCGCTGTGAGGTTCGCCTCAAGCGCTGTGATCGTATTCTGAGACTTGGACAGCGCCGATGACTGGCTCTTGAGGGCCGACGACTGGCTCTGGATCGTCGAGGCCTGACCCTGGATCATCGATGATTGAGACAGGTCGACCGAGGATTGCGAATTCGCCTGGTCCTCGTAGCTGAGGGAGACGTAAGCTATGACCCCTCCCATTATTAGGATAACCAGCAGAAGCGCCGCCGTTACCCTCCCCAGCTGTTTCAATGGACTGATTTCTCTCCGGGCGCATATAAGTCTGACAGAATTTTACGTAGCCGAAACGGGGAGCCGGACCCGATTCACTGCGAGGGTCAGGGGCGAACGTGCCTCAATGCTCTTCTCGCCTTTCAAGATGCGCCCCCGACATCCGAAAGCGAGAAAAGGCGCGTTCGCGTGACACAACGGACTTGGCCATCCGCTTGGAGGCGTGGAACGACAGCGCACGTCAGTACGACTCGTTCGAGAAGCACTGGTCCTTCTACGGGACCGTGGCAGACGCCATGATGGAGCAGCTCCCTGTCAAGAAAGACTCCAGGGTGCTCGAGCTGGCCTGCGGGACGGGCGCGTGCACCCTAAAGCTTGCCCGGGCCGCGACCGCGGGGAAGGTCGTCGCCCTCGACTTCTCGGGAGGGATGCTCGACGTGGCCAGAGAGAACGCCGCCTCGGACCGCTGCTCAAACGTGACCTTCGTCCACGGCGACGCGGGCGATGTCTCCCAACTCCTTGCAGGAGAGGCTTTCGACCTTGCCTTCTGCAACTCCGCGTTCTGGCACTTCCCGGAGCCCGAGAAGGTGCTCGCTGGACTCCTCGGACTCCTGACAGTTCAGGGGGAGTTCGCATTCAGCCTACCCTCTTGGGTCCAGGGGAGCGAGACCCGGGAGGCGTTCCGCGCCAAGGTGCGCGAGGTGCTTACAAGGCATGGGGTCACTCCCGAGCAGATGGCGACGCTCTCAGCGAGGAGGCCTCGATGGAGGGATGACTTTGGCGCGCTCCTAAACAACTGCGGTTTCGAGGTCGAGAAAGAATCGCTCTTTGAGTTTGAGGTCTCACCGGACTCGCGGAGGGAGTGGAGGGGCATCTCAGTCTTCTCTGATAGTAGGGGTCGGAGCTTCCCTCTCCCCGAAATGGACGTCGCGACCCAGAAGGAGGTCAGAGAAGAGCTCGAGGCTTGGAGACGGGCCAACGTTCCCATGAACCCGAACAGCTCAAAGTGGACGATCATCGTGGCGCGCCCTTCCAAAGGACGGCCTGTCCCATGAAAGTCACCGTCAGGCCTCTCGAGGAGCCTCGGGAGTTCGAGCTCGCCGAGGAGGTGCAGATGTCCGCCTGGGGGATGGGCCCCCGCGGTGCGACTCCAAAGGAGGTGATGATCGCGATCCAAGACAACGGCGGCCTCGTGCTCGGTGCCTTCCACGGGCGTAAGATGGTCGGCTTCGCCCTGCTCATCGTGGGGTACACCGAAGGTCGGACGTACCTGTACTCGCACATGACCGGTGTCTCGAAGGAGTATCAGTCGAAGGGCGTCGGCTACCTCCTGAAGCAGAAGCAGCGGGAGGTCTCCCTGGAGAGGGGGTTCGACATGATCGCCTGGACGTTCGACCCGATCATATCCAGGAACGCCCGTTTCAACTTCCGGAAGCTCGGGGTCGTCGCCCGGAACTACCTAGTGAACTACTACGGGCCGATGGACGACTCGATAAACTTCGGATGGGACACCGACAGGTTCCTCTGCGAATGGCACCTCCGGACCGACAGACTGGACCGCATCAGGGCGTTCGAGCGTAGGGACCTGAGGGGGGCTTTCGAAGCGACCCGCAAGGGCGGAGAGGAGCCCTTCCCAAGGTGCCTGGACTGGAACGTGGACCTAGGCGCGCGGGAGGTGCTCGTCGACATCCCCTCGGACGTCGTGAAGCTCAAGGGGAAGAGCTTGGAGGAGGCGCGGCGATGGAGGACTGCGACCAGGGAAGTCTTCCAATCATACTTCGGCGCTGGGTTCACCGCGGTCTCTCTCCTCGAGCACGAGAAGGGGTTCAGGTACCTCCTCGTCAAGGCCAGGCTGCCCGCGAACCCGTTCTCGCACCCGAAATAGCTTATTAGCCGTGGAGGAGCCGACGCCAGACGATGCCACTCAATTCAGGGTTGACAGGTCAGAGGGTGCTCGTCACGGCCGCCAGCGCGGGGATAGGCTATGGTGCGGCAGAGGCCTTCCTGAAGGAAGGCGCGCGTGTCATGATCAATTCATCCAAGGAGGATAAGCTGACGCTGGCGAGGAACAGGCTGACGGAGTTCGGTGAAGTGCACTCCGTCCTCGGCAACCTAGCGGTGAAGGCTGACCTGGAGAACATCGTGCAGCAGACGGTCTTCACGCTCGGAGGCATCGACACCCTCGTCTATGTCACCGGCTCCCCGAAACCCGGAAGGTTCCTGGAGTTCGGCTACGACGACTGGAGGGCGGCGTCCGACCTGCTCGTGGTGAGCCCCGCCTACCTCGCCAAGCTCGTCGCGGACCACATGATCAAGGAGAAGATTCGCGGGAGGATGGTCTTCCTTTCTTCCTACGTGATAAAGGAGCCCTCTCTCACCATAGCTCTCTCCAGTGTCTGCAGGGTCGCCGTACTCTCGCTCGTGCGCACCCTGGGCAGAGAGCTCGGGCCGGCCGGGATCCGTGTGAACGGGATTTTGCCCGGCTTCATCAAGACGGGAAGGATAGACCAGCTCGCGCAGGATGCGTCTAAGAGGCGCGGGATCAAGCCGGAAGATTGGGTGCTCGAGATAGAGCGGGACATCCCGATGGGCAGGATGGGGACGACCGAAGAGCTCTCGAGGGCCATCGTATTTCTAGGCAGCGACCTGTCCTCCTACCTCTCGGGCGCCTCGATACCCGTGGACGGGGCAATACTCCGCTCCATCTGAGATGCGTTCGGCGCCGACCCTGAAGGGCGCCTAGCGGCGCCGCATCGTTAATATGCAATCACGCAAGGAGTAAGGGGGTGCCGATGGCATGAGCAAGGACGCCTGGTCCGGCAAAGACGTGCTCAGTGTCCTTGACTTTTCTCGTTCAGACCTCGAGCAGCTCTTCGCCACCGCAGACGCGTTCGTGGCCAGACCTGGCTCCGTGAAGAAGAGCCTGACAGACAAGATCGTCGCCACCGCGTTCTTCGAGCCCAGCACGAGGACGAGGCTCAGCTTCAGCGCCGCCGCCCTCAAGCTCGGGGCGAAGGTGATCGACCTCTCGCCTGAGTCCTCCTCGGTGATGAAGGGCGAGAGCCTCTCCGACACCGTCAGGATGCTGGAGTCTTACTCCGACCTCATAGTGATGCGCCATCCTTCGGAGGGTGCAGCGCTGCTCGCCTCGGAGGTGAGCCGGGTGCCAATCGTCAACGGAGGAGATGGCTCACAGCATCATCCGTCTCAGGCGATGCTGGACATCTACACGGTCAGGAGGCTCAAGGGTCGCGTCGACGGCCTGAGGTACGCCGTGCTCGGAGACGCCCGGTACGCCCGGACTGCGACGTCCTTCCTCTATGCGCTCGCCAAGTACAAGCCGGCGGAGGTGTACCTCGTCTCGCCGGAGGGGCTGACGCTGAGGGACGAAGTGAAGAGCACGCTGAACAAGCTGAAATTGAAGATGGAGGAGCGTGCGAGCATAGACGACGTCCTCGGCAAGGTAGATGTCATCTACATGACCAGAATACAGAAGGAGCGCTTCCCAGACCCCAACGAGTACGAGAGGGTGAAGGGAAGCTACAGAATCACCAAGAGCACGCTCTCCGGGGCCAAGGGGGCCCTTATCCTGCATCCGCTTCCGAGGACGAGCGAGCTGGCGTATGACGTCGACTCCCTCCCCAACGCGGCCTACATGGAGCAGGCGAGGCTCGGCGTGCCGGTCCGGATGGCGCTGTTGCACCTGGTGCTGGGAGCCCGAGACAAATGACAGAACGCAAGACGATGCTGGTCCAGAAGATCAGCGACGGCACGGTGATAGACCACGTGTCAGCAGGAAAGTCGCTCTCGGTCCTGAGGCTTCTGGGGAACCCCCAGAACAGAGGGGTCACCGTCGCATTGGTCATGAACGTCGGCAGCTCGAAGATGGGACGGAAGGACATCCTCAAGGTAGAGGGGGTCGAGCTGACAGACGAGCAGGTCCAGAAGCTGGCGCTCATCGCCCCCAGGGCGAGCGTCGTGATAATCCGATCCTACCGCGTCGCCGAGAAGAAGAACGCGGTGCCGCCGACCGCCGTGGTCGGCATCCTCAGCTGCACGGGCGCGACCTGCATCTCGGTCCGGGAGAAAGACTCGGTCTCCTCGATCTTCTCGCTCGTCAACTCTTCGCCTCTGGCGTACAGGTGCAAGTTCTGCGGCCGAGTCCTCGCAGAGCAAGAGATCTCCGCACAGCTAGGATAGCGCCTTGTTCGACCTGGCGATACACGGGAAAATCTATGCGGGAGGGCTGATGGAGGGCTGGGTCTACGTCAAGCAGGGGAAGGTCGCAAGGGTCTCGCGCGACCGTCTTGAGAGGGCCGAGGCTGAGATAACACTGAGCGGCTCTCAGTTCCTTTTCCCCGCCGCGACAGACCTCCACGTGCACCTGCGCGACTGGTCGCAGAAGCAGAAGGAGACGGTCGAGACGGGCACGCGGAGCGCTGTCGCTGGAGGCGTGACCACGGTGGCGGACATGCCGAACACCGACCCGAAGCTGGACACGGGAAAGATGGTGGAGAAGCGAGTGGAACTACTGCGCAAGGCCAGCTTCGTGGACTTCGCCGTCCACGCTGGGGTCCCGGACTCGCTCAGGGACTTGGGGTCTCTCCGCCGGGCTGGGGCTTTCGCCGTGAAGCTCTACCCTCCCGACCTTGTCAGGTTCCCCGAGGTGATGAAGGAGGCTTCGAGGGCGGGGCTGAAGGTGGCGGTCCACGCCGAGGAGCACTCGATGTCAGGCACTCCCTTGGCGCCTCTTGCCGAGGAGGTCGCGATCAAGAAGATCCTCGCTCTGGTCAGCAAATCGTCGGATGTCCGGTTCGCGCACGTCTCCACTTCAGCGGGCGCGTCGGAGCTGGTCCGATCGAAGGCTTCACACAAGAGGTTGACCGTAGAGGTGACGCCCCATCACCTCTTCATGAGCGACAGCGTCGCCGAGGACCGCATCGGGATCACGAGAAAGGTGAACCCGTCGCTGCGCCCCGCTTCGAACTCATTGAAGATGAGGCGGATGATGCGCGAGGGGGCGTTCGATTTCTACGCAACCGACCATGCGCCCCACACGGTCGAGGAGAAGTTCCAGGGAGCTCCCGGGTTCCCGGCGCTCGAGTTCGCCCTCCCCCTGTTCCTGACGAAGACTAAAGACCTGGGGCTCGTCGCGAAGCTCTACTGCGAGGCTCCCGCCACCTACCTTGGCATCAAGAAGGGCAAGATCTCCCCTGGCTACACTGCCGACCTTGTCGTCGTGAGCAAAAGAAGCTGGAGGATAGACCCTGAACGTTTCGTCTCGAAGGGCAGAGTCACGCCGTTCGCCGGCGAGCTGATGCACTATGCCGTGGAACACGTCTTCAAGGGAGGGAGCACGGTCTACCAGAGCGGCAGGTTCAGGAAGGTCCCCGCGAACCTTGTAGCTCCTAGGCGTGGCTCCGAGACTGGAAGGGGACGCGTCTGAAGACGAGGATCTTCACCGCCGGAGTGCTCCTGCGCGAAGGGAGGGTCCTCGTCCTCAAGCGCAAGCAGGACGATGACACCTATCCTGGTATGTGGGACTGTGTGGGCGGCCATTTTGAGGACGGCGAGTCAGCCGAGGGGTGCATGCTCCGTGAGGCCCGTGAGGAATCGAGGCTCGGCGTGAAGATACTGAGGCTGGGTTACCTCATCGAGTACAGGGACGAGTACGGCCGCTCGGTAGCGGTCCCCTTCCTTCTCGAGTCGCCTTCGGGGAGGGTTACCCTCTCGGAGCACACGGAATTCAGGTGGGTGTCGCCGAGCGAGGCCCGCCGGCTTGGACCGGTGCCTGCGTTGAGGATAGCTCTGGGCCTCTTCGGACTCTGAGCGACGGCCAAAGTATCACCAAACTTAGGTTCTGCCAGGTCATCGGCTCAGATTTCCCAGAGCCAAACTTATATCGAATCAGGAAAGAGGTTCCTCGTGCAGCTGGCCAAAACCCCCCTAAAATGGCTCTACTTCTTCGACGAGGGCATCTCAGACAAGAAGTTGCTCGGAGGGAAGGGCGCAGGCTTGTGCGAGATGACCCTCCTCGGCTTGCCGATCCCTCCGGGTTTCGTCATCACGACAACGGTCTGCGAGGAGTTCTACCGTAACGGCCAGAAGCTACCGGCTGGCCTGATGGACTCTGTCTTCGCAGCGATGGCGTCGCTCGAGCAGAGGACGGGGAAGAAGTTCGGAGACGCCGCCAACCCTCTGCTGGTCTCGGTGCGGTCCGGCGCCGCAGTGTCGATGCCGGGGATGATGGACACGATCTTGAACCTCGGCATGAACGACGTGGCAACAGAGGGTCTGGCGAACCTGACGGGCAACAAGCGGTTTGCGTATGACACTTACAGGCGGTTCATCCAGCTGTTCGGGAAGATAGTCCTGGGCGTGAACGAGGAGGAGTTCTCCAAGCTCCTGGAAGGCGAGAAGCGGAGAAGGAACGCCACGCAGGACAGCGACCTCGACGCTGACTCCATGAAGAGGGTCGCGGAGGCGTACAAAGACCTCCTGAGGAGGGAGAACAGGCCGCTGCCGCAGGACCCGGCGAAGCAGCTGGAGCTGGCTATAGACGCGGTCTTCAGGAGCTGGAACGGGAAGAGGGCGATAGAATACAGGAAGCAGTATCGTGTCACGGCCGAGCAGGCGAAGGGGACTGCTGTGACGATCGTCTCCATGGTGTTCGGGAACATGGGCAACGACAGCGCGACGGGCGTACTCTTCACACGCGACCCTTCCACCGGGGCGCACGGCCTCTACGGAGACTACCTGACGAACGCGCAGGGCGAGGACGTGGTGGCCGGCGTCCGGACGCCCAAAGCCATAGCCGAGATGCAGAAGGAGTTCCCACAGGCATACGGAGGCCTGGAGAGCGTGTCGCAGAAACTGGAGACCCACTACCGGGAGCCGCAGGATATCGAGTTCACGGTAGAGCGGGGCAAGCTGTACCTGCTTCAGACCCGGGCAGCCAAGATGGGGCCGATGGGCGCCGTCCGTGCAGCCGTCGATATGGTCCATGAAGGGGTGATCTCAAAGGAGGAGGCGCTGCTCAGGATACCGCCAGAACAGCTCGAACAGCTCCTGCATCCGAGGGTCGACCCGGCCCATCGGGAGATTCCGATTGCCGTCGGCGTTCCGGCAGCTCCAGGCGCCGCTTCCGGGAAAGTGGTCTTCGACGCGGACACAGCGGTGGAGTGGACCAAGAAGGGGGAGAAGGTGATACTGGTCAGGGAGGAGACCAAACCCGAGGACGTCCACGGGTTCTTCGCAGCGCAGGGGATCCTCACTAGCAGGGGAGGAAAGACCTCTCATGCGGCCGTGGTCGCTAGGGGTATCGGAAAGCCCTGCATAGTCGGCTGCTCCACTTTGACGATATATCAGCAGAGTCGCCTGCTCCGTGTCGGGGGCGCCACCATAACGCAGGGCGACACTATCACCATCGACGGTTCCTCGGGCAGCGTCTATCCCGGCACCGTCCCGCTCCTTCAGCCGGAGCTCAAAGACGAGGTCTTCGAGCTTCTGACCTGGGCCGACGAGGTGAAGAAGCTCGGAATCTGGGCGAACGCAGACACCCCCGAGACCGCGGCGAGGGCTCGCAAGATGGGTGCCGAGGGGATAGGGCTGGCGAGGACCGAGCGCATGTTCAACGCGGAGGAGAGGCTCCCCCTCGTGGTCTCGATGATCATGGCCTCGACCGAGGAGGAGCGGAAGTACTACCTCGAGAAGCTCCGTCCCTTACAGAAGTTGGACTTCAAGAAGATTCTCAAGGAGATGCACGGTCTGCCCGTGATCATCAGGCTCCTTGACCCGCCGCTGCACGAGTTCCTTCCCAGGCTGGAGGACATGCTCGAGCAGGTGAAGAAGCTCGAGCAGTACGGGGACGAGAAGCAGCTGATGCAGGCCAAGAGGATGCTCGACAAGGCACGACAGCTCGAGGAGGCCAACCCCATGCTCGGGCACAGAGGAGTAAGGTTGGGCCTCACGCATCCGGAGATCTACGAGATGCAGATCACCGCGGTGATGGAGGCGACGGCGGAGCTGATCAAGGAAGGGGTGAACGTCAAGCCGAAGATAATGACGCCCCAGGTAGCGGCCGCCCAGGAGGTCAGGCTCGTAAGGGAGCAGTTCGAGAGGATCAGGCTCCTCGTAGAGACCAGGGAGAACGTGAAGCTCGACGTGAAGTTCGGCACGATGATAGAGACTGTGAGGGCAGCCCTGGACGCTGACGAGATCGCCAAGTACACCGAGTTCTTCTCCTTCGGCACGAACGACCTCAGCCAGGCCACGTTCAGCTTCAGCAGGGAGGACGCCGAGGCGAAGTTCCTCCCCTTCTATCTCGAGAAGGGCATACTGACGGACAACCCGTTCGAGACGATAGACGAGAAGGGGGTGGGCAAGCTCATCAGGATGGCCGTGGACGCCGGCAGGAAGGTCAAGCCGGACCTCGAGGTCGGGATCTGCGGCGAGCACGGAGGAGACCCACGGTCGATCTACCTTTGCCACAGGGCGGGATTGAACTACGTCTCAGCTTCCGCGTTCAGGATACCGGTCGCGAGGCTCGCGGCCGCCAGAGTCGCTCTTCTGGATAGGGCTGGGGCCTAGCGGCGTCCGGCGAAACATCATGAAATTCAGGATAGCGCTCGCGCAGGTGTCCGCTTCGGAGAGGAAGGGCGAGAACCTCGAGCGCGGAGTCGCCCTCATCCATGAAGCGGCCAAAACGGGCGCCGACCTGCTGGTGCTGCCGGAGCTCTTCATGATGTACTCGACGCTCGACGAGCTACCTGCGACCCTGGCGCAGGCGGCAGAGGAGGTCGACGGGCCGTTCGTGACGACGCTCGCCCTCGAGGCGAAGAAGAAGAGGATCCACGTTGTGGTTGGCATCCTCGAGAAGTCCCGCAAGAAGGGTAAGGTCCACAACACCGTCGTCATGGTCGGGCCGGACGGCAAGGTGATATCCACCCACAGGAAGCTTCAGCTCTTCGACTCGTTCGGCTACAAGGAATCGAGCAGGTTCGCGCCTGCGGCCGACGTCGAGGGCGTCTTCAACACCAGACTGGGGAAGGTCGGCCTGATGACGTGCTACGAGCTGCGCTTTCCAGAGATTGCCAGGATACTCGCGTTGCAGGGCGCGGAACTGATAGTCGTCCCGACCGCTTGGCTTGGCGGAAGGATGAAGGAGGAGCACCTCCATGTGTTGGCGAAGGCCAGAGCGCTTGAGAATACGGTCTTCGTGGCCGTCGCATCCCAGACGGGGCGCATATTCACGGGGCGCAGCCTGGTCGTCGACCCGTTTGGAGTCTCTATCTGCGACGCCGGAGAGGAGGAGACGCTGGTCACGGCCGAGATAGACATCGACCGGGTAAGGAGAGTAAGGAAGTCGCTGCCGAGCCTGGGACAGATAAGGACGGACGTCTACCGGAAGCACTGGACCTAGGGCTGCGCCGCATCCGGGAGGCGCTTTCCCCGCGATCGGTAGATCATCACAAAGTAGACCACGTTCAGCGCGGCGAACGTCATCGAGCTCGCAAGTTCGATCCCCAGTGTCCACTGCCCCATCATCCTCGCCAGCATGGTCTCCGTTACGCTCCAATCCGGGTAGACGGGGGATGTGAACCTCACCAAGAAGACGTTGTTCACCAGCAGAAACGCCATGTCGGCAGCCGTCAAGGAGACATACAGCCACTTTCTGGACGGGTTCCAGGAGAGGTCGACGAGCGCCAGCGCGAGTATGTAGATCCCGTACTGCTCGTTGACCTGCGCCTTGAAGAGCATGAAGGTTATGGTGCACAGCAGGAGCGACTGGACGAGCCCCCTCTTTGTGGAGAAGCCGTGCCACCTGTAGCCGAAGTAGACCGCCGCAGCTTCGGCGGGCACCCAGACGTACCCTATGACCGCCATCCAATGAGGGGAGATTTGGCCGATTGCGTTGAACTCGATCAGATAGAAGAACAGGCCCATCGCCGATAGGGACTGGCCTCCCTTGGTCACGGTGCTTTCGAGGGTGGCGAAGGCGATGCCAAACGACCAACCCAATATGAGTATGGTCGCGAGCGTTGCGACGGCGGGAATCAGGATTGCGATCGCGAGGTTCCTGACCTTCTTCTCCCCTGAGAACGCGATCGGGAGGGCGAAGATAAGAGGGACAGACTTGACCCATATCGCGAGACCCTCGAGGGCCGACCGCGTCGCTTCTTTGCGCGTGTCCAGCGCCACGATCACGGGGAGCATGGCCAGCGAGTCGAACATCCCCCAGACACCTGAGATGATTATGGTGAACGGTGAGAGGAGCCACATGGCCAGCACTTTGTTGGCGAGCTCGGGTCTGACCGACTTGACGCAGCGAGAGATGCAGTAACCGAGGAGAACGTCGCCGATTATGGTGGGCTGCTTGAGCAGGAAGTAGTAGACGAACCTGTCCCCGCCCCCGACTGCCGCATAGAGCTGGTAGATGGCGCCGAGGAGCAGCGGCCAGAACGTCAGGTATCCTATGGTGGACTCGCCGTTCGGTGAGAACGGGTACGCGAAAGTGAGTCCTGGAACCGGCCCCAGCACTCCGTACGGGCTCACTCCGTGGGCCACCCAGTATCCGGTCCTCACCCACAGCTCAAAGTCGAAGGGATGACCGGTCCAAAAGGAGAAGGCTTCGCGGACCAGCAGCCCGACCAGGATCACAATGACCGGCTTCGTGATCTTCACGGTTCAGTTCACGGGGTCTGCCGAGCCGATTATTTTTCCGTAGCGCGCACCGCACTCGGCGCACGCGCCCCGCGCTGGCAACACTGACCGGTTGCCCGCTGCTAAGCTCACGGGGTGCTCTCTCTTCGCTTCTGGAACACGAACAGCGTCTGGTCGCCGAAGCGGTTGAACGGGTAGGTCCCCGCCAACGCCTCCTCCGCCCTCTCGGTGAAGGAAAGCAGCCCCCTCGCCTTGAAGTAGATGTCGCTGAGATATGCGGGCGGAAGTATCGCTGGAAGCCCTATCATCTTCTTCACAGAGAATCGTGAAGAGAAGAAGTCGGCGAACCTTCTAGGACGGTAGTAGTACGACGGTATGTCCATGCCCCCGACGGAGACCATCACCGGCTGCCTCTTCCTGGGCGCCATCTTTCCGAACTGGAGCACGGCTCCGTGGGCGACCGCCTCGGAGAGGCAGAAGGAGTTCCTGATCGAGCAGACGAAGAACCCCGCGTCCTCCATGACCTTTGAGAGCTCGCCCGGGAACCTCTCGATTTCCGGTTCGCAGTTCAAGGCCCCGTTGAACGAGTAGACGATGCGGGCCCTGCCGCCGGGAAGTGCGCTCGACGCCAGCGAGACCTCAGATGCGGACAGCTGGAGCGGCCGAACCTTCTTTCCAAGCCGCCTTGCATCCACCTTCCGCCTTAGGATTCCTATCATGCTAGGAGATATGTCGGTGGCGACTATCCCGGTCACGTGCTTGGAGATCTCGACCGCCTCGGCGCCGGTGCCGCACCCGATCTCTAGTAGGGTGTCATCGGGCCTGGTCAGCTTGAGCAGCTCCCTGATGGACCTGTCCCTTATCCATCTGTTGATGAAGTTGTTGCGGATGGTAAAGTCGTACTCGTCCGATGCGGAATCGAATGCGTTGGCGACCCCGGCGTAGTAGTCGCCGTTCTCCTTCCTCCACATGGCGAAGTCTGTCTTCGCCTCGCCCTCCCCCCTGGCCGCCCCTCTCCGGACCGGAGGGGCCGTGGGTGTGAGCTTCAGACACGTCTCAGCTGCGGAGTACCATGAACTGGTCAGCGCCCTGCCGTATTTCTTCGAATAGAGCTCGAGGACGCGAGAAGAGTCCCGCTCGACCGCGACGGACACCTCGTACGCGTATTCGCCGAGCCTCAGCTTCGCCCTGCCGGCTGCTAGCGAGTTGAGGACCCAGTCGCTGCCGGCCTTCCCAGCGAGGACGAAGAACGCGCCTCCCGACTGCGCGAACCTGACCATCACTATGTGTGGCAGCTGGGTCGACCTGCCCACCGTCACCAGCTTTGCCAGCTTCTCGGGCGCAAAGACCCCGGGTTCGCTCCGCTGCTCGGTCATGGGTCGATGCGCATCCCCGGTTTCGAGTACATCCGCCGCAACCTTCTGTATCTGTTGGATTCGTAGACGCAGTGGTCCTTCCCGATCCTCGACTGGAAGACGGCCGAGGTCTCCCCTCTTCGACGGTACTGTCGGTTCAGCAAGGCTGCCTTCATCCTCACGTACGTCCCGACCGAGTAAAAGAGGAACGAGTTCAGCAACGCGCTCCCGGCGCGAGGCGTCGCCGGCCGTCCGTCCGCGTCCCGGTTCACGACTCGGCGCGCGTACATCCTCGGGAAGTATCCCTGCATCCAAGACCCCGCGATGAGAAGGCTGCGGTAGAAGTCACGGCCCGCCAGGACGTGTGCTGAGAGTGCGTCTCGCGCGAACAGGCCGTCCTTCGCCTCGCCGAACTCGGTCCGTGCCCTCTCCTCATCGATGACGTAGCTGAAGCAGAATGGGGGACTGCGTCGGGTGATCGCGTACATCCGGGCCAGCAGGAGAGACTTGAGCATGAAAAGCCAGAGCGAGTTCTTTGTCGTCACACAGAAGAGGTCGATGTCATCGCCACGCCTTGCGCTCTTGTACGAGTTCCCTCCAGCCACCGCCAGCAGCTTCACGTGGCTGTCTCTGCAGAAGTCCGCGAACTCTGAGGCCATGGCGACGTTCCTCCGCGCCGTCGCCCGGTTGTCATACTCCGCTTCTACCATCCCGCTTGATGCTGCTGGGTCCCGCTCTTCCATCACGTACCCGGATTCCAGCCTGAACCTTGATTTCAGCAGGTTGTTCACCTGCCAGGCGCTCTCGAACTCTTCCTCGGTCGCGTCTATCGACGTCAGCTGGACGAGCTCACTGAGCGTCAGGAGACTCTTGTTCGCCCTCGCGATCCCGCAATATGTCGAAATCTCCTCGAGCTCTCTCTCCCCGATCACCAACCTAGAGTCGTCAGTCTGCATATCTCTCCCATATCCTGTGCTTCTTTTCTCTGGAAGACGCATCGATGGCCGCTCCGAAGAAGGAGACGAACTCGCAGACGGCGGCGAACGGCAGCGCGAGTATCAGCTGCGGGCGCTTGGCGACCGTTCTCACGACCGCACCGAACCCGCGCTCAGGGGAGAGTAGTATCAGCGACTCCGCTGTCACAGGGACGCGGCCCACCAGCCTCCAGACCTGCATATGACCATAGAGTATCCTGCGTCTCTGTCTTATTATCTCGAGCGGCGTCGAGGGAACGTCGACCATCACAGTGGCGCCTTCTACGGACCTTACCCGGTATCCGTTGACGCGGAGCCTCCCCGCGATGTACGCGCCGTCGTTGACTATGTCGCCCGGGAGCTCGGAGACCGCTTCCGATCGCACCACCATCAGTTCGTCCGTTCCGTGGTTGCCCATCATCGTCGGGTTCAGGTCCTGAGAGCAAGTATTGTGGGTCCCCCACATCAGTTCAAGGATCCGCGACGCCGTGCCCGCCCTCGTAGTGATCACCGGGATGCCTGATACCATGCCTGTCTCTTCGTCCCTCCTGATGGCGCGGAGGAGCCTGGATATCGAGCCCCCAGAGGGCAATGCGTCGGCGTTGACGAGGGCCAGGTAGTCCCCCACCCTCTCTTGGAGAATGCGGTTGATTGCGGCCGCCTTGCCCCTTCTCATATCCTCCTCAATGAGGACTATCTTGGAGTCTGCTCTCTGAATCCGTTCGAGATGATCGAGGGTGCTGCTGGTACACGCGCTGGCCACTATGATGACCTTCTCGAGCGAGAATCCCGGAGGAAAACGCTCCGTCTCGATCGTGTCGATGAGTTCGACGAGGGTGGGCGGGTTTCCCGTCGCGCAAATCCCGATGCTGAAGGAGATAGTCCCCTCCCCCTTTGCCGTTCTTTGGGCCACACTCGCGCGTCCAGGATCGTGAAGAGCCACAAGCCGCCACGTGAGGGTGCGCGAGTGAGATTTCTTTGATAAGCCTTCCTCCAAATCCAATGCTATCAATTTGGAAAAAGCATTATATCGTCTCGCGGCGCCTTTTCGTTAGTTTTTCGGAGTGATTCGAATGCAACCAAGTACGAAGCGTGGTTTCCTCGTGGGTCTAGCCGGCGGCGCGATCGCCCTCGGGATCTCCTACGGAATCCGCGTCTTGTTCGGGGGCGTCTTCCTGCCCGAACTCGCGGCGCAGACGCTCTTTTCACTTACCCCGGGTTCCATCGAGTCAAAAGCCGTCGAGACGCTCCAGAGTCTCGCAAAATACTCGGCGTTCAGCGGCGCGATTGTAGCCAACCTCCTCCTTTACGGAGTGCTCGGCGCGCTCCTATACAGGTCGAAGAGCATCTCTGAGCAGGGAGGGAGGGTCGAGCGTTTCCTCTCCTTCTCGTTGCTTCCATACATCGTCCTGGCGACGATAGGCATTCTCCTGCTGTTCACGACGGCCATACAGTCGTCGCCTGTTTCGCTCCCCGTGCTCTTCATCTCGATGGTCCCCCCTCAGATAGCGTTCGGTGCTACCCTGACTTGGTTCAAGGGCACCGGAGTGGTGAAGCCCACCGAGCTGTGCGTGGCGGCGAAGCCCCCCAAGGGCAAGAAGTTCGACAGGAGGAGGAGGCTCTTCATCCAGGCGGGCGTGGCCGCGGCCGTGGGCGCTGCGATCCTAGTCTACGGGGTCGGGTTCATCCTGCGCCAGAACATACCCGCCGCCGGTACTATGCCCGCGACCCCAGCGTCGCTGCTCTCGCAGAACGTGACGGCTAACGCCGACTTCTATCGCGTAGACGTTAACATCTTCCCACCGTCCGTCGACAGCGCGAACTGGCATCTAACCGTCACCGGGCTCGTCAACACCCCCCTCTCGCTCTCCCTAGCAGATCTCCAAAACCTTGCCTACTATGACCAGTACAACACCCTCGAATGCGTCAGCAACACTATAGGCGGGGACCTGATAAGCACCGCACAGTGGCGAGGGGTCAAACTGAAGGATGTCCTCAGCATGGCCGGTCTCCAGCCGACCGCCGACTACGTCGTCTTCACAGCGGTCGACGGCTACGACGTCGCGATTCCCATGGACAGGGCGATGCTCGATGGCACCCTCCTCGCCTTTGAGATGAACGGCCAGCCGCTCCCCACGGAGCACGGGTACCCGTTGAGGGCGATCGTCCCCGGCCTGTACGGGATGATGAACGCAAAGTGGATAATCAACATCAGGGCGGTGAACGGGGCCTACCAGGGCTACTGGCAGCAGAGGGGCTGGACGAGCAGCGCCGAATACCAGACGGGCTCCGAGCTCGTGATCCCGGGCGACGCGCAGGTGACCGACCGATTCGGAATTAGCGGCTCGAGCAACGTAAGCCTGGGCCTCGTCCCAATCGCCGGGATAGCATATGCGGGCGACCGGGGCGTCTCCAAGGTCGAAGTCAGCACCGACGACGGGAACACGTGGACGACCGCGTCGCTGACCGACCCGCTCTCCAACTACACTTGGATCTTCTGGACTGCGCAATGGAACCCGTCCACGACCGGCTCCTACAAGCTCAAGGTTCGTGCGACCGACGGTACGGGAGCGGTCCAGACGGCGGTCGTCACCGACCCGTTCCCGAACGGTGCCACTGGGTACCAGGTCGTGGACATTTCGGTCCTTCCCGCATGATTCCGGGAAGAGCAGTCCGGGCGGATGGGGTGCGGAGATACGCCTGACTCTTCCTTTGCAGGAGGTGCGGCGCTGGAGATCTCTGACCCTGCCCTGGCCAGACTCTTCTCGGACGCGCTCTCCAGGATCCCTCCGGACGTGCCGCCATTGCGGAGCGTCACGTCGATCAGGCTGAGGCGCAGAGGCAGCATGCGCGGCTTGGTCGGCCTCACCTGGTGCGGCGTGAGATATGGGAGGTCGGACACGGGCGTCACGCAGACGATCACGTTCTATACAGACCTCCTCTACCAGCTGTCTGATGGGGCCAAGACAGCGGTGATGGCCCACGAGCTGGCCCACGCATGGCTGAACGAGCACGAACGTCCCGGGCAGTCCCGCGAGAGGGAGAAGGAAGCTGACGAGGTCGCACAGAGGTGGGGTTTCGGCAGAGACCTCGTCCAGCTTGACGAAGAGGCGGAGTCGATCTGACTCCTTCCCTTCGGACCGCTATCTCAGCGACCTCTTCCTAGCGAAAGCGGGACCGTACTTCTCCGCGAGGACGTTCAACAGTTCCGTGGTGTGGTTGCTCACCATGTGGTTGAGGAGCTCGACGATCGCCTCGGCTCTGGCCCCCTGGTCCGCGTCGAAGGCGGTGTCCGCAAAGTCCGCGCAGATCTCGCATTCGGGGATCGGCTTGGCCTCTGCCATGGTCCTCAGAATCTCGAGCTCCCTGTCGAAGTGCTTGTTCAGGATGCCGAGTCTTTCGTCCGCGTCGAGCGTGCTTAGCAGCTCCAGCCTCTCTTCATGCGTCAGCGTAGGGGACATCGCGCACAGGTCGGAGAGCTCCGAGGCCGTCTTTGCGTTCGAGAGGAGCGAGGTTATCTCCGGAGGTATGTCGGGGATCAGCTCGCGGAACTCGTCGATCTGAGCGTGCACGCGCCTGAGCGTCATCGACCTGTCCTTCCCCGAGCCCTCGACTTCATCCAGTTTCTCCACCTTCACCAGCGGCCCCGAGTTCAGTCCGGAGGAGTTCGCCACCCTGACCCTCCAGAGGCCCCTCAGTTCCACCCGCAGACCTTTCAGGGTCTGCTCGCTCGCGACGACGAGCGTGAGGACGCCTATGCCCTCCCTCTCCCTTTCGAAGTCCGTCGGGATGAACGCCACGAGCCGGTTCTCCTGCAGGGCCTGCGCCACGGCCCCGATTCCTTTCTCCTCCCCCAGGGTCACCGATATCTGCATCCTCGGGAAGAGCACTATCTCCCGCGAGAATAGCGCGGGAACCTCCTCGTCCTTGCCTGGCAAAGTCACCCTTTCGACCAAGACAGAAACGGGAATCTCCCGGCTCCGGGAGATATTTCAACCTGTCCAACCCGTAGTCGACGCTCGTCCTCCCGCGTCGCGACTCTCTTAAGCTCAGGAGGTGGAGACCCTCAGCGTGAGCAGCGGCAGTCCCGCCCTTCAGGAGCTTAGACACGGGGTGCGGAGGTACCTGTCAATCAAATCCTCATACTCGCCGCAGTTCTCTCCGGACGACAGGAGGCTCGCATATCTCTCGGACCTGACGGGTCTCCCGCAGGTCTGGATGGTGGGCCTGGACGAAGGAAGCTGGCCCCAGCAGCTGTCTCTGGGCCAGGAGAGGGTCAGCTTCATCAGCTACGCTAGAAAGAGCGACATGATAGCCTGCGGCGTGGACGTCGGGGGAGACGAGAGGTTCCAGATCCAGATACTAGAGGATGGCGGAGAGCGGGTCGGAACGGTCGCGGAAGAGCTGACGGCGGTGCACAACTGGGGAGACTGGTCGCCCGACGAGAGGTCCGTATGCTACTCTTCTAACTCGAGGAACCCATCGTTCTTCGATGTCTACACCTGTTCGCTCGACGACGGGTTGCAACAGCTCGTGCACCAGAACGACGGGAGCAACTACCCGGTGTCCTGGTCTCCCGACGGCTCCTCGATACTTTTCATGCGGATGCACGCGCCGTTCAACCACGACCTCTACCTTCTCAGGCTCAACGACAAGTCCGTGGAGCTGCTCACGCCCCACATGGGAGACGCAGCGTACTATTCCCCGACGTTCGACCCGACCGGTCGCTCCGTCTACTGCGTCACGGACGAGGGCAGAGAGTTCCCGGGCCTCGCGAAGATAGATGTCGCCGCGAGGTCTCTGAGCTACCTCTACACCGAGAACCAAGAGCTCGAAGGGCTTTCGATGACCCATGACGGAAGCAGGGTCGCCTTCACCGTGAACGAGGAGGGATACTCGAAGCTGATGCTCTGGCGCGTCGGCTCGGAGGCCCCCGAAAAGATAGAGGTGCCTCGGTCGGTGCTGGGCGGGCTGACGTGGTCGAACGACGGAAAGAAGCTGGCGTTCTCACTGTCCTCGTCGACAATGAACTCGGACCTATGGCTATATGACGTCGACGGCCACGCGGTCAGGCGCGTCACGCACAGCTCGACATGCGGGATACCGGAGTCGAGCTTCGTCGATGCCGAGCCCTTCAGGTTCAAATCGTTCGACTCACTCGACGTCCCCGCGTTCCTGTATCGCCCACGGTCGACAGGCCCGGTCCCTCTCCTGGTCTACCTCCACGGTGGCCCGGAGAGCCAGTTCCGTCCCGGGTTCAGCCCCCTCCTGCAGTACTTTGCCCGTCTCGGGTTCGCGGTGCTCGCTCCGAACTTCAGGGGCAGCACGGGCTACGGGCGCAGGTACACCCATCTAGACGACGTCTACGGCAGGATGGATACGGTCAAGGACGCCATAGCTGCCGTCGCCGCGGCGCAGAAGATAGTGGATGTGGACCCAAAGAAGATAGTGGCGTGGGGCGGTTCTTACGGAGGCTTCATGGTGCTCGCGTGCCTCTATTCTGAGCCAGACCTCTGGGCGGGGGGCGTGGACATCGTGGGCATCTCAAATTTCGTCACGTTCCTAAAGCACACTGGCCCCTGGAGGCGCAAGATCAGGATCGCGGAGTATGGGGACCCCGACAGGGACAACGAATTCCTTGAAAAGATCTCGCCGACCAACAACGCGCATCTTATCAAGGCGCCCCTGTTCATCATACACGGGAGGAACGACCCTCGCGTGCCGGTCGGCGAGGCTGCTCAGATCATGCAGACGATGCAGAAGCTCGGCCGCGAGTCACACTTGCTGACCTTCGACGACGAGGGACACGGCCTCGTGAAGCTGCAGAACAGGATCGAGGGCTACTCTACCGCGCTCGGTTTCGTGATGTACCGGGTGACCGTCTCGGGGCAAGGTCCTTCTTCATCGCCGCGGCAAGATTAACCCAGATGAGCGCGTCCGCCTTTGCATATTTCTCAGTAGCGGCAGCTAGCTCGGGTTTGGACGGCTTCGTGCCTGCCCCTTCGACCTGGGCGCCGGTGAATTCCAGCCGTGACGCGGTTACCCCATCTGGGACTATCTGGTAGATGAACTGCGAATGCTTCCCGACGTCGGATAGACGGGTGTTCGTCCAGGTGAGTATGTCTGGGAACAGCCGTACCAGCCTCACTTTGGTCTCGGGCTTGCCGCTGTCTGTTCGCGTGTCCGTCAGGATTAGCGTCGCATCGTCGATGCGCTCGACCTCTCTCGTCCCCTGCTGGCCTAGGAGAGGGAGGTCGTCGCCACGATAGTCGGTGGACCAATCGTACGCTTTGCGCGCGGGAAAGGGGAAACGCTGGCTGAACCGGTAGTGAACCGTGTAATAGTGCATGGTCGGTCTGCGAGCTCATCGAATATGAGCGTTTTGCCGCCGGGTCAGCTGGCTTCATCGACCCTCTTGAGCACCTGGAGGCATGTCAGGGTTATCCACTTGCTGGGCTGTCCCTTGGTCTCCAGTGAGAGCGGGGTGACGCCTTTCCCGATCCGGTACCCCGCGCCCGCGCCCAGGTCGGGATGCACCGAGTCCAGGGCCCAGGTCCCGTCCGACCTTCTCTTCTCCTTCATCAGCGCGAGGGCTGACCCAAGCCTCTTGTCGCCGCCGTAGCCCAGTTTCGTCACGACGTCCAGCCCGACGAGGACGTCATAGTAATAGTGGACCGGATAGTGGAATCGGTACCACGGGAGATATCGGCGTCTCCCCTGGCGGTGAAGTTCCTTCTGCAGGTAGAACTCGACGCCGCGTTCGACCGATCGCTTCATGCGGCGCGTCCATCTCGACTTGGGTAGCGCTGCAAACGCGCTCAGCCCCTCCCAGCAGTCTAGCGTCCCTCTCCCGAAGGCCTCCTCATAGAAGCAGTGCCAGCCTCCGTCGTCCATCTGGTTCTCGACCAACCAGTCGAAGGCCGACCGCACCCGTCTGTCATCCGCATACCCGCAGAGGACCAGCGTCCTGGCGAGGTTGCCCGTCAGGCAGAGCTCGCTCCTCTTCCACTCGCTGGAGGGCGAATCGAACCCGCCGTCCGGCCTCGAGTATTCCTCAAGGAAGAGCTCGCAGGATTTGCGGACGCGCCCGTCGTCTGCCGTCACGCCGAGGTCGGCCAGCACTATCAGGTTCCAGATGGTGGCGATGTACTTCGGCCGGTAAAGGTCGTCCCTCGACTCCCAGAAACCTCCGGGCTTCTGCTCCCTCAGGATTCTGGCGCCCCAACCCTTCAGCGGGATCTCTGACCGTGCGCGAAGTACCTCCTTGTCGCTCTCTTTGCGACCGAGGAGCCCCACGAGCGCGCGATATCGGGCTGCCGGCTCCTGTGCGTCGAGGAGCCAAGACATGACCTCTTTTCCTGCTGCGGCATTGTCGTCCGGGCGTCTCATATATCTGACGCCCAATTGGTGCCCAACCTCTATAATAGGGCTACATCCGATGCCGTTCCGACGTGCGGCGCCTGGTCGTATCCAACCTAATGTCGCTCGACGGTTTCGTTGCGGGCCCCAACGGAGAATTGGACTGGTTTGTCACCGACGGGTTCCTGATTGGGACCGAGTTCGGCCAATATGCCCGAGAGATGATAAGCTCTGTCGATGCCATCTTGTTGGGACGCCTGACGTACCAAGAATTCGCAAGCTACTGGCCTACCGCGACCGACAACGACCCGGTCATCACCGAAAGAATGAACGGTCTGCCCAAGGTCGTTTTTTCAAGGACTCTGGCCCAGGTCGAGTGGGGCAAATGGAACAATGCGAGGCTGGTCAAAGAAAATGCCTCGGAGGAAGTAGCCAGGATGAAGCAGGAGCCGGGCAAGGACCTCGTGATCTACGGAAGCGGGGAACTTGTGTCCGGCCTCATGAAGCTCGGTTTGATTGATGAATACCAGTTGTTTGTCCAGCCCGTCGTCCTAGGCAAGGGAAGACCTCAATTCAAAGACCTGAATGAGAGATACAACTTGAAGCTGATCTCGGCAAAGCCGTTCAAATCGGGTGCTGTCATGTTGCGCTACCATCCGATAAGGTAGAACCCGTCTTTCGGTGCAGGCCTTCCGTGAAATTAATCACGGGGTTCAAGAGGAGCGCGAGCCGTCCGTGTTGGTTCTGACCGTGATTTTGAAGTCTAATGAGACGGGAATTCCGACCTAGGTTCTGTAGGAACGGGAGATGGTCAGCGGTCACTAATGCCAGTAGCTTCCAAGCTTCAAGTCCCATTCAGCGGGTTCAAACACTCCCAAGGCACTGGCTGGATGACTCGTCAGTTCCCCGAACACGATCCGACCGTTGATGTTGTACAGGTCTACTCTGAGGAAATCGGTCCCTGACGACAATTGCCTGACCACATCCAGCATCTTGTCGAAGTTCAGCGGAGCGATGATTCGGCCTTCGAAGTTGTCATACTTGTACCTGACAGGTAATAGTGACAGATTCATGTCGTATAGGTTTCTTTGATGCCTCACAAATCTGTCCCTGTGAATGTCAATAATCCGCGGTTCTCCATCGAAACAAAAAAATTTCCAGTCGTCAGGAACGTCCCCCTCAAATTCCAACAACTCCTCAAACATAATGCGTGGCTCGATGTCCTTGTACGCCCATTCTTGGGCACTGTCGTAGAAATTTTCCTTCAGCCATTTGGTTGCCAGGCTCTCAAGTTCACCTGGTGGGAGGTTTGCCCGATCTGGGACGATCTTGATCCGGCCTGACGAATGGCTGGGTTTCATAACGAACTGTGTCGGCAGGCTGAGATGGGATATCTCATCGGCTGATGCGACGACAGCGTACAACTTGGTCAAGTATTGGTCCGTACCAAGCCTCGACCTGACAAACTCTCTCGCGCGCAGTTTATCAGCGTACACGGTTTGATTTGGATTCCTGTCGAAGAGCATGTCGCGCAGGACCTTCTCATTGAAGGTCTTGGGTCGTATGATGTCTGGATAGCGCCCGAACTGGCGTTTGTAGCGTCCTATGTTCTTTGATTCTGGAAAGACTCTGTAACAAAGAGGGAGAAACGGTTTGACGATGGGCTTGACGATTCTCCAAGCGCGGCTCTTGCTCCCGGGAGAGTGACTCTTCAGTTGCCACCGAGCATCTTCTTTGGGTCTCAATCACTTAAGTCTTGCCGAACTCTTGAACTGAGGACGATGGCTTGGCGGAGTCTACTGATAGGTGGTGCGGGGGGTGGGATTCGAACCCACGAACCCCTAAGGGACGGGGTCCTAAGCCCCGCGCCGTTGGCCAGGCTGGGCGACCCCCGCGCGGTCCCCTCGGAGCCGTGAATCACTATAATGCCTTTTGCACGATTCGGTCTCGAAGAAAGCCTCTCATCAAACGCGTTGATGACAAGGCCCAAGCCTCAACCGTCTTGCGTCTGCCACATTCGGCCTACGATGGACGAACTGGGACGGCCCATCTTAAATAGCTGCGTCGAGCGGGAAAATACTCGAGGGTAAATTTCGAATGTCAGATATCACCGTCGACCAGGCGCAACTGGTACTGCAGCATGCCGCAAAGAAAGCCGCTGAGATAAACACGAAGATGGACATTGCGATCGTGGATGCAGGCGCCAATCTGAAGGCGTTTCTCCGAATGGATGGCGCGTGGCTGGGAAGCATCGACATCTCCATCAAGAAGGCGAAGACCGCTAGGTTCTTCGACATGAGCACTGGTGAAATCGGAAAACTCTCTCAACCCAGTGGTCCGTTATTTGGGATAGAGCACTCGAACGGTGGCCTGATCTCCTTCCCTGGAGGAGTGGTCCTGAAGAACAAGCAGGGCGAGATAATTGGCGCCATAGGGGTCAGCGGGAGCTCCGTCGAGAATGACCACGCAGTCGCTGAGGCAGGAGCGAAGGCGCTCTAGTACGGTCTGGTCTCCAGTCGAAACCCTCGCTCACTTGGGCGGATGCTCGGCCCGCACCCTCTGAAGTCAAATCGGTTGCCGAACGGTCAGGAGGACTTGGCTGCTTGAATCGCTCTAATCTTCGCGCCACTTGAAGAATCGGACGGCGAGCACAAAAATCACCACAGAGATGACGATGAGAACGGCTATGTCATCAAGAGCGGCTCCGAAGTTTCCGTATATCATCACGTTGTTGAGGCCGTCTATCACGTAGAACAGCGGCAGCACATGAGCTACGTTCTGCAGATACATCGGCATCGTGCTTACGGGGAAGAATGTCCCGGATAGGAACATCATGGGGAAGGTGATCAGGTTCCCCACCACAGCGGCGGATTCGACGCTCGTCGACACGGTCCCCACAAGCATCCCCAGAGAGACGAAGAGGAACGGTCCGATCAGCAGGAACGGAATTATCCACAGCGTGAACGTGATCTGCGCGCCGAAGGCAAAAATCCCTACCGCGGTCATCAGCACGAAGGAGATCAAAGTCATGAGCATGTAGAATCCTATCTTGGCGAGGAGCCAGTCGGTCTTGGTCAGCGGCGTGAGAGACAGTTGCTTGAAGATCTTGTCCCTCTTGTACTGCGCGCTGATGTTGGTCAGTGCGAACATCGGACTGATCAAGATGGCGAACCCAATCATGCCCGGAATCAGGAAGTCGATGTACTTGTAGGTCTGCGACTTTATCGTCTGGGTCTGGACGCCTAACACTTCCGTACCGTTCGCCCTGTGAAGATTGAACGCATTCACTATCCCTGTCGTGATGCCATATACGCCCTGACTGGTGGAGGATGTGGGATTCCAGTACTCCGTGACGTTTACAGGCTGACCGGCGAGATAGCTTGAGCTGAAAGTCGAGGGGATGATGATTCCGTCCGAGGATGAGTGCGAAAGGAGATACTGAGAGAAGTTTTGGGAGCTCGGCACCAGGACGACCTGCAGGGCGCCGGTACTGTTGAGCGCCGTCACGAAGCCTGTCCCGACCGGACCATTGTCCTGGTTCTGTACGTACAGCGTCGCGGCGGAACCATTTCCGGAAAAGATGGCGCCGAACAATAGTATCAAGATGACCGGGAACGCGAGGCCGAAGAACAGTCCTATCCTACTGCGCGAATAGCTACGCGCGAAGTTGACGAGGTCCGCTCTGATTCTCTTCGCCGTGCCCATTTAGTTCACCTGGGCTACCTGCCCCTCATCGCTGATCTTCGAGCCCACCAGCTTCACGAAGACCTCTTCAAGGCTGTCCTGACGCACCGTCAGGTCGCTCCAGTCCAGCCCAGACTTTCCTATGGCCTCAAGTACGGCCAGAATGTCCTCTTTCCTCTTGATTCTTACCGTGACGACGCCTTCGGAGTACGTGACGTCGAGGCCCATGTTCTTCTTCAGGTAATCCGCGAGGTTCTGGCCCCCACGCACCCGGATCTTCTCGCCCGACCCGTACTCCGAGATGATCTCCGCTGGCGTCCCCGTGGTGATTATCTTCCCCTTGTTCATTATGGCGACCCTGTCCGCCAGCTCCTCCGCTTCTTCGAGATAGTGGGTGGTCAGCAGGACGCTGATCCCTTCCTTCTTCAGATTCCGTATCACATCCCAGACCGCCCTCCTAGCCTGGGGGTCGAGCCCCGTGGTCGGCTCATCGAGGAAGACAAAGTCTGGCTTGTTGACGAGCGATAGGGCCAGCCCCATCTTCTGCTTCTGGCCGCCGGACAGCTTCATGAAGTAGGTCGCCGCAGAGTCCTGCAGGAGCACTATCCGGAGTATCTCGTCCGCGTCCACTTTCACATCGAAGAGACTGGCGTAGTAGTTCACAGCCTCCTTCGGCGTGATGTATGGGAGGAAGGTGAAGCCCTGAGGTATGACGCCTATCCTCTTGTGAAGCGCGTCCCCCTCCTTCCAGGGGTCGAGACCGAGTACCTTGATTTCGCCTCCGTCCCTCTCCCTGAGGCCCTCGAGCATCTCTATGGTCGTAGTCTTCCCTGCCCCATTAGGGCCGAGCAGAGAGAACACCTCTCCCTGTTCAACCGTGAATGATATCGAATCGACAGCTTGCAGGCTGCCATACGCCTTCTTCAGAGAGGACACCTCGATGGCGGGCAAGCAAAAAACCCTCGCCCCCTCAGCCGCTTATAAATCGTCCGAACTAATTCAGCTCCTTAGGGCGTCGAATTCTTAATAGACGCGCGCGTGGAACGAGCCGAGACAAGATGAACGGTCCAGGTCCAGCCGAAAACATCCTCGAAGTGATAGGCCACACACCGCTCGTCCGCCTCCGGAAGCTCGGCGCGAACGTCAAGCCCGCCCTAATCGCGAAACTGGAGTTCATGAACCCGGGGGGCTCGGTCAAGGACAGGATCGCTCTATTCCTGGTGAAGGAAGCCGAGGAGAAGGGGCTGCTCAAGGCAGGCGGAACGATCATCGAACCCACCTCGGGCAATACGGGGCTCGGCCTTGCCATGCTCTCCGCCGTAAGGGGGTACAAGACCGTCTTCACTATGCCGGACAAGGTCAGCCATGAGAAACGCGCTCTGCTCCGCGCGTTCGGCGCCGAAGTCGTGGTGACGCCCACTGATGTGCCGCCGGACTCCCCCGAGCACTACGTGAACGTGGCCCGAAGACTCAGCGGCGAGATAGAGGGTTCATACATGCCTAACCAGTACGCCAACCTCGGGAACCCGCTGGCCCACTACACGACGACGGGACCTGAGGTTTGGGAACAGACGGAGGGCGCGGTGGAGGCGTTAGTCGCCTGCATCGGCACCGGCGGGACGATCTCTGGGGCCGGGAGGTATCTCAAGGAGAAGGACCCGGGGGTCCGCGTCGTCGGGATAGAACCGGAGGGCTCCATCTATTACAACAAGAAGTACGGGACGGACTATCCGCTCCACACGTACCTGGTGGAAGGGATAGGCGAGGACTTTGTCCCCAAGACGTATGATCAGAGCGTGGTCGACGAGGTGATCCAGGTCTCAGATTCCGAGGCCTTCGGGACCGCGCTGCGCCTGACAAGGGAGGAGGGCATCTTCGCTGGAGGGTCTTCGGGCGCGGCGGTGGCGGGCGCACTCAAGTTCGCGGAGAAGAATCCGGGGCTGGATCAGGTCGTCGTGATCTTGCCGGACACCGGACGGGGATACCTGAGCAAATTCTACGACGAGGGCTGGCGCAGGTCGAAGGGACTCAGTTAGGCCCCCTCGCGTCTCTGCGCGCATCCGTCTTACCCGGTGGCACGCTTAAAGCTCCCGTCCGACTCTGCTAGCAACGTGCGCTTCGCGACAAAGGCGGTCCACTCCGGGAACGAACCCGACAAGGCTACGGGCGCTGTCTCTCCTCCGATCTATACCGCCTCCACGTTCGCCCAGGACGGAATAGGCAAGCCGCGGGGGTACGAGTATTCTCGCAGCGGCAACCCGACCAGGGAGAGGCTCGAGCGCGCGGTCGCTGAACTGGAGGGCGGGAGGCACGGGCTGGCGTTCTCCTCCGGGCTGGGCGCGATCACGACTGTGGCCTCGCTGCTGAACAAGGGGGACCACGTGATAATCTGCAACGACGTCTACGGGGGCACGTTCAGGCTCTTCAATCAGGTGTTCTCCAACTTCGGTGTCACCTTCAGCACGGCCGACGCGAGGGACGCGGAGTCGCTGTCCCGCTCGGTCCGCGCGAAGACTAGGATGGTGTGGCTGGAGTCGCCGACAAACCCCCTGATGGTGGTCCTCGACATACGCGCCGTCGCGAATTTTGCGAAGAGGCACGGGCTCTGGCTCGCCGTCGACAACACATTCGCATCGCCGTATCTGCAGAACCCGCTCAAGCTAGGCGCGACCATCGCGCTTCACAGCACGACAAAATACGTCTCGGGTCATAGCGACATGATAGGGGGCGCCCTCGCCGTCTCAGATGAAGCGCTATACGAGCGGCTGAAGTTCCTGCAGAATGCCATGGGCGCGGTCCCGAGCCCGTTCGACTGTTATCTCGCCCTCAGAGGCCTCCGCACGCTTCATCTGCGGATGGACCAACACTCGAAGAACGCGACGGCAATCGCGGAGTTGCTCGCGGAGAACGACAAGGTCTCGGAGGTCTTCTACCCCTTCCTCTCAACGTCGCCGACGTACCGCATCGCCAAGCGGCAGATGTCTCAGGGCGGGGGCATGCTCTCGTTCAGAGTGAAGGGAGGATACAAGGCGGCTGGTCGGTTCCTCGAATCGCTCAAGATATTCTCGCTAGCCGAGAGCCTCGGCGGGGTCGAGTCCCTCGCAGAGCACCCCGCCAGGATGACTCACTCCTCGCTCCCCGAAAAGGAGAGGAAGAAGATGGGGATAACCGATGACCTGATACGGCTCTCAGTGGGCGTGGAGGACACTCGCGACCTTCTCGATGACGTCAGGCGAGCGCTGGATTCTGCCTAAGACGCCACACCGGCGGCTTGGCTAGAAGAAATCATAGTCGCTGAAGCTGCACGGCAATCAGTGTTTCTTCTGAGAGGCCGCCTTTACCTTCTCGTCGTACTCCTTGAGCTTCTTCCGCTTGACCTCGGCTTTCTTCGCGTCGTACCGGCCCAGCGGCGCGTCCGCCTCGACATAACCATGCGCGATCTTGATTACATTCTTGACGAGGTCCCTAGACTTGCTGTCCTTCTTGTTGAGGACGACCTGGAGGTTCCTTCTGTCGAGCACCTTGAATTCGGGGACCTTCTCGAGCTTCTTGAGCTCGTCAATTGCGCTCTCCATCGCATATTCGTTCCCGAACAGGCCTCTGACTTCCCAGTCTCCTGGCATGTTCCCACTGGTTTCGGAGACTGGATAAAAACCTTAGAGCCTGGTCTGTTCTGCGATGTCTTCAGATAACTTGCCGAAGTAGACTGGTGGCAGGCATGCCGATTGACATTGCCGCCTTTAAACGATGCAGGGATTTAGCGTGATCTCCCGCATCAATCCGTATATACCTGCGCGCGGTCCGCGGGAATCATGACAGGGTCGAGCAGGTTTGATTCTGTGATTGACCGGATCAATTCTCCGAAGGGACCCGCAGATTTCTACAGCCTCAAGAAACTGGAAGAACAGGGTCACGACTTGTCGAAACTTCCCTACTCCATCCGCATCTTGCTCGAGAACGCCGTACGGAACGCGGCGACGATGGAGCAGGCGGGAGACGCTGCGATGAGCCTTCTCGATTGGCCCAAGAGCGTCGGCTCCGGCTTGCCGTTCATGCCGTACCGGGTCCTGCTTCAGGATTATACCGGTGTGCCGCTCATAGTCGACCTCGCTGCGATGAGGGACGCGATGAAACGTAGCGGAGGGGACCCCCGGATCGTGAACTCCAAGGTACCGATGGACCTGATCATCGACCACTCGGTCCAGGTCGACGGATGGGGCGATATGCTCGCCTTCAATTTTAACATAGAGAAGGAGTACGAGCGCAACTCCGAGCGATACTCTCTGCTGAAGTGGGCGCAGGGGTCTTTCAGGAACTTGCGCGTCTTCCCTCCCGGCAAAGGGATATGTCACCAGGTCAACCTCGAATACCTCGCCACGGTCGTCGCGCTAAAGGAACAGGACGGACGACTTCTGGCGGTCCCCGACACGCTCGTTGGAACCGATTCGCATACGACAATGGTCAACGGGCTGGGCGTCCTGGGCTGGGGAGTGGGAGGGATAGAGGCCGAGGCCGTGATGCTCGGCGAGCCCTATCACATGCCCATACCTAGGGTCGTAGGGGTCAAGATAGTGGGGCAGCTGCGCGAGGGCGTCACGCCCACCGACATCGTCCTCACTGTCACTGAACTGCTCCGCTCAAAGAACGCGGTTGACGCATTCGTGGAGTACTTCGGGGAGGGATACCAGCACCTCTCGGTCCCGGACAGGGCCACTCTCGGTAACATGTCTCCCGAGTATGGCGCGACGGTGGGCTTCTCTCCTGTCGACCAGTCGACGATCCGTTACCTTCTGGACACCGGTCGCGACCGCGCCCACGTGAGGTTCGTGGAGGAGTATTGCAAACGACAGGACCTCTTCATCCTGCCTGATTCGACCGAGCCTAACTATTCGGAGGTCTTGGTGGTCGACCTCGACAAGATAGAGGCGTGCATAGCAGGCCCTCGGAACCCCGAGGAGAGAAGGTTGCTCACGAGCGTACCGGCTTTCGTCAGCTCGCTGATAGAGGAGAAGCGGAAGGGAAGGTCCATCCCGGTCGTCACTGCGTCCACGACGTCCAGCTCCGGGGCTCAGACGCTGGTCCAGAGCCGCAAGTTCGGGCACGACGCCAGCGGGCTGGACGACGGTTCCGTGATCATCGCCGCGATCACCAGCTGCACGAACACTTCGAACCCCACCGTCATGATCGGGGCGGGCCTGATTGCCAAGAAGGCGGTCGAGAAGGGACTGGCGCCCAAAGCCTTCGTCAAGGGAAGCCTAGCGCCGGGGTCGACGGTCGTCAAGGACTACCTTGAGGGTTCGGGATTGCTTTCATACCTCGACAAGCTTGGGTTCAATCTAGTCGGCTACGGTTGCACCACGTGCATCGGCAACAGCGGCCCGCTGGACCCCGCGATCGAGGCTTCCATCAAGCAGCGCGACCTCTACACGGTCGCTGTGCTGAGCGGGAACAGGAACTTCGACGGCCGTATCCACCCCCTCGCCAAGGGCTCGTTCCTGATGTCGCCGATGCTCGTGGTCGCATACGCGCTCGCCGGCAACATCGGCTTCGACTTTTCACAATCGCTCGGTCTCGACAAATCCGGTGAGCCGGTGTTCTTGAAGGACCTCTGGCCCTCCCTCGCGGAGATCAAGGACGTCGCTTCGCGGTCTCTCAGCAGCGACCTCTACAAGAAGAGATACGCCGACGCTCTGAAAGGCGATGACCAGTGGACGTCCCTCCCGGGGGGCTCAGGCGACACATTCCAGTGGAACGACCGTTCAACCTACGTCAAGGAACCTCCGTGGTTCGACCACACCGCCACGGCCACCGGACGCCAAGACATCGACGGCGCCAGGGTCCTCGGTTTCTTCGAGGACAAGATCACGACCGACCACATCTCTCCGGCCGGCTCGATAGCGGTCGACAGTCCTGCGGGGAAGTATCTGCTCGAGCACGGGGTGGGGATGGTCCGGTTCAGCACCTACGGCGCCCGCAGGGGTGACCACGAGGTGATGGTGCGGGGTGGGTTCGCCAACATCAGGCTCAGGAACCTTCTTGCGGATGGCAAGGAAGGATGGTACACGAAGTACCTCCCGACGGGCGAGGTCACATCGATCTACGAGGCCGCCATGAGGTACGGTAAGCAGACGCCATTGATCATCCTCGCTGGCAAGCAGTATGGCTCTGGCAGCTCGAGGGACTGGGCTGCCAAGGCTCCGAAGCTGCTGGGGGTCCGGGCTGTGATCGCGGAGAGCTTCGAGCGGATACACCGGAGCAACCTCATCGCGATGGGGATAATCCCGCTCGAGTTCCCGCCTGGACAGAGCGCCAAGTCCCTGGGGTTGAAGGGGGACGAGGTCTTCACTCTCCAGGGGCTGAAGGAACTAGGACCCGGTGCCTTCCTCGACGTGACAGCGAAATCCGGCAGACGGAAGGTCAACTTCAGGGCGAAGGTGAGGATCGACAACCAAGCAGAGATAGACTATTACGACAGCGGAGGTGTCCTTCCCTACGTCTTCAAGCGCGTCCGCTCCGGCGGCACGTAGAGGAGCAGCTCCACCTTCTGGGTCGATGATGTAAAATAGAGGCTGGAGGAGGGTTATTCCTATGACTGTCAGCCTGCAGGGCATAGACGTTAGCAAGGACAAGCTCCTTCAGATGTACACTTCCATGATGAGAATCAGGAAGTTCGAAGAGAAAGTTATCAGCTTCTACACAATCGGAAAGCTCGCTTCGTTCCCCCACGCCTACATAGGCGAAGAGGCGGTCGGAGTCGGCGTCACCGCCAATCTCAGGGACAGCGATTGGATAACCAGCACCCACAGGGCCGAAGGGCACGTCCTCGCGAAGGGCTCGGAAACGAGGAGGGTGATGGCGGAGCTGTTCGGCAAGAAGACGGGGGTCTCAGGGGGCAAGGGAGGGTCCATGCACTTCGGTGACAAGTCCCACGGCCTTCTGGGGGCGACCGGCATCGTAAGCTCGGGCATCCCGATAGCGACAGGCGCTGGTCTATCGTCTCAGGTCAGGCACACCGACCAGGTGGCCGTCTCGTTCTTCGGCGACGGAGCCGTCCCTAGTGGAGCCTTCCACGAGAGCCTGAACCTTGCGGCGACGTGGAACCTCCCGGTCATCTACGTCTGCGAGAACAACCTCTACTCGACCTGGACGCCCTTCAACAGCGTGTCGAAGAACGTCGAGGTCGCGAGCAGGGCGGCGGGTTACTCGATACCCGGGATTGCGGTAGACGGGATGGACGTGCTCGCGATGTACAAGGCGGCGGGCGACGCGGTAGCGAGGGCGCGAAGTGGGAACGGCCCCACCCTGATCGAGGCGAAGACCTACAGGTTCGGCGGGCACTACATAGGCGACCCCGACATCCGGACCAAGGAGGAGAAGCAGGAATGGATCAAGAGGGACCCGATCAAGATGCTGATGGACCAGATGATCGCGTCGGGGATCGCCAAGCCAGAGGAGTTCGCCGCGATAGACCAGAAGCTCATCGCCGAGGTCGACGAGGCGGTCGACTTCGCCGAGAAGAGCCCGTACCCGGACGTGAGCGAAGCTCTCACCGACATCTACTATGTCAACCCGAACCCCGACATGTCAGAGCCGGACAAGAATAACCTCGGCACGAGGGTGATCAGTATGCGCGAGGCGATAAACGAGGCGATGCGCGAGGAGCTAACCCGCGACCCGCTCACCATCATCTATGGCCAGGGATACATGGGCAAGAGAGGCGGCCCCTTCCAGGTCGGCAAGGGCCTCCAGGACCTATTCGGGAAGGAGAGGGTCAGGGACGCCCCGATCTCCGAGCTGACTCTCGTCGGGACCGGTCTGGGCGCTGCCATGACGGGACTGAGGCCGATAGTGGAGATCCAGTTCGTGGACTTCACTCCGCTCGCCAGCGACCAGATTGTCAACCAGGCGGCCAAGGTCCGCTACATGTTCGGTGGCCAGTATATGGTCCCCCTCACGATACGCACGGCGACGGGCGCCGAGGGAAGCTCGGCCGGACATCACTCGCAGTCGCTGGAAGCCTGGTACATGCACATACCAGGGCTCAAGGTCGTCATCCCGTCCACACCCTACGAAGCCAAGGGCCTGCTCAAATCCACGATCAGGAACAACAACCCGACTCTCTTCCTCGAGACCAAGTCGCTCTACGCGATCAAGGGGCCTGTCCCTGAGGGCGACTACACCATCCCTCTCGGCAAGGCGGACATCAAGCACGAGGGCAAGGACGTCACCATAGTCACTTGGGGGAAGATGGTCCTCGAATCGCTCAAAGTTGCTGAGAGGCTGAAGGCGGAAGGCATCGGGGTGGAGGTGGTCGATGTCAGGACTCTCGCGCCTCTCGACAAGAGGACGATTATCGACTCTGTCAAGAAGACGGGGCGCGTGGTCGTCGCCCACGAGGAGAACAAGACGGCGGGTGCCGGCGCGGAGATATCTGCGATTATCTCCGAGGAGGCGTTCTCGTCCCTCAAGGCGCCAATCATGCGCGTAGCGACTCCCGATGCGATCTTCCCTTACAGCCCGCCGCTCGAGAAGTCGATCTTCCCCAACGACACCAAGATAGAGGCGGCCGTGAGGGCCGTCCTCTCCAAGTAGGCGACCGACGTGACAGACGTCGAAGTCCTGCTCCCGAAGGCGGACCCCAGCGTGACGGAGGGCAAGATCATGGAGTGGTCCAAGAAGGAAGGAGAGAAGGTCGAGGTCGGCGACACCCTGGTCATGATCGAGACCGAGAAGGTGGAGTACCCCGTCGAAGCGGCGGTCGCAGGTACGCTGAAGAAGACGCTCGCCAAGCCGGGCGACACGGTCGCAGTGAATCAGGTCATAGCCATCATCGAGACTCAGTGAGCGGCTGAGCCTGTCCGCTTCACGTAAGCCTCCGCTACCGGCGGATTCAGCACGTTGACCGGATACTTCGGCATCGTGCCGTGCAGCAGGTCCAGTATTGACCTAGCGATCATGACCGACGCCTCCCTTCCCGTCTCTATCGTTATCGCGGCATCGTGGGGCGTGAAGAGTACGGTATCGAGCTTCAGGAGCGGCTCGTCGAGGTCGGGAGGCTGCTTGGCCAGCACGTCGAGCCCCGCCCCAGCGATTCTCCTTTCGGCGAGCGCCTTGTAGAGCGCGGGCTGGTCGACGACCTTGCCCCTCGCCACGTTGATCAGATAGCTCGTCGGCTTCATCAAACTGAGCTCCCTCTCCCCTATCATCCCTTCGCTCTCGCTGTTCAATGGTACCGAGAGGACGACGTAGTCCGACTCCTTCAGCAGCTGGTCGAGCGAGACGACCATCGCCCCGGTCCTGGCGACCCTTTCGGGCTTCAGGTGGCTGTTCTGGTTCGTCATGACCTTCATGCCGAACCCGTTCCTGGCCATCTCGGCCACGGCGACTCCGATCCCCCCGAAGCCGACGATCCCGATCGTCTTCCCGTAGATCTCGTGGTGCGGGACCTTTGCGAAGTCCTTCCACTTTCCGGTCCTGACAGACCTGTCTGCGACGGCAACGTCCCTCGTTACCCCTAGTATGAACATGAATGTGTGCTCTGCGACCGTCTTCGAGAGAGTGTCGAGGACGTTAGTCACGACCACCCCTCTCTCAGAGGCGGTGGGAACGTCTATGTTGTCCACGCCTATACCGCCGCGGGAGATTATCTCGAGGCTGTCCGCCGCCTGGATGACTCGCCTCGTCAGTTTGGGTGCGCCGAGCCAAACCACGTTGACGCCCTTGACCCTCTGCACCAGCTCGTCCTCGGTGAGCAGGTGGGTCGCGACATCGACCTCCATCTCTGTGCGCAGCAGGTCGAGCCCCTCCTGCTGAGGGGGAGGTATGTCCCCCATCGCGACGAGGATTCGCTTCATTGAGACTTCCCTCTAGTGCGGTGTGGAAGCGGGCAAGGGATCGACCGCTGGGACTTCGACGCGATACTTCCTCGCGACCTCTACGACCCGGGCCCAGGTCTTGTCCTCGACAGGGATGCCGTTCGTCAGCCTCTTCTTCGTCTCACGCGCCTCGGGGTCACCCGGGAGGAGGATTTCCTTGACCCCGTCAGCCGGAGGTGAACTCCGGATAGTCTTGATCATGGTATCGATGTTCGTCTTGAACTCCTCGACGTCCGAGAAGAAGTCGATGTTTATCGCCTGAGCCAGCACGCCGTTCGAACCGGTGAACGAGTTGAGTATGCCTGCGCCTGAGAGCGCTGCGCCTGCCGCTTCCATGAGCAGGTTGAGGGCGTACCCCTTGGACTCCCCGAAGGTCAACAGCGCGCCGCCGTTGTAAAGGTCGGCCGGGTCGGTACTGGGCTTGCCGTCCGAGTTCAGTATCCAGCCGAGCGGGATCTTCTCGCCCCTGGCATGCTTCACCCTGATCTTCCCCTCCGCCGACATCGAAGTCGCAAAATCGGCGAGTATCGGAGGCTCGGTCTTCGCTGGTATTGCGAAGCTCATCGGGCTGGTGGACAGCACCCTGCCCTTTCCGCCCCAGGGAGCGACTATCGCCCCGAAGGCCTTGACCATCAGGATTCCGATCATGTTCTCCTCTGCAGCGAGGAGAGGGTATTCGGCGATCCGCCCTGCATGGTTGCAATTGAAGACCGCCACCGTACCCGTGCCGTACTCTTTTGCTTTCTTTATCGCCAGCTCCATCCCGGCCTTGGCACCCACCTGACCATACCCCAGGCCAGCGTCCAGCGTCGCCATAGCGCCTCGGTCCCTGATGACCTTCGGGACGACGTTCGGCCGCATCCGGCCCTCCTCGACCGCCTGGATGTAGTCGGGAATCCTGATCACGCCGTGGGAGTCTACTCCGGAGAGATTCGCCCTCACCAGGTAGTTCGCGACGAGCCCGGCTTCCTCGTCGTTGCTCCCTGTCGCCTTGAAGATGTTCTTCGAGAATGTCTCTAAATCATGTTGTCGGATAAGTGGCACACGACCGGACTTTTTTGGTGGGTATTTAATTAAGCGCAAATGGACCAGCCGAGCCGAATGTCGCTTATCATCAAGGACGTGCAGGTCGAGACGATCCAGTCGACCACGGAATGGACCTTCGTCAGAGTATACGCCGGAGACACCTACGGCACCGGGGAGGCTACGGCGGCGCCCGGCCTCAAGGCTTCCGAGCTCGCACTGAAGAAGCTCCTTGTTGGGGAGGACGCCTTCAGGCTCAACAGGATCGAGGAGAAGCTGCGGCACGCCACCCTCTTCGCCGGGTCGGGCATCTACCCCCTGCTCTCCGGCGCCAACATAGCCCTCTATGACCTTCTCGGGAAGCACCTGAACCTCCCTGTCTGGAGGCTGATCGGAGGCGATCGAGACGAGATCCGGGTCTACGTCGACCTCCATGCGGGAGAGGAGTTCGGGGCGACCAACGCGCTGCTGACACCCGTCAAGCTCGACTCGACCGGGAAGAGAGGCGTCCCGGGGGAGGTCGGCCTCTCTGACCATCCCGTGATGGGCCGCCTTGCGAAGGAGGAATACGGCGAGCTCTTCACTCCGGAGGCCTATTCGAAGGCAGCGAAGAAGGCCGTGAAAGAAGGATATCAGCGCATCAAGTTCGACCTGGACATCCCCACGCCGTACACCGACCCCTTCAACAAGAGGAGCGGCCAGGTGACGCTCAAGGAAGCCGACTACATGGCGGAGATCGTCAGAAGCGTCAGGAACACGATAGGCGACGACGTCGAGCTCATGGTAGACCTTCACTGGCGATACGACCTCAATTCCTCGCTGAGGATATGCAAGGGACTCGAGCCGTTCAGGCTTCACTGGGTCGAGGACCTAACCCCCGCGACCAGGTCGGTGGGCAACCTCGACGAGCTCGGCGTGCTCACCTCGCTGTGCCCCATACCGATAGCGACCGGCGAAAACCTGTACACCGTGTACGAGTTCAAGGACCTCCTCAACGTCGGCGTCAGGATATGGACGCCGGACCTGTGCAAGACCGGAGGAATCACCGAGGGCAGGAGGATAGCCGAGCTCGCGGCGATGTACGACATCGAGGTCTCTCCACACAACGTGACGACGCCGATCGGGACGGTAGCTTCTGCCCAGGTCGCATCTCTCTCGAACACATTCGGCGCGCTCGAGTTCCACTCCCACGGGTTCTCTTTCTGGTACGAGATGATAAAGTCCAAGCGCTCTCCAATCGAGCGCGGTTTCATCAAGCTGGGCGAGGAGCCTGGACTTGGCGTCGAGCTGGACGAGAAGGTGCTGAAGCGGTATTGGCCCGACTTCGAGCTCTGACACCCAGTGGCGCCGCGCCCCGCGCATGTTCCCGGAGCTAGACCTGCTCTATCGTGGTGCTGGTCCTGACCAGGTAGACCGGGATGCCGTCGCGGTCGAACTTGCTGGTCCTCGAGACGCCCGTCAGCTCAAGCTTGAACATGAACCGCAGGCCGCCCTCCGTTGAATACTCGTTTGCCGGCTCCTTCACTCTCTCGAACTTCATGTCTTCCTCCACAACGGACGACTTCAGTTCCGGCTGGCTGTAGTCGCGGTTCGCAGGTGTCCCAAGGGCTTTGGGGATGACGCTGACGAGGAGCGGCGTCTGGGACACCGTCATGGCCGCCTTCCCGGTCCGGTCCTTCGACCTTCCGACCCCTCTTACCAGCTGTCTGATCTTCAGGATGTTGCCGTCGGAGAGTGAGTACACGTTCCACCCTTCCGTCACGACTTCCACGTCCTCGACGCCGGCTCCCCCGTCCCTCTTGCTGTCGAGCGCGGCCAATGCTTCGCGCGTCGAGAACGCCTCTTCCGAAGGGGTCTTCTGGACCTGGGCGGAGACCGTGATCATCGTGTGCCTCGGGCGCATCTTGATTGTCGTCGAGAGCCTATCGGAGAAGAACGCCGCGAACGTGGGGGGAGTCTTCGACATCACTAGGGTCTCGCTGAAGAACCCGGGCTGTCCCGGGTTACCGACGTTCGCCGGCGTCTCCCCTTCGATCAGCACGCATGGTACGAAGCGGATGCCCTTCGCCCGCAGCGCGTAGACCCGGTGGCATCCGTTCTGCAGGATGAACCGCTTGCCGAGCTTCACCACCTGGACCGAGGGAACTCCCCATCCCACCTCGAGGCTGATCGTCCTGGTCCTTGCCTCCTTGTCGTAGGAGCTGTCGGACCCGAGCAGCATGAGGTCGTCTCCGTCAGCGCTCACATTGTACTGGTTCTCCGCCACCTTGACCACCGTCGACGTGCGGTTCAGGAATCTGTCGGTGAAGCATATGTCGATCAGGTCCCTCTCGTTCTTGAAATCGCAATCGCGGGAGATCATCTCGACGTACGAGAGGTTAATGTGCTTCTGGAAGCAGATGAGCCCGTCGATCTCAACCTTCTTGAAGGACCAGGCAAGTCCCCTGACCGCTTCCGACTTTATCCTGTCCATCGGGACCTTCTTCAGATACTCCTTGATATCAGGGTCGAAGTCGCTGACCCCCACCTTAGTGTTCGACTTGGGGAGGTTCTCTGCCGTTGAAGCGAACCTCGCGTACACCTTTCGCGCCTGCCCCTCGGGGTCGCCTTCGAAGACGCCTCTCCTCCGGAAGAATGACAGGGCCTCCTGCTCGCCCATGTAGGCAGCCAAGACCCTACCGTCGTTCAAGGTGTGCGACAACGCCGCAGCGGCCGTGCGTTGAAATTCAATAAGCTTTTTGCACCCTCGAGCTGTACGCGAACGGCCCGTGCGGCCCGCTTCTGGGTGGCCTCAACCTCGCCGGATCCTCTAGCATGGGTCGGAAATGCTTATCTCGTGCACACCGGGCGCTCGGTGCCAACTTGAAGAACGCTCTGAAGGCAAAAATGAAGAGAGGAGAGGTAGCTATTGGAACTACGATTTCAATCGGTCACCCGGATATCGCTGAGACGTTGGGCGAGATTGGTTATGACTGGATTCTCATTGATACTGAGCACGCCCCGCTCGAAGTTGGCATGGTCCAGGTCCTTATTCAGGCGATGAGGGGTTCCAAGAGCGTCCCTATCGTCAGGGTCGCATGGAACGACATGGTGATGATCAAGCGGGCCCTTGACATCGGCGCCTACGGGATCATAGTCCCGTGGGTCAACACCAAGGAAGAGGCCGAGCGGGCGGTCCAGGCGATCAAGTATCCGCCGGTGGGTTTGAGGGGCTTTGGGCCCCGGAGGGCCTCGCTCATCGATGCGGACTACGTCGCCACTGCGAACAACGAGCTGATTCTCGGGGTGCAGATTGAGACTAAGAAGGCGATTGAGAACCTGGACGAGATACTCTCGGTAGAGGGAATCGACGCCGCTGTCATAGGGCCGTCCGACCTCTCGCTTTCGATGGGGATGCTGCAGCAGTTCGACAACCCCAAGTTCAACGCTGCCCTGGACAAGGTCGTCGCGGCGGCCCGCAAGCACAAGGTGGCAGCGGGCTTCCTCGCTACGGACAACGTCGAGCGGAGGGTCAAGCAGGGCTTCACCTGGCTCAACGTTTCGGCGGACCTCGGGTTCCTAAAATCCGGGGCAAAGCAGACCTACGACGATGCCGTGAAAGCGGCCGCGGCAGCCAAGAAGTAACCGGTTCGTCGGCGCCGATTGCAACTGTGACCGGCATCCTCTATCTTCGACTTGTTCGCAGATTCAGCCGGATAAACTGAGCATTGCGCATTATCGCGACCAAAGTTCAGCGAAATATGCTAAATTTTCACGGTCGGACAAACTCTTAATAACGCCAGAAGGTTTGTCAGAGCCCTTGGCTGATCAGAAGAGGAAGAAGGTAATCAATGCAAATCACGGCGGACCTGCTGTTGAAAACAAAAGCGGACTATTAGATTCTAAGGTATCCAGAAGGAAGGCCGTGGGTACCGGAGCAGTAGTTGGCGCCGCCGTGGCGGGACTCGCCATCGGTGTGGCTGGCGGATATTTCGCCGGCAGCTCAAGCTCCTCTGGCTCGACAGCCACCGTGACCTCAACGTCTACGGAGATGGAGGGAAGCGGAACTGCAACCGTTACTTCTACTGTAAACAACACAACGACTGTGACTTCAACCGCAACCGGAACCGGCGGCGGAACAAACCCCTTCGTGGGTAACGTAGTCGTCCAGACACTGGCCGGCGGCGGTGACGAATGGGCCGGATGGGTGGCGAAGAACTACAACGCTACGCACCCCGGTGCCAACGTGACCACCAGTCCGATCCCGCAGTGCAACATGAACGCCTATTCCATTACCGCAGTCCAGTCGGGACCTCCTCCGGATGTGGTCTACAACTCCACTCTGCCAGCGTTCAACGCACAGATTGTGACTCCAGGATACGCTCTCCAACTCGACCCCTATGTCACCGCTTATGACTGGGCGAACGAGACGCTGGGCACATTCTCGGCGTACGGCTACGTGAACAACCACTGGTATTGGTTCACGGAAGGATCGATCTACTACGGCAACATCTACTACAACCAGGACATGTTCACAAAGATGAACCTGGCACCTCCAACGGACCAGGCGAGTCTTGCAGCCGCAGCCACCGCGCTGACCGCTGCGGGCATCTACCCAGTAGCTCACGGCTATCAGACGCAGCCAGAGTGGTTCATGAACACCTTCTCTGACTGGCTGATGAACCACGTCAGCATCGCAGACTACACCGCGTTCTCCACCAACTACGGCTCGGGTCTCTACTCTTCCAGCTTCGCAAGCAGGAACCTGACCTTCGAGAGCCCTGCAGTGATGGACATCTGGAACTATCTCCAGGTGGTCGGTTCGAAGTACCTGGCGCCGGGATCCGTCACAATGTCTGACGGAACAGCCTCAGGCCTCTTCGCCGCCGAGAAGACTGGAATGTACTGGATTGGCTCATGGGGCGCAGGAGTCCTCGAGAGCATCGTCAACGGAGCGTTCACCTACGGCATCGAGCCAATCTCCCTGGTAACGCCAGGATTCATCAACACCGCATCGACGCCTCCGAACCCACTCTACATCGTCGGCTTCCCTCTGCCATACTTCGTACTGCACAACACCAAGAGCCCCGCACTGGTCGCAGACTACCTCAACGCGATGCTGGCCCCCGGGGCACAGATTGCGAACTTCGCAGGAGTCCCTACCGCAACGGGAGGAACCTCGCCATGTACTGGCGGGGACTTTCCAATCATCCCGCTGGGCGCGTCAATTGCTACCGACCCCTATCTGCAGAGGTCGCTGGCCCTCAACGCAAGCCTGACGGGCGTTCCTTCGCTCGCAGCCGCCGTCGACACGGCACTGCACAACCCAATCGAGACCGCTATCGGCGCAGTCCTGTCAGGGAACCAAACCCCGGCACAGGCCGCAGCAAGCGTCGAGCAGCTCGCCATCCAACTCAACCAGACCGGACCAACAACCGCCACCTCGTCCTCTTCCAGCTAGAAAATTGCTGGTGGAACAAGGTCAATCCGTTACAGGGGCCCGAATTCCGGGCCTCCTAATGGGTTGACCGTAACTGTTTTTCTAAACATGTCCTGATACTGAAAACGGAGAATAGTGCTAAAAACAATTGAGTGATAAGCCGTCTAGAGCTGCGGGCTTGGCCAAATGGGCTAAGGAACCGTTCAAGTTCAAGCCGACGATGCTCTTTCTGATTCCGCCGCTGTTCTTCGCCTTCGTCTTTATCCTGTATCCCCTTTCGCAGGTGATCTACCTGAGCTTCACCAGCTACAGCGGGTTCATCACTCCGAGATGGGTAGGTCTTACCAACTTCAGTGTCCTGTTCAACGACCCCGTCCTGCAGATCGCCCTCGAGAACAACATAATCTGGGTGGGGATATTCCTTGTGGCGAACAATTTCCTGGGCCTCCTCCTGGCCGGCTCCATAGACATCATGGGCCGGAAGCTAAGCTCCTTCTTCAGGATCGTGCTTTACATGTCCGTCCTGCTCCCGACCGTCGCCGTCAGCTATCTCTTCCTGGCCCTTTACAGCCCCGAGATAGGGCTGATCGACGCGGGGCTCAAGGACATCGGGCTGACCGCCCTGAGCAAGACCGAGTGGCTCGGCAATCCGAGCCTTACCCTGTACTCCGTCCTCGGCTCGAGCATCTGGCAGTATGCGGCCTTCCCGATGCTGATCTTTATCGCAGCCTTCGCCAGCATCAATCCTTCGCTGTATGAGGCGGCGGTCATAGACGGCGCGAGCCAGTGGCACATCTTCTGGCGCATCAAGGTGCCGATAATCCGCCCGGTGATAATCACGATGCTGGCGCTGACCTACATCTGGAACTCCCAGCCTTTCGCCCAGATATACACGATGACCGG
>JAPCJR010000011.1:53502-64803 GCA_027886865.1 Nitrososphaerota archaeon
GCCGTCTTCTACCTGATGCTCGCGATGATCGCGATTCCTCCCGCGGCGATTCTGATACCAGAGGTCTTCCTGGTAAGGGACCTGGGATTCCTCAACACCTTCGTGGGGCTGATACTTCCCTACATCAGCTTCAACATACCGTTCTCCATAGTACTGTCGCGCGCGTTCTTCAGGTCCTTCCCGAAGGACCTTGAAGAGGCTGGTCGCATCGACGGGCTCGGGGAGCTCGGAGTCTTCAGGCGGATAGTCCTTCCCATGTCTTCCATAGTCGTCGTCATCCTGCTCATCGTCAACTTCCCCGCCCTCTGGAACGAGCTGCTCTACACGCTGATCATACTCACGTCACCCAAGACGGAGACCGCCCAGCCGGGACTCCTCCTCTATTCGGGTTCCTACTACGTGTCGTGGAGCAACGTCTTCGCCGGCGTAGTCCTTGTGTCGCTACCGATGCTCATCTTCTACGTCATCTTCCAGCGATACATACTGAAGGCGCAGTTCATAGGTGCCATCAAGGGCTGACCCGGTCCATCCCGAATGGATGGATGGGCTGCTCGGCGGATTCACTCCGCCGACCTCTGGGACCCAAGGATGGTTGGTCTGAGCCTCTCACGAAGTCTGAGAACGCTTATCTCTCGAACCACGTCGTGCACTTCATGAAAGGGAACGTCTGGAACTCGAAGGAAGTCAGGTACGCAGATTCGCTCAAGTACGAGGATTTTTTCGCCCGCTGGGAGGACGGCACGTTTGCCAGCGCCTCGAATCCGGTCAGCGTAAGCGAAGGCCCCACGTGGCGCTGCGCAAACCTGCTCACCAGGGATACCGGTTCTCACATGTACGTCGCTGAGGTTGACCTGGAGCCTGGCGGTGGCCACGACTATCACGCCCACGTCTGCGTGGAGTTTGCGTACATCATAGCCGGAGAGGCCCAGTTCGTCTACCGTTCGACGAAGGAGAAGGATGTCTGTGAGGTCCTGAAAGCCGGCGGGGTCGCGTACTTTCCTGCCGGGACCCCCCACTCTGCGTGGAACACGAGCGACAAGCCGTGCAAACTCCTGATCATAAAGCAGCAACCTCCGTACTCCTTCGAGGAGCTCCCCATCCCCTCCCACCTCAAGGACATCAGGTTGTTCAACCTCCTCGATGGCAAGCCGCGGTCGAGACGCAGGCTCCGCGATGCTCCCGTTGCGAGCGCGGTCGGGCGCAAATCCTTAAAATCGCTGCCGGACCGAGCGGACCGATGACCAGATTCAAGGTCGCCATCTGTTCGCCTTCTTCGGGGGACATCGAGCGTGAAGTTTTGAACGACATCGCCGACGTCACGGCCGCGACCGGTGACATCGCCACCGAAGAAGCCATTCTCTCATACGCAGGGGATGCGCATGCGCTCTTGCTGGGCTCCCTTGAGCCGGTCACGCGCAAGGTGATAGAGAGCATGCCCAACCTGAGGGTGCTCGCGAGGTACGGGATAGGCCTCGACAACGTCGACCTCAAGGCCGCGACAGAACGCGGCGTGGTCGTGACGAACGACCCGGACTATGCGCTCGAGGAGGTGGCAGACCACGCGTTCACGATGGCGCTCGCGCTCACAAGGAGGACGGTCAAGATAGACAGGATGATGCGGGATGGCCGACCTGGATACGAGATCAAGAAAGCCGTCGAGCCGATACACGCCAACTCGTCGCTGACCTTCGGGATACTCGGGCTCGGGAACATCGCCCGCAGGATAGCGACGCGCGCCAAGGCTCTCGGGTTCAGGGTAATCTCCTACGACCCTTGGGTGGCGAGGGCCGAGTTCGGCCTGCTCGGCGTCGAAAGAGCCGCCGACCTCGAAACCGTCCTCAGAGAGTCAGACGTCATCTCGGTACATGTGCCGCTCACCCCGCAGACGAGGCACTTCCTCGGCGAGAAGCAGTTCGCCCTGATGAAGAAGAGCGCCCTTATAGTGAACACGAGCCGCGGGCCCGTCATCGACCAGGCCGCCCTTTACAGCGCCCTGAAGGACGGCAGGCTGGGCGGCGCCGGACTCGATGTGTTCGAGGTCGAACCCCTCCCAGCTGATGACCCGCTTCGCAAGCTCGACAACGTCATCCTGAGCCCCCACCTCGCTTGGTACAGCGAAGAGTCCCACAAGAGGGTGAGGTTTGACATGTCGAGAGCCGTCAAGGATGTCCTCACGGGAAAGCGGCCGGAGTTCGTCGCGAACCCCGACGTGATGACGCACCTCAAGGCGTGAGCGTCGGGGGTCTATTGCGTTGACCAGAAAATCCATGCAGCTCGGCTTCCAGGGCATCAGCTACGGGGACGTCGATGCCACCCTACAGTGGGTCAGGAAGGCAGATGAGGCGGGCTTTGACTTTCTAGGCATGCCGGACCATCTCTTCCATCCGGTCTCCGATGTCTTCCTCTCGAAGCCTGCCTGGGACGTGGACGCTGTCCTGGGTGCTGCCGCGGTCACCACTAGTAGGATCAAGATGATGCCTGCGGTCACCGATACGGTCAGGAGGCATCCTGCCACGACGGCGCACTTCATCGCGACGCTCGACAGGCTCAGCCACGGGAGGGCGGCCCTCGGCATAGGCGCAGGGGAGCTCTTCAACTTCGAGCCTCTGGGCAACGTGGGTTGGACCAAACCCGTGAAGCGGCTCAGGGAGGCGGTCAGGTTGATCAAGGCGCTGTGGAGCGCCACGAGGGAGGACCCGGCTTCGTTGGAGGGAGAGTTCTTCCCGCTGACCAACGGCTGGCTCGGGATGCCCCCGGTCCAGAGCCCGCCTCCGCCCATCTACGTGGGCGGGTATGGTCCTCGGATGAAGGCGCTCACGGCGGAGCTCGGCGACGGCTGGCTACCTTGGCTCGAGACCCCGGAGACCTACAGCATGGGTTCTGCCACCATAGATGCCGAAGCGGCCAAGATTGGGAGGGATCCAAGGGAGATCGACAGGGCGCTCGAGCTCTTCACCGTCGTGAGCCGGGACGAATCCGAGGTCTCGAAGCTGGCCGAGCGCGCTGCGATAGGTCTGGCGATACGGCACGACCTCCTCGCCAACATGGGATACCCGGACCTGGCGAACGAGTCGGTCGATGTCCTGAGGGCCAACTTCAGCGCGGCAGATTTCAAGAAGATTAACTCCGTCGCGGCGCGGATCCCGAAGGACGCGGTACGGAGCGTCATAGTGGGAGGGACGCCCGACCAGGTGATCGAAAGGATCGAGCAGTACAGGAAGGCCGGCGTCAGGACCCTGATCCTGATCTCGTCGACCGACATGACCTACCAGAACATCGCAGCCTACAGGGACCACATCATACCTCATTTCGCTGGCTCAGGACGCTAGAACGAGTCTCGTAGGTCTCGTCGAATGCGCGGCGCGTTCTATCACTCCAAGGACGACCTGAAGGTGATGGAGACTGAAGACCCCCGGATGCGCGGCCCGCTCGACGTCGTCGTCAGGGTCAGAGCCTGCGGGGTCTGTGGCACCGACATCAAGATGCTGCATGGTGAATACGAGGGCACGAATCCCCCCGTCATACTCGGGCACGAGTTCGCAGGAGAGGTCGTCGCGGCAGGTGACGGCGTGGTGAACGTCGCGGTGGGCGACAGGGTGGCGATCGACCCAAACCTCACGTGCGGCGAATGTTTCTACTGCAGGAACTCGCAGGAGAACCTCTGCACGAACATGGTGTCGACCGGGATGAACCAGAACGGCGGGATGGCTGAGTTCTGCGTCGTCAACAGCAGCACCGCGTATAGGGTTCCAGCGTCCCTGCAATTCAACGATGCCGCGTTCGCCGAGCCGCTCGCCTGCGTACTGAACGGGGTCGAGAGGGCGCGCGTCTCCCCGGGGGAGACCGTGGGCATAGTCGGGCTCGGACCGATTGGCCTGCTCTTCGCCCGGGTCCTCGCGCGCGCGGGAGCGGCAAGGGTGGTCGGCTTCGAGGTCAGCCCAGAAAGGGCCGCGACCGCCAGAAGGCTTGGAGTTACGACGGTCATCGACCCTACGAGCCGGTCGTGGCTGGAAGAAGCCAAGGCCCTCACGGGGGGGAGGGGGGTCGACGTGGCGATCGACGCTGTGGCCGTCCCCGCCGCGAGCAAGACCGCCGTCGATACAGTGAGGAGAGGCGGGAGGGTCGTGATCTTCGGCATACCCCCGCACGGGGCGAGGCTGGAGCTAGACGCTGAGAGGCTGGTCAAGTCCGAGCTCGAGGTCAAGGGCAGCTTCATCGACCGCTTCACGTTCCCGCGGGCCATCAGCATGCTCGCAGAGGGGTCCATCGACGTCGCGTCCCTCGTGACGGACGTCTTCCGACTGGAGGACGCCGGTGGAGCCTTCGATGCAGTGAGAAGCGGGAAGGGGCTCAAGGTTCAGATACACCCCTGACGCTGCACCAGGTGAGAAGCCGTTGCAGTCCGCCTCCTCCCTCGAAGACCTGATGGACAAGTGGGAGGCCGAGCTGAAGCTCGTCGGGTTGGGGACACCCTCGGTGATTCCATTCCTGGACCTCTCGGTATACGACATGAGGAATGCGGCGCTCAGCATCGATTGCCCATACTGCAGAGCGCACATGCTCCTCGAAGCAGACGAGATTTCGACCGTCCTGGCCAAGCTCAGGGCCGACGGAAATACCGTGCATTCGCACGGCCTCCTTGAGAGGGCTCACGCGCTGCTTACTTCTTTCAGGATAATCGTCAACGTGCTGCTGGGAGGGCTCAGGAGGGCCGGACTGCTTTGAGCGCCCCTCAACAACTCGTGGACGAGCCGATGCGGAAGTGGGACGAGGTGCTCGCGTACCTGGAGTCTGGCGGGGACCGGACCTACGGTTTCCTTCAGCTCGCAGAGAGCGATCTGCAGGCATTCGCCCACGAGGTGGCGTGCCCATACTGCAAGAAGCAGATAACCACAGAGGTCCGCCTGATAGGGATAACGCTCCAGTTCTCGAGACTGGCGAACGAATGGGCCGCCTCGCCTTCGCTCCGGGCGCGCCTCGGAATCGTGGGCAGAGCTATCCCAATGATAGCCAAGCTGACGTTCCTCGAGCTTACGAAGATACTCTGACGGCTCAGCGCGCCGTCTCGTCGAGCTTTGCCGGGTCCTGGAGTATCTCGGTCGTCTTCCTCAAGAACTCGGCAGCCGTGAACCCATCCACCACCCTGTGGTCGAAGGTGAGGCTGAACGTGACCATGGGCCTGATCACGACCTGGTCTCCTACCGCGATGGGCTTCCTGACTATCCTTCCGACCGCGAGGATGCCGACCTGCGGCGGGTTGATTATCGGAGTGAACGCGTCCACGGTGGTCATGCCGAGGTTCGTTATCGTGAACGTCCCGCTCGTGACCTCCTTCAGAGTCAGCTTTCCCTCTCTGCCTCTGGCCGCCATGTCCTTCATCGAGGCGACGACCCCGGCGAGGTCGGTGACGTCAGCGTTCCTGATCACCGGGACTATCAGCCCGCGCTCGCTCGCTACGGCGACCCCTATGTTGACCTCCGAGATCTCCTTGATCCCGTCCTCCTCGAGAGTCGAGTTCATTATCGGATATTCGCGGAGAGTCCTCGCGACGACCTTGACCAGGATGTCCGTGTAAGTGACCCGGGCTCCGGTCTTGGCTTCGATTTCCGCGAGCCGTTTTTCGCGGATCGCCACGAGCTCCGTCGCGTCCATCTCGTAGACGAGCGTGACCTGGGCCATCGTCTGCAGGCTCGAGTTGAGCCGCTTCCCGATTATCTTTCGCGTCTCGGACAGGGTGATCACCTCGCTGACCGGAAGACCCAGCTGGGTCTTGCTCTTTGCTTCCTGGATGAACTTCTCGACGTCCTCCTCTGAGACCATCCCCGCCGGCCCAGTGCCTTTGACCTTGCTCATGTCTACGCCCTTCTCTGCCGCCAGGCGCTTTGCCTTGGGGGACGCCCTGACCTCTCCTCCGCTAGAGGCCGACGCCGTGGGCTGCTGGAGCGATGCGACCTGAGCAGTTGGCTGATTGACGGGTACCGTCTGGTCCGGCACCGATTCGCCGGGCTCTCCTATGTAGGCCACGGGCTGGCCCACGTTGGCCGAGGTCTTCACCGGGCACACGATCTTTAGGACTACGCCCGTTGCGGGTGATGCGATCTCGCTCGAGACCTTTTCGGTCTCGAAGAGGACGAGCTTCTCTCCCTTCTCGACTCTCTCTCCTTCATTCTTGAACCACTTCAAGATTGTTCCCTTGGTCATGGTGAGACCGAGTTTCGGCATCAGGACGGGAGTAGTCACTGCGTCACACCCATCCGCCTGACCTTGAGATAAAGGTAAGTCAGCACGCCGCCCGGTCGTCGGAAGGTCGCGGGGCTCTCAGCTCTTCATCCCGCGGAGGTATGCGACGCTCTCCTCGAACTGCCGCATCTCGTAGCTGGCGATCGCGTCGTGCCCAGCCCCGAGCTCCCACGGGGTCCGCCACTCTTCCTCCTTGGGCCTGGCCATGGCCTCGCGCATGCGGAGGACCGGCAGTATGTCTTCGGCCCGACGGGGAGGGTACCCCAACCAGTAGTCGTCGGTCAGGAAGCGCACATGGCGGGCTTGGAGCGCCGCCAGTTCTATCGCCACGGTAGCGTCGGGTGCTAGTTCGCGCAGCACGCCGAACAGTCCGGGCACGTCAAGCACCCCGGAGCCTATCGCCGACCGGACGAGCATGAATCCCTCGGTCGTGCTGAATATCTGGTAGTCCTTGAGGTGGACGTGTTTGATCCGCGAGCCAAGGCGCCGTGCGAAGGCAAGGGGGTCCTCGACCACCGCCAGAGGGTTCACCGCGTCGAGCGTGACGCCGATGTTGTCTCCGCCGACCGCCGCGCACAGCTCCACGAGTTCCTCGGAGGTGAGATCCTGGTGGTTCTCCACGGCTATGCTCACGCCGGCGTCCTCCGCTAGCCCGCTGACTGCGCGCAAGCTTGCGACCACTCCGGACATGTACCGGTGCCAGTTGTCGCGCAAGCTGCTGCGGTCTCCGCAGAGAATCGTGCTGGCCGTGACGCGGATCGTCCGCACGCCGAGGGCCTTGGCCACGGGGATGAGCGCCTCGAGTTTGGCTGCGTCGACCACGTCCGTATCCAAGACGATGTACAGGCCTCTTGCTTCGGCGTACGCGCGAACTCGCTCGATCTCCTTCGACCCTAGGTCCGTCAGGTACTCGCCGGACGGGAACTCCACTCCCCCGAGACCGTAGACGGCGGCCAGGTCCATCAGGCTGTAAGCGTCAAGCGGTGTGGGGCACACTCGGTCCGTGCCTGCGCCGTTGAAGCCGCCAAGATAGCCGAACGCGTGCGCAGCGACTCCCTGCTTGAGCCGGCTCGGGCCGACCATCGATGAGCTGCTCACGGGATATCTCTCACAACCCCGGGATGCGCCGCGTCGTTCTTAACTCCTTTCTGCCTTCCCGGGGCCTTTGACCCCGAATCCGGTGTGGCTCCGCGTTCCAGACCGCGCGCCAAACGCTTAAATCGGAACTCGCGGTTTTTCACGCTCCTTGAGCACTTCGTCTCCCTCTGCAGAGAAGATGCGTGAAATGATGAAGAGGATGCTGTTGATCCGTAACTTCGAGCTTAAGGTCAAGGAGCTGTTCCCGAGCGGCAAGCTCCCCGGTTTCGTTCACCTCTCGGTAGGAGAGGAGGCCGTCCCTGTGGGCGTCTGCTCGAACCTCCGGGATGACGATTACATCACGAGCACTCACAGAGGCCATGGGCATTGCATCGCCAAAGGGGTTGACGTGAACGCGATGATGGCCGAGCTCTACGGGAAGAGCACGGGGACGTCCAAGGGCAAGGGAGGCTCGATGCACATCTTCGATTACAGCATCGGGATGCTCGGTGCCAACGGGATAGTCGGCGCGGGCGCGCCACTCGCTGCGGGCGCGGCGCTCTCCGCCAAGTACAGGAAGACGGACCAGGTGGCCGTCTGCTTCTTCGGGGATGCGGCCGCGAACCAGGGTGCCATGCACGAGTCGATGAACCTTGCCAGCGTATGGAAGCTCCCCGTCGTCTTCGTCTGCGAGAACAACCAATACGCCCAGTACACCCCGCACAGCGTGGACTCCTCCGTGGCCGACGTGTACATCAGGGCCAAGTCGTACAACATGCCCGGGGAGATGGTCGACGGAATGGACGTGCTCGCCGTCCACGAGCGCGTGGGGGAGGCGGTGCGCAACGCCCGCGCCGGGAAGGGACCCGCGTTCATAGAGGCCAAGACGTACCGGTTCTTCGGACACTTCGAGGGCGACCTGCAGGTCTACAGGAACCAGACGGAGGTCCAGGAGTGGCAGAAGAGGGACCCGATTCACAATCTGAAGGTCAGGATGGCCCACGACGGCACGCTCACCGACGAGCAGTTCGTGAAGCTTGACGACGAGGCCAGGGAGAAGGTCGACAACGCCGTGAAGTTCGCCGAGTCCTCCCCCGACCCGCTACCACAGGAGTTCGAGGACGATGTCTACGTCAGCTACCGGTGATTCGAAGATGATGACCCAGACAACAAGAGAACTGACCTACGTCCAGGCGATCACTGAAGCGATGCGCCAAGAGCTCGCCCGGGACCCGCGGGTCTTCGTCATGGGCGAGAACATCGGCGTCGGAGAGGGCGCGTTTGGCGCCACGACGGGCCTGCTGAAGGAGTTCGGCCCGGACCGGATACGCGACACGCCGCTCTCCGAGACGGGGTTCCTTGGGGCCGGCGTCGGAGCAGCAGTCACAGGGTTGAAGCCGATCGTCGAGATAATGTTCGTGGACTTTGTGGGGGTGACCATGGACCCTATCCTGAACCAGGCCGCCAAGCTCAGGTACATGTCCGGCGGCAAGATCAAGGTACCCTTGGTGGTGAGGACGGCCTGGGGTGGCGGGATGAGCGCCGCCTCCCAGCATTCGCAGTCGCTCGCCTCGATCATCACTCACATACCCGGGCTCAAGTGCGTGGCACCCTCGACGCCTTATGACGCGAAGGGCCTCCTGATCTCGGCGATACGCCAGGACGACCCGATATTCTTCTTCGAGCACAAGTTCCTCTACGGTATCAAGGGACCTGTGCCGGAGGAGCCGTACACGGTCCCCATAGGGAAGGCCGACGTGAAGCGGGCGGGGAACGACGTGACGGTGGTCGCGGTCGGCAGGATGGTCCATCTCGCCCTCGAGGCCGCGGCGCAGCTCGAGAAGGAAGGTACGAGCGTCGAGGTGGTAGACCCGCGCTCTCTGTCCCCACTTGACGAGGATACGATCCTCGCTTCGGTGAAGAAGACCGGAAGGCTCGTCGTCGTGGATGAGTCGCACCCGAGGTGCAGCATGGCGACGGATATCGTGGCACTCGCAGCGACCAAGGGACTGGAGTATCTGGATGCGCCGGTGAAGACGGTTACCGGTGGACATACGCCCGTCCCGTTCAGCCCAACCCTCGAGAGAGCGTACCTGCCGAGCACCGAGAAGATCGTAGCTGCCATCCGAGAGATAGCTTAGCCCACATCATAAGGGCGCAGCCCAACTCGGTTTCGAGGCAAGAGAACGCTCATTCACCGTGGGAAGGTGCGTCGTCGATTCTGCCTTAGATTTTCTATGTTCTCTCATTTTTTGCTGGACAAGAATTCTCTGGAGTGCTGGTGTCTGGACCAAGACATATTAGACGTACAAAAGCGAAGACATTTCATGAGTGATGCGGTCATTGAAAATAAGGAAGTAACATGGAAGGCTCTCGATATTCCGGTACACGGAACCATCACCGCCCCAAAAGATAGAGAGGCTCGTCCGGCAGTCGTCTTCGTGGCGGGCAGCGGCCCGACCGACAGAAACTGGTGCTCGCCCTTACTTCCTGGATCAAACGGGACAGCAAGATTGTTGGCTGAAGCACTCGCGAGTCGAGGTTTTCTTACTCTGCGTTACGATAAGCTCGCCTCTGGGCCGCACGCCAGAGAGAACTTACCCAAATTTGTCGGCAAGCTCAGCATGCGAAGTCATATGGAAGAGCTATCGGGCGCAGTCGAAACGATGGTCTCTGAAGACAATGTTGACGAGAACGAACTCTTTGTGCTGACCAGCAGCGAAGGCGCCATTCATGCCGTAAACTACCAGCTGCAGGCGAAGAGCAACCGCTTCAAAGGGCTGGTGCTGACCGGAGCTCCTGGAAGAGCGATCGGTGATGTCGGTCGCAGCCAAATATTCAGCCAGATCAAGTCAATGCCGAACGCAGAAATCCTCATCAAACCTTACGATGACGCCATCGCACAGTACGTATCGAACAAACCTATGGTCGTGAGTCCGTCTCTTCCCGACGGCATAAAGCGGGTGCTGTACAGCTTAGAGAATCCAGCGAATTTGCCGTTCGGTAGAGAGCTTTGGGCCTACAGCCTCGCGGAACACATCGGAAAGGTTAACGAGCCAATACTCGTGCTGATCGGCAAGAAAGACCTCCAAACTGACTGGAAAATAGACGGAGGGGCATTGGAGAACGCAACCGCCCAGAAGACCTCGGTGTCGTTTGCTTACCCAGAGAACGCCAATCACGTACTAAAGCATGAAGAGATACCTATCGAGAAACTTACGGGCGCCTATGTTGGCGCGCACTACAACGCTCCGGATGCAGTACTAGACGATGAGGCAGCAAACGCCATCCTCGGCTGGTTAGCTGCTCAACGCAATTGACGGCGCATGAACCGCACCGTGCACCGTCTGGACGGGCGAAGGTCCCTTTGACTTTCTAACGTTGGTCACTTTATGGCGATAGGGTTTATCGGCGACGCGACGCCCTTTGTGAACGGTAGCGGCTGGGCCGACAGGAAGAAGGAGTACCTTCCGTCGGCGGCGCAATCCTTCGCCAGCGTTTCGAGGTCGAAGATCTCCCCGAGCGTGAGTCCCATGTACACTATCGCGAGGACGTGGAATGGTATGTGCACCTCCTTGACCTCGAAGGGCTGCACCTCGAACCCCCACGTGTCGCTCCCGACCGCCGCGACCTTGTTCCTGGCGACCCAGTCGAGCGCGTCTATGGAGAGCCCTGGTTGGTCTCCCCCAGCGTAGTCGTCCCACGCGCCCCTCTTTCTTGCGGCTGCGAGATGACCCGTCCGCACGAGCACTATGTCCCCCTGACGTATCTTGACCGCCTGCTTCTCGGCCGCCTCTTCGAGCCAGGCGCTCGTGATGCCTTCGCCCGGCGCGAGCCATCCCTTCCTCCTAAGGCGTGGGACATCCAACAGGACCCCCCTGCCGACGATCTTCTCGCGTGAGTTGAGTATCCCGTTCTTCTTCGCTCCCGTGCTGCTCACCTCTGCCGCGCTGCGGCCGTTGTACATGAAGTCCTTGTGGATTA
>JAPCJR010000011.1:64903-68297 GCA_027886865.1 Nitrososphaerota archaeon
GTGTGCGCTGCATAAGTTATTAATGATGACAGGACGAGTTAGGAGGCTGTATCGGTTTGGTAGTCTCAATCAACATGAAGGGTAGGACGGCGATAATCACGGGCGCCGGGTCGGGAATCGGCCAGGCCACCGCCCTGCTTTTCGCAGAGGCCGGCGCAAACGTGGTCGTCCCCGACCTGAACCTGCAGGGAGCCAAGGAGACCGTCGCTGAGATCAGGAAGATGGGCCGCGACGCGATCGCCCTCACCGTCAACGTCACGAGCCCCAAGGACGTGGACAAGATGGTCAAGGCCGCGCTCGACGAGTTCGGTAAGATAGACGTGCTCGTGAACAATGCCGGCATTAACACCAAGCACAGGATGCCCTTCTACGAGCAGCCCGAGGAGGACTGGATGAGCGTGCTCGAAGTGGACGTGAAGGGGACGTGGCTGTGCTCCAAGACCGTGGCGCTCGAGATGATGAAGCGCAGGAAGGGGAGGATAGTGAACATCGCCTCTACCGCCGGAATCGCGGCGCTCAGGCTACAATCTAACTTCGTCGCTGCCAAGGCCGGAGTGATCCGGCTGACCCAGGCCATGGCGCTTGAGCTCGCTCCCCACGGGGTGGCGGTGAACTGCGTCGCGCCCGGGAGCACTCTCACTCAGGGCGTGAAGAAGGGCCTCTACTCCAACAAGGCCTGGGCGGAGAAGATGCTGACGTACATCCCGCTCGGTCGTGGCGCCGAGCCGAGGGAGATCGGCCAGGGCGTGCTTTTCCTCGCGTCCGACCTCGCCTCATATGTCACCGGGCATACACTGGTGGTCGACGGTGGCTGGACTGCCGGCGCGCAGGTAAGAGACGTCTAGCGGCTGCCATCCCACGAGACGACCATAGGATCCGGTGGCTACTCGACCCAGTTGGAAGCGACTAAGACGCTGCTGTGCCGTTGTACCCGACGTACTGGCCGTTAGTGAAGAAGACCTGACCTGAGATTTTGGTGCCTGCCCCCGCGGGCGGGTCCTCGCTGGCGGAGCCGCACGTAATCTTGCCTGTTGATTGGCCTGGGCCGAGTTGGTCGGCATATGAGAACGTCCCTGGATAGGTGCTTCCTCCGTAGGTGAGGTTGCACGTGCCAGCAGCTGTGAGGGTAGATGTCCCGTTGTTAAGCACGAAAACGAAACAGCCTTCTCCGCCGGGAGAACCGTAGGTCAGACCGAATCCGCAGATGGCGCTTCCCGTCACAAAGCCAAGCGCTGGACCTGTCTCCGCGGTCGTGCTCGTGCCGTTGGAACTAGATGTGGTCTCGGTCGCCGTCGGTGCCGTGGTGATTGGCTTGCTGAAGTAAAAGTAGTAGGTCGATGTGGGGATGGCGACAACCAGTATCACAAGGACTAGAACCACTCCGTTGGCTATGCCGCGCCTGCTATGGACACGCAATCCTTTCACAGTGAACGGCGCCCGTTATTTAAGTCGATTGCAGACAAAAATCGCAGAACTGTCTCCCGTGTTTTGCTGCTGTCGACCCCTCCAATCAAGATTCAATTACCTGGAAGTGTCCTCTCGCGCGCATGAACATCCTGCTCAAGGTGTATCTGGTGGCGGGGCTAGCGTTCATCCTAAGCGTCTACATCATAACGCTCGCGCTCTGGTTCGACGCGACGCTCAACGGGATCTACAACGGGCAGTACGTGGTCGCCGTGAGCACCAACTCCCTGGGCGAGAACGACATCGAACTGGCGCTGTTCTTCCTCTTCCTGCCTGCTGTGACCTGGCTGTTCACCCGGGGACTGAGAAGGATACTCAAGTCGGAGGCGCCGTTCTGAATGGTGGAGGGCAAGATAGTCTTCGGCACGCTCCTAGACTCGATGGCCGTCGTGATCCTCGTGGTGATCCTCGGGCTGAGGGACCTCGACGGAACCCTGGGAGGGACTGATGCATTGAACACGATCCTTCTCTCGGTGGCCTTCGTGATATTCATCATAGTGGCCTCTCTTCTGTCCTTCACGGGCGTGCTCTCACGCGTGGGCTGGGGCCAGAATGCGGGACACTGATGAGTCATCGCGATCTGGCGTTCGGAAGAGAAGGACCTGAAGCCTTGTGCCTCCTGCGAAGGGGCTGTCCTACCTCGCCTTGGTTGGGCGCGTAAAGCCTTAAATCCTCCCACCGAAGGCTATATATATTCCCCTGGCGGCGGGCTTCTTTAGGGTTCCTTATAGTGCACTTGATAGGTCATCTAGTGTTAGTACTCTATGGGAGTGTCTCGGCCTAATGCCCAGAACGAAGGCCAAGAAAGAGGAAGAAGAGCTGCCCTTCAAGACCACGGATCACTTCCTGGTCCCGAAGCATGAGCTCCTGACACCCGACGAGTCCAAGGCAATCCTGATGAAGTTTAACGCGACTGCTAATCAGTTCCCGTTTATTTCCTCCACAGACGCAACCGCAAAGTCGATCGGCGCGAAGGCCGGCGATTTCATCCGTATAACACGGAAGAGTGAGACGGCCGGGGAGACTGTCTACTATCGGTACGTCGTGGAGGCCTAACGATGAGCAAGCAGACTACGAAGCAGTATGACTCGTGGATAATCCTTAGGGATCTCCTCGAGAAAGAAGGAGTTGCGAGACAGCACCTCAACAGTTACAACGAGTTCATCAGCAAAGGGCTACAATCCATCATCGACGAGATAGGCGACGTCGAGATCGAAACGGTCAGCACCCCCTACAAGGTGAAGTTCGGCAAGGTCGAGCTCGGCAGGCCGCGCGTGATCGAGATAGACGGTTCGGTCAGCAACGTATTCCCGATGGAGGCCCGCCTGAGAAACCTCTCCTACGCATCGCCGATCTACCTCGACATGACCATCGAAGAAGAGGGCATGTCCAGGGAGGCAACGAGACAGCACATCGGAGACCTTCCGGTGATGGTAAAGTCCGACCTCTGCCAGCTCTCCAAGATGACCAAGGAGCAGCTGATCAACGCGAGCGAGGACCCGAACGACCCCGGAGGCTACTTCATCATCAACGGCTCGGAGAGGGTCATCGTCGGGCTGGAGGACCTCTCACCCAACAAGATACTCGTGGACGTCGAGAAGAGCGCCGGCGTTCCTACCTACAAGGCGAGGGTCTACTCCTCGGTGGTCGGATATCGTTCCAAGCTAGAGGCGACGCTGAAGCAGGACGGCGCCATCAACGTGAAGATCCCGAGCTGCCCGGTCGACCTGCCGTTCGTGATAATCATGAGGGCGCTCGGCATCAAGTCCGACAAGGACATCGCCAACGCCGTCTCCCCCAAGCAGGAAATCCAGGACCTTCTCGAGGTCTCCTTCGACAAGGCATCTGAGGCTCCCACAGACAAGGACGCGCTCGTCTACATCGGCAACAGGGTCGCCCACGGTATGCTCGAGGAGTTCAGGATCAAGAG
>JAPCJR010000039.1 GCA_027886865.1 Nitrososphaerota archaeon
TGGTATGTAGACAACCGAGAACTGATACCAGCCGACCGCGAAAAGTATGAGGAATAGCGGGGCTATGAGCCTGCTGTACCTGAACTTCTGTGTGGTGTTCGGGGCTCTCATACCAGGTGCCTCTGGACCTTCACCGCGATCCACACCCCGAACAGCATCGAAAACAGGAACAATATCCCGTCGTAGCCGAGCTGCGCGAAGTTGGTCCACATCAACCCGATGTTACAGCCCAGCGCCGTCCTCACGCCGATCCCGACCAGTATCCCGCCGGAGAACCCGGTGAATAGTCTCTTTCTCTGGTGCGGCACCCTAACTTTGAAGTCTCCACTGAGGAGACTTGCGCTAAAGGCGCCGACGATAAGCATAACCACCATCAGCACGCTTGGATCGAGTATCGGGAGGGCGTCGTTATACCACGGTGTATTGAGCGCGAGGTTGACGCCGAAGGGCATCAGGATGTACTCGAGGAACCTCCCGCCGTCGGACGACGTTATCACAAGGTAGTTGAAAGTGTACCCAGCCCCCGCCACGAAGACCAGCGCGAGCGCCCCCGCTAGGATGAGGGTCGAGAGATTGGCGCCATAGGGCTTCCTCAGGAGCAGCATCTCCTTCGCGTCGGACAAGCTGAGTCTCGCAGTCTGCATCCCGACAAGGGGGAAAGGGCCTACCCTTCCCGTCGACGCGGGCGCCGCCAGCGCGCGCGACAGGTTCGTCCCGGAGATGCCTCCGAGCTGTGCCGACCGCTTCGAGCGAGTCTTCCGCTGGAGGAAAAGTCCTATGGCCACGAGCGGGAACCCGAGAGCGACAGCGGTGATCCCTATCGAAATCTGCGAGACTGAGTGGAAGAGGTCATACGGCAGGTATTCAGTGTAAGCTCCGAGCTTCGTCGATAGTATCCCGTTCGCCATCGTGAACGACTGGAAAGGCCAGATTGCGACGGCGAAGATGTAGGTGCCGACCATCATCCCGACTAGTTCGAGCCAGTTCTGGACGTATCCACTCGCCGCCCTGTACAGCATCGAGAGGTTGCACCCGCCCGCCATGGTGGCTCCGAAGCCAAAGATGATAGCCCCGACCACGACATACCATCCGGAGAAGTAGTTGTCGTAGTACTGGTCGACCGCCGGCACTATCCCTGTTACGACCAGGAGCGCAGTCATTAGGGCGGAGATACCAAACAGGATCAGGAGGGCCCCGAACCTGTCATAGCTCTTGGTGGTGAAGACCGAAGTCATCGCATTCACAAAGCAATAGTTCCCCCTTTGCGCCACCCATCCCAGGATGAAGCCACTCACGCCGAAAGCCGCGTATACGAAGACGAACCCAAAGGATAGCACCTGCTGCGGGAGCATCGGAGGAAGGGACATCGGCTCACCGCTTTGCTATGTAGAAACGATACAGGTCTCCGCTCTTCTCGCTATAGAACTCGTAACCCAGGCCTCTCGCAAGGTCCGGAAGGGTTACATCCACAGACGCCTGGTTGTCGGTCAAGACCTCGAGCACCTTCGCCTGAGGCATCTCCTTCAACTTCTTGGAGGTCGTCAGCTCCGGGATCGGGCAGCTCTCACCACTGACATTCACCGAAAAGTCGGCCTTAGCCCACTCCGGACGCGCAGTTTCCGAGGACAAGAGGGATTCTTGGACGCCGCTGTCTCGCGCAGGTAGATAAATATTCATAGGTTAATGCCGACCGTCATAGAAAGTGTAACGTCAGGAATAATCCACGCTCAGGAGCTCCGCTCGCCTTTTTGCTGTCCCATTCCTTATATCGGGCTCGAGACCGCGACTCTGTGAAAGGGAGACTCCACGCGAGCCAATGTGACCAGCAAACGAGACAGTCTAGAGGTCGGATGGAGGGACATACCGGAGTCTCTGGGGGAGTGCAAAGGAGAGGATTTCCAGAGGGTCTTCGCCGAGGTAAGGAGCGTTATCTCTCACCAGCTGGGAAACAATTCGCTCAAAGGCATCAAGGGCTTCATCTTCTACGGGGAGCCGGGCAATGGGAAGACTCTGATGGCCAAGGTGCTGGCCAAGGAGCTGCAGCTCTCGCTCTTCTTCGTGGATGGTTCAGTGATTGCGAGGGAGCTCTATGGGCAGTCAGAGCGCCAGATAGTGAAGGTCTTCTCCACGGCCGCCAAGAAGCGGTCGCTGATCCTCATCGACGATGCCGAGTCGGTCTTCCCGGACAGGGATTGGATGAAGGGTGAAAGCTGGCACGTGGCGCAGAACAACATCCTCTTCCACCAGATCGACGACCTAGACACCTCGCAGACCTCGCTCATAATGACGACCAACAAGTTCCAGCTCCTCGACAGCGCGCTGAAAGATAGGCTCTATGCGATTGAGTTTCCTCCCATCGACCAGAGAACCGCAATCGAGGTCGCGAGGATGAAGTGCGTCGAGAAGGGGATCGACGCGACTAGGGCGGAGGAGAGCATCCGGGCAGAGCCCGAGATGTTCAAGTCGGGTAGGGCGATAGAGAAGCTGGTCGTCAGGGAATATATCCGTCAGGTCAGCGATGGACGGCGCGAGTAGTCCTACACGCTCAGGAATAGACAATTACTCAAGTTTAAAACCGTCTGAGCGATTGTCCCGCCAGAATGTCCAGTTCAGATTTCAACAGTCTCGGAAGGAGGCTCGAGTCGGCCTTAGGGCTCTCGAAGCCAATAGTGGCGGTCTCCTTCAGCCCTGACACTACGAAGGTCCGGAGGTCGACCGATGTCGTGGAGTCGAGCTGTGTTTTCTGGACAAAGGCGCTTGATGGCGCCTTCTACACCACACCAGATCAGCACTTGCACTGCTCCGTCGGAGCGGTGACCCACGGCTACCGGGCAGCCAAAGACTCGCTCCCCGGCGCGGGCCTCGCGGACATCGACCTGCTGACGAGCGTAGGATGGATCGGAAAGAATGATATCTTGGGGTTGCCACACCTGCCCCTAGAAGCCCAACGGAACATCGGCTATGCCCCCCTTGACAACTCACCCTTTATCCCTGATGTTGTGTTGCTTTTTGTCGACTCACAACAAGCAGCGCTGATTAAGGAGGCTGCGCCCGACAGCAAGGTCACCGTGAAGCCGACCTGTCAGGGCCTCCCTCTGGCCAACGAGGGGGACGTCGTGATAGGGCTTGGGTGCACGGCGAGCAGGACGAGGTCCGGGTACGATGAGTCCGAGATAGTCGTGACCATCAACGCAAAGAAGCTCGCCGGCTTCGTCGAACGCTTGGAGAAGATAGCCAAGATCGACAACCAGGTCAAGGTGGCTCTAAGCCACGCCGCCTAAGGATGCGGCGCGGTCTCACGTCTCTGCGCGTGTCGCGCGCCGACCTCCGAGGCAGCTGACGATGACCTCGCTGATAGGCAAGGAGGACACTAAGGAGATTCGAACACTGTTCCGTTCTCAGCTCGAGAGTGAGGTCGATATCCTTCTCTTCACGTCGAAGGAGGCGTCCGTCTTTTGCGCACCGACGAAGCGGCTCCTCGAGGAGGTCGCCTCGCTCACTGACAAGGTCAGGCTCCAGGTGCTCGATAACGATGAAGGGACTGCAAAGGCCGTCGAGATGGCGGTTGACCTCGCGCCTACCACCGTGGTCATTTCTTCCAACGGTGCAAAGCTGTACTTCGTCGGGATTCCCGCGGGACGTCAACTAAAGTGCCTTGTGGAGGACATAGTAGACTCCTCTCGAGGCCGAACTCAGATGGACGAACAGACCCGGCGCATCATCAGGCGCGTAACCGTGCCGACAATCATAAGGGTCTTCGTCACGACCTTCTGCCCATACTCGCCTCTCGTGGTCCGTTCCGCGCATCGGTTCGCCCTCGAGAACCCCATGATACGCGCCCTCATGGTCGAGACTGCGGAGTTCCCCGAGCTCACTAAGAGATACAACGTTGTGGGGGTGCCCCGGACCGTCATAAACGACAGGCTTCAGTTCGACGGCGCCCCTAGCGAAGAGGCCTTCGCGACGAAGGTCCTAGAAGCCTCGATGTAATTCTCTCGCTCGAGAGGCCAGGAGCTCAGCGTAGGATCGGAACTTTCGACTCGCCTTTGACCTGAAGGAGTCGCCAAAAAACCTGTTCCTGGATGCCATCTGAGGGTGGACTTTTTATAAATGATGAATAACAACGGCCCGCTTCTTGAGAACCGCAGTCACCAGGAATACTACTGTAATCATCGTCGCGGTCATCGTGGTCATAATTCTCGTGTCATACACTGCATTATCGGTACTGTCTCCTGCCACGTCATCTTCGACGACGTCGGCTTCGAGCGCAGCTACGTCCTCTGCACCTCCGTCGACCCTCACGAGCACGGCAGGTTCAATCACGTCTAGCTCGGGTAGCGCGACCTCGACAATCTCTACTGGCTATTCAGGCTCAGTTACGTCTAGCTCAGACAGCACGACCTCAACCATCACTACAAGCTATACGGGCAACAACGACTACTACCTCTTGGCGTTCATGCAGAAGGGTGTGGTGGAACTCATTTCGCCTACAAGCGGCTCCGTGCTCGGCTATCTTCGACTGTTCAATATTTCTGACAGCGTTTCAGTTCAGACGTCCAACTGGGAGACGTATCCTGTCCAGGGGGTTACCGCCCAGAACGTGGTGTTCCCGCTGACCAATGGGACGTTCATAGTGACCGATACGTCACAGTTGAATGTCGAGTCGCGGTTGAGCCTCGGCACGACGGTCGGGTACACGGGTGTGACGGTATCACCTAACGAGAAGACAGCCGTCCTCATCGACGGACCCTCCGGCATCGTCGAGCTTCTGAACCTGACCACCCTCCAGACAGTATGGAAGGTGACCTTCAATACGCCCGCCGGAATGAATGCCTATCCGTCCGACGCGAGATGGTCCCCCGACGGGAGCACGATAGTCGTGCCGCTGACGGACAATAACTCGATAGACATCCTGAGCGCCGGGACAGGCCAGATCGAGCAGGAGACTTCGTTGACCTCTGGATCGCCCACAATGGTCGCGATAAACGGCCAGGGTAACAAGCTCGGCGTGGAGCTCGGCAACAAGACTGACCTATTCTACTCTTATCCTGCTCTGAAACTCCTTGGGTCGGTTAGCTTCACGGGTTCCAGCATGTCGCCGACGCGTGGCGTCTTTACGCCTGACGGGGAGTACTACCTCGAGGCCTCCGGCACATCAAACTCGGTGGCGGTGATATCGCTGAACCAGTTCAAGGTCATGAACACGATCAATCTGCCGCAGTCGTCAGCCCCGGGCCTGGCAAACATGCAGATCACTCCTGACGGCAACTATGTCTACGTGAACCAACCTGGCAACCCGGCAACAGGTGGCATAATCTACATGTTCTCGCTCTCAAACATAGCCACGGCAAGCGGGGCCGCGGTAAGCGTCCCGATGACAACGGCCCCCTCGTTTGCCATCCCCATATCGATGACTCTTGGCAACTACCTAGCGGACAACGTACTCCTACCGCCTGTTACAGGGTTGCACTGTTAGAGAAAGTGCGGGAACGCGGGACGGGAGTCGCTGCCTCTGACTCACTTTACCTCGATTAAACTCGCAGAGATGGACGTAATTGGAGTGTGCATGCGAACCGATGCAATCTCCCAAGCATCAATCGTCGCCACCTTAAGGAGCCTCGATATCTCCGAAGAAACATGAATTGTCCGAATAAGTTATGAAGTCCGAATAAGTTATGAAG
>JAPCJR010000040.1 GCA_027886865.1 Nitrososphaerota archaeon
CATGCTTCTCATGGACCTGACCACCAAGGGCAAGCTTGGTTACTACTACTTCCCAAACTGGAATTCAGCCATCGTCATACTGTTGCTTCTTCCACTCGCATTGTTGATGAGCGTACAAATTAACGTAATCGTCTCCTCGAGGGTGAGCGACATCAGGTCTGGACAACAACTCGGGGGGCTGACAATCATTCCGTTTGTGGGGGTGTATGCTGCTGGGGAGCTGGGCCTGATCAACCTCGGAGCCGCCAGCAGCCTGCTGATAATCGCAGCAGCGTTGCTCGTCGTAGACGTGCTGCTCTTCTTCGTTTCGAGAGCGACTTTCCGCAGAGAGGAGATACTGACAAGATGGAAGTAAGCGCCTCAGTTTCGAAGTCGGCTTCGGCTCCTTAGCCCCCCGTCTTCACACGCGGTGCAGAGGGGCGGTACGAAATTTGGACGACACGAATCTCTTTTATGTTCTGTCACCCTTCGCGAGACGCATGGCCAAATCCAGCTTCGAAGTAGGAGAGAAGGAGAAGCACACGCTTACAGTGGATCATGATTGGCTAACGAAGCATATCCGCATCGAGCTGGACGGAGAGAAGCTGGCCGATGAATACTACTACTCGCTCGGTGCGAAGACATGGTCTTTCGACGTAGGAACCTCTGAGGTACACAAGGTCGAAGTCAGGCTAGGAATGAGTTTGCCCCTGGTCGCAATTTTCAAGAGGAGGGATTTGAAGGTGCTCGTGGACGGGAAGCCAGCGCGGAGTTCGGGCACCTGAAACCGAGGATATGGCGCTCTGCGGCACAGACGCCATCCTAATCGTGCCTTGATGCAACCCCGGGCTACTGCGAATGTGATTACGAATCTTCGGGCAGTGATTGGACTACGGCTTCAATCCTGAAGGGTATCGAGTTGTCGGGCTACTCTGGAGGTAGCCGAACGCCGCAGATAGCATCGCAGACTACTGCTTAATGCGGGAGGGCGTGAATCTGCTCTTGGCGTATCGCGACAGCAACTGGCCCTGGAAGACGATGGAGATGAAGGCCACGCCAAGCACGACGGTTCGGATCAAATCGCCTCCCTCCAGCGACGCAGGGAGCGAAGCTGCAAGCACTATGGAGACGGCCCCCCTTATCCCTCCCAGGGATGCCACTGCCTTCCACGAGTTCGGTACCCTTTCCCGACCGACCTTCACAAATCGCAGGATTGAGTACACCGAGATGAACCTAGCCCCGAGGACCGCACCGAAGCCGATGGCGATCGGGACCAGGAAGCCGACCATCTCCGAGAGATTGGTCGCCAGCCCTATGGTGAGAAACGCGACGGAGTTCGCGAGGAACGCGAGAATCGACCAGAAGCTCCTGAGAGTCTCCCTGTGTACCCTGGGCGCGTCGGCTGCCCATATGATGCCGTAGCTTATTCCAGCAGTGGAGACCGCCACGATGCCCGACACGCCTACGACGGTGGAGACAGAGTAGGCGCCATAGACCGCCACTAGGGTGAGGACAGACTCCGCGATCGGGTCGTCGAAGAGCCTGAGGAGCAGGCTTGCAGCGACCGCCACGCCCAGCCCCATGAGAATCCCCCCTCCGAACGTCCACACGAACTCGCCGGTCACAGAAAGAAGCGACAGCCCCGAGGTGTTCATCGACGTAAGGATGGCTGCGAAGAGGGTGATGCCGGTGGCGTCGTTGAACGCGGCCTCGGTCTCCATCATCGTGGCGAGCCTCGCGGGCACCTTCACACGTTTGAAGACCTCGAGCACCGTAGCGGTGTCGGTCGGCGAGATCAGGGCGGCATAGAGGAAGGCAGGGTAGAATGAGATCCCGGCCACCTTCCAGAGGAAGAGCCCCGTCACCAGGGTAGCCAGGACGACGCCTACAGTCGCGAGGGAGAGCGCTGCTCTGGCGACAGACCTGAACTCGGCCGCGCTCACGTCCATCATGCTCTCGAACAGGAGAGGCGGTAGGACTACTCCCACGAAGAGTCCGCCTCCGACGAGCTGGTTGTAGATCGTGTCTACGCCGGTCACGGTAGAGAGGGAGAACGCCGCCAGGGCGATACCGGTCAAGACGAGGACGAGCGTGTAGGGTGTCCTGGTCCTCTGCGAGATGATGAACGCGGCGAGCGCTATGGCGAGGAAAGAGGTGACGATTATCTCGGTTGGGAGCACGAGCGGACGGCAACTCACAGGTCCGGGCTTTATCGATTGCTAAGACGGGCGGTCGAGTGTGGACCGTTATGGTCGACGGAGAACCCGCTTCTCACGGCTTCTCGGGGGCGAGGCCCTCGAGGAAGTCAGCGGAGGGCACGAAGAAGAGCGTCCCGGTGACGGCGCGGCTGAAGTCCAAGAGACGGTCGTAGTTGCCTGGAGGGTCGCCTATGAACATGTTCCGCAGCATCTTCTCGGTGGTGGCGGGAGACCGGCTGTAGCCGATGAAGTAGGTCCCGAACTCCCCCTTCCCCGCCTGGCCGAAGGGCATGTTGTCCCTCAGTATCTTGACCTCCTTTCCGTCCTCGACGATCGTCGTCAGCGCGTTGTGCGCGAAGCTGGGCTTGACCGAATCGTCCAGCTCTATGTCGTCCAGCTTTGTCCGGCCCATGAAGCGCTCCTGCTCTTCCGTGCGCACCGCGTTCCATCCCGCAAGGTCGTGGAGATACTTTTGCACGATCACATAGCTGCCGGCCTTGAACGCCGGGTCCTCATCCCCAATCAGCGTTGCATGTATCGCCGCCTGGCCTTCCGGATTCTCGGTCCCGTCGACAAACCCGAGCAGGCCGCGGAGGTCAAAGTATCGGAACCCGTGCACTTCATCCACGGGGGACACCGCCGAGCCGAGCCCGGCCATTATCTGCGAGGCCAGCTCGAAGCAGAGGTCCATCCGCTGCGCCCTGACGTGGAAGAATATGTCACCCGGGGTCGAGACGGCCACTCGCTTACCTGAGCCTATCTCGGCGAACCTTCTCAACTCCGCCGGTCTCGGGCGTCCGAAGAGTGCGTCCCACGACTCTGAGCCGAATCCCATCACGCAGGAGAGCTGGCCGTCAGGGACGCGGTGCCCGACGGAGCGGACGAGCGCCGCCAGATCGCCGCCCAGGGACCGGATCGTCGCCCGATTCTCGGCTCCCGGATTGACCGCGAGCACGATGAAGATAGCGCTACGCGTTATCGGTGCGGTAACTTGCTGCGGGACGGGGCCTGGGCGTTCTGACGGTCTAGTTGTCGCCATCTGCAGGGGGCCTCCGTGGTGTGCCGAATGGAGACGCAATCCCGGACGGCGATGAGCTTGTCTCCATGCTCAACTGCTCAGCGCTCTCTCAATCGGGAACAACCCAGCAAGGACGCCTGAGTAAGGCGCGAGCCCGCACTTGTCGCACTGCGGCTGCAGCGCGTCTTCGTTGGCGCTCCCCATGCAGCACGGCATCTTGATGTTGCCTCTGTAGTCGAGCGGGAGGATCATCCAGTTGGGGCACTTGTATCCCCAGTTGCCGCGCATCAGCTCGAACTGCTCCTCCGAGTTCACGACAAAGTGCTTGTTTTCGTTGCGGGTGTATTCGAGGATGCTATCGATGGTCTTGTTCCTTTCATCTCCGAAGGCCAGCCACAGCGGGTCGTTGTCGATGAACGGGGTGTGGAACTGGATGCTTATCCTCCCTGCGATGTCATCCCACTCGCGGAGGACGGCCATTATGTCCTTGTAGTTCAGCGTGTTCAGCGTCATGTTGATGTCCACCCGTCCGCCAGACCCGACGAAGTCCTTCACGTTCTTCTTGATCCTCGCATAGGTGTTCGGGCCTCGGATGCGGTTGTGGGTCTGCTCGGTCCCATCGATCGAGATGAAGAAGAGCCCGTTGATCTCCATCAGCGGGAACATGCCGTTCGTGACCACGCTCATCCGGTGCTTCATCTCTTCCGAGAATACCTTGATGACATCCTTTCTCAGCATCGGTTCGCCGCCGACAACGGTGACGTTGGCTATCCTCATCTTCTTGTAGGAATTTTGGATGACTGTCCTCCACTGCTCGGGCGTCAGCTCCCCTACCGTCGCTTCTCTGTTGGTCCACCAGTAGCAGTGCACGCACTTCAGGTTGCAGACGTTGATGATGTCAGCGGAGCCGAACAGCGGGGTCTTGGTCCCCTCTCTCAGCTTGCTCCACCAATGGATGAGGTCGCGCCCTCTGTTGTCCCTGAGGAAGCTGTTTACTGATCTGACATAGTCGGCGGGCGACGGGTTGGCTGCCAATCCCGGGAGCGTCTTTACGAGGTTGGGAAGATTGACCACGTCTTTGTAGACCGCTTTCACTTTGCCCCCCGAGGACTTCTTCTCCAACTTGAGGTCGATGAAGGCCTCGTTCCCCCCTATTCTCCCGGCGGTTATTCTCTCGACAAACTTTTGTGCGAACTCTTCCTCCGACCAATCGAAATATTCACGTTGAAAAGGCTCTGGAGGTTGCAGCGTCAAGGCTCGTCTGACGCGCTAAGTAATCGGACCCATTTGTGTCTTTGCCACCCGAAGACGCAATGAAGACTCGGTGGAGAGCGCGCGAATCACAATCGGCTTAGGTCATCTCGGAGCAAGCTCTCCATCTCCTTGAGGTTAGCTTGGATGATCCTCCTTCCGAACTCGGCGGACGCGTGGGTCCTCGGGTCCTCTCCCATTATCCCTCTCGGCCACTCCGCGGGATCCTTGGGAAGATTCTCCATGTGGACGAGCTCGGGGTTCGTCGCAAGCATGATGGATGTCTCGTTGGCTCCCGCGTGGTCGACCATGAAGCCGAGCTCCTTGTCATCCAGGATCCCCTGCAGCGTGAGCACCTTGATGTCGTATCTGCTCTCCCATTCCGCCGTCTGCTTGTGAAAGAAATCCGTCGACGGGCCATGGCCGTGCCCGACTATGATCTTCAATCCTGCCCTGCTCAGCTGCCTGACCATCCCTCCCGCGTACTGGAGGAAGGTGGAGTCGTCCATCCAGTACGCGCTCCCCGGCAACTGGCGCGGCGTCTCGCGCGCGGTGAGGAACTCAAAGTCCATGCCGTACATGTCCTTCCCGCCCGTCGTGGTCCTCTCATCCGGCCCCGCTGACAGCGAAGGCAGCACCAATCCGCCTACCCTCCTGGCGAGCTCACCGTAGAGCCCGAGGGGTTGCAGCATGTCGGAACCAACCGGCAGGTGAGGTCCGTGATATTCGAGGGTGCCGAGAGGGAGATACGCGATAGGCGCGCGTTCCACGGCCTGCAGGAAGGCATCAGGCGTCAGTCTTTCATAGAATATCTCCATGGAAGGAGCGGGACGCAGCCTGCATAGATAACGATTCGTCGGTTCAGAGATGGTTCCGTCCGGGGGTCACAACGGATTTATCCGGATGACCTGTGAGAGGCTGAACCAATCATCGATGACTTCCTTGCTGGCCGGACCGTAGTACTTCTCATACAGCGCCTTCTTCCCCTCTTCTCGGGGCGGACCGGTCTTCACCACCTTCGCGTCCCCCTCGAACGTCAACTTCCTGATCTTGACTCCGACCCGGGGGTGCGCGTCGATGTTCTTCATCCAATCCGTGCGCGCCCCCTCGTGGGACAGATATAC
>JAPCJR010000041.1:0-1415 GCA_027886865.1 Nitrososphaerota archaeon
TGGATTGCAATCGCGTTCGCGTTTGCGTCGAGGTCTGGCAGAGCTTTGTATTCCGAGACCCAGCATCGGTAGATCTTGTATGAACGAATCTTTTGCCCGGCCTCGTTCATGAAATCAAGGGACAGGTCCCTCCTCAAGTTTGCGAGCGAGGCCTCGGAACCGGACGTCGTCCCGGAGCTGGAGACTTGGGCGGCCCATTGGTCAAAATCTGGGTCGTAAGTCACTCCCCTCTCGAGCGTGATTGCATCCCACTTTGTCCGTCCGGAGCCCTTGTGGCTGTTGCTTGGGTCGGCACCGCCTCGATGAGAAACCTTCCCCGTTCTGTAGAATGGGGACACTTTGCTTATGCCGGCAACGGTCTTGTCCCCCGACCTTAGTTGGAACTTGAAATTCTTGTATGGATTTGCGCGAGTTGGTTTAGCAGGGGATTTTGGCATGTTCACACCACCTTGAGTTCCAGTATTGAGGCAAGGTGTATTATTTGTTATCCTCTGTTGTCGCTTAGAGGCTGCGATTTCGCCAGATATCTTCATTTATCGAGTCCGTCGGGAGTTAGTAGATTCTTCCATAAATCCTAACATTTCTGCCGAATTTTTCTAATTCAGCGGTCACAATTAAAGGCAGAGGCAGGGAGTAATCAGGCAGAAACCTCTGACCAAGCCCACGACGGGCGGAAGACGCACAAAAGAAATTCAAACGCCAAGGAACAAACCTTGACCCGCTCTAATCGACGAAAAGAGGCAATTCCAGGCTATTCAGCTGACGTACCAGAAAGTTGGTTGAATAGTTGTACACTATGTAGTACTAATCAGCAGAATCAGCGGAATCTCGGTATTGTCGCCCCTATGTGAACCACCTCGTTATCTACTCCTCTTCTACTTCATATGAATCGCTTGCAGTCAATCACAAACGCGAACAATCACCACCGAAGCTCGGGGAGGTCTCTCGAGAACGTCATGTGTGAACAGTGCATGGGAGCGGTAGCGGAGCTGGACCCGGCAGACGCCGAGTCTCTGAGGACACCCTCCCCCGATGGATCCTCCGTTCCACGAGCGTTCGAATGTGCCCAGTGCGAGGTCATCCTCTACGCAGACGAGTTCATGCTCGGGAAATTCATCCCCCCCACACTCAGGAATTATCTTGAGCATGAATCCGATCAGATGAAAGAGAAATTCATCCCTGCAAGCGCACCTCCACAGCCGGAACTGCTCGTCAGAGCTACAATTCGCAGCAAGCGGAGCCCGGCGGGCAACGCCCTAGGACATCAACGCTTTGACCATCACCGATGATTCGGTGGCGTCGATCGTCGGGATTATCTTGAAGAGCGTCCGGAACTCTGCGTCTAGGGCGGTCTTCAGGTAAGCCGTGTAGTTTGCACCGAAGTCGTGGGTCACGATCAGCGTGATGTTGTTTCC
>JAPCJR010000041.1:1515-5271 GCA_027886865.1 Nitrososphaerota archaeon
GCGACCATGAACTTGAAGAGCTGCTCCATAACATCGCCCTTGAACATCTTGAGGACATCGTTCACGAACACAATCCCGACCGCCCCCAGGACTCCGAACCCAATCCCGACGCCAATGTCAATCAGGTCGAACATCGCAACGAGGTTCCTGTCGTTTGGATATATCGAGTAGGTGCACAATGTAGTACTTAGAAGGTGAAAATCAGAAAATCTTGTAGATTCGCTAGAATCTTTTTTTTGTGGACATCGGCTAGACGTCGACAGTACCGAAGCGGAGGTGATGTCTTAATTCACTCGTCTGATGACTGTCAGCGTTTGTGAGTCGTCCCAGAGCTCGGAGCCCTCAGCTTCCACGCGAGGCCCGGCTTCCAGACCTCCTTCTGCCACTGCTTCTGTCTTTCGGCTAACCAGACTGCGTTCTCCCAGAGCGCAGGGCCGGCTTCCTTCTGCCATCCTGGGATTATTTTCTCCACCTTCTGCCAGATGAACTGCAGCCCACTCGAATCGAAGTAAAGATTTTCGTTGAGGACGCCGTGAGATATGAGAACCCCCGCCATCTCGAAAGAGCCCAGGACACGACCCACGTGCATCAAGGCATCGCTTCCAATCGGATACTTTGACTTGAACTCCTTGTAGTCCTTTGCCGAGAACTCCTTCGCGAACCATGTCATTGATTCCTGCATCTGAGGCGTACTGAGCATGTCGTACAGCTTGAGAAGTATCTCCGCGTCCTTCGTGGTTGCTTTCTTCAATGCATCCACCCGAAAATAGTGCTTACTTTTGTATGTAAGTATGCGGGGCCGCCACCTGAAAACGACATCCGGCGAGTAGCAGCAGAGGAGCGCCCTCCTTCGCCGACGGCCTGGAGGCTACAAAACCAAACTAGATCGCAGGGCATAGACCTTCATACTCATCATGCTTAACTGCCGTAATCTGCTAAGGTCGCAAGGAGGCAGACAATCTTCATGCGCTTCGATTCTTTGAAAATAGGCGGCGTCTTGTACGTGATCGCAGTCTTGCAGTTCTTCATCTTCGAGCTCGTCGCCGAGACGCTCTACCCTGGCTACAGCGTCTCAAACAACTACATCAGCGACCTTGGCGCAACTTGCGTCGCTCCACCTGATAATACCAACTGCATCGTGCTCCAGCCCTCAGCCACGATCTTTGACGCGACCGTTTTCCTCCTGGGCCTGATACTTCTCGCGGGGACGATTCTTGTCTACCGCGGTACGCGAAAGAGACCGTACTTCATCGCCACTGCAGTGGCTGACGTCGCCATTCTCCTTGTAGGAGTATTTCCTGAAAATACTGGTTGGACCCACGCCATTATCTCTGAGGTCGCTTTTCTCATCACAGGAATCTCACTCATCCTCGCCTGGACCTTCGTGAAGGGAGGCGCCATCGGATATCTTACGGTGGCCTTAGGCGTCCTGACCATCCTTTTCACGGTTTTCGGCGGGATATCAGCTACGGTCGGCGTTGGCGGGGATGAGCGGCTGATCGTGCTTCCTGCCCTGCTCGGGATATTGGCCCTCGGTGGATACCTGACAGGTCAGGAATCACACGTACCAGTTGCGAAGCAGAAAGGGTGACCTCAAGCCGGCACCTAGACACTGTTGGTCGGCTCGCTCGGGGCGACCCGCGTGGAGCTGATGAGTCCCCAGCTCAGGGCGATAGTGAGGGCCTGCGGCTGAAGGCCGGGCCGAGAAACGCTCAATTTTGAGGGCTTGGGACATCAGTCGAAAGCTATGGAAACTTCGCCCCAGGGGATGGCGTTCGTCAACGCGAAGGGGGAAGCGATGGACCCGCCCTGTGCCATGCTGTACTGGTCTGCGAGTCCGTACGTCTCGTCCACGCTAACGCTGCCCGCCCCCGCGGAGATGTTCGCATATGGAACTCCCAAGCTGTTCCACACGAAGATGCCGGAGAATACGAATGAGCCGGTCGGAGGCGAGTAAGGTGTGACCGATGGGGTCGTTGAGTTGCCAGAACCAGTAGAGGAGGCGGCCACGTGGGTGACACCATGGAGCTCATGAACCAGCAGGAACGGGTAGTTGCCGACGCCGCTCAGGCTTACCGTGTCGTTACCGCTCGATGTTACGTTTGCGACGTAGAAATAGAGACGGTAGGTGCTGGCGCTCTGGGTCGCACTTCCGATCAGGCTGAAGTTGTCCTTCATCGAGTCATAGAGACTGGCGACCGACGTCGCGGAGGAATCGGAAATCTGAGTCTCAGTTGTGTTCGAGTTGTAGAGGCCCACTATGTATGATTCCGGAACCTCGGCTATCTCGACAAGCAGTATGTGACCGGCGGCCACGTCGAAAGGAAGCATGCAAGAGACGTTCTGGTCGCGGTCACCAAAGGCACCGCAAGATTGTACGACGTCGTTGACCCCCGGACTCAGGAACTGAGTGGTCGTGTAGCTGACGCTCGTGATCGGAGAGGCGACCGTCGTGGTGCGGGTCATATTGACGCCATCTTGTGTGCTGTTAACGGTCGAACTCGTGGTGGCGGAAGGTCCCGGCGAAGAATTGAGACCGCTGTCGTCGGTCGCCGGCCCTCTGGAGCTCGAAAGCCGCACGTAGGCGGCGGCTCCTCCCACTGCGATGACCGCGATCAACGCGAATATCACTGCGGGCGACACGCCTCGACGCGGCTGCACGACATATTTTGTCGGTCGCTCGTCATTAATACCTTTGTCCGAACCAGGCCGACTCTCAGGGTGGCGCTATGGTCGGCAGGTACGGGAACAGCGTGTAGGACAGTATCACCAGGATGATTCCCCCGACGAGAATCCCCTGACCCATGTGCCTCGAAACGTGCCCCCAGTACAGGATGGCTCCCAAGGGGATCAGCATGATGCCGGCATAGAAAGCGATCAAGGTGGCTGCCGCGTCGATGCCGGTTGCCGCGACGTGGAACTCGGCCGCGAACTGCTGGGCGTAACCTCCCACGGCTGGGCCGAAGTTGGTAAGCGCCTGTGAGGTTGAAGTGGTTATCGAAGCGGACACTGAAGTTGATGTCGAAGTAGCGTTTAGACTCATCGCCTGAACAATTCGGAGGGACTAATAAGCGGCAACATCGCTGCCGAGTTAGGACTGCGACCAGTTCTTAGCGCTCGTGATGAGTCTTGCTCTTCTTCCGTCGCTTGGCCTTTTCGTGAACGTCCTCCGTCTTGTCGATCTTGGTCTCTTTCCTCTCTTCTTCTTCGGTCTCCTGAAGGTCCGGGTTGACTATCTCATCCCTCTTCTGAGGCATGGTAGAGGAACGCGCTTACCATTCATTAATCTCTTTTCCCTTACAGTCTTGAGGTCGCGTCTGCCAGAGGTCACAGGGCGACCACCCGAGCATCAAGGTGCGCGAGTATCGACGGGTCGAAGTAAATCGCGAAGAATGTGACCCATATTGCCCAGCCTAAGACGACCGAGACCCAGAACGCAGGCTTGCTGACCTTGTGACGCAGAAGCAGCCCGGCGAGGGTCACGCCGAGGAACCCGCCGGCGATGGCTATTTTGCCTAGGTCCTCCTCGCTAATCCTGTCGAGGCCGAACCTCGCAGCTAACTTGTCGATGAGCATCGCACCCCCACCGGCGACAGTCGCGATAGCGAACACCATTCTAAGCACGGTCAGAGGTATGATGGCTGACAGGTCGATGAGCGGCATATTGGTCGAACCTCACCGGGCCCTCGGCTCCGGGAGCCCTCCCTGATGCATCTCGACCCGGCACTCCGGGCACACGAGCTTCTTGAAGTAGCG
>JAPCJR010000042.1 GCA_027886865.1 Nitrososphaerota archaeon
CGCTGGTCAGCTCGTACGACCAAGCGTTCACCGTAATGGTCGGACTGCTCGTGGTAGCATTCGTATTCGCGCTGTTCCTGAAGGGGCATCTCCCGAAGGGACCTGCGAAGGAGACAGCTGCGCCCGAAGTCGGGCCGCAAAGCACGGAGCCAGTGCCTGCGACGATCGATGGTCCCGTCAAGGGCGCCTGAGTCTGCCGTCAGTCGCGCCCTGAGCAACGGCCGGGGCTCCGCTTATAATCAAGAGATCTGGTCCAGAGAAACTAACTGTGCCGAAAACCGAAGTGACAGTCCGATGAAGATAGGGTCCAGCGTGCTTCAATGGGGGCTCGGGATAGACGAAGCGACGAGGGCCACCTGGGACGGCAGAGTATGGAACATCACCCTAAGGGAGGCCGTCCACGAAATCTCGAAACTGGGCTACCCCGGGTTCGACTGCACCGAAGGCGACCTTGTGCCGTTCCGCACGCGAGTCGGGGAGGTCAGGAAGATGACGGCGGACAATAATATCCAGTTCGTATCAGTTTGGAACACCCTGCTCCCGAAGAAGCTCGCGCCGTCCGAAAAGGTGAGGATCAACCCGAGATTGCCCATGAACGACCCTCGGCAGTTCACAAAGATATGCGTCAAGGAGGTCGCACCCGAGGCAGTCAGGAAGGACTTGCGGGAGAAACTAAGATTCCTGGACATGGTCGACAAGATGGGCGGCGAGGTCCTGACCTACGGAGGCCCGTTCATCGCGAGAGAAGACGTCCGCGACCAGTCCTACCGACTTATCGGCGAGATGCTGAACGAACTGGGCGAGGAACTCAAAAAGCGGGGCATGAGGCTCGCATACCACGTGCACCTCTCGACCCTGCTGCAGGATTCAACTGACGTCGAGAAGCTCTATGCATATGCAGACAAGAGATTGGTTGGTCTATGCTTGGATACCGCTCACTTGACCGCGGCTGGAGAAGACATCTCCCGCTTCATCGGGGACTACTCTGACCGCATAGCTCACGTACACTTGAAGGACGAGCGGGGCGGACGGTTCGTCGAGCTGGGCACAGGCACGATAGACATAGCGGGGACCATCAAGACGCTCCGAAGCATCGGCTATCGACACTGGGGGATGGTTGAGCTCGATGTTCCCAACGGTCTTCCCCTTGATTCGGCCAAGGTCAGCAAGAAGTACCTCGACGCCATCGCAAGACGATGAAGACCCAGCATCCAAAGACCATTCGACCCTGGCTCCCGCCGACGCCGAAGACTCGAAGTACACGAGACGAACCCGTAGTGTCACGCGCCGGCGTGCACTTCGAGCTTGGAGGCCAGGTCACTGAGCGACGCGCTTACTGGTTCAAGTTTGCCTTCCGCGCTCTTTGGGACCTTCAGCTTGGTTGAGAAGTCCGCCAGTTCGGTGAGCCGTTCGTGAAGGATCACCCAGGCTGCTTGCCTATGCGGAAGGACATAGGAAACCCTTCGATAGACCTCGAATGCGGGGCCGGCGGTCTTCCCCGGATGGTCCGGCCCGACAGGGAGCGTCGTCATGAGCCGACCGAGGGGCCGCAATACCTGCGACATCAACCCGACGGCCGAGTCTGAGAGAGTCCCGAGCTCGTCCTGCGAGGTGTCTACGTGCAGGAAGTACCTCGTCAGGATCTGCATGGCGGTCTCGTAGGAGGCGTTGAACAGCTCCGCGACCTTAAGGGTGAAGGGGTCTGATATCGTGACAATGGGGTCGGTGATGTCGGCGTGGTTCTTGACATAGGCCGGTATGACGGGGTTGGCTGGCTCGAAGGCCGGGTTTCCTGACGTTACTTCGCGTAACTCGTCATGGACCTTGAGGAACTTGCCGAAGTGCGCCTTCTTCCAGTCGCCCCTCGCCCCCTCTCCCTCGACGATTATGGTCTCGACCGCCTTCGCGGCCGACTTCAGGTCGTGCACCGTCACCAGTTCGGGCCATCCGAACGACTCCTCCGTCGCCTGGGTCCGCGTCGAGCCCACGAACAGCCGTTTCTCTCCGTATTTCTCGGCCAGACGGACGAGCCCCTTTTCGATCCCCCGGTAGAGGTGGCCGATCGTCGAGAACTCCTGTGTGGCTGGGACGAGCTCAAGGTGGTCGCGGACTTTGGAACGTTCAAGCTTCCTCGAGAGCGACTTGGCGTCCCGCATGGCCATGCCCTCGGGTCTCTCTAGGTAGAGGAAGTGGCGCAGCGCCTGTTCTCCGAAGGGGAGCAGGACCATCTGCATCGCCGATGCGAAGTATTTCGAATGGACCGGAAAGTTCGGCCGCAGGAAGTGGGGCGCGGCGCCTATCGATGTTAGCAGGTTGTTCACTAGCGAAAGGTGGAGCATCTCCTGGACGGCCACCTCGGATACCGCTCTGTCCCACTGCCCCACCAAAGCCAGTTCCTTGGAGTCCAAACCTTGGCCCTCCTCGTGCTTGATGCTGAAGGCGGCGTAGAGATATCCGCACATCACCATCTGCTCGAGAGTCGCCGCTTCAGAGAGGATGAAGGTGAGTTCCTCCCTGTCGTCTATGATAATTTCCTTCTCTCGGCGGAGAGGAGGCATGTGCCCCGAGCCGTGTAGTTTCGCATTAAAAGCCTTGCTCGGATTGCAAGGAATCAAGTCGAATCCAAATATATATCTAACTTGGATGTCAAGTTCGACGTCTTGATGCCCGCGGAAGACACGGAGGTTGGGCCCGAAGCCATGGACAGACAGACGATCGCGATTCTCCCGTTCAAGAATATGAGCTCCGACCCGGAGAACGAGTATTTCGCAGATGGGATCACAGAAGAGCTCATTATCGCCCTCTCGGCGATCGACCGGCTCAAGGTCATATCGAGGACGTCTGCGATGCAGTACAAGACCAGCTCGAAGGGGGTCATCGACATCGCGCGAGAGCTGACCGCAGACACCGTGGTCGAGGGAAGCGTCAGGAAAGCCGCGAACAGGGTGAGGATATCGGTCCAGCTCATAGACGGGCGAGACGAGGGGCACCTTTGGACACAGACCTACGACAAACAACTGGACGACATCTTCGCCGTGCAGAGCGAGATAGCGGAGAAGGTCGTCGAGGCCCTGAAGGTCAAGCTACAAGAGTCGGAGAGACGGAATCTCAAGAAGAGCCGGACGTCAAGCTCGGAGGCGTACACGCTCTACCTGAAGGGAAGGTATCATCTAACTCGATACTCGGAAGGAGAGGTCAGGAAGGCCGCGGAGCTCTTCGATCAGGCCACGAAACTCGACCCGCATTTCGCGTCCGCATATGCGATGTCCGCGCAATGCGACATGTTCCTGGGTTTCTTCGGGTTCGTCGCCCCTGGCGAAGGGTTCGAGAAGGCCAGACCGCTATTGAGGCGGGCCATCGAGATGGACGACCATCTGGACATAGCGCACATGCTGATGGGGAGGCTGCTGATGGACGCAGATTGGGACTGGTCCGGCGCGGAGGCCGAATTCAAACGTGCCATCGCCATGAGCCCGAACAGCGCCGAAGCCCACTATCGATACGCGCTGCTCCTGAACAACCTGCTGAGGAACGCCGAAGCGCTCGCGGAGATAAAGACGGCCGAGGAACTTGACCCGCTCTCCGTCGCAGTCGGTCAGGTGGCCGGCTCGATACTCAATAATGCCGGAAGGGTTCGCGAAGCGATAGAGCGATTCAAGAGGGCCATCGAGATCGACCCCTACACTGCCTTCGCGCACGACAACCTGGGCCTCGCCTACTGTCAGGAAGGAAAGTTTGACGAAGGCGTGGACGAAATCAAGAAGGCGATGGAGCTCGACCCGAACAATGTGAATTTCATGACGGACCTCTGCTACGTGTACGCGAGCGCCGGGAGGTCCCGCGAGGCCAGAGAGGTCCTAGCGCGGGTCGAGGCGGTTCAACGAAACAATGGTGCCGTCCGGGTCCCCCCTATGGCGCTCGCGGGCATGTATGCCTGCCTGGGGGAGACCGACAAGGCGTTTGAGTGGTTGCAGAACGCGTTCTCAGAGCACTCGCCCTACCTCTGCACGCTGAGAGTCGAGAAACAGTTCGACCGCATCAGGACCGACCCCAGGTTCGTCGCGCTGCTCGACAAGGTGGGCTTGGGACAAAAGGTAGCGATACCTGAAGGCGCTCAGACGCTCATCAAGGAAAGCAAGGCGGACAAACTGGCGTCGAACCTCCTGAAATCCGGGTATCGCCGCGTCGAGGACAAGCTGCCCATCGTGTTGGGGCAGAACCTCAGCTTCCGATTGATAGCGTACAACGAGGACAGTTCGCAGTACATAGTGTGCGATTACTGCGAGCAAGCCACGAAACCGATGGTGGAGGGGCTCCTCGAAAAGCTGAAGGAGCTAGCTCGCTCGAACTTCGACTATAGGGTCAGGATGGGGGTGCTGCTCTCGGAGTCGGAGCCTCCGGTTGATGTGAAAGAATATGCGGACAAGCTTGCGGGGTCCAAATACTCTCTCCACGTCGTCTCCAACCCTGACGAGGTGAACGGACATGTTCCTTGACACCCTGCTGGGCTCCGGGATCGTGGTCGTGGCAATCGTACTCTCGTTTGTGCCTCTGATAGAGTCTCTGAGATCCCAGGGCGTACGCGTCCCCGAAAGGCTGATCAGGAACCTTGCACGGATAGGCAAGATCTTCCTGTTCTATGCCGTCTACACGTCGATCGTGCTGTATTTCGAATACTACGTGACCGCTGACCCGCTCGCGCAGTTCTATCCCTTCCTGGATGCAGTGTCCCTGGGCATCTTCCTCTACATGATATACCGGATCGTCCAGCTGTTCTCCAGCCTGACGACGAAGAAGGCAACCTAGCCTCAAGTTCGACGCCGATACTCCGCCTTGAGGGCCTTTTTCGAAGGCCGCCTTGTCAGGTTCCGTCGTTGTTTCCCACAGTTATGACTACGTTTCCCGTTTTTTGACCCGTCTCGACGTACTTGTAGGCCTCGATGATCTGTCCCAGCGGATAGCGTCTATCGATGACCGGTTTGTACTTTCCCGCCTCGATGAGCTCTTTGAAGAAGAGCA
>JAPCJR010000012.1 GCA_027886865.1 Nitrososphaerota archaeon
TGGAATCGAAGATCCGTTCGATCGTCAGGGAGGAGTTCGACCATTTTGAGAAGATCATGGACGCTCGTTTCGAAGCGGTCAATACGAGGATCGATTCGCTCGAGAAACAGTTTCCTGCAGCAAAGGAGCTGGCGGAGATCAAGGCCCGGCTGAATCAGATCGAAAAAGGCGGCCGATAGGTCAAAGCCTCGTTCGCTCGTTCATTCAAGGCTAAGCGCGGCCCAAAGGGACTCTACGCCGGGCGCCTTCCGGAGCTCAGCTTGTCCATGAGCAGGTCGGGCCGGCACCGGAAGCGCCACCACCACGGCGCCGAGACCCGGGAATGAAAACTGCGGGCACTCCGGCCGGAGGGGCCATGGTGCTCGTGGACCGGGTCACCGTGACTTGGCCATCTCGAGGAGCCCTCGCGGCCCGGGATGCTCCTTGGCCACCGGGAGCTTCGATATCACCGGCCTGAATTTGGCCCTGAAATTCGTCCTGTCGGTGACCGAGACCTCAATCTCCATGCTCTCGCCCAGGATGGAGCGACACCTGGACATGAGCTGTTCCTTGTCGGCGTCCGGCTCACCCTCCCTCTTCATCAGTTGTATCCTGACCTTGCCCACGCTCTCCTGCACCGCCTGGTATCTTGAGACCCCGGGAGAACCCTGTATCACGTTCATGACGGTCCTCGGGGTGATCAGTTGACCGCCGGGCAGCTGAAAGCAGTCGGACCTTCTGCCCTCGACGGACTTCAGCAGGGGCAGGCTGCGCCCGCAGGAGCAGTACCGGTCGTCGAGGACGCCGATGTCCCCCACCCTGTACCTTATCAGGGGCATGGCGTAGTTCATCAGGTTCGTGACGACGACCTCCCCCCTCTCGCCGGCCTGGGCCCGTTCGCTCCCCCTCACCACCTCCATGATGAGCAAGTCAGCATCGATGTGATAGCCCTCTCTCCTTTCGCACTGCCATGCCCCGTTCCCAAAATCCCAGGAGGAGTATTCGTCGTACACCCTGCACTTGAACGACGACTCGAGGTATCGCCTCGTCTCGTCGTCGGTGAGCTCCCCCTCTGTCCTGATGACCCTGCCGGCTAGGCCCTCGACTCCTCGGTCGGCCATCGCCTCTGCGAGCAGCCTGAGGTATGAGGGAGCGCCGCGGATGAGCTTCGGGTCGAACCTGAGCGTGTAGTCCAGCACCTGGTCCGCGTTGTCGAACAGGGTGACGCCTCTCCTCCTGCCTCGAAGGAGACGGACCATGGGCCCCAGGCTCTCCCTTGCGGGCGACTTTCTCGCCTGTCCTGCCTTCTCTCCGCTCCGGTCCGGGCCTCTCTTGGGGGGCGCGTCGTACTCCACGATCATAACCTTGCGCCAGGGTTCGACCCCGATCGCCCACTGCTTCCTGAAGATCCAGGCGGCCTGGCAGTAGTCCCAGAACCTCTTGTCGTAATACACGGGCATGGGGCCGCCGCTGGTCCCGGAGGTCGACGCCCGGATGCAGTCACGGAGGTCGAACCCCCGGGCGATGCTCCGATGGGGGATACCGCCCATGACCTCCTGCTTCGTCGTGAATGGAAGCTTCCCGAGGTCATCGAGCGACCTGATGTCTCCCGGTTTGACCCCCCGGGCGTCGAACTTCTCCCTGTAGAGCGGCACGTTGTTGTAAGCGTGGCTGACGACCTCCCTCAGCCTTTGCTCCTGAAGTCGTCTGAGCTCCTCGGGCCGAGCCCACTGGGTCCTCCACAGCTCGTTGCAGCACCGGAGGACTCGGCTGAGCATCCGACGCGACCATCGCTCGCACGATATAACGATTCGGCGGAGAGGACGTGGATCACTCCGGGCCTCATCGCCGCCGGTGAGCACGGCACGCCCGATGAGGTCTGAGCGTGGCGGCGCTTAAGTATGTGCATGCGCTTATGCATAGAGTCATGACGAAGGTCATCTCCCTCTCGGACAGGGCCTACCAGGAGCTGAGGAAGAGGAAGGGCAAGGACGAATCCTTCTCCGACGTCGTGCTCAAGATGGCGGAAGGGAAGAGGTCGGACTCCCTCATGGAGCTCGCCGGGACCTGGGCCGGAGACGACGCCAAAGAGGTCCTCTCACAGCTGATGAAGCAGAGGCGTGCGACCCGGAGCAGGGAGTTCGGCGTCTGATTTGGTCTGCCTCGGCTCGGACATCCTGATTTCGTTCCTCAGGGGCGACCCGGCAGCCGCAGGCAAGGTCTCAAGCCTGAAGGAGGGAAGCCAGGGGCCGCTCAAGACCACCGTGATCAACGAATACGAGCTGCTCAAGGGAGCGGGGCTCAGCAAGCTCAGGGACAGGAACCAGGTCCAGGTGAAGCGGCTGATCTCGGAGATGGAGGTCCTGGAACTCGACTCGGAAGCCTGTGACATCGGGGTCGCGGTAAAGAGGCATGGGGCGAGCATCTGGACGCGCGACAGCGATTTCCTGAAGTCCCTGCCAGAGGCGAGCGTGCGCCTCATTCCGCCCGGGCCCAAGCCGGACGGGACGGCACACCGCAGCCATCCGGATAGTTAGCCGCGTCTTCTCCAACGGGCAGGTTCGCGCGAGGGAGCTGTACGCCGGGCGTCTTCCGGACCTCATCCTGTTCATGAGGACCGCGACCGGGAGCAGCAGCGCCACGGGCAGCATAGGGTCGAGGCTGGCCAGCGGGAACTGCGGCACCCCAGCGGAGGCCAGGAACCGACCGTCTAGTATCCCCAGTAGACGTTCGCTGCGAAGCCGACCGTCTGGTTGCCCGAGGTGTTGGCGAAGATCACATCGTAGGTGGTCTGCTGACTGACCGGTGGTATCGACACGGCGAACGCTCCCGAGGTCACAGGGCCGCTGTCATAGTACACGGGTATGCCGGCCATCGTGCAACCGCTGACACCCGCGAGAGTCCCGTTCTGCAGGTCAGCGAACAATGCGGAGCGCTGACTGTCGGGCACCACGAACGCCGTCACGGTGGCTCCCGAGGAGACGGTGAAGTTTCCTTCGAGCAGCGTGGCCTCATCGTTGACGTACGCTGGCACATAGTAGTACTTGATGCTGATCGGGTCCAGCTGGACCTGGTTGTACGGCGACGCTATGTTCTGGACCATGCCGTTCGCGACGTTGGCGTGATTCTCAGTGGGTATGAGGTACGGCGAGAGTACGTAGGCTGCCGACCCGGTGACGAGGAGCGCTATCAGCAGAAAGACGAGGTAGACGTTCCTGGCAGCGTGCGACTTTCTCGCGGGCGCCGATGCATCCTGCTGGTTTCGCCTCGAACCTCTCCTCACGCCCAGGGCGACAGCCCAGATTATCCCGACCAGTATGAGCAGAGCCAGGAGGACGCCCCCGCCTATGAAGAGATATTCGTAGGGTCTGTCGGATCTCGGAGGAGTACCGAAGCTCAGTCCCTTGCTGACCGACTTGTTGCTCCCGAGAGTCGTGAGAAGGTCATTCGGCGCCAAGTAGCCGGGAGCGGTGCAGCCCGTCGGCGGCGGGATGTTCGTCCCGGTGCTTACGGTAGCGGTGGATACAGAGCTGGAGCTCGTCTGCGCCGAAACGACAGGAAGATTGATCGTCAAAAGGACGAGGAGGAGAGACACGGTCGCCGAGATGATGGAAATCTCCAGTCTCCGGTCGAAGTCCACGGTCTATACGGAGCTGGGAGTCAGCCTGAAGGCGATATAAGCCATTTCCTTCGGATGTGAGACTTCGTTCTCCCGCCCCTCGTGCCCGAAGGGAGGATCGGCGGTTATGGAGAGGCGGAGGCAGGCAGAGGATGCTCCGGAGGGAGGCTCTAGGCCGGGCGCCGTCCGGACCTCATCTTGTTCATGAGGAGCACGGCCGGCAGCAGAAGGGCCACCAGCATCAGGGCGCTGAGGCCTGGGAACGAGAACTGCGGCACTCCGTTCGGCGCGCTCGTCGGGGGCGTACACGTGTACTGAGTTGAGATGACGGTGGCCGTCGAGGTCGAGACGACGGTCTGCGTGACCGTGGTCGTTACGGTGCTCGGCCCTGTCGAGGTCGTGGTGGCCGGAGTTGAAGCACCATTGATCACGAGGGCCGGCCCGAACGTCGAGGTGCTCTCGGCGGTGCACGTCCCCGTGTTGACGGTCGCCGTGTCGGTCTGGGTCACCGTGTCGGTGCTGGTGGATGTCGTGGTCACCGTAGCGGTCGATGTCTTGAACGAAGTGCTCGTGTCCGTAATCGTGATGGTCGTCGTGATGCTCGCGGGCTGGACTCCCGATGAAGTGGCCGCATGCGCGTTGAGAATCATACCCGTTCCCAGAAGAACCGTGAGAACCAAGAGGAGTGCGACAAAGGCCATTGCCCCGTTGAGGGACTGCTTCCTGGTCGTGCTAAACAAGAACTACGGACGCCCCTTGACGGTTGCGGATATAATCCTAGTGAAGCCCAATTCCACCAAAGTGAATTTGGGATTCATCCTCTTGCCGTGCCTCTCCGACGAGAGGGGTGGACCGGGATGGGCCAGCTAGAGACACGCCTCTTTGAGCGCATCACTGTTTGGCCGCGGAGGCTGCGGGCTGCGTCCGGTCCATGCGCATGGCGTTGAAGACCAGGCCGATGGCAGCCGCGAAGATCACGAGGGCGACGACGTAGTGCACCATGATTATCGCGAAGTTGTTGGTGTCCAGGAAGGCGAACCCGAGGAGTCCCTGGATGACTACGAGCAACACCACGCCCGCGGCGTTGCCCAGAGCCGGCCTGTACCTGGGTTTGGACGCGGCGACGGCTATCAAGGCTATGACAGCGAGGACGAAGGTGATCAGGCCCGTCGCGATGTGCGTGCCCTCGTCGATGAAGCCGAAGACCCTGAGCCCACCGGTGACGAGCTGTATGAAGACCATCGCTCCGGTGATGTAGAACATGGCTGCTGCCGGCTTCAACTTACGGGGCTTGAGACGTCGTTTTTTGCTATATACGCTTTAGGTCAACGGGATTCTGCAGGAGGGTGATCATGTAGGAAAGCTATGAATGCCCCAACTTGCCCGAATAACCTCAGGACTCGGTTCATCAGCCCATCCCGACCCGCCCTATCAGGCGCCCGAGCTCGCCGATCTTCTCGAACCCGGGCTCGGCCGAGACCAGCACGACCTTGGGGCCGAAGTTGAAGAACATCAACACGACCTTCTCCCTGTTCATCATGACTGATCTCACCCGCCCGTGATACTTGTCCATCGGGCCGGTCATCCCGAACACGATTCCGGCTCTTGTGTAGATCATCTTAGTGTCAATCTCCGGCTCCAGCGAGACGACGCCCGGCCTGAAGGCTTCGTAGACCACATCCCCTTCCGTCGTCAAGACTGCGATGAACCGTATTTTCTCGTCGAACTCGAACACGGTCTCCGCCTTGGTCTCGAGGGTTCTGCTGTTCACGGTTTGGTCACTGGCCTCGTGCGGCCACGGATGAACAGGTAGGAAACGGCAAGGAGAGCGGTGAAGACCGCCGCGATCCCTAGTTGGTAGGGGAATACCGGGACTCCTCCCCCTCCACTGGTCGAGGTCGTGGCGGTGGACCCGGTCGAGGTCGGGCCCGACGAGGAGGTCTGGGTCGTGGTCGTCGCACTCTGGCTCGTAGTGGTAGCCGCCGTAGTAGATGACTGGGAAGATGCGTCGGATATCACCGAGACGGTGCCATCGCCGCTGTTGGCCACGAAGACCTCGCCCTTTCCTGAATCGTAGGCGACGCCCATAGGCAGAGCTCCCACAGTGACGTTCTGAACGACCTTATTGCTGCTGTCCGATATCACCGAGACGATGTTCGCGTTGTAATCGGCGACGAACATCTCGCCCTTTCCAGAGTCGTAGGCCACGCCATCGGGGAAGGCTCCCACTGGGATGGTAGCCACGACCGCGTTGGTGCCGTCAGATATGACCGAGACCGTATCGTCGCCGGTGTTGGTCACGAACACTTCGCCCTTCGCAGAGTCGTAGGCCGCTGCCTGGGGAGTGCCTCCGACGGGGATGTCCGTCACGACCGCGTTGCTGCTGTCGGATATCACGGTGACGTTGTCGTCGTTGCTGCCCGTGACGAAGACCTCGCCCTTTCCTGAATCGTAAGCGACGCCGTAAGGTCCGCTTCCTGAGGGTAACGTCACGGTCGCGACGACCGTATTGGTGCCGTCCGATATCACTGAGACCGTGTCATCGAGGCTGTTGGCCACGAACACCTCGCCCTTGGCGGCGTCGTACGCCGCGCCCTCAGGGGTGCCTCCTACCGGCACATTCGTGACCTTCTTGTCGGTGCTGTCCGATAGCACGGTGACGGAGGCGTCGCCGCTATTGACGACGAACACCTCGCCCTTTGCGGAATCGTAGACCACGCCGTACGGCTGGCCGCCTGCGGGCAGGGTCCCGTTCGCGACGACGGAATTTGTGCTGTCCGAGATCACCGAAAAGGTCGGCGCCAGGTTGACTTCGAACACTTGCCCCGTAGCCGAGTCGTATGCCACGTTCTGCGGAGACGCTCCGGTGTGCAATGAGACAGATGCGACGACGGACTGGGCATTGGCGAACGGGAAAGCAAGAGAAGATGCGAGGACCAGAAGGGCTAGGAAAGAAAGCGCCATCATCCTGTGGACAGAGCTGTGACGCGAGGCCGACACGATGTTGACGTCGATGATGGACCGTGTTCGATATAAGACTTTGAAAGGTGATTGAGCGCTGGCGGGTGGAATGACTGCCTCTAACCCCAGACCCCGAGAGAAGACAGGCGAGCCTTAGGTCTACCCAGGTGCTTTTTGCACGTTTAACTAGGCGGTGCATTTCTAATGAGCTCGCCATGTTGTTCGTTGTTGACCACAAGCATACCGCGGAGACCTGTCCGGGAGGCAAGATCCATCACGACGACGATTTTTTTAAGAAGGTGGACGAAGCGCGAGCCAAATCCGGCCTGAAGATAATCGAGGGATATCTCGACGCTCCGGGACATCGCTTCTATTTTGTGGTCGAAGCGGAAAGCGTCAACCAGCTCTTCGAGTTTGCGGCGACCACCCTGTCCCCCATCGGCGAAACGAACGTGGTACCCGTCCTCAAGTGGTCGGAGGCATGGACCGAAGGCCAGAAGCTGGGCATACAGAAGTAAGAAGAACGCGAAATCACGAAGCTCCTGTCTGCTTCCGCCGAACATCCCAGTCCCACTCCGAAGCAGCGGCACGCTCGTCCCGAAGAGGAATCAGCGGCAAAATGGGGATGGTGAACCACGCGAGGGTGGGCGTGAAATGTTCTTCGATGGAAGCTTAACTACAAGGCCACACGAATCGTTGCGACACCTTGGGCTCTGATGAGAGAGTCTGTGAACGATGCAACGGACCGGTCACCTTTGCTGGGAGCGTCAGGCTGTGCAAAGGCTGCGCCAGAATCCCCCCGTTGTGCTACTGCGCTCCCTTTCTCGTGCACCTCATTCCGGCCGGGCCAAAGCCGGACGGGACAAGGCAGCCATCCGGATAGTCAGCCGTGTCTTCTCAGACGGTGAGGAGTGAATTTCTGGAGAGGAGCGAATGTGCAGCAAATCGACGATGTCTGAGCGTGGCGGCTCCATAGAAGCCATCCGGATTAGGCGGCCTCCCGGCTTATCTTTGAGATCAAGGCTTGCACCTGGATATCGTTCAAAGCTCACCGGCCCCACTTTCAAATTCCGAGCTTATTTCTTTCTCTTTCAGCTAAAATAAGCTCAAAATGCCTCTATTATTTTGACGCCGAAAACTAGTTGGGGATTTGAACTCAAGTTGAGAGCATGGCTCACCGGCCCACCTAAGAACCACATGTTGAATTTGTTGGAGAGAAACGATGGATCATGTGTCGCCGCGGTGGGGGCCACGCTACTGGCTTGATGGGGACCCCCTCAATTCCAAGACCGACTCGTAATTCTTGAGAGAGACCATTGCCCCTAAGACAATGTAGAGGACCGTCACTCCGACGGGCAAACCCCCTCCTACCTCCAGATTTGGCTGAGTGCTTATCGCCACCCTCAGAAGAACTCCGATCGCGCCCAGAATGGAAGCCCCAGCAAAGCTCCATGCTTTCCTCTTTCCGCAGTAATAGATGAAGACGATGGTGAGTACGATTATTGGTGATACCAAAACCGTTGCGAGTACTTGGACCCCCAACGGTACGCTGGCAATTGTTATTCCCAATGCAACGATTATGGCGGCTAGGAACACTTCGAGTAGGCCGATGGCAGCTCTCATGTTTATGCTCAACGGTTCAGCTGAATTTGGCAGCGACTATCTCCCGGCGATGCTTTTCCACGGACGAATCCCTTTACATATCCTTTGCCGACGAGCAATCGGCTATTTCGAATCCATCTGACGAAAGTGTACTGGTAGAATCTCACCGGCCCCATCTTATTTACGTTCAAAGCCACCTTTGTTGGGATTGACGTAATCCAACTGCACTTCCTGGCCCGGGTCAAGATCAAGATGGTACGATGATAGTTCCAGCTCGAAGGGCAATAGCCTCCCTCGACTTCTCGAGGGTCGTGACCACCGCGGATTTGCCCCCTGAATCAATGAATGTGACCGCCGCCTCGACCTTCGGCCCCATGCTGCCGGGTGCGAACTGGCCCTCTTTCAGATAGGTCATGCACTCGTCTCTAGTCAGTCGCGTGAGCGCCCTGGCAGTAGGCTTGCCGTAGTCAAGAAAGATGTTCTCTACGTCGGTGAGTATCAGGAGCATATCCGCACCGACCGTGGTCGCGAGGGCCGAGGCAGCGAGGTCCTTGTCAATCACCGCCTCGACGCCCTTGATCGAGCCGTCCGGAGCAGAGGCTACGGGTATGCCTCCTCCGCCCGCGGCGATGACGATGACCCCCGCATCAACCAGGTCATGGATGGTGGGCGATTCCACTATGGAAAGCGGCTTTGGAGAAGGTACGACCCTCCTGTATCCTCTCCCGCTGTCGTTTACCATGGTCCACCCCCGCTGTTGTTTGAGTTTCGAGGCCTCCATCGCAGTATAGAACGGTCCAATCGGTTTGCTCGGGGCCTTGAACGCGACGTCTTCGGGGTCCACGACCGTCTCCGTCAGGATTGTGGCGATTCGGGTTTCGATGCCCCGGCTCCTCAATTCCTCCCGAAGCGAACGCTGGATCATGTACCCGATCATCCCCTGGCTCTCTGCTCCGCACACGTCCAGCGGCATCTGGGGGAGGACGGCCTTCGCCATCTCGTCCTTAAGCAGGATATCGCCGACCTGGGGGCCGTTCCCGTGGGTGATTACGAGGTGGTGACCGTCCTCGATGATGTCCACAAGGTGAACGCATGCCCGCCTCACGTTCGAGAATTGCTCCTCGGCGGTCCCCCTCTCCTTGTGCTGCAGGATGGCGTTCCCGCCTAGGGCCACGAGTATCTTCATGCCTTGGCGCGCCTTCTAACTCAGCCCCGTTCGAGGGCGGCGGTCATACAATGCCCTCCTCCGTACCCCCCCGTGAGGTTCGTGAGCGCTATCGGGTAGGCGTCGACGCCGTATTGGTAAAGTTCCTTCTTGTTGGGGAAGAACTGGGCGCTGTCCTTCAGGTTCTGGTAGTCCTTCTTGGCCTGCTCAAAGAGCCGGCCGTATCGCTTGGGATTCTGCTTGGCCTCCTTCTCGAGGCCCGCGAGGACTTTCTTGACTATTCTGTCCACCTCGACAGCCAGTATCGTCCCGTCCTTGATGCAGAGGAAGTTCGACGCATACGAGAGCTGCTCCAACGTGGTCAGGAACACGATCTCGAACCCTTTCTTCTTCACATAATCGTGCAGCGTCGCGCCCGCCTTCTTGTCTTGGATGTAGTTGCCCTTCCCCGCTCTGTGGTACACGTCGACCTGGGCGCGCTTCAGGAGCAACTCCGAGCCGACAACCACTCCGCTGCCGGCGACGTTGAAGTAGGTGTCAAGGTGCATATCCACCATCGGGTCGCGTTCTGCGCCAGGGATGAGCGGATGATTGGGCTGGTGGACGACCCCGACCTCGTCGAAGTTCAAGCCGTGCTCAAGCATCTGTTTCACCCCGTCAGCGTTGCTCCGGTCGCCCGTACCGACTAGGGCAAAGTCCTTCATCGGGATGAAGTCGCCGCCTTCGAAGGTCCCAGGTTCCTCCACTTCATGAACTACCTTCTCTCCCAGGCTCTCCCACAAGAAACGAGTAATCCTCGGCTCCTTTCGCCTCTGTGGTTTAGACATCCGAGACATGAAGATGCCTCGGTCCGTGACGACCTGCTGATCCCTCATGAAGTAGAGGTTGGCCAGCGGGGTCCTCTCGGTTACGTTGACGTGGACGGCTCTCGCGCCGCGACCCTCCTCCAGGTCCAGTCTCGGCTGTAGCAGGAGGACGTTGAAGAAGTGACCGGAGTCGAAGACACCGGCATTCTCCACGAACTCGCGCCGCGCTTGCGCGGCCTCCTTCTGGTTGCCCGCGAACTCTAGCTCTTCCAGAGCCATCTTGACGAGCTTCGCATGGACCTCAGGGCGCTTGTCCGCCAGCTCCAATAGCTTGTCCTTCAGGCGGAAGACGTCTATCTTGAACTCGTGCTTCAGAGTGTATTCGAGCCTCTCGTGCTCCCGGCGGGCTTCGTACTGACTGAAGGCGCGCTCGTAGAGCGAAGCGTGGGGCGCGAGCAGTCCGAACCACATCTCCATACCAGGACGGTGAATCGCGACCTTGTGGAGCCTGTCCCATTCGGCCCGTATCTTGGCGGTCATGATTTCACTACGAACTCCAAGGTCGCCGCCGCACCGTATAGCTTGTTCTCGCCCTGCTGCCATACGACCGAATGCTTCCCCTCGATCACCTCGTCAGTGATCTCGACGCCACGGTGCGCTGGAAGGCAGTGCATCACAATCGAGTCCTTGGCGGCGACCTTCAGGAGGTTCGAATTTATCTGGAAGCCCCTGAATGCGTGCATCCTGCGGTTCCTCTCCTTCTCCTCGCCCATGCTGACCCACACGTCCGTGTAGAGCACGTCAGCCCCTATAGCAGCCTTCTTTGGGTCGTTCACGACCGCCACTGATGAACCTGAGAGCTTCGCGTTCTGCTGTGCGAGTTTGAGGATGTCCGGGTTCGGCTCGTATCCGGAGGGGCATCCCACCGCGATGTCCATTCCGACCATCGAGGCGCCTAACAAGAGGGAATTGCATACGTTGTCGCCGTCTCCTATGTATGCGAACTTGATGCCCTTGAGCCGCCCCTTCACCTCTTGAATTGTCAGGAAGTCCGAGATGATCTGGGTGGGGTGCTCAACGTCGCTAAGGCCGTTGATCACTGGTATCCTGGAAAAGTCCGCGAGCTGTTGCAGTGTATCTTGCTGGTATACCCTTCCGACGATTATGTTGAGGTAACTGCCGAGTATCCGCGCGGTATCTTTGATAGGCTCTCCGCGGCTCAGCTGCAATTCGGTCGATGGAAGATACAGCGCATTCCCGCCGAGTCTTAGCGTAGCCACCTCGAAGCTGGTCCTCGTCCTGGTGGACGGCTTCTCGAAGAGCAGCCCGACGACCTTCCCTTTCAGCTGATGCAGCTCCGTCTCCTTTTTGATTTCTTTCTTCAGCTGGGCCGCTCGTTTCAGGACAGACTCTAGGTCGGAGGTCGAAAGGTCGCGGAGAGATAGGATGCTTCTCATGTCTAGGACTCTGACTCGACTATCTTTCCCGCGTTTGCCTTATAAGCCCAAAAGAAGACAATGGCAGAGAACACCGCCACAACTATTATGTCGTACGGCAAGGGAACGTATCCCATCGGGCCGGGGACTGAGAGAACTCCCGAAGTGATGAAATTGGTATCTCCAATGAACGATATCACAGTCAACCCCACCACATAGACCCAGAACCATGCCTGCCTGCGCCACTCCATCTTCTTGTTCTTGGTGAACATGTAAATCGGGTAGCCGATGAGCGTCAGAATCACTCCCACCAGTGTTAGCGGCCATGTTGCCCAGTAGATCAGTACGCTCGAGAGGACGAATCCTAGGAACGCGACAACCATCCCTGCGGGGAGCCTGAAGTGATCCTTGACTCCAAGCTCCGGGCTCTTCCTCAGGATAGCGAGCGAGACTGAGGCAGCAGCGTATGGTATGAGGGTCGTAATTGATGCGAGTAGCACCACGTCCGGGAAGAATGGAAAGAGTACTTGGATAATCCCCGTCAAGACCGCTGCAAAGATGATTGAGATAGCGGGAGTGCCGTACTTGCTGTGGACTTTATCCATAACCTTCGGAAATAGCCCGTCGTCGGCCATCGCGAATGGGATGCGGCCCTGGAAGAGTACCCAGTCGCTGCCCGCACCCGCTGTACTGATTATGGCGCCGATCGTTATCACGGCCGCTAGCAGCCCGTAGCCTGCTCCCTTGGCGACGTCCGATAGCGGGGAAGACAGGCTGCCTATTCCCGTGGCATACGACCAGTCGCCTACGTTCATGCCAAGGCCGGACCAGTTGATCATGCCGACGAAAGCCACCCCTATGAGGACATAGACTACGACGACTATCGCCATGGTGATTATCATTGCGCGGGGGATTGTCTTCGACGAGTTCTTGACCTCGCCGCTGGGTATCACGACTCCTTCGAAACCAGTGAACATGAACACGGCGAGCGCCATTGCCACCGCTATCCCTGTCCACCCAAATGGCATGAAAGGTGTGAAGTTGCTTACGTTGAGATAGAGCAGCCCAACGACGGCGAACAGAATCAGCGGAATCAGTTTCGTTACCGTGGTCACTATGCTGAACAGGCCGCCCCACTTCACTCCCAAGACGTTGATCACCGTGAAGACGGCGAGGGCGACCAGGGCAACCGCTATCCCCAGAGGCGTCAGGGTCAGACCTACTGCGAGGCCGGGCACATAGAAGCCGAGGTACGTTACGAAGACGTCGATTATCGCCGCTGTGCCTGTGAAAGCGTAGATGAAGTAACCCCACCCAACGAGAAAACCCGCAGAATTACCCAGCGCCAGCCTGGGAATCGCGTAAGGACCTCCCGTGAGCGGGAACCTCGAACCCAATTCCGCGTAGATCAACGCGAGCATGGTCATGATAATCCCCACGAAGACGATGGCCAAGGTGAGCGCAGGCCCTGCGTCAGCACCGTAGGCGGCTATGAGCCCGAATATTCCTGACCCTATAATGCCTCCAGCGCCTAAACCCACGAGGCTCCAGAGACCCAACTCCTTCTTGAGGCCCGCTTTATCCCGCTTTTTTTGGTCCTGAGATTGCATTCTTAGGCAACCGAGATTTCCCACTATCAGTCTGGATATAAAGGCCGGAGACGATTCTCCCATTTGAAATCAGAATTCGAACTAGGCGCGCTTTCTTCGATGAAGGAATCCCTCTATGATCTGAAAGGAGGCGATGAACGAACTACACTGTCAGTCACCATTTGCAAGTCATTCCTGACGGAGGTCCAAAGAGTTAGTCTGCCATGATGACAATTCAAATCCAATAAACGAAAGGATACCGGTCGAATCATTCTTTTAGCAGGCGCCGGAGGAGCTTACTCGGCCCCTCGCAGCCGGAGGCGAGCGAAGGAAGGAAGGAAGGACGGACGGCTCAGCCCGACCTTAAATCCGACCTCTTCAGCCTCCCCGTTGCCATGCTCGGCGCAGGGACCTCCGGGTCAGGCTTTTGGTTTCTGCTCGCAGGCTACCTTCTCGTGGGCGCCTTCATCATCATGGAGCGGGCTCTACGGCGGGGCGCGGCCGCTAAGACGCTGCAGAGAGGGAGTCGCGACAGGGGCAGCACGCTCCTGATCGGCGTGGCGTTCGGCGCAGGACTTGTCCTGCCGATAATCATGGACGGTCTGGGCATCGGTGTACCCTTTCCTCTCGGCCTCACAGCGGGGCTTCCGGCCCTTGCGGTCATGGTGACCGGAATCGGGCTCAGGGTCTGGGCGGCCAGCAGCCTGGGGAGGTACTACACCAGGACACTGGTGACGACCTCCGGCCAGAGGGTGGTCTCCACCGGCCCATACGCGAAAGTCAGGCATCCCGGCTACCTGGGCGACATACTGCTGTGGTCCGGGTTCGGCGTCCTTTCCGGAAACCTGGTCGTCGCCATCCTCTTCCCCGTGGTCTTTGCGGCGGTGTATCTCTACAGGATAAGCGTCGAAGAAGGGATGCTCGTCGACGCGTTAGGCGATGATTACGTCGAATACCAGCGAAGGACCCGCAGGCTCATCCCCCTGATCTACTGAGATGAATCGAGCGCCGAGGGCGCCAGGGAACCACGGCCTGCCGATTGCGGCGGCTCTACGCCAGGCGCCTTCCGGACTTCCCCGTTCACGAGCAGGAAGGCCGGGAGCAGGCAGGGTGAATCTCAAATTCATCATCGTTGGTCCAGCCTTCTGTAGCCTTAAATCCGCTCCGCAGGGTCCAATTTTTGATTTAAGATTATGCAAACAAGGAAAGCAGCCCCTCTACTGGCGCTTGTCTCAATAGGGTTACTGGCGATGTTCCCTTTCGTGGCAGCACACCCGATCGATCCTAGTCTGAACTGGGCGAACGTATCTATCCTCGCAGGTTCTACAAACACCGCAACTTTCGGCGTTGCTGACATGTTACCTGCCGGCGGACCTGACTCAGACTGTCCTCCCGGCGCGACGTTCAGCGGCACGCTCACCGTGACGACACCAGGCGGCCTGACTTCGACGTACTCTGTCTCAGACATCCCGTGCGGAACGCAGAACCTGACCGCAGTCTATCCGACGGCGTTCACCGCAGGAACAGGCTCCCCAAGTACGGCCACAGCCGGAACGTACGCAGGCGTATGGGCAGGGACGACTAGCGCGGTCGTCGGTGGAGTCCATCCGGTCTTCAGCGTGTCAGACAACTTCGTCACGCAGGCGCTAACTCCTCCGCCCACTGTCCCACAGTTCGGGGGTCCAGCCATCTTCGTTGCAGCCATGGGTCTAGTACTCGTGGCAGCGATGAAGAAGGGCAAGGTACTCAAGCTCTGAGGAACCGGCCTGCCTACCAAGGCTACCGACAGGCACACTGTCGGCGTTGGGCGGCAAAAAGCCCAACTTTTTCTTTACAAATCCCCTGGGGGACATTCTGCCCCTCCGGAACTGCAGCGACATCAAGCAAGCCACGACCGAAGCATTAGCTGTGTGGACATCCTATTGACGGGCACGGTGCGGAAAGGAGAAGATGGCTTTCCTCCGGCCTACGCCTGCGTAATCGAGGATATGGAGAGATAGAAGCTGTAAGGTTTGGAGGAAACGGTGCCCTGCAGGTCGAGATATGTGATCAGCGAGAAATCCTTGCCGGGAACTGGGGCCGTCTGGATGACGACCGTGGTGAGACTGAATGGTACGGTTCCCTGGCAGTACACCAAGGGGAGCGAGTTCGCCCTGTAGTTGGTCACGGTGACCCGGGCGGACCCCAGAGTGACGGTCGACGAGCCTATGGCGTGTATGTAGCTGACAGGAAATGTGATCTGGGAGGCCGAGTTGAAGGCCGGCAGCTGCCAGAACACCGGCGCGGAGTTTTCGACGAGGAACGACGCGTAAGCCCCAGTGTGGTTCTGACCGCCAGATTCGGTGGCGAGCACAGTCCCGTTCGAGAGGACCCACGCAGTGACGCCCGAGCCTGGCGAGCCACTCACCTGGAACGTCATCTTGTAGGTCGTCGCCGAAGCGTACACCAGGTCGTAGGACTGGTCTATGATGACGGAGGTGCCGGAGCTGTTCTCCCCGTAGGCCAGGGACAGGCTGGTGAAGTTCCTGGCGAGGTCGACCAGCCCGGTGGCGGCCGCCGAGGAGGTGGTCTGGGAGCTCGTCGTGACAGTCGTGCTACAGGAATAGCTGAACGTCGAGGTCGTATTCGACGCCTGGGTGACCGTGAGGGTCGTGGTGGTCCCGGGCAGCGTCGAGGTGACCGTGGCTGGCGGCAGCGTGTAGGTCGTAGTCTCCGTCGTGGTGACGGGGGATGCGGTGACCGTCGTCGTGACCCTCTGGGTTCCCGAATAGAAGACTACCGCGGCGGCGAGGACGATGACGACGGCCATCATGACGGCCACGATCGCACCTCCCACTCCGTGGCTCCGACCGAGCAAACCAATCCACAGGGTCGTTTGTAAATTATTAAACCGCGTCAGGGCCGGACTGGCAGACTCGGCGCATCGTCCTCAAGGCGCCGCGTGAGGGGAGGCCAAGCTCCTTGACGCTTCTGTAGAGGCGGGGAAGTCTGCGCAAAGCGAGGAGGATGGCGTCCGTCGGCAATAACACGCCTATCCTATTGGTTTGGACCCCTTCCTGACCCTGAGGACGAGACCGCCCAAGACTATCAGTGCGAACAGCGTCGCTGCGGCGACGAGAGGGGGGACGCTTGGGAACTCTGGAACGCTCTGTACGGTGCTGCTGCTGCTACTGCTCGTGCTGGTTGTGCTGCAGGTGGTGACGATGGTGGAAGTCGACGCGCTGTCCGTACTCGTGGTTCCATCGAGCGGCGATATCAACGACTGCCCTGCGGCACGAAGGTCGATTGGAGCCATCATTTCGGGCGGGTCGGTCGCGTTGACCGTGATCGGGGCGCTGCTCGAGATCCCACCCGCTGCAGATGACGCCTCGGCGGAGATTACGTAGAGTTCGGGGACCGCACCGGCCTGCGCCGGGATCGTGAATGTTTCGCTCGCTCCCGGACCGAGCGAGGGGACGGTGAAGTTAGTCGGCACCGTCGGCGTCACATCGGTGGGAAAGAGGACGGCGACGCTCGAGCCGCTGAGAGTGGTCAGCAGGTCATTCGTCACCTGGACCGTCGTGTTGAACTCATGGCCGACCTGGACCGTCTGCGGAGCCGTGAGCTGCAGGGAGAGCCCGCTGTTTACCGTTGTGTAGTTGTACCCGGACCCCAGGGCCGAATCGCCGAGAGTCGCGGAGGCGATGGCGACGAAGTCACCGTTCGTCTGGTACTGCCCGGCCGAGAACACGAAGGTCTCTGATGCGGCGCCGTTCGCCGGGATCGCGAGGACCTGGGCCAGCGTCGCCACGGGCCACGGACCCTCCAGGTTGATCCCCCCAAAGTCGGTCGCGTAGAGCGTCACGACTACGGTAGCCGGGCCGCTTAAGGAGGAGGGGTTCGTGACGGTCACGTTCGCGTCGATGCTGTCGCCGAAGACGTAGGACGGTTTGTCGAAGGAGACCGTGACGGGACCCATCACGGGTCCCGGGTCGGGGAGCGGAGACCTGTACGCGGCGGTGTCTGTCGTCCTGGCTCCCGAGGCGCTGGTGACATAGGCGGTCGAGGAGCACGGGCATGCCCCCGCCGCCGCCCCAGGCAGCGCGCCCGTAGCGAACCGATAGGCGAAGGAAGTGCCGGGGCTCGCCGGAGCGATCAGTGCGTTGGTCGGTATCGGTTTTATCGGATTGATCGGGGTGCTGCCGAAGGCGTTGCCCTTGCTCGGGTCGAACGCCGACCAGTTCATCCTCGTCACCTGGTTCAACCACACCTCGTCCCAGACGTGGAAATTCCACGTCCAAGCGCCGGGAGGCGCGACCGCCTTGGCGGCGGGCACCACCCCCACTGCTATGCTGTTTATGGTGGTCGTCATGCGGGTCGGGACACCCAGGGACCTGGAGAGCGCGTCCCCGACCGCCGCGTAGACCATGCACTGGCCGCAGACGGTGGCTGCGGTCGTCGGGTTCTGCAGCTTTGTGAGCAGGACCGGGACGTTGTAGAGCAGTGTCTTGCCGGATGGTACGGGCCAGCCAGAGGGGAGCCCGTTGCTCGCTCCCAGCGCAATGGCGGTGACGGATGCGTTGGCCGTGTTCCACGCCTTTGCGTTGTCGACGAGCTGCATCGCCGCCAGGTAGACGACCGCCTTCTGCGGCCCAAGGGTGAAGGTTATGGGACCTCCCATGTACTTGTTCGTCACAGTCTTCACGTTGTTCGTCGCCGACATCGTAGAGCTCTGGCCGAAGTAGCCGATGTCGGTCTGCCCAAGGACGTACGCGGAGTACTGCGTCGCGTTGAGCCCGTTCACATCGGTATCGGTGCTCCCCGGCGAGGCGTTGTAGATCACCCAGAACCATGCGCTGAAGGGGTCTAGCAGCTGGCACGGAGAGAACTGGGCGGTAGACAGCTGGATATTGCCGCTGAAGTGGTACCGCCCTATCGCAGCGTTGGGAGGGATGGTGATCGAGATCGCGGTACCGTTTATGAGGTTGATCTCCAGGTTAGACACACTGGAAGACGTCGGGTCGTGGACCGCCATCGGGTTTCTGCTCAGCTGAATGAGGCATTCGGGGTTGGTGGTGCAGACGGCGCGAATGGTTATCGTGGTGCCCCTCAGGAAGAAGATGGGCGGGATGGCCTTGGGTTGGGGAACGAGGAAACCTGTGCCGCTCTTGACGCAGGTCGAGCTCGTGAAGTTGAGAGATTGGTACTGCGGGTTAGCGGTGACGTACTGGGGGACGTTGTTGGTGAACCTGAGGCTCGAAAAGTAACTGCAACCTGCCAGGACGGTAACGCTTGAGGGCGGGTCGCTCGCCGTTGTCGCCGGCGCAGCGGGTTGGGCGAAGACCGCCTGGAGAGATGACGCATACAGAAAAATAGCTAAGAACAGAACGACAACGTTCCTTCTTGGATGCGCCCGAAGACGAGCCATCAACGGACTATTTCCCGGCTCGCTATAAAAGCCAATAATAACTTCCGGACAGCTAAAGCCGCGGTACTCCCGTCCGTGGGGCCAGCGAAGGTCCGCGTGCAGCCTGTGGACCGGACGACCGTAGCGGTTGCCCTCCCTTCTAGGCCATCGCGGTGTCGAGATGCTCTTTGTCTTCCCGGGCCGTCTTCTCGAAGGCCGACTTGGCGGGCCCCTTGGCGAAGAGACCCAGCATCCCGAGCTCCATGGCCGCGGAGTAGTGGACCTCCGTGCCTGTGGGTATCTGCTTTAGCGCGAGCGTGATCTTGCTCCCCTTGCCGTCTCCGCTGAGGGTGTCTATCTGGAACGTGTTCGTCGAGCGGTCGAGCCACATCTTGTTGACCGAACGGATCTTCCTGCCCATCATCTCCATCTGCTGCTCGAAGTTGATCGTGTCCCCTTCCGTGCCGGTTATCTTGACCTCCTTCACGAAACCTGGGTGCTCCTTCGGCAGGTTCTCTGGATGCATGTAATAGTCGAGGGCACGGGCTAGTGGGGCCTTGGTCTGTATGACTGTATCGAATTTGGCAGGCATTATGGCCCGAACGAGCGAGCGGTCTATTTATTCTCTGCCTGAGCGCTCCCTGAGCGAGGCGGCTTTGGTTACGCCGCTGTGACCGAAATTATCTGCAGGAGGACGTATACGGGCGAGGTCCCGGAGGCCGACGTTTCCGTCCCCTCGATATGCTCGTGGGTGACCAGGATGAGGTCTGTGCCGTAGACCGGGGTGGCCTGCAACGAGAAGGTAGTCAGGGTGAAGTCTGCCTGGCAGGAGGTGGCGACGGCGGGGAATGACACGGCGGCGAAGTTCGTGATGTAAAGGAGGGTCGGGCCGAGCATGACGCCCGTCTGATTGACGGGCCGGACCTGCGACGAGGAGGTATAGACTTCAAGGAGCTGACCCTGGATGATGAGCGATAGGAATGGGCCTGCGGTCGACGAGAGCGCCGAATCGGCCTGCGCGCCTGTCTCGTTGGCGCCTCCGGAATCCACGGCGATGACGGTGCCGGCGGAGGTCATCCAGGCCTGGGTGAGCGAGCTCGTGCCCGAGGTGGTTTCGTTTATCTCAACCTTGTAGGTCGTCAGGTTGCCTGACTTGGTCGCGTAGACCACCTGGTAGGAGGATTCTGGGTGGGACGACCCTGAGGCGGCGCTCGTGGTCAGCGTCATGGAGAGCCGGGAGAAGTTGCCCAGGAGCGTGGCGAAGTCGGCGAACGTCGGGGGCGCCGTGGAGGTCTCGTTGGCAGTGCATGTGTTCGACGAGGTCGTCGAGCTTGAGCTCTGATTTGATGTTGTGGAGGCGGTCGAAGTGGACGATGTGGTGGTGCTCGAGGTGGCGGACGAGGTCATGGTGCTCGTCGTGGACGTCGCGACCGAGCTCGACGTGGTAGAGCCGGTGCCTGTGGAGCTGCTGTTCGAGGTCGCTACGGAGGTGGTCGAAGCCGAAGAGGTACTGGTGGACCTCGAGGCCGTCGGTCCCTGGGCGAGCAGCACGTAACCCGCGACCCCGGCCACGACGACGATTACTATCACTGCTACGGCGATCGCGACTCGGGCGATGCCGCGCTTGGCTGCGTGCATTCCATGATTTTGGGCTGCGACGGTCTATTTAACACTGGGAGAGCGCTGAAGCCATATCAGGGGAGCGCTTCTGCTCAGGGAAGACCCAACTGCTTCAGCAGACCGACGAGGTCGTAGAAGAGCCGCTCTTCGAGTATCTCCCCCTCCTCGCTCCAATGGGCCACGGTGCAGAACTCGACTTGGAAGCTCTTGTTGGTAGGAGGGATGACCTTCCCGCCGACCGTCTTCAACGGGCCTATCATCGTCCCGGAGAAGTCCGCGATGGTGCAGGTCATGTCACCCTGGCCGAACATTATCTTGTACGGGTTGTTGATCAGGTGGTTGTCCGGGAAAGTCTTGAAGAACTCTTTCGCCTCCTTCTCGTGGTTATCGCGCCCTATCGTGGGGTTGGGCTGTCCCGGCCAGAATACCATGGTCTCCTCGGCATGGCGTTTTCTGAAGACGGTCCAGTCCTGGCTGTTCCATGAATCGTCCAGCGTCTTCATCAGTTCCAGGTTCCTCTCGGGTGTGGACTTGGCCATGGGCTCTCGTCGGGTTGGCACTATTTACGCTGGAGCCCGCCGAGGCAGTGCCTGATCGTCTCCTTCGGCCGGCGAGCGGACCATCGCGCCAAGCCGTGAAGCCCAGCCGACGTTTACGAGAAGCCAGACAAGAGGCCTTGGATCATTCCAATCGAGCACTGCATAGGTCGTCTTCTCGCTTCTTAATGGACGAACGTCCGAGGACGAGAGACCGCCCTGACGCCACCTACCCAATGAGGAGAACGCCGTGTCGACGAGGTTCACCCATCTCAGGCCGGGTCTCACGTAGGATTCCTGAAGCTGGGCTCCTTCGCACTCGGCGTATGCTGCATAAGGGATATTGCACCCGCCGGCGGTGGCCAGCCTGTTCGTCGTCCAGGCGCGCGGGTTCACATCCATGATCTTCCATCTGCCGTCTCGCGAATCCCTCTTGAACTCCGCCTGGACGATGCCATGGAACTTCAACCCCGAAAAGAACTTCGTCGCCTGTCCCATGAGCTCGGGCTCGTGCACGCTGACCGCCTCACAGGATATCCCTGGCGAGCCCGGGGGCCATTCGCTGAGCCTGCGATAGGTCAGGACGCAGTGAGGAGCTGAGCGCCGGTCGAAGTAAGCCGCGAAACCATAGTTGGCGCGAACGTCGCCCGGAATGTACTCCTGTACGAAGACGGAGACTCCCTTCTGTGCGCACTTCAGGTAGCCCCTTCGCAGCTCCGCATTCGACCGCACAACGAAAGCCTTGGCTCTGAAGGCTCTGTCGAAACTCTTCGAGTCATCGGGTTTCAGGATACATGGGTAATCGACCTCGTCCTCCATCCCAAGAAGGGATTGATAGTCTTCAGGAAAGATGGCGCGGGGGTGCGGGACGTCGAACCTCGTCGCTGTCTCATGAATCCCGGACTTTGTCAGACAGGCATCGGCGATTCCACGGTCGAAGATCGGCGAGTCCGCAAACTCTCCTATCGCAGCCTCGTAGAGCGAGATGGTCCTCGCGACCTCGTCAGACGCAGGGAGGAGGATCGGCCTCTGACCCGTGGACCTCGCGATCCTCGCTACTGCGTCGATGAGGACAGTTGAATTGCTCACTTCTTTGCAGGTAAACGCCTTGCAGTACTTCGAGTGCAGGCCTGGCCCGCTTCCTCCCCCGAGCGCAACCACGGGGACCTTCATTTCGCCCAGGCTCCGGATGAACCCAAGCGCCGCGACGGAGGAACCGGGGGCGACGATGACCGGCCGAGCAGTGATTGGTTGCACCGGCGGATTGCGCGACCGCGTGGTTCTTTAGTTGTCCGATGGCTACTCGATTGTCCTTTGAACGACGCCGCGGAAGGACGAACGTTCCCAAGCATAGAAATAGGACGTGGCGCCTTCCGCCAGCCAAGTTGGTAAAGTACTGCATCCAGTGCGGGAAGCCGAACGACGACCAGGCAGTCTTCTGCACCGCCTGTGGGCAGAGGTTCCCTGACCAGTCCTCACCCGCTGTCCCACAAACAGTAGTCCCTGCGGTCACCCAGACCTCGTCGCTCTATACGGCCGAGATGGGGACGGGAGCGCACAAGCACATGCTCACGGACGTCTATCTCAGGGACCCCTCGGGCAAGGTGTTGCTCGTGGCTAGGAGGCAGTCGATCCTCCACCAGGATTACACGATAGTGGACGGCAACGAAAACGTCATGGGTTTCATAGAGTCGAAGGGGCACCTAACTCATACCTCGCTGAACCTTCAGGATGCGAACCACAACGTTCAGGGGTCCATCCGGCTGAGCAACGTCGAGCAACGAGGTTCGCCTCCCGATTGCCAGCTTGAGGACGCCAGCGGTAACAAACAGGGTTCGATACTCTTTACGATGGGGGTGCTTGGCTTCAGCGGCATCCGGCTGGATGGGTCCAGGATCTTTGACGCCAGGTTGTCGGGGGGAACCGGCGTGAGGCAGTCGCTGGACGCGCTCGAAAGCAGACCCTATGCGATAGAAATGCTTGACCCACAATTTCCGATGCCCACGATTCTGGCAATAATCGCCGCCCTCGACCACTCTTCGGTCGTGGCCTGAGGCGTCACCGGGTGGTACCGGCCGCCGTCTTTGCTCCCTCTGCGGAGAGCCTGTTCATCGGCGCAAGAGACCTGGCGCTCCTGTAGAGGGCGTAGGCTCCGAGGATGGCCGCGGGCGCGAACGCGAGTGCCGGGTAAGAAAAGCTGGCATCATACTGACTGACATTAAAGACGAACATCTCTATGAAGGACAGCAACGCGTTGAATAGGAACGACAGCAAGAGAACTCCGAACCACTTCAGGCTCCCGCGAAGCACGCGGTCCTTCGACCTCCTGGCCCCAATCAGCACGACGGGGGCACCCGCGATGAACGGCAGCAAGAAAAGGGGGAAACCTATGGCACCTCCGAGGCCTGAATTTTCGGATGAGGGGTAGACTACCGCAGCCACTAGGTAGACGGCTGCGAGCGCGAGGTCGCCCCAGAGCACAAAGCGGACCTTATCCCAGTGAAGTATCCGACGCAACAATGGGTCAGACCGCCGCGCAACCCGGACGGTGGAGTCCACAAAAGCAAAGACGAATGCGAGTTCGGCGAAGAGCGACAGGTTGAGCGCTAGATTGACAATCATGCTGCTGCTCGAGATGTTGTTGATCGGCAGTCCCACTTCCCAGACGATGCACACGACGCCCAGCCAGAGCGCGTGGTTGCGGTAGACTCGTCCTGCGAGAGCGCGCCTGATGGAGAAGGCCCAGTATGCCGCGTACAAGCCGATGGCCGCGGGCACTAGGTCCCCCAGGACCACCGCCAGGGTGAATCCAAGGCTATCTGACATATGGGCTAACCTCCATTCCGTTCTTGGTCAGTGAGAAGTTGAAGTAGCTGGGCTGGGGGAGGGTTCCTCGCATCTTCCGGACGCGCAGGAGCGGGATGACCCTCAGACCCTCCTCGTAGAGCCTCATCTCCACCACGCCATCGAAGAGCTGCTCCATCGCGGCGAGGACCTGCGGCTGGTGCATCCCCTCCTCCACCGTCGCGAACAGCACGGCGTCATACTGCTTGACGTCCGCGAAGAGCTGCGTCAGGAACCTGTAGATCGTCTCGGGCGGATTGAGCATCAGAAGCGAGGAGAGGACGTCGATTACTACCCTAATCCTTCGTCCCGCGTTTTGTCTCAGAAGCTCTTTGATGTTGTATGAGAGTGACGCAAGGTCGTTGACGTCGTACTTGATCTGGCCGCCGTCACTGGCGAACCAAACCGGGACCTTCTGCTGGGTATCAATCCCGAAGCCCTTTTCGTCCTGAAGGACCTCTTTGACGGAGAGCCTCGTCACGTAAAGACAAAAGTCACCCACGCCCAAGCCGGACCGAGTGAACCAGTAGCCGAGGGCTTCCTTGCCGATTCCCGGAGGGCCGACCACCAGTATCGTCGACTTGTCCGGGTACCCTTCGCCGGCCAGTATCTGGTCGAGCGCGGGAACCCCGCTTGAAGCCAAAGGCAGCCTTCCGGTATTGGATTAGAAGGATAAAGGCATAGCTCGAAGAAGACGAGTGGGGGCGGGTCGGCGTCCGGCTACTTCTCGACCCTGACCGTCGGGTGCGAGAGGTTGCTCCTGATCAGCGTCTGGACGTTCATCCCGTCCTTGAGCATCCTCATCTCGAACTTCCGGCCGTCGTTCGCCTCGACGACTATCGTGCTTCTGCCAACTATGCGCATCCCCAAACTCCTGATGAGCCTGGCGTCTGAGAAGGCCATGGCGGAGATGAACGTGTTCTGCAGGTTTGCGATTCCCCTGTTGACGTAGAGGCCGTCGGTGTGCAGTTCGTAGCTGTGCCCCGCCTTGTACAGGCTCAGCCTCACCACCTTGACGAGGTAGGCCACGAGGATTACCAAGACCGTGATGACCTCGAGCACGTCCGGGATGGAGAACGACCCCACCTTCACAGAGGCATAGATCAGGCTCGAAGCCGCACCGACGTTGCCCGCAATCCAAACCTCCAACAGGACCAGTACGGCTGCAACGATAGCTGCGCCCACGCCGTAGAGCAGCAGGTACACCCCGATGGAGGGCTTGCCGCTCCAGACTACGCCCCCGGACGCGAACGTGGTACCGCTCATGTTCTCGAACCCAGAGCTGGAGCTATTATGCATTCTGATGGAATTGCCCGATTGGAGCTGCTGTTTTGATGGATGACGTCGCTTTTGTTGCTCTCGACTGTCCGGGCGGCCGCAGAACGAGTCCGTCTCCGGATATAGTAGATTGCAAGGAGACCCGCCACTCCTGCCGCCAGCGCGGGCACAGCGAGGAGGAGGTAGGCTGAATCATCGAGGGAGGTCGATGCGGACCCAGGCGACAGGACGATCAAGCTCGTCACGTCATTCTCGGTGATGTAGAGCCTGCCGGTGAGGTTGTCGTACGCCATGCTCGTTATTCCGGTGAAGGTGATTCCGTTCGAACCACCGGTTGAATTGAACAAGACCTGTCCCGTGGCTCCGTCAATCTCATAGAGACGATTGAGGCCTACGTCGCTGACGTACACATCAGGGGGGGCAACGGCGATGATGTTTGGTGCCCCGCCAAGATGAATCGAGTAGATGAGCTGCAGCGTCAGGTCATCGATTGCCACAAAATTGTCTCCTGCCCCGGAGTTCTCCGAGCTGATGAACAGGAGATGGGATGAAGGGTCCACGGTGAAGCGTGACGGCGGCACAGCGACGGGAAAGGTTCTGGAGACGCTGAGGGAGGTCGTGTTCACGACAATGACCTCCCCGGATTGTGAGTTGTTGGTGAGATTGCCGACGAAGGCCTCCCGGGCTGCCGGGTCCACCGCGAGGGCCGAAGTGCTGCCCATCGCGAGGTGCGCGGCGACCGCGTTGTTGGAGCCATTGACTATCCAGAGCGTGTTCCCCCCCGTATCGGCTGCAAAGACCAGATTCTGCTCTTCGTCTACCGCCAGAGCGTAGGGAGTCCCGAGGCCTCCGACGGTAGCGGCCACGTTGTTGTTCGAGCCGTCAATAACTGAGAGAGAGCCACCCTGTCCCTGTGAAACGTAGACGCGGTCGGTCACCGAGTTTACCGCCACCGCGTAGGGAGATGGGGTCGGTATCTTTGCGACCGTCGCGAGGGTCTGTGGGTTGAGAGCCAGCGTGGTCCCGTTGAGATATAGCACCGCGTAGATTGTACCGGAGTTCGAATCCACAGCGACACCCCTGGGGACCGTGCCGAGATTCACGGAGGAAAGGGTAGGAGTCGCGCCTGCGGCTGCCAACGGCTGAAGTAGGGGCACGGACACGAGGAGGAAGGCTATCGCTAGCCAACTTAGCTTCAATGTTGACGATGCTCCGGTGGCGGCGCTATTTAGGATGAGCCGCCACAGAGTTGTGGATTTCAGATAAGGCTTTAACGGCTCGGCGGCTCCATCGCAACAAGAACGTCTAATGGGCCCGCGGACCAAGGAGATCGCATTGGTTCTTTGCCTGCTCGTCCTAGCCGGCGCCATGGCGGTCGCCAGCGAACACCTTGTGCCGCCCGTCTTCGGCGTCAGGGTCGAGGAGGTCGTTACTTCAGGCATCGGGACGGGCCCCTCTTCCGGTTTCACCTCCACCCCGGGCATGCTCATCGTGATGTTGTCTTTCAGTTCCGCCTCCAGTGGGCAGTTCACGACCCCCCACGCCGTGAACGCCAGCATCTCAGTGGTCCCCACCGATGTCGCCCCGCTCTTCCCGCAGACCTACCATCCGAGCTCTGACGGTGGGCTGTACTTGTCTCTGGCACCCGACAATTACTCGGTATCCATCCTCGACCTGCCGATGAACGTCTCGGTCCCTCTGCAGGTACACCAGGGCGCGACCACCGAGCTGCGCCTGACGGTGACGAGCAACGATTACCGGGGGGTTTTCCTGAGCGTGCCCGCCGGCCAGACGGACGTGGTTCCAGCCTGGGCCCACGGCACGATGGAGCTCAATTCATACGTGGCGCTGCTCGGGTCCAATGCGGCCTTCCTCGACCTTTACTACAACCCAGGCTCGGGCTCCGTCTCCGGGGAGACGGGGCAGCGGGAGCTGCAGGCTCCGTTGCTGGTCACGGACTCCGAATTCCGGTCGAACGCTACGGTCCCGGACCAGTGGGTTTCATTCCAGCCTGAGGTTCCAATCTCGCTATCGGGACTTGGGTCGTTCCAGCTTTCGGTATACGGCGCCTACGCCAACGTCACCACGTATGCGGGAGTATCCAGTGGAGGCATATCGCTTGGAGACTGACCTGCTCGCCCTGCTGGATGTGGCCGTCTATGCCACGGCGGTCGCCGGCGTGGTGGTCCTGCTGCGGAGACGTCGGCCAACCGGCGATCCAAGCTTCCGGGCCCTGGGGGAGGTGCTCAGGGCCAGGTTCCCGGACCTCCCGCCCGGTTTCACCTTGAGAGAGGGTCTGGCGAAGGCGCGGGAGGCAGCGCCGGGCCTCGACTGGGACGGGATAGACAAAGCGCTGATCACCTACGAGGGATACAGGTACGGCGGGCTGCCGGAGTCGGGCGCGGCGCCGCCCGTCCTTTCGAACCTCATCTATGCGCTCCGGAGGTCGCAGCGTTGAAGCATAACATCAGGGACGCGGTGGTGAGCGAAGTCGCCAAGGTGCTTGTGAGCAGGGAGAAGGAGACGGAGCTGCTCCTGGTGACGTTCCTGGCCGAGGGCCACGCCCTCCTCGAGGGGGTCCCCGGGGTCTCGAAGACCATGCTCGCCAAGTCTTTCGCGAGGTCCCTCGGGCTGGAGTTCAGGCGCGTCCAGTTCACGCCCGACATGCTCCCGCTGGACATCGTGGGAGGGCTGGTCTTCAACATGAAGGACAAGGAACTCGAGTTCCGGAAGGGTCCGGTCTTCACAAACATCCTGCTGGCAGATGAGATAAACCGCGCCCCGCCCAAGGTCCAGAGCGCCCTGCTCGAGTCCATGCAGGAGGGGCAGGTGACGGTGGAAGGCCGGACCGAGCGGCTCCCGGCCCCGCACATGGTGGTTGCCACTCAGAACCCGGTCGAGTTCAGGGGAGTCTACCCGCTACCCGAGGGGCAGCTGGACAGGTTCATGGTCAGGATAGTGATGGGGTACCTGCCCCTGAAGACCGAGCTGGACATCGTCAAGCGGAACATCTCGGGGATCGACGGGGATGCTGTGGAGCAGGCGGCCACCAAGAAGGAGATCCAGGAGGCGTTCCAGGGAGTGCGGTCCGTGAAGGTGGCAGACGACATCCTTGATTACGTCTCGAGGCTCGCGGCGGAGACGCGGACGGACCCCAGGATCGGGCTGGGGGCGAGCCCGCGGGCGGTGATACAGCTCGCAAAGTGCGCGCGGGCGAGGGCCTACGTCTCCGGCAGGGACTACGTCATCCCCGACGACGTCAAGGAGCTGGTACCCTACGTGTACCCGCACCGGCTCAGGCTGAGCCAGTCGTCCCTCCTGACCGGGGACCACCTCGACACAGTGAAGCTGGTCGAAGAGATAGTCGCGAAGGTGAGCCCGCCACGATAGTGCTGACCGGGAGAGGGAAAGACTACCTCAAGGCGACTGCGTTCACCATCGTCATCGCTAGTCTCGCAGGACCTGCGATAGCCGGTGCGCTGGCGCTTACATTGGCGGTTATGGCCGCGATCTCCCTGCTGCTGCTCAGGTCCAGGGTACGAAACTCTGACATCACGGTGGAGCCACTCCGTCTTCGGATGTTCAAACGCGAGACGCGGTCGGCGGTGCTCCGGATAGGTTCTCTGGGCTCCGACTTTGCGAGGGTCTCCTCGGTATCCCTAGCGAACCCGTTCGGGCTGGACGCTGAGGTCGGGAAGCTCGAGCGAGGTGCCGCGGAGCTCACTTTCAGGACAAACTTCTCCGGCTTGTTCCAGGGCATCAAGGCGGTGGTTACCGTGACGGACGCCCTCGGCCTGTTCGCGCAGACGCAGGAGGTGGAGCTCCCTCTAGTCATAGAGTCGCTGCCAATCTCCCTCCTTCAGCCCGAGGCTCCCATGCTCATCGCGCAGATGGTCCAGGGCGAGGTTCCGACGGGCGGGAGGGGTTTCGGGCAGGAGATGTATTCCATCGAGCCGTACGAGGCCGGCTCCGATGCGAAGGACATGATGTGGAAGAGGATAGCCCGGTCCGGCGGCGACACCATGCAGGTACGGGTCAGGGAGGCGAGCGCCAGAGCGGTCATCGGCATCCTGCTGATGCTGCGGTCCAGGAACGACGAGGAGCGCGTCAGGCGAGTCGACCTGGCGTCGGAGGCGATCGCCCAGCTCGGGAAGAAGCTGGTCTCTCTCGGCGTGACGGTCGAGCTCGCGGGCTCCAGCTACAGGGAGACGGCGCCGGCGGGCGCCTCGAACACGACCGAGCTCGCACGAGTGATAGTAGGGAGCTGGTCGGTCAAGGCGGAGGACGGGGCGACCGACCGAGCCATGGCCCGGACGGACCTCATCGTCCTCGGCCCGGAGGAGCTCGAGGAGGGGTCTGTGACCAGGTTCCTAGGGCAGAAGGCAGCGCTGGTGATCTGGGATGGGAAGGAAAGACCCAGTTCGGGGGGGAGGACGTTCGTGTTCACGGGCGACGAGGACCTGACTCAGCTCGTGGAGGTGCTGCTCGAGGGATGACCGACCGGCTGCGGCTTGTTTCCTGGGGGATGCTGGTCGCCCCTCTGGCATTCTTCTACTTCTACTTCTTCGCGTGGACGATAAAGAGCGGAGCCGTCCCGCCGAGCAACCTGGTCGAGGTGGCTGTGCTCGCTAGCATGGTCGCTCGGCTCGCGGTCGTGATGTCGTCTGAGCGGCTGAGACGCGCCAAGGCGTCGCTGATCATCGACATCTTCGCGCTCGAAGTGTTGGTTATCGCCGCGCTCATCGTCCTCTACGTGACCCTCGGCTCGCCCGTATACCTCTCTGTGCTGACCTCGATCGCGCTCGCGTGGCCCGCTGCGCTGCTGCTGGTCTTCCCCCCGTTCGCGCTGTACAGGTTCGCCGTCAGGATGCTGGAGGGTGCAAACCTTTCGACGGTCATACCCTCCGCCATAGGGCTCTTCGCCCTCCTTGTGATCCCCGCCGAGGTCGCGACGCTCGGCGCGCGCGTCCAGGGGCTCTCGGGAGTCTCGAGGCTCCTTCTCGCCGTCCTACTCGGGCAGGAGAGGTCTACCTACTTGCTGCCCGAGGTCACCTTCACAGGTTTCCTCCTTTACGTTGCCCTGACGTTCTATGTGGTCACCCGAAAGGAGACCGACACCAACAGGCTCGGGCCGCTCCTGGTGGCCGTGGCAGGGAGCGTGGTCGCGCTGGGCTGGTCCGTCCTGGGTTCGTTGCTGACCGACGACCTCTTCCTGCTCTTCGCGGTGCCTGGGCTGGCGATACTCGGGGCGATCTGGTGGACGACCCGTGGACGCTAGGAAGCTTGTCGTGGTCGCGCTGTTGGCGGCCTCGATGCTCATCCAGCCCGTGCAAGGCCACGGAATCATAGTAGGCACGCCCTTAGCCGTAGGGCTCGGTTTCAGCCAGGGCACCGTGGCGCCCGTGAGCTCCGGCGTCCCCGTCTATACTGTTGGAGACCAGCTCTGGTTCAAGGCATACGAGACGGGTCTCGTGAACGTGACGCTTACACAACCCCAGTCAGGCGCAGTGGTTTCGTTCTTCGCCAACGTACCGGGCAACACAACGGAGCCTTTGTTCACCTTCTCAAACACCGACCCCGCCGGCCTGTGGGCTCTGGCGGCCTCAAACTCCACCCAGGGGGTAAGGGTACAGTTCTACCTTGTGAGCGGCGGAGCGCCGGCGACGCTCTCAGGATACGGCGTCGACCCGGACGGAGACCTTGCGTTGAACTACACGCTCGACTCGGCGTCAGCCTACGATGTGAGTGCGTGTACTGTCGGGAGCCAGTCGACCTCTACCGTGTACGCCCCCATACCGACCGCGCTGGGCGGCGGCACTCTCCTCCTTTCACTGAACGGGACCTCTGTCTCGGTCATACCTCAGGGAGGTGCCAGTCCCTTCACATTCTGGCTCGGGCTATCACAGGACTACGCCTACCAGCTCAACGACACGCTGACGGTGGTCTCGAGGAGCATGGAGGTGGCACGGACCGAGCCCGTGCAGGCCTCGGGCAGCCTGACCAAGGCGTTCAGCACCGCGCTGCTAGACGAACTGCCGATGCGGACGGGCCAGTTCACACTCACCGCGGACTTCGAGGGCGCCCAGGGCGTCTCGGTCTACGACACTTCTGTGTTGGTCACCGGGACCGGGCAGTGGGTCTGGCTGCAGGGTTGCTCGAACCCCGCCAATCCTCTCTCCACGACCGTCACGGTTAACGCGTCGCTCCAGACCGGGCCCTCCCTCTGGCCGCGATACGTGTACGTGCTCTATCAGCAGCTCGGAATCGGGCTGTTCTCAGTGGTGCCGGTGACAGTCCAGCCCGCCGCTGTCATGATAGAAGCGGCACAATGGAGCGAGCCGCTGACGGACTCGCAGGTCCAAGTTTCAGGAGCATCGGCCTACTCGGTGGGCAACGGGACGCTGTACATGCTCGGGACTCATTATCCACTCCAGGTATCCGTAGCCACGCCCCAGACGGCCCCTCAGGAGGTCGAGGTGGCGCAGCCCTACTCCGTCACACAGATTCAGGTCCCGGCAAACCAGGTCGTCGTCAAGACGCTCTCGGATGGCGCGTCGGTCTCGGGCGCTGTGGTGACCCTTGAGGACTCGAACGGGACTGTCGCGGTCGGGACCAGCGTGGACGGGGAGGCCGTGTTCTACGTCCCTCCCGGCAACTTCACCGTATCCGGGACCTATCTCGGCGGCGCAGAAACCACCGCCCTGACCACGGACGGAGCGTCGGGAGCCGGACAGTCCCTTCAGGTAACTCTACAATTCTCGGGCGGGAGCGGCGGAACCCTGACCTACATTCTCCTCGCCGCGCTGGGCATCGGAATAATCCTCAGCGGGGCGGTCTGGGTGACCGTCTACCGCCGTCGTGCATGAAGACGTCGTTCGCATTCTAGAAAAAGAAAGTCGGGGCACCCTTTGCGAGGGTGCTTAGCTTATCGCGTAGACGGCCTGGACGGATGCGGTCACAGTTAGAGACTGTGGGGCAACCACGGGCGTCTGGGTCGATGCCTCTGCGCCGGGTGTGTCGTAGAGGATTGGAGAGGGTGTGTATGCTGGGCTCGTCGTTACGGAGAGGACTCCGGTGACGGTCACGCCGAGCGCTGAGGCGATCGCCTTTGCCTGACCGGAGGCGTCTTGGACCGCTAGCTGGAGCGCCTGCTGATTGGCCTGCTGCATGGCGCTGTTGGATGCGGTGAACTGGACTCCGTAGACTTCGTTGGCGCCCTGTGCTACCGCCGCGTCTATGGCAGCGCCTACCTTGGCGCCGATCTGTGCGATCCCCTGTGAGGATACGGATATGGTGACCTGTATCTCGTTGTCAACTTCGTACTTGGCGAAATTGGCAGAGCTGTTGGTCGGGCCATTGGACTGGACCGGGTAGAGGTACTGCTGGTAGACGTTGTAGGAGATGGTCTGGATGCTGCTGCTGTTGATCCCGATGTTCCCGAGAGCGGAGATGATGTTGGTCATGATGTTCGCGTTTTGCTGCGCGGCGCTCTGAGCCGACTGGGCCTCCGTGTTCACCCCTATGGTGAGGATGGCCATGTCAGGCTTGATGTTGACCCGTCCGTTGCCGGTCACCGTGATGGTGCTGTTGGTCAGAGGGTTTACGCTCCCGCCGGCCTTGTTGATGCCCACGCTGCTGAGCGACCCGTTGGCCGCCAGCGCATAGGCCTGCATCGATAGTAAGGCGAGCGCCACGACGGCGCCAACCGCGATGAGCTTCTGCTTCCTTGTGCTTCTTTCGGCTGTTTGCATTTTTCGTCGGGCTCATCTTACCCGGCACGGGGGATAATGCTGAGCTTGCGAACGCGCGTTCTAATCGTTAGTTCGGACAAAAGTATTAATGATGAAGGCAAAGAATTCGCCAAACAGGCTTATTACAGACGGCGGGCGCAAAGGACGACGTGAACAAGACGCGCGTACCCACGAAGCTCCCTATCAAGTTGAACAGGAAGTCGCCCGATGCCACTCTCCAGCCCTTCACAGAGTACTTTCAGGGATTCCACCGCGTGGAGGCGGTCAGGTCGGTCTTCGGGGACCAGACGGAGGAGGTCCTCGGGAAACTGCGGGTCGGCTTCATCCCCAATAGAGGCATGTACATGGGGATAAGGGACGGAGACGGCAACATAGCCGTGGGCACGTACCACCTCAAGAACAGCCCCACCCGCACCCTCTACCTCGACATCGTCCACGAACTGTTCCACATCAATCAGAGGATGGTGAACGGGGAGTGGTTTCACAACGAGTTCATGAAGTTCATGCAGGACAGGACTCTTTACTACGCGAGCCCCATAGAGATTCCGGCATACGAGCACACGGTGAGGGAGGCCGAGCGGATAGGGATGTCTCCCGAGGAAATCGTTGAGTACCTGAAGATAGGGGAGGCGCCTCCCAATGTCTGGCGGAACTTCCTGAAGGAGATGAAGCTCAAGAAGAAGGGTTCGGAGACCGCGAAGCGGGTTACCAGGTTCCCCGTCAAGATAAAGCGCGACGCAAAGTCGAAGCTCTACCCATTCTCCGAATATTTCTCCGGCTTCGGTAAGGTCGAGGCGGTGAAGGAATTGTTCGGAGACGCGACCCAGGAGGTGCTGGGCAGCCTCAAGGTCGAGTTCATAGACAGCCCCTTCCCGACCATCTACCCGCACGAGGACGACGGGCACCTCATCGTCGCGAGCGATTACTTCAGGAAAGGTACCGTGAGCTCCCTGTATCTCGACACGCTGCTGTGCCTGAACCTGCTAAAGGCGTTCTCTGAGCGCGATATTCCTACTAGCTTCGAGGACACGTTCGGCAAGGACCCCGGGGTCTTCCAGGCTTATGCGGCCATGGTGAAAGAAGGACGGAGGCTGGGTCTCACCGACGGCGAGATGATGGGTCACCTGCAGCTGCCGAGGTTCCTGATGTCAGCCAAAGATTACCGCAAGTTCCTGAAGGGACTGCATCTGGACGCCCGCACGGCCGACTAGGCCGAAGCCGCTTTGCCAGGGGAGCAGGCCTCCTCGTCCATGGTGGCCAGTAGAAGCCGGGGAACTGGACGAATCCAGGGGCGTATTGCCGCCGGAATTAGCAACTGAGGGTCAAACGCGCACCGCTCGTCTTATAACCACTGCACCCGCAATCCGCAACCGATGTCGAAAGATAACAAGGGTAAGGGTACCAAGGAGCATCCTTGGCTACTCAAGACGCCTCCCCGAACCTCGGAGTTCGAGGCATACAGAGACGATTCATCGAGCCCTGCAGCGCTCGTCGTTCAGGTCGGCAAGACGCAGCTGAAGTATGACCTCCGATGCCTCGACGATCTCCATACGATGCTGAAGAAGCACGGAGACTGGATGGAGCTCGGGAGCGCAGACGAGCAGAAGCCCGCCAAGGAGGGCACGGTAGAAGCCTGGGGCCGTTCCGCCAAGAACCCCGTCGGCGGCTGGTACGGTCTGAAGAAGGGACTCAGGGGAAGGTTTGCGATGTACGTTCCTCCGGTCATGGAGGAAATGGGCCTTGCGGAGGTCGAGCACATGCCCAAGAACAACAGGATGAGGGCAAAGTAGCAATCGAGCCAACCCCCCCGGCGTCCCGAATCCCGATCAGTGACGACCTCGTCTGCCTTACCGAAATTACTAGGGTATGTTTTTAGGACGACCTGAGTGCTCCGAGGTATGGCGTCAAGAACGAAGCCTGGAAAGACGCGCGTAATGGGGAGGACCGCCAAGAGCGTGCAGCCCGTGTCGGCTTTCTCCGCCATCAAGAACACCGTGGTCGTCTTCCAGGAGAATCACACCTTCGACAATTACTTCGGCACCTTTCCGGGGGCGGACGGAATCTCGGGGAACGCACAGATATGCCTGCCGGAGAAAAAGGCTTCCAAGACTCCCTGCATCTCCCCGTATCACTCGCTGACCCTGACGCCCGTCGACATGAACCACACATGGAGTTCCGCCCATAAGGACTATGACGGCGGCAAGATGGACGGCTTCATCTACTCCGAGGGGAACAAGGCCACGATGAGCTACTTCGACCAAGTGGACATCCCGCGGTACTGGAAGGCGGCCCAGCAATACGTACTCTGCGAGAGCTACTTCACTTCGGTCATGAGCGAGAGCCTGCCTAACCACCTCTCCCTGGTCGCGGGTACGTGCGGAGGGATCATAGATGACAACGTGCCAAAGACGATCAGTTTTCCGCCGATCTTCCAGCAGCTCGACCAGAAGGGCGTCACGTGGAAGGTGTACAGCTCGACCTCCACCTGGTTGCAGAACTTCGCGTACGTGCAGAGCACACCCTCTGCCAAGGCAAACTTCGTTGCGGCGAGCCAGTTCACCACTGACGTGCAAGCGGGGGATCTCAGCGACGTGTCATGGATAATCGGGGCCCCCGAAGGGGACGAGCATCCGACCGCGAACGTACAAAGCGGGCAGAACTCGGTCGCGGACCAGATTGTGAATGCCCTCGGCGGTGGGCCATACTGGGACTCGGTAGCGATCTTCGTGACCTGGGACTGCTTCGGAGGCTTCTACGACCATGTCGTCCCGCCACAGGTCGACAGCTACGGGTACGGCTTCAGGGTGCCCTGTCTGGTTATCTCGCCCTTTGCCAAGTCGGGCTATCTGGACGACGCGACCAACGACCATACCTCGATACTGAAGTTCGTGGAAGACCGGTATGGGCTCTCTCCGCTGAGCACGAGGGACGCCGCTGCGAACGACATGTCGGAGGCCTTCGACTTCACGCAGAAGCCGAGGGCGTTCGAGCCGATATGAGGTTCTGAGTAGCCGTAGGGGCGTTCAAACCTCGCCTATCAGAGTAGGTAGGGAATCAGCCGCTTTACCCGTCGGGAATATGAGAGATATTCTTCACCGAGCGAGGCGACGAGGACCCTCTCTTCTACGCGGATGCGATATCCGAAGGTGACGCCGAACGTCACGGCCATGACGAGGACGGCACCCCAGGATTGAAGGGCGAAGCCGACCCCAAGGACGGTGAGGAGGCTCCCGGTGTAGGCGGGATGGCGGACAAAGCGATAGGGCCCGCTCTGGATGACGTGGTGGCCTTCCTTGATCTGGACGGTGTAGGAGAAGAAGCTGCGCAAGGTGGAGACCGCCCAGAGTCTCACCAGGATGCCGGCGACCATCATCCCGACCCCGAGGTAGAAGGAAACAGGTGGCAGGAGCGCGAAGCCTGCGGTGGCGAACGCGTCGGCAACGAAGATCGCTATGAACACGCTGACGAATATCAGGAGGGCCGACCCCCGATCTGACCGTTGCCTGGCCTGCCTTGCGCCTCCTCTCGCGATGATGACCCTCTCGCCGATGAAAGAGGCTAGCCATGCGATGTAGACCGCAGCGTAGACCGCGGCGTCCAGACGTGACGTGAAGACGACGGGCGTGATCAGCAGCCGCCGCCTCCGGACTCAGGCATGGTCAAACTCGGTGAGGCTCAGTTATCTCCCTTTCCTCGACCTCGAGGATGGTCGCGGAGACCCCAATCGTTAAGATGCGCGAGCATTTTGGCCCCTTCGCAGGAAATTGATGGCAGACCGGGCCTCGCGGTCGAGAATCATCTTCGTCGCGGCGGTATCCTGCATACTCGCGCTGAACCTGGTCGTCCTCGCGGCGGCATATCCGGAGAGCATGGTGATAGACTCCGGCTGCTGCGGGAACCGGCCGCTCGCCAAGGACTTCTCCGCGTTCTATACGGCGGCGTGGAGGCTATTCAACGACCCCGGGCAGGTCTACAACCCGGGCTATGTGAATGACGGAGAGTTTCATGTTCTCCCCCAGCCGGAGGCTTACAAGTACCTGCCTTCGTTCTTGCTGCTCGTCTCGCCCTTCCTTGCGCTACCCTATCAGCAGGCGCTGACCGCATTCGACATCTTCCAGTTCCTCCTGCTGCCCTTGATCGCGTGGCTCGTCTATCAGCTGACGAGGGAGAAAGGAATCGCAGCGGCCGTCGTCGTGGCCGTCGTCGTCCTGCTGCTCCCATCGCCGACGCCGCAGTGGAGTCTTTCGGTCGCCTACTACTGGCAGTGGGCCGAGGGCCAGTCCAAGGTGCTGGAGACGTCCCTGCTGCTTCTGTCGTTCTACCTGGGCAAGTCGCAGAGGCCATACCTCTCCGGCATCGCGCTCGGCATGAGCGCGTTCGACCCCAGGTTCGCCCTGGTCTCGCTCCCCCTCTTCGTCATGTACAACCGATCCAAGCTCTCCGTCGCGTTCCTGTCGGGGGCTGCGGCGTTCCTGCTGACAAACGCGACGCTGCTCACTCCGGGCGTCGGCAGCGGCTTCCTGACCATGCTCTTCGGGAGCGGGCTCACGACTCCACTGTACTACTACTCACTGATACCGATTCTTACAGTGGTCGCCCTCACTCTCATGAACCTGCGAGCGATCGTAAGCTCCTTCAAAGGACATATTAGCTGAAGACGGACAACTACGGTGCGTGATCCTAAACACCGTCGTGCTCTGGGCGCACATCTTCGGCGTGATTGGCTGGATGGGGGCCGCCATGGTCTTCGGCCTCGTGATCGGTCCCGCGCTCGGTAAGGCGTCTCCGCAGGCGAGGGCCGAGTTCTTTGCGAAGATCGTCCCGAGATACTTGACGTACATCGAAGTCTTCTCAATCATAACGGTCGTGTTCGGCGTAGCTATGGTAGCGGTGCTTGCCGACGGCGACTTCTCGATAATGTCGCCGACGACGACTTTCGGGTTTTGCATCTCAGCGGGAGCAATCCTCGCCCTAGTCGCGATAGGGATGGCCATGGGTGTGATCGTGCCCACCGCGAAGAAGATGAGCAAAATCGCGCAGACGATGCTGGAGAAACCGGGTCCCCCACCTCCGGAGATGGCGTCGCTGTCCAAGCGGCTGAAGACGAGCACGACCGCAGCTCTCGGGTTGCTAGTCGTGGTGACCGTTCTCATGGTCGCAGCTGCGACGTACTAAGAAATCAAGTCGGGAGGGCGGAACCAGGTCGCGGCTTCGCAGGTCGCTTGACGGGGCCGTCGTCGCCGCGACGCAGCCTTAGTATCGTCCGCAGGATGCTGCTGTGCTCCGTGTACTCGTGGTTGACGTACTCCATCAGCAGATAGAAACTGGTCTCAAATTGCTCCTCGTCATCGTTCCTGAACTTGAAGACCGGGAGGCTGTTATGGGGTTCCTGCCAGACGGCGTCAAATGCCCTTAGAGGCGAGAGCTTTCCCGACGCCTTGGCCCTCTGCTGGAGAATCTTCCTGTCCACGTCCATCACCACTATCAGATGCTGGCTATGGCTGCTGTCGGTGAGAAAGAACTCTCTGGTTGTGTGTCTGGGGGCGGTGGAGTCGATTATCACGGAGTGTTTGTGCTCGAGCGCGAACCTGCGCAGGTTGGTGAGGGTGTGATACACAAGCTCCTCGTCGTGAATGGGGGCGGCGTCGTCGAAGTACATCAGCCTTAGTTCGTCGGGATTGATTCTCACAGAGTCTTTCACGGTGGTGAGAAGTCTCCGTGCGAGGTAACTCTTCCCAGACGTGGGGGGTCCAGTCACGAGTATAGTCCAGAGATGAGCCAATCCTTGCACCTCTCTCGTCTTCAGCGATGTCGACCGAGATAAGGTTTGGTCGATTTTTTACGGCTGTCCTGACGCCCTTTCGTGCGTGAGGTAAACGAAAGACCGAAAAGGGAGGGTTTTGCAGCTCCCGTTCATGTTTTCGAAGAGCTTCAGCGTCGCGGTAACGGTCTCCGACGCAAAGAAGGCTGCGAAGTGGTACAAGCAGACGTTGGGTTTCAACGTCTCGACGGAGGACGAGCACTGGGTAACCGCATGGCCGAAGGGCGCTTCATGGAAGTTCCACCTCTGCGAGACCAAGCTCGAACCGGGCAACACCGGGATTTGCTTCTATTCGGATGACGTGAAGAAGACCGTTGACGGGCTGAAGAAGAAGGGTGTGAAGTTCTCTAAGGACTATACGAAGACTGAATGGGGCGAGAGTGCGATGTTCGACGACCCGGACGGCAACGTCTTCTGGATAAGCAACGGAACAGCTTAGACGGAACCCAATCGGAATCTGTACGGAACCTGGCTCGGGCGTGCAGTGCGCTTAGCGTGATGTCGATTGAGCCTCAGTGAGAAGGCAGGCGCAGCGCTGGAGGCTCTGGGTCTTACAAAGGCGGAGGTCCGGGCCTACGTCGCCCTCATCGAGAAAGGGACCATGACCGCTAGCGAGATCAGCAGGGCTGCGAGGATACCATACTCCAAGGTGTACGAGGCGCTCGAGGCGCTGCATGTGAAGGGCTGGATCGAGAAACAGCACAGCAGGCCCATCCTGTACACGGCCAAGTCTCCGACCACGGCGATAGAGGAGATGAACACCAGGTACGAGGCCGACCGCAAGGAGAAGGAGATGCTGGCCCTGAAGGAGCTCACGGGAATCTACGAGAACAAGGGCGAGCAGGAGAGGCCTGAGATCTGGATACTAAGAGGCGCAGGGCAGATACTTTCGCAGCTCCGGAGCCTCGTGCTGGACTGCAGGAATGAGATGCTGATCGCGCTTCCCACGGCCATAGCTCCCTACGCTGAGGAGATAGTGGCGTTGCTGATGGCGCTGAAGGAGAAGGGCGTCAAGATAGAGATGCTCACCGGAGACGACCTGGACAAGGATGCACTGGCGCTCCTGGGCACGGTCGCCGACGTGAGGAGGCGGCACACGCTCTACGGCGGAGGCATCATCGCTGATTCGAAGCAGGTCGTGCTGCTCCTCGGAGGCGGAGAGACGGAGGGGTCTGCCCTGGCAATCTGGGCGGACCACGTCGGGCTGGCCGGCTTCGCGAAGGACTACTTCCAGATGCTCTGGAACTCGGACGAGACCAGGAAGAAGTAGGGTCGTGCATGATCAGAGACGAGACCTCCGTGGTGCGTCGGCTCACCAGCTTTTTTGGCCTCTCCGAGGCCGAGGCGAGGTCGTACATCAGGGCGCTCAAGGACGGCTCGATACAGGACGGGGAGGTGAAATCGCTCCTCGCGCGGGGGATGCTGATACGCTCTTCGGACGAAAAGGTCTATCTGCCTGTGCATCCGAGGCTGGCACTGTCAAATTTGTTCAGGTCGCGCAGCGACAAAGCATCGGCCGAGATGCGGGAGAAGAGGAAACTCGTGGACAAGCTCACGCTAGAACTCATCCCAGCCTACGAGGCGAGGAGGGGAGGCAGATGAGCCAACCGAAGCACGAACACGAGATCGTCCTGTATGGCATGGTCAACGTCAACAGGGACAACTACCTCCAGGGCACCGTCGACGTCTGGAGGTGCAGAACCTGCAAGGAACTTTTCTGCGACGATAAGCGCTACGGAGAGCCGCTGAAGGCCAGCGTCGGGTTCGAGGAGGTCGAGGAGGGCGAGCAGTGGGGCATACTCACCTGCACCGACATCAAGGAGGTCTTCATGATGAGCCTGGGCGTGAAGCCTGGGAAGAAGCTCAGCCACACCTGCAAGAACGGCACGCAACATGAGTTTGTGGTGAAGGAGGACTGGACCATCGAGCCGGACGACGGCGAGACGGTGCACAGGCTCTTCCTGGTGAAGGACCACATCAACAAGAGCATCGAGGCGGGATTCTACAAACTAAGGATGCTGAAGTAGGCCGTGCTTGTCAAGAGGCTGGCGGCGCTCGCCAACATTCTTGAGGGACTGTTCGCCGCCATTTTTGCTCTCTCGACGCACGTGACAGGGTCTTGTGGAAACGCAATGGGAATCTGCCCTCCTACGTCTCTCTCCGACCCGCTCGCCCCGCTGTTGGTCGTCGGCGCGCTTCTGCTGATTGATGGCGCCTTTTGCCTGGTGGAGAAGTGGCCGGCCTTTCTGGTGGGAATCCTCCTCTCGCTCGCAACAATCGTCATCGTGGCCGTGCAATGGAACAAGATCGGCGGGTTGGGACCTGAATCCACAGTGATAACGGCGGCCCTGGCGCTTCTCGCACTGGCTCTGGACGTCAAGGCCTTGCTGTCCCGTCGGCCGGTCTCCGAGGAGAACCATCCTCTGAACCTCCCAGTGTTCGGCTAGAGCCGGAAGACCGACAGTTTCTGAGACTCTACCATCCGGCCGACCTTTTCTTTCAACGGCCCGACGGCGATATCATGATACTCTCCTTCCCATGACAAGAGAGGTAGCGACCGCTTCGCAACGCCAATCGCCACTTCGTATTCATCCTTCTGCAGGTGCACGAACGCAGCACACACGAGTATCAGACCCTGCAACAGCAGCTTCTCGTCGCCCTCGGCGACTCGCCACAGCGACTCGAGGACTTCGTGCGCCTCCCAGAACCGCTCCGCGTTGAACAGGGAGACGGCCTCGGCGATTGCGTCCGCCTTGGGAAGAAAGCGGGGTGCCTCCTGTAGGTCCTTGTAGAACTCCAACTTCCCGAGTGGTTCGATCGCCGCCAGGAAGACATCGAAGTCGGCCTGCGACTCCACGAAGACGTCCATCTCGAGCGCGCCATAGGAGGTCGTCTTGGCGTTGACCGCCTTCCCCCCCATGCTAGCGGCTATCCCCCTGACCACTCGCGTGGCGGACCCGATGTCCGGGTCTGCGGAGACCATCCTGAGGAGGAATCGCATTAGGGACCCGGTCGCACGGTCAAGACTCTGGAAATAGCTTTTGGACGCACGATGCGGTTTGTTCGAGTCAATCCTTTAATCAATCCCGGCGATTCGCGATCATCGTGGGTGATGACCGCATTAGCCCGTTTGACTACATGAGAACGATCTTGAGTAGGGAACCCACACTTCGACTTTGTCATTTGGTGACCATCGGCTCTGAACCGTGGAACTGCATCCAGAGCCACCCGCCCTGCCTCTTTTCGAAGACGGCGCTCAGCCTGTAGGGGCCGGATGTCTCGATAGTCCCGCTCTTGATGTGAACCACGCCTGTGGCCAGCAGCCAGGCAATCGACCCCGATGACGACACTTGGTGCCACTTCCACTCCCAGGTGGCCGAATCTCCGCGGGAGAACAGGTGCTTGTACACCGAACGGAGCGCATCCGGGCCGACACCCATCTCCCAATCCTCGGAGCCGAGCATGGTCACGTCCGCATCCTGGGCGAAAAGGGCTAGAACTCCCTCGAGGTCCTTCGCGGCGAACGAGTCGCTCCACTTCTTGAGGAGGCCAATCACGTCATTCTCGGTGGCTGCATCCGCCTTCATGGGCGCGATGTCGCCGACCGTGCAGATAAGCGTTCGACATGAAGGCTTCAAATATGGGGGCCTTGAACTCGCAGATGGTTAGGCATCGGCATTGGTAGAGATAGACGTCACATGCCATCTCGAGGGATTCAGAAGATTCCTGATCAACAGCACCTGCAGGAGTTTCATCCCTGAATCCTACCTTAGGGACTCGGAGGTCTTCCCCGAGAAGGAGGAAGACCCAGGCTCCATCTACATAGAAGCGGCGGACAAGGTGACGCTGAAGAAGATAAGGGACATCACGTTCATCAACGCCAGGGACATCCTCGGCATAATCTACACTTCGAAGAGCGGCAATAGCAAGCTGAAGTGGCGCGAGATGAGGGAAGGGGTCGGAAGGCTAACAGGGGACGCGAGCGCGAACAGCCTCGTCAACCTCTCGATGGCTAGGATAATCACCCCGGGGGATGTCGAAGAGATAATGAGGAAGGCCGGGATATCCTTCCCGCCTGAGGAAGAGGGTCAACCAGAACCCGTCGTCAATGCGGTGGAGGGAGGGGCCAATGTGTCGCAAGGGCCGGCGGGAATCGGCGGCAACGGGGCCGACAAGCCGGACGAAGACCTCGCCTAATCCGAATAGCGGGTTCACCTTCTTTTAATATGGGGACGGGCTGGGTGTTCCATGGTTCAGGTAAGAGTCTACAGAATCAGCAGTGTTACCGACCCCGTCACGGGCCTACCCGCCAAGCAGATCGAGCTCGTCGAAGTCAAGCAACGCGGGACCCAGCTATACGGGATGGGCGACGAAGGGAAGATGGTCCAGAACATGGTCAACCAGTTACAGTCGATGGGGCTCGTCCCGCAGGTCAGGGAGATGGTCTTCCCCAAGATCACCATGGTCCTTACCGAGAGCGAGTACGACATGCTCGGGATGAGGCTGGATGTGAACGACATCCACGAACTAGAGATAAGGAACGGGGCGCTCACGCTCAAAAAGTCCACCGAGGGCGTGTAGCGGCAGCGCCTTCGGGTTTTGGAACAAGGCAGTTATACCAGAACCCTGTGCTCTGACATAAGATGGGGCATCTTGAAGTTGGGGAGAAGGCGCCCGATTTCGCTCTGCCTTCGCAGTCCAAGGGGATCATTCGGCTCAGCGACTACTTTGGCAAGAAGAATGTCGTGCTCTATTTCTACCCGAAGGACTTCACCCCTGGATGCACTGCCGAGACGAAAGCCTTCCGAGAGAGCTACCAGTCGTTCTACGACAGCGACACGGAGGTGATAGGAGTGAGCTCGGACAGCGTCGAGACCCATCAGCGGTTTTCACAGCAGTGCGAACTGCCATTCAACATTCTCAGTGACGCGACCAAACAGGTCAGGGACCTCTACGGGGCGAACTCGATGCTGGGGATGTCCGGGAGGGTGACCTTTGTGATCGACAAGGAGGGAGTCATCAGGTCCGTGTTCTCTTCGCAGCTGCAGCCGACCCGGCACGTGCGCGAAGTGCTTGAGGCTGTGAATGCCGGGAAGAGCAAAGCCCCGAAGGCTATCTGACCACGAGGACGCTGCAAGGGGAATGGGCGACGAGAGCCCCCGAGACGCTGCCTAGCAACAGCTTCTTGAAACCGGTCAGTCCTCTCGTCCCTACCACAATCAGCTGGACCTTCCATTCTTCGGCGTAGTCGCTGACTGCTTCGACCACGGACGGCACATTTTCAATGATCTCTCCCCTGACTTTGATTCCGGAGGATTCGGCTTTGGAGACGACTCCTTGGACGACGGACTCGGCATCGGTCCTTGCCTTGTCGAAGAACGCTTTCAGGGTAGGGGCTGGCATCCCGGGCTGAGCCGAACTGGAATAAACTGGCGCGGGGATGACGCTGATCACGAAGAGCGACGCGCCGTCCTTCTTGGCGAGGTCGACCGCCCACTCAGCGGCCCTCAGGGAGTTCTCGGAGCCGTCGATTGCGACTAGTATCCTCTCGTAGGTCGCCAAGGCTGTCTCGGCGGACGCCTTTGGGCTTATGAATGTACTGGCGCGGCCGCCGGGAGCTCACAATCTGTCCGACGTTGATCTTCAAATCATGACCACTTGTCGGCTTGACATTCGTCGACATTGGGCGTTAAAAGTCTGCGCTCAATAGGCTTCTATGAGGAGACGGAAGGGCGGCACCGTAGCCGATGTTATCATCGTCCTATTCATCATCGTATTTCTAATCGTTCTTCAACGCGTCGGCCCATGGGAGTCAGGGGCAACCAGCACAGGTTCCTCAACTGCAGTCCCCAATAATTCATGTGAGGCAGAGCAATCAAGCGATCAGAACTCAACAGGCCCTGCTGGTCTGAGTCCCGCTCCAGCATCCGCCATCCCATCCGAATACATCCTTCCGATTCTCCCTTTAAATGCAGGGTCAGACACCAACGCTCAGCTGCTCAATCGAACGTGGTGGAAGGAGGCCATCGCCTCATCCGACCAGACGATACAAGACATGCCCCAGAACCTGTACTGGGGATTCCTCAATGACAGCAGTTCGTGGCACGACATTTTCCTCCAAACGATGCCCGACCCTCCGTGGTGGGCGGGGGGAGGACTGGTCGCCGCAATCCAAGGTCAGTATGTCAGTCTCCAGTCAAACGTCACCTCTTCAGGGAACTCCACTGCCGGGAAGACTGAGATATGGAGCTATATCGCGGACGTCTCTGGTTATGGTCTCGCAGGGCTTGATTTCTTCACCGCCGGCTCGCTCTCAGCTCTCAAGCTCTACATCGATACCCGTGACCCCTATGTCGCCTTATGCGCGACCTTTCCCGGCCAGATGGCGCAGCTACTTGCCAATTCCTTCGATCCGAACATCTCAATCGACGACAGGGCGCAGTACTTTGGGGAACTACTCTCAATCTCGGCTCTGACAACGGTTCTGGCAGGCCATGATCAGTTTGACCTCAAATTCCAAACGGCCTTGAAGGATGCTGGACTCCTCGATAGTTGGTCGACGGTCAAGCCCCTCCTGGCAGACATAGCCACCACGGTTTCGAGCAAAGCAGTTGCGCTGACTCTGGCCATAGCCGAGAAGGTCGCCAAGAATTTCCCTCTGGACTCGTGGGCGGCTCCATACACGGTATTCAGGATAGACTCCATGGTCGATGTCCTCCACGACACGGGTTTCGCACCAGATTCAACAGAACAGAAGATACAGGGGCTTGTTCAGGTAGCCGACTCTTCCGGAGACCCGGGCGGGGTGGGGGATAGCGCCGATGGGGTCAGCTACGACGATGGAGGGGGGATACGGGTTGTCGTCACGGGAGAGAACAGGGCCTACCTCTACTCCGATGTGCAAACCATGCGGCAAATCAAGGCGAGCTTCCTGCAGGACGAAGTCCCCGGCTTCACGGCTGGCCAGACGACCTTCCTCAAGGTCTACTATTGGGAAGCAAAAACGACAGTGTACCATCTTTACACTGGAGGAGACTACTGGAATCCCACAGTGCCCGCTGGAATTGGGAAGCCTGGCGACGTATTGACGATTTCTGTCCAAGTCCTCACAAGGGATGATTTCGTCAAGAGTTTGCCGCCAATGTATTTCGTGAACAAGCAAGGAGTTGCGTGGGTGGCAGACACTTCACAGATATCGGACTACACGTTGGTCGGGGACCAATTGACACTCCACCTAGAACAAGACCCGCCGATAGAGTCGGACTCTTACTTCACGATTACTGGACAACTGTCTGATTCTCTGGGTTTCGGGAGTACTTCAGGGACCTACGTCGACCTTCACATAACGGATATCTTCGCGGATGACCAGACTTTGAGGATATACTATGAAGGTTACGGTCCAGCTGCCCTCGGACTGAGCCAAGGAACCATCTTCACAGACGTCTACCTGATTTCCTACGATGGGGTTCGTTTGCGAATAGTGTACGGAATCCAGAATCTGGCAACATCAACGTACTATCCAGAATACGACCCCTCCGTTCTCTACAGGCTGAGCAGCATGAATTCATTTTCATTACCCTATCCCGGCGTCACCGGATATTCAGAGAGCTTCCTGATTGATAACGTCGCTACAACCAGAATTATCGACAATGCCATTGTTTACCATGGAAGCCCGAATGACCTCGCAAGGGTTGGCGCTGAGATCGCCTACACAGTGGCCACGGAGAAGCTTGGCCTGACCGATGTCGTCATGGAAGACCCAGCAGAAGGAGGGTCAGATCTCTACACACCAAACCACAACGTAGTGATAGAAGCTCGAATGCTATATCGTACGATTGGGGAGTCGGGAGACGACCTGACAACCGATGTTACAAAACAACTCAATCAGATGATTGGAAGATTGCAGAGTGATTTCTCCTACTACAAGACAACTACCGTCGGATATGCTGTCCTTACGTATGTGGTGAACCAAAACACGATCAGGACGATTGTGTTAGAGGTGCTGCCGTCATGAGGTACGTGTGGATAGCGGCAGCATGGACGGTAAATCCCCTAACATCAGGCCTAATTCTGGCAAACACCAAGAAAATAGCTGTATTTGGCGAAAGAAGCTAAATGCGGCCGCCGGGAGTCGAACCCGGGCAGGAGGCTTGGGAAGCCCCAATCATAACCACTAGACCACGGCCGCCGCTAGCGCACAGGACTTCCAGACGGGTATTAATCAGATTTAGGGGGCGCTGCAATAAATTGGAGATGGCGCCGCTCATCATCGTCTACAAACATAGTATGCGTCTTCGGGTGATTTCTAAGCCTGTTGCAGGACGGGTGATTCCTCCGTGGCTTCTTCATCTTCATCGACTTCTTTCGGCCAAAAATGCTTCCAGAACGTGTATCCAGCGGCGAAGAGATACACTGGAACAAGGAAGAAGACAAGATACGGGTAGTAAAAGTAGAATCTGGGATAGTCGTTGATTGAGTTATGATTTACGACGGATGCAAAAAACGAGCCGACGGGCGCGGCTGAAAGTAGGAAAACTCCGAGAAGACAAGAGATATTCCAAATCTTCCGCCAAGTTGGAAACTTGTTCCACCATCGGGAAAAAGCGTTGCTCTCCGCCAAGCTACTCTTCCTTCTGGGCGAGCGAATTCTTAAGCAATTCCATCCATTTGTCCTTTGAGTTTCCCGATTCCGGCCGCCTGCGCGGGTGTCTGATTCTCAAGAGCCATGTGCGGCTTCACGAAATTGTATTGGATTCTCTGACCCTCTGAATCCATCGATACGCCGTGGATGGGTCGATGCTCAAAATCAAAGTGGTCGCTGAGAAATCGGGCTGGTCTCATGTACGTATTCAATCACTCGCCAAGGAATGCCGTAAGGAAAGAAAGTATGAGCTCCCGAGTCTTCTCGGTTCCTGGCACAGCCTGAAGCTGTCACAATCCACCAATCCGAAAGGCCTTCAAGTAAGGTCGAAGGCGCGACCGCTGAGGAAAGATGGCTGCTGCGCCGCACCAATCATCTCAACCAAAACGCGGAAACGCTATAAACGAAGCCCGAACACTCCGCTCATCGTGCAGAAGAACCTCCTGGACAATGTATCGGCCAGACTGAAGGAGCTCGATAGAGGAGGATATGCGAGGGTGTATCGGAGCGGCGCCAGGGAGTACCGCACCAGCATCCATGCGCTCGTGGGGGCTATCCTCGAGGCTGTGGGACTCGAGTTCGCCACGAACGAGCCGGTTGGGCCGGGCTCGTCCCTCGTAGCGGATTTTGCGACCGGAGACCGGCTCATCTTCATCGGGAAAGGACCCAACCCTCACGAGAGGAAGAAGATCGCACTTCGGGGCAAGAAGTGTATCACGCTGTCTGAGAGCTCCTCAAGGAGCGACATCTTCGACATCGGGGTCAGGGTTTCACGCGACGGGGCGGCGCCGCAAGACAGACTGCAGACCATCTTTCTGGATGACCCGTCTTTCAACTTCGACTATGCGCACATACTCCCCAAGACCGAGAAGTGCTCAGTCATGCACGGCCACACGTCCTCCGCCCTCGTGGAGCTCATCGGCGCGCCGAAGGACGGGATGGTCGTGGACTTTAACGATGCAAAGCCGATAATCAAGGACGCGATCTCTGCGTTGGACCACAAGCTCTTCATCAGCAGCAGGTACGTGGTGGAGAGGGACAGGAACAGGGTGAGTTTGGCTTTCGAGACGGTCCACGGGCCGTTCGAGATGAAGGTCCCCTCAAAGACCACCGTGCTCCTGGAAGGAGAGGCGACGGTCGAGAACCTGGCACAGGAACTCCTGCGCAGGATCGCCCCGAAGATGCCCGGCAACGTCGAGGCGGTCGGCGTGTACGTCTACGAAGGGCTCAACAAGGGAACCCACCTTCTCGCGCAGGTCCACGCAAGAGAGGCCGAACGGCGACGGATGCGATAGTCCTCCTCTCCGGCGGGGTAGATTCCGCGGCGTGCCTGTATCTATCCAGGAAGAAGGGATACACCAACAGGGCGCTCACGGTCCAGTTCCATCGCATGGCCGAGGGAGAGATGGAAGCGGCAAAGAGGATAGCGAGAGTGGCTGGGGTCGCGGAACACAGGGTCGTGTCCATCCCACAACTTAGGGAGCTGTCCGACATGCAGTACAGGAGGAGGCTGGCCGGCCTGCCGCGCACGTACATACCTATGAAGAACGCGACATACTACAGCCTTGCGGCCGCGTTCGCTGAGGAGACGGGGTCGTCGTTCATAGTCGGCGGCCATAACAGCGACGACCTGAAGCTCTTCGAGGATACCTCCGACGAGTTCTTCGCCAACCTTCAGAGGGCGCTCCGGGCGGGGTCGGCGAGGCTGAGGGAGAGGAGGACTAGGATCTGGAGGCCCCTCAAGCGGATGCAGAAGGTCCAGGTGGTCTCGCTGGCGTACAAGCTCGGCGTCCCACTCGGGATGACCTGGAGCTGCCACATGGAGGGGAGCGAGCACTGCTGGACGTGCGAGGGGTGCCTGGGGAGGAAGAGGACGTTTGCGGCGGCCGGGGTAGTCGACCCTCTATCGCAAAACAACACCGAAAACGTATAAAACCCGTCTTCACCGGCCAGATTCATGCGCCGGGCTACCAACGACGACGAACAGATCGCCAAGACCCAGTTCATAGACCTCCTCGCAGACACACAGATCGAGCCCGCGGAGCTCGTGATCGATGCAGGGGTGGCGGACCTGAAGGTGCTTTACCAGAACGGCAAGATCGCCATGCCCGTCCTGCTTACGATCCAGACTTCCACCGGGATGCACAGAGGGGTCCACATGAGTCGGCTGGTGCAAGCGGCTTCCTCGAAGCATGGAGCGAGCATCGAGAGCTGGCTCAAGGCCATCTGTTCCGAGGTCAACAAGACCCAGCCAGGGGCGCGCGTCGCGTGCACCTTCGAGATGCCGCACGCTGACCAGTTCATACCCGTCATCGTGAAGACGAGCGAGAAGGGGGCGATAAGATATCAGTTCACCGCCAAGGGGATGACGGCCTGCCCGTGCAGCAAGAGGATGATCGGGATAGGTCACATGCAGAGGGCGGAGATAACCATGGTGCTCGAGAAGCAGACGGCGCTCGACTCGACCGCCACCATCGAGAAGATGGGCGAGTGTTTCTCGGCCATCCCGACGGAGCGTATGAAGAGGGTCGAGGAGGCGAGGAAGATCCTGGAGGCTCAGGAGAACGCGAGGTTCGCCGAGGACCTGGTCAGGGAGTGCGTGAAGCGCTTCCCCAATGCGCTTTATGTGCGGTCAAGGTGCTTCGAATCGATACACGCGCACGACGCTGTGGCGACGTGGTCGAAAAGCCAAAGATCGGCGCCCCTGTGACGCGCACCGTTTGATTACTGGGTCTCGGAAGGAGCTACTGCCGAAGCCGTGGCTGTCGGCGTCGGCGCAGCTGCAGGTGCCTGCGCCTCAGGCTTGCTAGCATCCTGCATCGTCATGTAGCCGTTGTTCTCGAGCCACTCAGAGTGGTCCTTGATATAACGCCAGATGATGTCGGCCTTCTTGTCGTCGAAGTCCCACGGTGCGACGAGGACGATGTCCCTCTCGCGGATCCACATCCTGCGCTTCATCTTTCCGCGGATCCTGGACAGTCGGGTCTTGCCGTCCACGCAGGCGACTATGACCTGGTTCCCGCCCGAGATCTTGACGACCCGGCCGAGTATCTCTCCCGCCTGCGGGAGCACGAGCTCCTTCAGGTGGGCTTCGTTTAGGACCTTTCTCTTACCCAACTCAATCTCCTCACTTGCGAATAGCAGGCACCGCAGAGGTTACGGAAAGTCCGGGTCTCCTCGTTGAAGATGATGCTGGAGTGCGACCTGCAGACCCAGCGCGTACACTCTATGCACTGGACTTTGGCGACAGAGTTGCAGTTATAGCACTTCACCAACGTGAGCCGCCCCCGCCGCCTCTCCTGCCACGATAGCCGCCGCCGCTGCTCCCGCCGCCTCTCCTGCCACGATAGCCGCCGCCTCCGCCTTGCCTCTGATTCTGCAGCTCTGTGATCGTGCCCCTCGAGTTCACGTAGAAGTTGTGCTGAGCGTCTTCCGGCCTCATGGGCTTGATCTCGGCCTTTGTCAGACCCAAGATCCTGGAGAAGTCAGTTTCTTCGTCATACGAGACCAGGGTGAACGCCCTACCGCTGTCTCCCGCCCTTGCCGTCCTTCCTACTCTGTGGAAGTAGATTACCGGGTCCTCTGGGACGTCATAGTTGACCACGCAGTCAACCTGAGAGATGTCTATTCCCCGGCTCGCGACGTCGGTCGCGACGAGGACGTCGGCGTGGCCTGACCTGAAGACTCCCATCGAGTGGTCCCTCTGGTGCTGGCTCAGGTCCCCGTGAAGAGGTACAGCGTTGATGTAGCGCCTTTGGAGCTCCCTCGCGAGCTTGTGGGCCCCGTACTTGGTCCTGCAGAAGATTATCGTGCTAGCTGGCTTCTCCCTCTCGAACAAGTCGAGGAGGATGTCCAGCTTCTGGTCCGCTTCCGAGATGGAATAGAATTGCTCTAGAGTATCCACTGTGGGCTCATCTGCCGAGACCAAGATCTTCTCAGGGTTGCGCATGTACTTGTTGGCGATGTCGATTATCCTCCTAGGCATGGTGGCTGAGAATAGGCCCATCTGTCTGGGCTCAGGCACTGAATCGAGGATGAACTCGATGTCATCTATGAACCCCATGTCTAGCATTGTGTCGGCCTCGTCAAGCACGACGAAGTTGGTCCTGCTCAGGTCCAGGCTTCCTCGCTTGATGTGGTCCATGATACGTCCCGGCGTACCCACCACCACCTGTACCCCATGGTCGAGCGCCTGGAGCTGCACGTTTATCGACTGACCTCCGTAGACCGTCAGGATCTTGATCCTGGTGTAGGCGGCAAGCTTCTTCATCTCGGCCGTTATCTGCACCGCGAGTTCCCTCGTCGGCGCGAGAACCAGACCCTGCACGTCCCGGCTGTCGGCGCTAATCGCGTTCAGCATCGGCAGCCCGAAGGCCGCCGTCTTGCCGCTTCCTGTCTTTGCCTGTCCTATCACGCTTCGGCCTGCTAAAAGGGGGCCGATCGCGCGTTCCTGGATTGCGAATGGTTTATCGAACCCAGCCGATTTGACACCCTTCAGTAATAGAGGGTGAAGTTCCATTTCTTCGAAACTACTCATTTTGTTTGCTTTTCCACAGCAATGTCGTCGTCAGAGAATCAGAGCGTAAGCGTCCTGAATCAACAAACCGCGAATTGCAGTAATAATTTTATTTCCCAACATATATTTAAGCATATCAGCGGCGCTAGAGTCGCGCGGGTCTGCGAGTCCTTGTGACCGCTATCCGTCTCCCGAGAAGTCGCTGGCCCCGCGCAATCATGATATAGCAAATCCGGCCGCACAGAAACGGAGGATTGACTTGAGCAGCGATGAGAAAGCTGGCGACGAAATCGTCTCTAGGTTGAAGTTGGAGATGCGGGCGCTTGCCCTACTCCACGAGTCAGATGCCGAGCTCCGACCCATCCTTGAAACGTCTTTCGTGGAATCACAGGACGAGTACGTGACGAGGATCGTGAGGCTGCTCCAAGCTAGGCGAACGTCCAAGGGCGAGGGGAACGTGCCGATGGCGCTGGGAGAGATAGTCCTCGCGTCATTCCTGACGATCTTCGGGTTCGCCGCCATCGTCCCGGTCATGGCAGGTCTGAGCTCGCCCCAGCAATGGCTGAACTACTTCTCAAGCGCGCTCTCACCCTCGCTGACGAGCGGGCCGTTCTACTTCGGGGTCCCTCTACTTGACTTCGTCTTCTCGGTGATGCTGCTCCTCGGCGCCTTCTATAGCCTCAGACAGGCAGCGAAAAACCTCAAGAGAGCCGGGCTCATCCTAGAGTCGAGTGGGAGCTAGTGGCGCTCCAGAACAGACATCTGGGTGCCCTCGCCGTAAAGGTGGTGGCGCTCGTCGTAGGTCTCGGGGTCACCATCTACGCGACGGGTTACCTCTACGACGAGGTGTCGTACATCTCGCAACAGGGGGGCGCCTCGCTCGGCGAAGTGATCGTGGCTGTTGCAGCGATGAGCCTCGCACTCACCGGCGTCGCACTTATCGCATCGCTCCCTGATTCGTTCAGAGTTCGCTTTCGGAGGCCGCGCAAGGTGCAGCAGGCCAATCCTGTTTATGGCTTCGGCACCATATTGGCGGTGGGAGTCGGTGCCACTCTGGGGTCCCCGCTCTTCATACTGATCCCACAGAACATAATCCAGTACGAATGGGTCTCCCTGGGTTCGCTCCTCCTAGCCGCCGTCCTCTCTATCTTGATGGCGAAAGTCTACGCCGACATGTACACAGAATCCAGGAGGCGTGGCCTCGATGCGGTGGGCGGACCGTCTTTCACGAAGGTCGCCGTCGGGGTGAGGAGCGCGAGATACTTCATCAGCAGGGTCTCGATGTGGGTCGCCAACACGGCCCTCGCAGCGTACTCGAAGATCGTCTTCCTAATCTTCGACTTCGACTACTTCCCGAACATCCTTGGTGGGCTCGGAATCAGGGGCGGCACCGAGGTGATAATCGTCTACGCGATAGCGATATCTCTGATCGCGTGGACCGTGCTCGACTCTCTTTATGAGCAGAAGCTGCTGCGCCTTACCGGAATCATCCAGGTCTTCCTCACCGCCATCTTCGTCGCAATCCTTCTGTACCACAGCGCACTTCTTGGGTCCGTAGGCGGCTGGGACTTCGCGGGGTTGCTGAAGTACACCGGAGGGGGTTACTGGCCGGTCGCCCTCGTGATCAACACGGGGTACCTGTACCTCCTGTTCTTCGGCTTCCAGGAGATCCAATCGCTGGAGCGGGACGCGCGCGAGTCATCCCCGGTCCCGGTCGTATCGTGGATCAAGAAAGGGTACAAACTCGGCAAGGCGCAATACCTCGGCGTGGCCATGATACTCACGGTGGTGATCACCGCGGCCATCAATATCTTCTACGGCTTGGCGGTTTTCGCAGCACACCCGAACCCGGCCGCGGTCCTTCAGGCGCAGATCCCGGCCCTGTATCTCGCCAGCACCTTCCTCGGGCCCTTCCAGGAGCTGCTAATCGGGATAGCGTTCCTCATAGCGACCGTCACCACGTTCGTGCCAGCCTTCCTCGCCGCGACGCGCCATCTTGCGGCGCTTGGGGAGGACGGATACATGCCCCATTCCTTGGCCAGCCTCTCATGGTTGTTCACGCTGGTCTCGATATTCCTCCTCGCGGTGAGCAACGAGAACTTCCTGGTAGACATAACAGACTTCATGGTCCTCGCCAGCCTGGGCATCATAACGCTCTCAGCCGTGTGGCTGAGAAGGTCCAAAGGTGCCGCGTACGGAAGGGCGGATATCCTGCCCATCATAGTGGGTGCGAGCTGCTTCGTCGCCGGGGGCTCTGTGTACCTCATCAGCTCCTCGGTCGTGGTCTTCGGGACGCTCGCGATACTCTTCGCCTACCTTGCGTTCGACATACTGGAGCTGGGCCAGCTCGGCGTGCAGCTCTTTCTCTCGATCCTGAGCCTGGCTAGTCTGCCGCTGCTCGAGCTCTTCCCACACTTGGTTCACGCGAAGGGCACATTCCTCTCTCTGCTCCCTCTCACACCCTCCGGGGCGAACAGTCTCCTCCTCGGGATGCTGACTTTAGCCCCGATAATCCTGCTGCTGAACCTGTACGTCGACGCATCGGTGCTGAAGAGGGTGCCGAAATCCCGGGGATAGGGAAAAAAGCTACTTCTGCTTGGTGTTCCGCGCGGCCAGACCGAGAGCCTCCATCATCTTTCCCCCCGCCGGACCCAGTAGCTTCAGCCTCTCCGTGGCCTTTTTGGAGTCGACGCTCCTAATCGCGTCCAAGGACTCCTTCGACTGGGCCACGACTACGACGACCCGCTGCATGAACCCCAAGCAGTCGAGGGTGGCCAAGACATCCTCGTTGCCGCTCTCGAGCTTGCTCAGCTGAAGTTTCTCCTTTTTGAGGTCGGCAATCGCGTCGACCAGCCGGCCGGTCGCGCGCTTCATCAACGTGAGGTCGAAGTGCTTGCTGAGAGACGACTCTCCGGTGACGTCTACCTTGCCCTTGTCGTCAGAATACTCGATGGTCACGAACGACTCCTCGCCCGACCTCGAGAAGACCAGGCTTACGAGGCTGTTCGTCTCGTGATTGACAAAGGTCGACGTCAGATGGTTCTTCGACGCCCTAGCTCTGGTGAGCGCGTAGACGTCGAGTTTCTCGAAGTCGGGGACTGGCTCCTTCTTGAGCCAGGTCTTCCCCAGCCTGACGGGGAGCTTGACGCCCTTCTGCACCCCCGAGAACATTAGCTCACTTCGAAAGAGCGGCGAGTTCGCCGTGTTCAGGAGGAACTCGTACTCTATCTCGCCGGCGCACTTGTACTTGGCCGTGGCGGAATACGAGCCTTCTGAAAGTTCGAGAGAGACCTCTTCGTCGGTCACAGGAAGGGGAGACACCGCAAGGTATGACTCGAGGCTCTTCTTCGCCTTCAGCTCCTCGGAACTCGATTCAGATAGGGAATCTTGCAGCGCCGCCTTGAGCTTAGTACCCACGCGGTCCTTCGCCTGCTGAATCGCAAGCGAAGCGAACTCGTTCACCTTCCTGGAAAGGTTCTCAGAGTCCTCTGGGTCGAGGTGGAGACCGTCGAACGCCGACGATATGCGCGCGGCCAATTCGTCGAGCTCTCCCATCCTCCTTTCTGCGCTAGCGTTCGCCTCGTTCTGCTCCTCGACGCTGTGTTCCCAGTTCTGGGAATATCGTACCGCGTCCACCAGCTCCGTGAACAGGAGGTCGGCTCCTTTGGACGCTTCAGACAACTCTCGAGACCATCCATTGTTGGTCCGTGATTAGATAAAGATGGCAGTGGCCGCTGACGGCTAATTCTTGCTTCCTGAGATGAACGCGAGGACGCGCTGATTGAACTCGGATGGGTTCTCGATGTGAGGGAAGTGCCTTGCGTTGGTAATCTTCGCCGCTTCACTCCTCGGAACGGCAGCGACCGTAAGCTCACCTATGCGACGCAGCCACAGAGCGCTAGCTTCTCCGTTGACGACGAGAGTCCTGGAGGAGATCTTCGCCGCCTGTTCCTTGAAGGGAGGCAACTTCGTCCTCAGCTCGGCTATCGTCCTTGCGTTATCGATCATCATCGCCTTCGAAGCGTCGGACATCGCCTTGAACGCGCCGGGGTGGTCCTGGACTCCATCCACGTTCAGCTCCACCGCCTTCTCGGTCTGCCCGGCGTCAAGGGCGGCGAGGGAGGGATGCAGGGAGCGATTCTGGAAGCGCCTTGCCGAGAGCGCCACCGACGGGCTCCGAAGGAGCAGGGACAGAAGCTGGCCTGAACTTGTCTCGTCCTGAACAAGGAGCGTCGCGATAGCGGGCTCGACCAAGACGAGCGAGCGGATGAGCTCCGGATAGTCGGCCGCGAGATACGCCGCCGTGAAACCGCCGTACGAGTGACCGACCAGGTGGACGGGTCCCGCGCCGAGCTTCTCGATGAATCCTTTGAGATCGGCTGCGTTGTTCGCGACGGTGCTATCTGTCAGGTCTCCTGTCCTCGCGTTGGGTGAAGCGTAACGCCTGCTGTAGGCGATGGTCCGGTAGCTCTTGGAGAAAGGCTCCGTCTGCGAGTTCCAGGCGCGGTAGTCCGTGGGAATCCCGTGGGAGAACACGACTGGCTCTCCGCTGCCCTTCTCCTCATAGTAGAGGCTAACGCCCCCGACCTCAATCTTCGGCATCGGTCTAATTGACCGGCCGCTAATCTATAAGCAGTTCGTGGCGGTCAGCTGACCGCAGTTGGAATAGCGGACGGTGGGGCGGGCTTCGGTTCATGCCTGAGCATGTAGACCGATATCGACGCAATCCAAACGAGCATCCCTCCGAGGAACATCCTCTCGAAGAGCCCTCCGAATCGCGCGGCGAGGTGCGGCGAGAAGAAAGGTGCCAGAAGCTCCAGCAGGCAGAAGACCACTGCAAGCGCGGCGATGGGCAACGCGAAACGTCTCAGGTCTGCGAGGGTTCGATTTCCGCCCATCCGGATGGATATGGCGAGGACCCCGAATACTCCGGCGAGAAACGCGATCACCGCAACTACGAGGTGGATCGCTCCGTGCCACGAGACCGGTGTGGCGGGAACGTCTGTTGGGAACAGGGCGAGCAAAAACGCGCCCATCGACCAGATTCCGAGCAGAGTGAACCCCCTGCGGTACTCGGAGACGGCCCCGCCCGTGAGGCGGACGGTACCCACGAGGGCGAAGAGGAATTCCAGAGACAGGAAGCCGCGGTTCAGGAAGTTGATGGCCATGATGTAGCCGTAGGGGCCTACCGCTAGGTCGCTCTCGGCTTGGCTGATCGGGCTGTAGTGCGGCGGGAGAAGCTGCGCCACGGCGTCGAGTATCACGTAGACCGCCACTCCCGTTAGAGCGACGGCGTACCTCCTTCTGGCGTGCATGGATTCCATCATTCTTCCATCATCCTATCGATTCTGTCCCTGGCTTCGTCAAGTATCTTGGCGACCTCGGCCCGTCTGTCGCTCGACATCTCGGGGAGGTAGACAACGATGGTCCGTTGTAGCCTTCTTGCGCTCCGCAGAATGGGAAAGTCACCCTGACTCGCTCGGCTTTTGACGAGTTCCAATGCCTGGCGGAGGTTGCTTTCATTCTCCTTCAAAAATTGCAGCCCGGAGGCGGTGATTGTGTAGGTCGTCTTACCCTCGCTTTGCCTGCCTTCGATGCTACCCTGGTCCGCCAGCCACTGGAGCGTCGGGTAGATCACTCCCGGGCTCGGTTCGTATGCCCCGTTGAACAGTCCAGAAATCTCCTTGGCGATTTCATACCCGTGCATAGGTCGCGACCTCAGAGCATCGAGGACCAGCAGCTTGATGCCGCCCTTTCTTAGGAAACGGCGAACTGGCAAGCCTCTGACCGATAACGACATATTACGATATATCTTGATATATTGTTAGATAAATCTTTTGGAAGGTGTTAGGATCATGTCCTGGAGAGAATCTCGGCCATCGGCCCGTGTTCTGGCTCCTTGAACAACTCCTCGTGAAGGGCATATGCCGCAACGCTGTTGATTCTCTGCCCAGTTTTTGCCTTGCCGGAGGCCTCGCCATGTATATTTAGCGTGGCTATTCGAGAGCAGGACCAAGCAACATGTCCGATGCCGGTTCGACGCCGAAGAGCACGGAAGATTCCGGCGATGACTTGCTCCCCCGTTCTATCTTTGTGCCGAAGGCGGACCCGAGAAAAGACGCGAGAGAGATTGTTGATTCGATACTCTCGGACAAGTTCATGGCGTTTCTCTCCATTCTTCTGCTTCCGATCATCCTTCTCCCGCTCTTCATCAGCTTCTCATCATCAGCCCTGAGCTTCTTCGACATCTGTGACGTGACGGTGATAGTCTTCTTCGTGCTCGAGTACTTCTCGAAGCTGTACCTCGCTCAAAGCCGCTGGGAATATTTCAAGTCGCCGTGGCACCTCGTCGACCTTGCCGTCGTCCTCCTCTCCTTCATTTCCTACGTCCCGTTATTCAGCCTTAGCGGCAGGGGGTCCACAGCCCTACTTCTGCGGCTTCTCAGGTTGCCGCGGGCACTGGCCGTCGGCGGGCGGACGGCTGGGAGTCGTATGAAGACCACCCAGGTCGTCCAGGAGACGAAGACGAAGGCGCCGGACACAATAATCCGACAGGTCGACGCCGACTTGACCACGGAGCACGACGACCTGACGTGGGACGACGTGCAGAAGCACCTCGGCACGAAAGACCCAGAATGGATAGACATCCACAACATAACAGAGGATGGGATATTCAGGCTGAGCAGCATGCTCCGGGTGCCACCGCACCATTTCAAGGCAAAGCAGGTGGACGAGATCTATCCTCGCATCGACTACGTGCAGCAGATGTCATTCATCTTCCTCCAGTCCGGTGAAGTCCAGTATCCCGATCGGTCGGAGCTCTACCTTACAATCGCCCGGCGAGGCGAGATAGTAATCTGTAGAGGCTCGAAGATAATCTCCGCTTCGCCTCACGGGATTGACATGTTCAAGAAAGCCCTAGTCGAAGTCCAGGGCCGTCGCGGCGACCACAGCTTCGCCGTTGCCATTCTTTATGGCATACTCGACTCCACGCTGAGGGAATACAGGTCGCTGTTCTCGGAGATCGAGCTGGAAGTGACGAGGATCGGTAGCACCCCGCGGTCCAAACTCCCTCGTGACTTTCTCCGCCGGATGTACGAGCTGAACAAAGAGGTCGAGAGGCTGGTCTCGAACCTAGTCCACTTCAGGGAGCTTCTGGGGGTCGCCTTATCGAGGCGCCTCCCGCTCGAGGGGTTCGACGAGCGCGCGGAGGAGGATTTCAAGTCGTTGCAGGAGGAGACGGCGTACTTCAACGAGGTGGCGGACGACGTGGTCGGCCACGTGCGTACCATCATCGACCTCTACATCAATCAATCTTCGTTCGAGACGAACAGGATACTGAAGATTCTGGCAGTGATCACCAGCCTCGCAGTCATCCCGGCCGCCCTCACGGGGGTACTCGGGACGAACCTGTTGGGCGAGCCCTATCAGGCCGAGCTTTGGCAGCTTGTCTTGGTGACGGCGATCAGCATGATGTTCGTGGGGTACTGCTTCTACAAGCTCGGCTGGCTCAAGTCATGATGCGATCCTATCCCTCGCCCCTTCCTTCCTGAGGATGGCACGCTTCCTTCCGACGCCCCACCTGTAACCTCCCAAGGTTCCGTCACTCGCGACGACCCGGTGGCAGGGAATCACCAGTGCGAGAGGGTTGGACCAGCAGGCATTGCCGACAGCCCTTGCGCCGTTTGGTGACCCTACCTTCATCGCGAGCTCGCCGTACGACGTCGTCGAACCGCGGGGTATCGAGACGAGGCACTTCCAGACCTTCCATTGGAATGCGGTGGCCCTGATATCTAGGGGAAGACTCTCAAGGCCGGCAGAGTCTCCCGCTTCGAGAGAATCGGCTACCGCGCGGGTCCATCTGCCCGCGGAATCCCGGTCCTCGCGGATGTCCGCCTTGGGGTACTCGCGCCTTAGTTCCTCCCGGGCTCCCTCCTCGGAGTCATCGAGCACGACGAAGCAGACACCTCGCCCCGTTCCGGCGACGAGCAGGAATCCGAGAGAACACCTTGCAGTCGCGAAGCGGACTCGTTCCCCCGCGCCACCGTCCCTGTACGCCCTCGCCTCCATCCCGAGTACGCTTCCGACTGGGCGATACGGCCAGCTGGTGGAAGAACGGCCCACGCGATATGTGGAGCGTCTTACCGACCCCTCCTCTCGGAGAAGGTGCCTGAACTTGCCCAACCGGACGGCCTCGACGTACTCCCGCGGGCTCACACCGACAATTCGCTTGAAAGCCCGCTGCAGGTGAGAGGGGCTCATCCCGACCCGCTTGCTGAGAGTCCGCAACGTGAGCTCCTCGGCCGGATGGGCGCCGATGTACGCGCAAAGCGATTGGATCGCTCGTTGCTGCCGGTTCAACGATTCCGTAGGCTCACAGCGTCGGCATGGCCGAAAGCCGGCGCCCTCTGCGCTCTTTGGGTCGGGGAAGAAGACAACGTTCTCGCGTCTTGGCCGGCGCGAGGGACAAGAGGGCTTGCAGTAGACACCGGTGGACCGCACGGCGTAGACAAACGAACCGTCTTCGCGAGCACTTCTCGACCTCACCACGAACCATTGTTGTTCAGGGGCGAGCGCTCGAAGGTTACCTTCGCGGCCCACGGACGCGGGTTCCGACTGTTGCATGATGGCGTGTGGTACCGGGACATGTAGAAATGCCTTGGCTCGGAATCTTGTGGTCAAAACGGCGGGTCGGGTGTCTGGATGGCGGAGGCGCAGTGAACTCCGCCCACTCAAACCTGTGGCGGGAACTTCCTCCCGTATTGTAACAGATGAGAGGCAGCAACTTTTGCTTTCGCAATGCGTAGACCTTCCAAAAGCTTGTAATCCACCTCTGAATTAGCAGGGGCGGAGGGTTCGGCGTCCGAAGAGAGGAAGACCACGAAGGTCGAAACTCTTTGCGCCGCTTCGCGGCTGTGATGAAAGCACGTTAAGCTCTTAGGGATGGAGAGATAGCGCTAAGGACTGAGCCGCGAAATCTCGCGGTCAAAATCATCCCTCGTAATGACCATGTGATCATAAATTCGGCGGGGTCACGCATCCGAAAAGTCAGAATTCAGCTTCAACTGACGAAGGTCCCATTTGGATATAGAGTGGGCCGGAAGGGA
>JAPCJR010000043.1 GCA_027886865.1 Nitrososphaerota archaeon
GACCTCGTCAGGATAGAAGGGAAAGAGTATAGGGCCTGGGACCCCTTCAGGTCCAAGCTCGCCGGCGCGATAATCAAGGGGCTCCCCGAGGACATCATCCGCGAGGGGGACAAGGTGCTGTACCTGGGCACCTCGACGGGCACGACCCCGTCCCACGTGTCGGACATCGTTGGGCAGAAGGGGCTCCTGATAGGGGTGGAGTCGTCGATGAGGGTCGGCAGGGAGTTCGTCCAGAAGGTCGCGAAGCTGCGCAAGAACGTCGTCCCGTTCATCGCAGACGCGCGCTCGACCGAGAAGTTCGGTTCCTTGGGGAGAGTAGACGTGATCTACTGCGACATCGCACAGCCCGACCAGACGGAGATAGCGGTGGCGAACTGCCGGAGCAATCTGAAGAAGGGGGGAAGGCTGCTGCTCGTAGTCAAGGCAAGAAGCATAGACGTCATCAAGGAACCCCGTGAAGTGTTCAAGTCGGAGATGGCGAAGCTAGAAAGGTCGGGGTTCACGGTGGACAAGATAGTGGAGCTCAGCCCGTTCGACAAGGACCACGCTCTGATCTCTGCGCGGTCATCGTGACCCATACAGGTCGGTCGCTCCGCCTCAATCCAACCTAGAGCCCTTAGAGGCTTGCATCCAGGGTCGTCACCAGTATGCGGTCCCAGGTCTTCCAGCTCTTTCTCGAGAATGCGGGGCGCAAGCCCTCCCTCAAGACCCACTCCTTTAGGAAGGATATCGTCTGCGGGTCGGAAGGATACCCGGAACCAAAGTCCCCGTGCACCCCGCGTAGCAGCTCGACCGCTCTATCCCGCTCCACCTTCGCGACTATCGATGCGGCCGAGACTACGACGAAATTGCGGTCCGCCTTGTGCTGCGCGACGATGCGCGGACACGGGTCCAGCATCCCTGAAAGCTCCTCCGTGAACATCCGCGGATTCGTATCGGGGGCGTCGACGAAGACCTCTTCCGCTTCGAGCATTGGTATCACCTTGGCCATGTGCAACGCCTCCAGAAAATTGAGTTTCCTCCTCCTCGTGCCGAAGAAGACGTAGTGGTCTATTTCATCGATCTCGATAGGCGCGAAATGGACAACCTTCGAGAGGCGCACTATCTCACAGTAAAGGGACGACCGCGCCTCGGGCGAGAGCATCTTAGAGTCCCTCACGCCCATCTCCTCAAACTCCTTCAGAGCCTCCGCGCTGGCACAAACGCCTGCGACGACGAGTGGTCCGATGATCGACCCCCTCCCGGCTTCGTCGATCCCGCCGACAGTGGCCTTCGGCTCGACCAACTTCGCACCCCCATTCTACGTTGACTGCTTCGGTAGCACGGCCAATATCTCGTTCACTATGGTCTGGGCGAGCTTCTCCCTGTTGTGCAGGGTGAGCTCGATGTAGGCCTTCTCGGGCATCTCGCGTATCATCTCTATGAGCGGGTCCTTCATGTGCTGATGCACCACTGCGAGGATCGGCTTGCCGGACTTGAAGCACTCCCCGGCGGCCTTCTTGAACTCGGGGCTCGTGAGTTCCATCGGCCCGATCTCGTCGATGACTATCACCTCGGCGCCTGCGGCGGCATCGCGCAGTGCGCGCGCACCAAGCTCCGCTAGCGTGGCGACGTTCACCCTGTAGCGTCCCACGCGCGGCCCGAGCGTGCCCCTGATTGAGGCCAGCTCCCCCTCCCTCCCGCTCATCAGGTCGGAGATGGTGAAGGCGACGCGCTCCCTTCCCTCCTTGCGCTCCCGCGTAAGGCATCCTCCAACGCCGTGGCCCTCAGACCGAAGCATGTAGATCGCCTTGGCGACCACGGTCGACTTGCCTATGCCGGGTGGGCCCGTGATCAGCCAAGCACGCGTGGAGGTTGACAATTGCTGATGACGACCAATCTTGGTGGCCTTAAATGCTTCACCTGGGACCGCACCATGGTGCCCACGGCCCTGAAGACGACCCTTGAGGGGAGGACGCAGCTGGTCGTGCCCGCCGACAGCCTGACGAGGAAGGTCCCGGCGACGTTTCCGGTGTTCTTCAACCCGGCGGCTAGGCTGAACAGGGACATCTCCGTCGCGGTGGCGGCGGTGACGGGCCCGAAGACATACCTGGACGCGCTCGCTGGGACGGGAGCCAGAGGAGTGCGGATATCGAAGGAGGCGGTCCCCGAAGCCCTCGTAACCCTGGTCGATTTCAACGAAGCATCCCTCTCCGTCGCCGCGAAGAACGTCAGGAAGAACCGTCTGGCCAAAAGATGTGCCCTGGTGCACTCTGAGGTCAACGCGTACCTCTACTCGAGGTTCGACAGGGGCGAAAAGTTCGACGCGGTGGATGTGGACCCGTTCGGGACTCCGGCGCCCTACCTGCAGGCCGCCCTGGTGGCGTCCGGGGACGGCGCGATCCTCTCTTTCACCGCGACGGACGCCGCGGTGCTCTGCGGGGTCTATCCGGGCGTGGCGCTGAGACGGTACGGGTCGGCCACCCCGAGGAGCGAGTTCGTCCATGAGACGGCGATCAGGATACTTGCGGCCTTCGCAGCAAGGATGGGCGGGATCAACGATATCGGCGTCGAACCGGTCATAGCGCACAGCACGCTACACTATCTCCGCGTCTTTCTCAGAATCTCGAGGGGCGCCGCCGCGGCGGACGAGACGCAGAAGAACATAGGCTACGTCACCCAGTGCAACGGCTGCTACTCGCGGTCAAGCGGCAAGGCTCCCCTGTCGCGTTGTCCAAACTGCAGCCTCCGGGTCAGGTCGGCAGGTCCGCTCTGGCTGGGGAAGCTGTGCGACGAAAAGCTGCAGACGCGCGCGGCTCAGTTCTGCGACGAGCAGAAGTGGACGGACGCCGCCGCTACGGTCTCCTCGATGATCGGCGTCGATGGATTCCCACCCTTCAGCTACTCGCTCGAGCGGGCGGCGTCGCGACTGGGTTCTTCGTCGGTCCCCATGGAGGCGGTGATGGAGCGGCTAGAGTCCGCAGGGTTCAGCTGCATGAGGCAGCCTTTCGAGGAGCTGTCGCTCAAGACCGATGCGGACTGCGAGGAGCTTCAGCAGGCCGTGAAGGGAGCCTCACGTGAGCTTGCCTAGGCAGACGAAGTACATCTCAGAGCTCGCCCCCCTGCTGGCCTTGGGCTTCATCACGACGACGGTGGCGTAACGCCTCTCCGCCTCCTTCCTGGACTCGATGAACCTCTCCCCGTCGAAGAGCTTGAGCATGGCGTTCCCGCCCTTGCGGAGGATGTCGTCTCCTAGGTCGAACGACCTGAGGAGCAGCTCGACCTGCTTGTAGTGGTCCAGGTCCCACGCGCCGGATATCTTCGGGGACAGGTCGGAGAGCATCACATCGGCGGGCTTCACGTCCGCCGGCACTTCGAACAGCGCCCTCAGCTTCTCCAAGGTGGTCTTGTCGTAGACGTCCATCATCAGGGTGCGGACGTTGAGCAGATTGAGCCTGACCTCGTCGAGGTCGATCCCGACTACCCTTCCCGATTCGCCGACGGCCTCCGAGGCGACCTGGAGCCAGCCTCCCGGGGCCGCCCCGATGTCCAGGACCCTGTCACCAGGCTTGATCAGCCTGTACTTCTTCACCGCCTCGAGCAGCTTGTAGGCCGCCCTGCTCTTGTAGCCTTCCTCTCTCGCCTTCCTGCGATAATAGTCAGTCCGCGCTTCCGCTAGCCTCATGTCACATTACGCCACTTGCGCGACCGTGACCATCAGCTCGGAATCCCTGTGCTCCTTGACGACCCATGGCCCTATGAGCGGGCAGGTGAATGGGTTGATCTCCGTCGTGACCGAGCACTTGCTCTCCACCGGGCAGACTATGCACGGAGCGGACTCCATCGAAGAGATGTTCGCGGGGAGACGCAGCGGGGTGAGCTTGTAGGTCCATCTACCATCGTCAAGGACCTTCACCCGCTTGATCATTCCGCGCTTCTCCAGCCTTATCGCTAGTCTTGAACCATCCCTGCTTGTGAGGCCGAGCTCCTTCCAGATCTCGCTCTGAAGGACTCCGTCTTTGCCCCTCTCCACTACGAGCTTGTACACTCGCGATGTAAGGTCGACAAGCTCCTCCTCGGTCTTCTCCGCGAGCGCCATGGGGCGCGGTGCCTTCGGCTGCGGTTCCTTGGCCGAGCCGGTCGGCTTCTCGGTGGTCTCCTTGGGAGTCTTGACGGGCTTGGGGGTCTTGATGGTCTTCATGGCCTTGGCGATCTTTGGGGCCTTGGGGGTGCTCTTATTGTCCATTTATTCGGCCCACCCCAACTTCTGCCTGATTATGTAGTTATCGAGCAGCTCCCTGCAGCGGTTTCGCACGGTAACTTCGGTGACCTCCGCGAACTCGGCCACCTCCCTCTGCGGGAGATGCTCGCCCCTCATCACGCACGACATGTAGACGTAGGCCGCGGCGAGCCCTGCCGGCGCCTTTCCGCTCGATATCTTTGAGTCGTTCGTGGACCTCGACAGATAGAGCGCAAGGTGCTCCACTCGCGGGTCTATCTTTGCGAGGTTGATCAGCTTCGAGATGTGCTTCTCCACCGAGGGTGGCGGCACATAGTCCTTCTCGACGTCCTTCAGTATCAGCCTGAAGTACTTGGCGGCCGCGCCCTTCTCTATGCCGGCGGCGCGTGCGACCTCCTTCAGAGTCCTGCTGACTCCGCATTTCCTGCATGCCAGCAGCACTACCGCCGCAGTCATCCCCATGATCGATTTGCTCTTCGCGACCTTCAGCCGCACCGAAGTCCGATAGATGTGAGCGGCGGTCTCGGCCACGTTCTTCGGGAGGCTCAGGTTGTCGCAGACCTCGGTGATCTTGGCCAGTACGATCGCGAGCCCCCTCTCCTGGCTGTTGCTCGTCCGGGTCCTTGACTGCCACTTCTTCATCTTCTCGACGGTGGCGCGCATGGTCGGGTCGAGGTATTTGCCGTGGGCATCGCGCATCTCCATGCTGATGTCCGTGGAGAGCCCGAGGTCGT
>JAPCJR010000044.1:0-3600 GCA_027886865.1 Nitrososphaerota archaeon
GATGTGAACCTGAAGAGCGTTTACCTATGCAGCAAAGAGGTCGCCCCGATAATGATCCAGCAGAAACGAGGGAAGATAGTCAACATCTCTTCCATCTCCGGTCTGAATGCGCCTTCGTCGGCGCTGGAGGTCCCTGACTACACGGCGTCCAAGGCGGGGGTCATCGGTCTGACCAGGGCCCTCGCTCTGAACCTGGCCCCATTCGTCAACGTCAACGTCGTCTGCCCCGGTGCAACGGATACAGATATGCTCGGGAAGATGGGCGAAGAGGCGAGAGCCTTGAGAATCGCGGAGACGCCCCTCAAGAGGTTCGGCAGGCCCGAAGAGGTTGCCCACGCCGTTCTCTTCCTAGCTTCCGACGACTCGGACTTCGTGACTGGCGAGGCTATCGTGGTCTCGGGCGGAAGACCCCTGACCTGACGTGAGTTACGCTTCAACAGTTTTAATACAATCACAAACTTGAGCGGGTCCGATGGGCCGGTAGTTCAGCGGTACGAACGCCCGCCTTGCACGCGGGAGGTCGGGGGTCCAATTCCCCCCCGGTCCACTATCCTTTGACCTTTGAGGGAAGGAAGGGCGGGGCGCTGTGATTGCCGATGTACGGTCGGTCCGATTTGCAGCGCCATGTCCGCTGCTTGCGCCTTTAGGCCAAAGAGGTATGGGCGAATGGATCTGATTATCCTGATTGCTTTGTATCCTCTAACGACGACCTCCCAATACTTCCCGTTTGGTTCTTTCCGATAGCTTACGTCACAAAGCTCCGCTATTCGACGTACCCACTCTTCCTCCCCCATATGGACCCTTATCTGTAAGACCCAATAGTAGTAGGTGTACGTCTTATTTGACGCGGCCACGATGGACTTCTTCTTCTTGTATCGCAGACTGCCCTCTCCTCCTATCATGGCACCCAACCATGCGACTTCAGTCGCTTTCAATGCCATCGCAGGTCAGTCGCTTATTTAATCTCCTGCCTTAGGAGGTCCAATTCTCCCCGGTCTACATCAATCCCATCTTGAACCCACTCTCGGTCTCTTGGCCGTAGTCGACTGGGCCTGTCCAAGACGCCTGGGTACCCCCGCTTCTATGGAGGAGCTCGCGCGTCTGGGCGTGACGACGATCCCGAAGGATTGGCCGGAGCGGTTGCTTGGAAGGCTGAATTCATCTCGTCATAGGTCCTTCTCGCGTCCTCGCCATTTACTAGGCATCGATGGACGATCTCACCCAGTCGGGTCTGAAGACCCACGTATCCCGCGTAGCGAGGCTGCATGTAACTACCCTCCATGGTCGCCTTTGTCCTACGGAAGAAATTGTGAGCTTGCGCGTTGACGGATTCGTAGTCCCAGGCAGCGCTGCTGCCGGGCTGCCCGCCCGCCGTGAAGTAGACTCCTCGCTGCGTCTCTGGCCCGCAGACCCACTCGGCGAACCTAGCCGCGTCTTGCTGGTGCGCTGACTTTGCCGAGACGCCTATCCCGGCCCCGCCCAGGAGGCTCCCGACAGGGCCTTGTCCAGCCGATGGGATGTCGGCATAGGCGATGAGAGGCTTGCCCTCCCGCTTCCGGGAGTAACTGGAATAGCCGAAGAGAAGTGGAGAATAGAATACTTCGTCCGTCTCCGACATCATGTCCAAGAGCTCCGTAGGACTTGCCTCGAACGAGGCCGGGTGGAGCGCGTCCGCAAGCCGCTGCATGAAGCGCAGGACCTCGACCGCCATTTCACGCGAGACAATCTGCGACCCTCGGAATGCCGGTTCGCCTCGATTCGCGCAGAGACTTAGGAAGGAGGCATAGGCATCGGTCGGAATCAGGGGCATGGCGACCCTAGGGCCGCCGGTCTTGGTACCCTCGGCTAGTTCCATCACGCGCCTCCAATCCCTCGGTGGATGCCCGAGAAGGTTCGGTCTGTAGGCGGAGACCTGAGCGGATGCCTCTACAGCGAGGCACCATTGATGACCAGCAAGCGCGTATGATCCGTAGCTCGGGCCCACAGACCGCTTAGCCTGGCCCGAAAGAGACGACTCCGACAGCAGGGCGTCCAGCGGACGAAAAAACCCGGTCTTTGCCACTGTACCCATCAAAGGATGCTCGACGACCAAAAGGTCGTAGCGCGCGGTCAGGTCCTCCAGAGACCCTTCGGCGAAGTCGGGGATAGACTTCCGGTCCCAGTCGACCTGGATTCGGGGGTGCCTCTGCGTGTACACTTTTGATGCAGCCTCAAGGCCTGCGAACCCTCCAGGGTGGTCCCAGACAATCCCTTTTAGTTTCAATGCTTCCGCATGGCCCCCACGCCCGAGGGGAATTAACCTCTCGCGCCGGTCACGTTCGCTTAGAATAAATTGGAGATGAAGAGGCTTAGCGTAGACGCGCTCAGACCGTCTTCATCATTTTCTTCATTTGCTCGTCAGAGAGGTGCATCGCAGGATGCGCGTCCTGCATGTGCATCATAGCGTGTTTCTTGAGGTCGCCGTCACCCTTAGGGGTGACTAAGGTCCAACCGCATTCGCACGACATCATTGAGGCCATGAGGAATAATTGATTATCGAAGGTAATAAGCGTTCCTGCAAGAGAACTCGCTCATTCCAGTAGTGAGAATCATAGCGGAGCCCTCGCCGACGCAGAAGACTAGTCGACCTTGAGCCGGACCCCGGTGTTCTCGCGTGGTCTCTTCTGGAAGGTTATCTCGAGGATTCCGTTGTTGTAGGTGGACTTGGCTCCGTCGACGACCGCGGCCTCCGGCAGCTGGAGCTGCTTCTCGTACTTCCTGTTGTCGGCGTTGACCGCTATCGTCAGCGTCCGGCCGTCCACCTGCATGTCGATGTCCTCCTTCGTGACGCCCGGAATCTCGGCGATGATCCTCACCTGCTTCTCCCCTTCCACCACGTCTACGAGCGGCTCCCTTTTGTCCGTGATACCCTTCAGCGGCTCGACCCCCCTCTTGACGTTGCCGAACTCCCTGATGACCGGCTTGCCGTCCGGGCCTATGGTCATCGAGTAGCCGTAGACTATGGGGCCGATCTCCTTCCTAACGCTCCCGTCGGACGAGTTCTGCTCGCGGATCAGGTCCTTCGGGACCTGCTTCTCGATGTCCTTGAACTGCATGAAATCCTTCTCCATCTCCTTCATCATCTCCTCGATGTCAGGAAAAGACCAGGGTCCAAAAGGCATCATCTTCCGCCACCTGGTCGGCCAGTCGTCGTTGTTGTCTTCGGACATCTTTTCTTCTTGATGAAGAGCCACCAAGAAATGTATAAGTTTTTTCTCGAAAGGTTTTTACGGCTGCTAGATGCAAAAATTTCAAGGTGTAGGTTTTGAATTTGTACGTGAAGATGACCGCTCTGTTCTTTGTGCTTACCGGACTGCTCATGTTGGTGGGCTACGCGGTGGGCCTCTACTTGGGCGACCCGCTGGGGTTCATGTTCATTGGTCTGGCCTTCGCCGGCGGGATAAATCTCGCATCCTACTATTGGAGCGACAAGATCGTGGTAAAGATGAGCCGGGCCAAGCTCATCCAGGAGAATGACAACCCGACGCTCTTCGGAATCGTGAGGAAGGTCGCTAACGCGGCCCAGATCCCGATGCCCAAGGTCGGAATCGTCGACTCTCC
>JAPCJR010000044.1:3700-4952 GCA_027886865.1 Nitrososphaerota archaeon
GGTGCGCTGGCCTCGGCTCTCGTGAAGATATCATCGATGTCGAAGCTGCGACAGGGCCCCAGAGGCACGGTGAACGGCCCTTCCCCGGCGACCGCTTCGCTCTGGATAGTGAACCCGTTCAAGGGAGGATCCCTGGTGGAACTCTTCTCGACCCATCCGTCCACTCAGCACCGTGTCGAGCGGCTGAGGAAGATCGGTGAGGAGATAGGCGTCTACGTCCCCTGAGCGCTGCGCTTCAGCAGAGAGAGACGAATTTTTCCACGATTGCCCTTGCGGGGTAGTCGCTCATCTCCGGATGGAACTGGAGCCCGTATCGTTCCGTCCCTCTTACCTTGACGGCCTGGACCGGACTGCCGTCCGACGCATAGTTCTCCAGCGCGTGAGGGAGCGGTAGAAGCAATTCGTACTTGTGGCTCTGGTAGACGGTGCATTCGCGTACCCCTGGGACCAAGGGGTATTCACGCTCGAAATGCACGACGCAAGTCCCGACTGCTGGCTGGATTCTCCTCATTCTTGCCCCGTAGTGGTGTCCAAGGATCTTCAACCCCAGACAGATGCCAAGGAATGGTAGTTCGAGTCCGTCCAACAAACGTGAGTAGGTCTCCAGTTCCTTCCTGTAAGTCTCAGCGCCCAGATAGCCACCTGAGGCGATCACGCCATCGAAACCCAAAGCGCTTGACCGGTTCACCTCACGCGGTTCGATGACCTTGAAACTTGCCCCCGTATCCCTGACCCGCTCGATGAGCGAAGGCACCGAGAGCCCATGATGGTTCAGGATGAGAACCCGAGGCACAGCCTCATGCCAAAGTTCGCAGTGACTTATTGTTTGATGTAGCGCGTTTGCCCCTGCGTCTCATTGGACCTCGCCGTGGCAAGGCGTCAATCCCTTCGTAAGGGGCGCGCCACCGCATTCTGGCGCTTTGTCCCGTAGTAGCGATGGCAGGAGGCATGGTGGGCCGGGCAGGATTTGGACCTGCGACCTTCGCCGTGTCAGAGCGACGTCCTAACCAGGCTAGACGACCGGCCCGCTATTCGCTCGCCCTCTAACTTGCAGCTTTTATCTTTACGCGGGCGAGAGCTTTTATGTAGATTCCGCGGCTTCCCTTTAGTTGCGCCCAATCAACACCTACTCCATAGTCGCAATTGACAAGAAATCTGGAGAGATGGGAGTCGCCGTTCAGTCGCACTGGTTCTCGGTCGGCTCGGTTGTGACGTGGGCGGAGGCCGGTGTCGGCGTTGTCGCCACCCAGGC
>JAPCJR010000024.1 GCA_027886865.1 Nitrososphaerota archaeon
GTGTATGGCTCGCTCCCCTCCGCCATTTCTATGCCGTTCACCACGGCCGTGAAGCTCTGGATGCTCGGGGGGAGGGCGATCAACGTGGTACCGTTGCCAGGGTCGGCATAGATGGAGCCGGGGATGAGTTGGGTTTCCGACTGGGACGAGTTCTCCAGAGCGGGGTTGATGCCTGTCTGCTCGCCTGAGGAATCATAGACGTTGAGGAAGAGCTGGTGTCCCGGGTGGACGAGCAGCACGAAGGTCCAGGCAATCGTCGACAGCGAGCTTGAGCGGTTGACAGCCCGCAACAGAGGCAGCCAATGGGCGGAGTTCGAGAAGCTGAGCTGATTATCGAAGCCCGCGAACATTTGATACCATAGCTTCGGGACGTTCGCCTGCGGGAACAGCAACACGGTCAGCCCCTCGTACATTATTGGGGTGCTTCTCCCATGGATCCAGTAGTTCGTCGAGTTTGCTATCACCGCCGACTCGTCCGCCTGTATGACAGCGGCGGCCGCGTTCCTGACGCTCTGGTCCGTTATCTGTGGGCTGAGGAGGATGTTCTGTGCCAGACTTCTTATGTCCAGGTACGGGTATCCCGAATCCACGGACGCCGATTTACCAAGCACCTGCAGCATCGTCGCGTTGAATGCTGCGCTGTGCGCGCCGTAGTCCGTCACGAGAATACCGGAAAGGGTGTTCAGTGAGGAAACGACGCCCCCGAGCGCCGTAGCGTTGATGGCGGCGAGCGTCGCGTTGCTATGAAACGCCGAGTACTTGGCATTGAAGGTGCTGACCAAGACCTTGACGTAGCTAACCGTCGACTGGTCCGGGTTCGTCAGGAGGGAGCCGAGGAACCCTGTGTAATTGTATCCGCTCCCTGGTACCGAGAGTTCGGACGCAGTGAAGTAACTGGCATAGTTCCTCAGCTGATACAGCACGTCGATCTGCGCCTCGAGGCAGGCGTCGAAGCTGATCACGTCCAGCTTTGGCGAGACGCCGCTGAGAGCACTGGCCAGCTGAGGGATGGACATGTAGGTATCACCATTATGGAAGTCGGAGGCGACCCCCTGTATCCCGGCGCCGTGGCCGGAGATGATGAGCTGGTTCCGGTCTGCCGGTACGAGCGCCATCGACATGTTGATGAACTTGAGCAGAGTGTCCGGATCGTTCATGGCCGTCTCGTTCCAGGTTTCCCCGACCTGTCCTATGGTACCGTTCGAGACCCGATAGAGCCTTATCGTGTCGGCGGGTTGCCTCGTGGTCCCTGGAGCCGCGTAGGGCGCGAAGCCCGCGGTCCAGCCCGTAGCGAACAGGTCGAGTATCCCGACGGCCGGGTCGTTATGAAGTCCGGTCGTCGCTGCCATATCCACCACGTTACCCCCCATGGACGCCTGGATGTCATTCAGCAAGCCTTTTCCGTTGCCGGTGTCTGCGGCGGAATAGACCATCACGAGCCACTCCGCCTTCAGGAGATCAACCTGTATTTCGTTTTCCTTGCTGTAGCTCCCGCTCGAAGCGGTTATGTTCACATCTTGGGTCAAGGGAAGCTGCGTACCTCCCGGTTGGTCGCACAGCCCCGTGGCGCAGTCGAGGGTGGCGTTGACCATGATGGTCGAAGTCCCGGTGGCAGACGGCTGCAGGTCCAAGGTCTTGGTGAAATTTGTCGTACCTTGGGCCCTGAGCGTCAAGTTGAATCCCAGCGGGAGGTCCGCGTCCACGACGGCAACATGGATTGGAGAGGAGAGAGTCTTACCCGTGTAATTCAGGACCATGGTTGTGAAGTTCGACTCGGTGGGGTACACGTTGAGCACGGGCACCGTCGGAGGTGTCACCTGGAAGTCCAAGGTGAGGAAGGTTTGCGGAAGACCAGAACAGGTACCGCTGGACCCAGACGCTTCACGAAATGTACAGGTCTCTATGGTCCACACCAACTCGTAAGAACCCGATGCCGAGAAAAGCGGAACAGTAATCGAGTATGGGATGGTGTCGCAGTTAGCCACCGTGTCCGGACCGTCCGAGTAAGATTGAGTCTGAGGGATTGAAATCCAACTCTGTGCACTTCCGCCGGCCGTAATCGTTCCTTGCTCCGTTATGCCATTCGACGGAGTGCAGATGATGAGGCTTTCGGTAAGGACCTGCCCCGGTACCACCTTGGTTGGTTGTGCGGGTTGTGCGTGAACGGCAGGACCGCTCACCAAGGAAACAAAGAGCAAACCAGTCCCGAGTACCAAGAGTGCGAGCAGGGCGAGCGCGGTGATTGTCTGACGTCCCTGTCGCGTATTCACGAGTTTGACATTTGTGACGTACTCCCCGTTCTATCTTAAGTGTTCCGTCCTAGTTTTTCGGGAAGTCCAGAATAATCGGTCGACCATGTAATTCAATTCCGAAATGAGAAAGTGAGCGGGCTGGTCCCGTCGGGCCCGCTAGCAATCAGCTTAGAATATGCTCTGATTATCCGTGGGAGTTATGTTTTGGTTCTTTCAGTCTGCAATTCAATTCCATACTGATGAAGTACACCGGGTGACCTCGACGGGCTAGTTCAGACTAGGTTCCTTTGTATCGAATGTTAACGCCTCGAATTGTGATTAATCGGAAGTGTTAAAACGCTCCTCCTAGCAAAAAGCCCGACACCGTTCTGGCAGTTATTACTTCCTTAGACAATTTTCGTCCGGTCGACTTGCGATGAGACATGGCTCGGCTGGCCCGCCAGAAAGAACTGTAATCGCGGGGCTGATTCTCGGGACGTTCGTCATGGCGCTGACCGTCCTCCCCGTGGCTCCTCACGCGATGGCTTCACCCTCCTTTTTGTCCTCGGTATCAAGCGCCGTCTGCGAGAACGACGATTCCCTGTTCAGCAGCTCCTTCTCGTGCTCGTTGAGCGTCACGGCCCGCAGCACGATTGTCGTCTTCCTCGGCTGCCTCAGCGATATACCGGCGAACTGCGACAACCCATCGGTGATAGACTCCCAGGGCTTCAAGTATTCCTACATAGCTCTGGGGTATATAGCCGAAGTCACATGTTCCGGGGACCTCTGCGCAGAGTACGCCTTCGTGGCCACGGCATTCACTACGGGGACCGACACCCTGACATTCTCGACCGCCGGCAGGGGTTATCTAGGCGGTGACGCCTACGATATCATGGGCATCAACGCGTCGAACTACGTGGGGGGTATGGGTGCCTCGCCTATGAACCTCTTTCCGTCCCTCACTTATGAACTCCCGGATACAACGGGCAGATTCGTCGCTGCAGGGGTGATCGCGAACAATGCTCTTCAGTACTCCCAGTATAACAATTACAACTTTATTCCAGGGCAGCCCTGTCTCCCGTGCGGCCAGAACGGCGGATGGCAGGCCAGCGTATACGAGACTGTGGGGAACGGCGAGCAGACGAACGTGCCCTTGTACTATGGTAATGCTTTGGAGGACAACGACGGCTGGGCGATGCTGGCTCTTAGCTTCGCTCCAAACGTCTCCACCACCTCGATATCCTGCACTCCTTCGCCGGCGATGGTGACCCTGGCTTCCACCTGCACCGCGACGGTGAGGGGCGACTTACCGACGGGGAACGTAACGTGGACGGCCAGCGGGACCGGGAACTTCTCCGAGTCGTCTTGCACCCTCTCCTCCGGCACCTGCTCCGTCTCCTACACGCCTTCCGCTCCGCCGTCTTTAGTGAAGATATCCGGCAGCTACGGAGGGGATGTTTACAACCCTGGCAGCTCAGGTAGCTATTCGCTCTCCGCCGTCAAGGACGTCACGACGGTGACCGTGCAATGCGAGCCATCGCCGGCCGCTGCGGGCTCGACCACGACGTGCACTGCTAGTGCCTCAGGCGACTCTCCGACCGGGACGATGGCGTGGACCACCAGTGGGGTCGCCAGTTTCTCCCCCGCCGCTACATGCACCCTCTCTTCCGGGGCCTGCGCCGTCTACTACACGCCCTCGCCCTCGGCGTCTCCGCTGATGATCACGGCGGCCTACTCAGGGGACGGCGATAATGACCCGGGTATGGGGACGTTCGCGCTAGCGGTAAGCGCCGCTACGTCCAGCACTTCTGCGTCCAGCTCGACGTCCGCGACCACCTCGTCCTCCGCGACCATTTCCACTTCGACGCCTACGAGCGCTTCCACCACGTCCTCGAGCTCGACCACGGCTTCCTCCTCGGAGCAGTCGACCGGCTCTGCTACGACATCCTCTAGCTCCGGCGGCGGGGGAGTCCCCGTCTTCCCCTACCAGCTGGGGATAGCGATCGTCTTCACCGTGATACTTGCCGCATCGTACCTGCTGGTGCGGAATCGGACCAAGACCGACCCGGGTCCCCTACCTTAATCACGAGGCGCCTTGCAAAGGGACCCTGAAAGAAGTCAGGCCCGTCTTCGACCTGGAGCGCGACTGTCCACTCTTGACTGCTCCTGTCAAGTTCGACGTCGTATAGGTCCTTCTGCATTTCGATTCCAGACTGAGAAAGTAAACCAGTCGATTCCCGTCGGGCCCGCTTCCTCTCCTTACCATGAATCAGACAAGTCGGAAGGTGGACGCGCATCCAAGCCATGAGCATCAGCCGCTGTGTCTCCTGTGGAGTACCAGCAACACAAAGATCGTGTCCGTGACGACAAGCGAAGCGGGATAGAGGAAGGTCACCAGGTTTATCGTTTGTAGGGCGAAGAGTGACAAGAAGTAAGATATGGAGCTCAGGATGAAGATGGTGACGCTCTCCTCCGCGGGCCTCCTGTAGGCTTTCCTGAACGTGGGCATGAAGCCGACCAAATCGACTGCGGTTAGCATTATGACACTCCAGAGAGGATCGGTGGTTATCACCCAGACCGCTATGCCAAGAAAGGCCGCGAGGAGACATATCTTATCGGTGAGTGTTATCTCTTTCTCGCCTTTGAAGAGAGCTATTCCAAAGATTATGAAATTTAATCCGCCTGACGCGCCTACGGCCCAAGCTCCCGCACCAGCGCCCCTCGAGGTAGAGGCGAAGAAAATGAGCGCGTTCAACACTCCCCAGATTAGCCAAGAAAACGCGTGAGACTTTGCACCGCCAAAGAGCACTTCTTTGAAATAACTAAGATAGCCTACTACGACTAGAGCGGCTGAAATTGCGCCTAGAACAATCTGGTATTCCAACTATCCGCGCGTTCGAACCCTTCGATTCTCCGTATAAGTCATAATAGAGGAAGCGTCCGAGTCCCGTCGGGCCCGCCTCAAAACCGCAAACTGGACATGTGGCCTCGCCAGGCGATTATGCCTTTGAAGCTCATTATAGAAGAATAATTAAGCCCGGTTTTGCTCTCGGATGGCCGTTGGAACTCAAAGCCAGCCTGGTCACTTTGCCCTTCCTCGCGCCTTTCACGACGAGCTTCGGGACAGAGGCGGAAAGAAACGCGCTAATCTTGGAGATGGAGGCGGATGGAATCAAAGCCTACGCAGAGTCCGTCACCAGTATCGGGCCGTATTACAGCTACGAAGACAACGAGACCGCGCTCCACGTGATAAAGGATTACCTTGCCCCAGAGCTGAAAGGGCTTCCCAGTCCCGCTGAGTTTCTCGAGCGTACCGAAAGGGTCAGAGGTCACAACATGGCGAAGGCATCCATTGAGATGCTCCTGTGGGACTACCACGCTAGAGCTGGCGGCGTACCGCTCAGCAAGGCGCTTGGGGACTCCAAGGACTACGCCGACGTCGGGATATCACTCGGCATCGCCAGGCCAGAGGTGACGCTCCAGAGAGTCGGGGACGCCCTCGCCAGAGGCTACAAGCGCATCAAGCTCAAGATCGAGAAGGGCAAGGAATACGATATAGTGAAGAGCGTCCGCGACGCGTATCCGGACGCGCACCTGAGCGCCGACGCTAATTCGTGCTATACCCTGAAAGATAAGGACGCCCTGAAACGGCTCGACGCTTTCAACCTCGTCTATCTGGAGCAGCCCCTCGAGCATGACGACCTCCTGGACCATTCGAAGCTTGCTCGAGAGCTCTCGACCCCCATCTGTCTCGACGAGTCGATAACGAGCCCCGAAAGGGCGAGGCAGGCCTTCGAGCTGAAGGCCGCGAGGGTCATCAACGTCAAGCCCGGCCGCGTCGGAGGGCTCCTCAACTCGAAGAAAATCGCCGAGATAACCAGGGAGAACGGAGGCCACGTCTGGGTGGGTGGGATGCTGGAGACGGGCATAGGGAGGGCATTCAACGTCGCATTCGCGTCCCTTAGCCTGATCGACTACCCGGGCGACACGTCGCCGAACGACAAATACTTCGCTCGTGACCTCGTCAAGAATCCCTTTACGATGACAGGCGGGATCATCAAGCCCAACCTCGGTCCGGGGATAGGGGTTGAAGTTGACGCAGACTTCTTCGCCCAATCCACCGTAAATAGCTGGAAGCTTCTCTAGGCCCTCGCGGGCGAGGAGCCATCCTTCAGCTCTTCGGCGAAGTGGCACGCGGACCAGCGTCCCGGAGTCACTTCACGGAGTAAGGGCTCTTCCCGCCTGCAGACATCCTGGGCGTAGGGGCAACGCGGGTTGAAACGGCAGCCGGCTGGAGGGTTGACCGCGCTCGGGACTTCCCCGATCAAGACGGTCTCCCCGACCTTCTTGGTGGGGTCTGGCTTGGGGACCGAGGCTACGAGAAGGAGCGTGTATGGATGGAGGGGAGACTCGAGCACGGAACGAGTGTCCCCCACCTCGACGAGCTTTCCGGAATACATGACCGAGATGCGGTGCGCCATGTACTTCACGACGTCGACGTTGTGGGTGATCAGCATGAAGCTGAGTCCGAGCTCATCCTGAATCTTGCGCAGCAGGTTGAGTATCTGCGCCTGGACCGATGAGTCGAGTGCGCTCGTCGGCTCATCAAGGACGACGAACTCCGGGCTGAGGACGAGCGCCCTCGCTATCGCAATCCTCTGCCTCTGCCCACCGGAGAACTCGTGCGAAAATCTGAAGACGCTGTCCTCGGGAAGGCTGACAGCCGCGAGCACTCGTGCCACCTCCTCGTCGATGTCTCGCTTGCTCTTACCGAACGCCCTGAGAGGCTCAGCGATGATGTCCTTCGCCCTGGCGCGCGGGTCGAGGGAAGAGTATGGGTTCTGGAAGACTATCTGCATCCTCTTTCTGAGCTGTCTGAGCTGTTCTCCCTTCAGGCTCGAGACGGTCTCGCCCCTGAAGGTTATCGTCCCGGAGGTAGGTCTCTCGAGCATCAGGACGGTTCGTCCCAGGGTGGTCTTGCCCGACCCCGACTCGCCCACCACGCCGAGCGTCTCGTTGGGCGCGATGCTGAGCGAGACGCCATCGACGGCGCGCACGTGAAGTCGCGGTTTCCGGCGAACCTGGTCGGAGAAGGAACCCCGGACCGGGAAGTATTTTGTGAGCCGGTCCACATCCAGGAGCTTTTCGGTCATGCGGGGTACCTCAGGAAGCATGCCACCTCCCTACCCGGCTCCGCTTTGATCAGTTCGGGGTGCTCTGCCCTGCACCTGTCGAACGCGTACTTGCATCTCGGATGGAACCTGCACCCCGACGGAAGGAACCTCAGGTCCGGCACATCCCCCGGTATCGCCTCGAGTCGCCCTTCATCTCGGTACTTCCTTGGAATCGATTTCAGGAGCCCCTCCGTGTACGGGTGGAGGGGCTTCTCGAAGACCCGGGCGACGTCGCTGAGCTCCACCACCTCTCCAGCGTACATTACGAGCACCCTGTCGGCGACCTGGGCCGCGACCGCGAGGTCATGGGTGACGATCAGTATCGAGGAGCCCAGGTCTCTCCTCATCTCGCGCATCAGCCTGAGCACCTGAGCCTGCGTGGTCACATCGAGGGCAGAGGTGGGCTCGTCCGCTATCAGGAGCGACGGGCGCTGGACCATCGCTTGCGCTATCATCACCCTCTGTGCCATCCCCCCGCTCAGTTCGTGCGGGTACCGGTCGATGACCCTCTCGGGGTCAGCTATCTGAACCCGCTTCAGCGCCTCCACGACCTCCTGCGAATAGACGCTTCTTCTGCGAGAGCGCGGGACCCGGACCCAGACCACCCTACCCGGCCCTCCCGCTCTGGGCTTTAGATCGGGGTCTTCCCGCCCGAAGGGGCCCGGGTTGTGCGAGGCGATCCTTTTCTCCCGCATGTCTATAGCCTCCGAGATCTGCTGTCCCACGGTGTAGACGGGGTCCAGCGAACTGAGCGGGTCTTGGAATATCATGGAGACGCCCGTCCCGCGTATAGCCGAGAGCTCCCTCTCAGAGAGCTTGATCAGGTCCTGACCATTGAATACGATCTGACCGGCGTCGACCACCGCTGGGGGCCTCTGGAGTAGGTTGATTATCGAAAGGCCGAGCGTGCTCTTCCCGGAACCCGACTCGCCGACGATCGCGATTATCTCGGACCGGCCGACGGTGAGGCTGACGTTGTCCAGCGCCTTGATGCTCTTCACGGCCGACCGGTAGGCCACGGTCAGGTTCCTCACATCGAGCAGTGTATTGTCCGACATCAGGGCACCTAACCGAAGAGGCTCCTTATCTTGGGGTCGAGGGCGTCGCGGAGGCCGTCCCCGACGAGGGCGAACCCCAGCGCCACCACCACAATCGCCAGCGCTGGCAATATCGGCGCCCACGGGGCACTTGTGAGATACTGCTCCTGCTGGACGGTGGAGAGGCCCCACTCCGGGGTCGGCACCTGTGCACCCACCCCGAGGAAGCTGAGCACGGAGAAGGTCAGAATCACGTTTCCAAAGTCGATGGTAGCGTAGACCAAAAGGACCGGGATTATGTTCGGCACCACGTGGTGCAATATGATGTACCTCGCCTTCTGCCCTGAGGCCCGAGAAGCCTCCATGTACTGCTGGGACTTTATCGAGAGCGTCTCCCCCCTTGAGAGCCTCGTGTAGGTGGGCCACCAGACCGGCGAGAGGGCGAGAATCGAGCTGTTGATGCCGGGACCCAGCGAGTCCGCGATGGCGAGCGCGAGGACCAGCCCCGGGAAGGCCAGAAAGATGTCGGTCACCCTCATTATCACCTCTTCGACCTTACCGCCGACGTAGCCTGCGACGGTACCACTGACCAACCCAAGGCTCACCGCGATGGCCAGCACGGCGAAGGGCACCTCTGCGTCGTACGGCGCGCCGGCCAGTATCCTGCTGAGGACATCCCTCCCTAGGTTGTCGGTACCGAACGGATGTGCGAGCGAAGGCGGATACAACAGATGGGAGGTGAACAGATACGGGTTGTACGGCAGAATCGCGTCGTTGGTCAGCCAGAGGACTAACGCGAGCGCGACGAACCCGATGACGATGACCATCCCGGCGGTCGTTATGATGCTCGAGCGGAGAATACGGAAAGTTATCGCAGCTTCCTTGGTGTCGAACGGCAGGCGGCGCTTTCTTTGCATCAGGGGCACCTCATCCGATGTCAGATCCTAAACTGCGCTCGTCTCTGACTTTACGCAACCGGTCGGCCGTGGGCCCACGAGTCTTAAAACAGTTGCTGGGAGGCGATGAAAATGCCCGCGGCGCTCGAGGCCGAGTCGGTCAGACTGCGTACTTTACGAATTCGGTAGAGCACGGGTTACCCTTGGCGATCCATGCTTCCCTCTTCTCCGGGATGTAGACCATACTGTCGAGTGTCTTGACCTGCTTTTGCCTTGGTCTGGCGGGGTCCGCGTGCCAGCAGATTGAGTTGGGCTTGCTCTCGTGGTCGCTCAGGAACGATTGGAGGGTTTCCCGGTCGAGGTCGCCTCTCTTCGATTCGAGCAAAGCCCCCATCCTGTCGCACCTGCCGACGCTGTTGGCCCGGTATTCGTCGTTCTCGTAGCGGAGGCCCTCAGAATAGATGCAGTGGTTGGCGTGCCAGAGGATGCTGTCTGAGGAGCTCTTGAGTATGCGGTCCGGATAGGTCTCGAGGTCGACCACTTCCTTAGGGGAGCCAAGCACGAAGTTGATCGAGTAGGCTCTCTCCGCGCGCTCGATTTCCTTGGTCGCGCCATCGATATCCTTCTGGTTCATAACGGAGCGGACGACGGCGAGCATCGGGACTCCAGGCCGAGTGCCATTGTAGACGAGGGCGTTGACGCAGACGCTGAGGCCAGCCGAGTTTATCCCCATCATCGCAGGAGCGCCTACGTAGGTATAGATCAGAGCGTCGGGTCCGGTCTTCTGCCTGTGTCGTGTCAGGGTCGTGCAATCGCCTTCGAGCCATGGGTCGAGTCCTTCGTCATTGTTCTGGCCGATGTATGTCAGGCCGTCGCTCGTCGCGGAGTCTCTGACTGCGAATGCGGTGCAGTTGCCCCCCTGTTTGTTCTTTCCCATCCTCGGATAGAAGACCTCGTTGAAGGCCGTGATCAGCATTACCTCGCTAATCTTTACGCCTGCGCCATCAGCGGTGCCCCTCAATTCTTCGGCAATCTCGTCGGAGTAGTCGCGGACGGGCCCTTCGTACTTCATGGCATCGTGCAAGACCTCGTCTTTTGAGGCGTTCAGATACGTCGAGTAGTAATGATAGTTTGACTGAAGGAGCCGTTTCAACCGGTCGCTGTGATGCTCACCATAGGCGAACCCTCGTTCGTAGGAGCTGCCCTTGACATCTAGCACGTCATATCCAATCAAAGACGCGGGTTGCACAGGAAGATAATCCCCTTCGCGATATATAAATTTGAGAAATTAGGATTAAGTAGTAAGCCCGTCGCCTCCATCACGTGAAGGTATTCATTTCGTCCGACATGGAGGGGCTCCCATACACGGTGTCCAACGAGCACAACTACCCCGGACAGAAACTCCACGATGAGACTCGCACCATCATGACTGACTGCGTGATCGCCGTCGTCGAGGAGCTGAGGTTGGCGGGGGTGAAGAGGATAGTCGTAGCTGACAGTCATGGTCCGATGGTCAACCTGCTCCCGGGAAGGATGCCGGAAGGGGTCGACCTAGTGAGGGGGACGCCGCGGTCGCATTCCATGGTCGCGGGGTCGGCAGGGTGCGACTTTGCCATATTCGTCGGGTATCACGCCAAGCCCGACACGGCGATGGCGACGTTCGACCACACCATCAGTTCCGCGATCTTGAGGAAACTCGTCATCAACGGGGTAGAGATGAGCGAATTCCTGCTCAACTCGGCCTACCTCGGCGAGGAGGGGATTCCGGTGGCGATGGTCGCCGGCGACAAGGCCCTCCTTGACGGGGACGTCTCCACTCACGCCCCGTGGGCCACGAGGGTGCAGCTCAAGGAGAGCCTCGGTCGCCACTCCGCGGTCTCTCCGTCCATGACGGAGGTGAGCGCTCTATTGAGGATCGGCACTAGGAAGGCGGTGCTTGCGTTCAAAAAACACCAGGTCAAACTCTTCAAGATGAAGACGCCCGCCCAGGTAGAGCTGACGTTCCAGAGCTCCGCGTTCGCTGACGTCGCAGCGGACCTCCCCGGCGCTACAAGGGTAAGAGGCTCAGGGGTGAGGTTCGTGTCGCCGACCATAGGAGATGGCCTCAACACAATCAAGTTACTCGTCTTCGCTGCCGCTGGCGTGAAGGCCGCTACAGAGTAGCTCCAGTCTACGAACTCGGGTTGCAGGAATAGTAGACTGAGTTGAAGTCTATTCCGTTGAACGAGGTGTTGTACCACAAGCCGGTGACGCAGTGGTTGAACATGGTAGGCCCGATTCCGGCTCCTGGGTCGTAGACGTCGATGTCCTGAGCGAGCCAGAGGATGGAGGCCGATTGCTGGACGTCCTTAGTGATCTGCTCTATCTCCTGGCCCCTCAGGGTGGAGTTAAGCTGAGTGTTGCTTTCGTCAATCAAATTCACTATCGTCTGGTTGTGCATGTTCCCGAACACGCCTAATGCGCTGTCCACCAGGTACTCGTAGGCGCTGAAGTCAGCATAATACGTCCAGTTGATTTGGAACATGTCCATGGCGGTAGAGTTGCTCCCCGGCACATCCTGGAGAGATATCAGCGAGGGCTGGCTCAGTTCTTGGACGTTCACGGTTATCCCAATCTGGGACAGATCGGACTTTATGATCGCCGCAACGTCAGCCTGGTAGGTGCTAGTGTAGTAGTAGTAGTTTATCGCTGGTAGTCCCTTGCCGCCGGGATAGCCAGCCTCAGTAAGCAGTTGTTCGGCCTGCTGCACGTTGTACGCCGGGGGCTGAATGCTGCTGGGGTAGTAGGCGAGTCCCTTGAGGTCCGGTCCGACCACTGGAACCGCATATCCGTTGTAGACAGTCTGCTGAATCTGCGTCACGTTTATCGCCGCTATTACCGCCTCTCTGACCAAGGTATTGTTCAGTGGAGCCTTTAGCGAGTCGAGCGCAATCCACTCAATGGAGCCTGAAAGTCCGATGTTGGGGATGTAGCAGCTCGTTCCGCAAGCCTTTACGACGTTCGGGATGTCATCAAAGGACACATCCGCTGCCTGAGCCTCTCCTCCTTCAAGGTCTTCGGTGCGGGTAAGCTCGTCCGTCTTGTAGTTGATCGTGATCTCATGTATGTTGGCCGGTGCGATGATGTAGTTAGACTGCGCCCCGGTCAGGTCTTGAGCCCAGTAGTGCGGGTTTGCGACCATGGTTGTGTATTCGTTCGGGACGTATTGCTGGGTCACATATGGACCATCCCCCACAGTCGTGCCGTTCACAGACATCCATGCGTTCGGCTGGTCAGAGGCGACTCCGCCGTGCGACTCCACCACGTATGGGTCCACGAAGACCCAAGGCGCTGTCTCGATCGTGAACTTGAACGGTGCAAACGGGTTGTTCAGATTGAACTGCACGGCCGAGGCGTTGAGCACCACGATGTTGTTACTCGGATTCTCCATCAGTGAGAGAAGCGTCTGGTTCGTCGGCACGTTCGTAGCTGTGTCGAACGAGTTCAGGTCAGCTGCGGTCACAGAACCAGGGGTGAAATATGTGTAGAATATGAAGTCCGAAGCCTGGTTGATTACCAGGTCCCGGTATATGTTCCACCAAAGGACGTAGGCGTTGAACGGGTCGCCGTTGCTGTAGTAGACGTCGGTCCTCAGGGTGACCGTGTAGTTGAGCCCGTTGGCGCTCCCCGAAATCGACTGGCCGACCACCGGGACCAGTTGAGTGCAAGAGGTATTGTTCTCCCCACAGAAGAACAGCGGAAGGTTGGTGTTCTGCGAAACTTCCAAGCCGTTGTTGTCTATCACGGTTCCTGGGTCCATGCTCGTTGGAACGGATGCCTCATCGATCACTAGCTGTGTGGGAAGCGAAGACGTCGAAGTCGTACTTGAAGACGAAGTGGAAGAGGTAGCGGAAGACGACCGCCCGACCGCGACATAAGCTATCCCCGCGACAACTATCAGGACGACGATTATTACCGCGATGACCGCCCGAGAAATAGCGTTGCGGCTTCTATACAATGTAAGCCGTATGGCCGCCTAATTATATAAAGTTTAGATTTAGTTTCGGAAAACCAGCCGAATGTCAGACCTTGATCCGCGGATCTAGGACTGCGTACAGGACGTCCGCTACCAAGTTCGCGAAGACGACACATATGGTGAGCAGCAGCGTCACCCCCATCACCGAAGGAAAATCGAAGCTCTGGATCGATTGGTACGCGTAGAGTCCTATCCCCGGCCAGTTGAATATCGTCTCTACCACAACCGAACCGCCGAAGAGCCCGGCCAGGAGGAGGCCTAGGACCGTCACGGTCGGAATCAGTGAGTTCCGCAGGGCGTGCCTGAATATCACTGTCCTGCGACGGAGCCCCTTCGCATAGGACGCTCGGATGAAATCCTTCTGGAAGACCTCTAAAAGAGAAGCTCTCGTCACCCTCGTGACGATTCCGAAGTAGATTAGCGAGAGCGCCGTCGCAGGGAGGACAATGTGGTCGAGCGCGTTCAAGAATATGGGGTAGTTCCCCTTCAGAAAGCTGTCCACCAGCACCAGTCCGGTGATGTTAGCGTCGAAGGTGAGTCCCTGCGACAGCTGGCCCGAGGTAGGGAACACCTTCAACACATATCCGAAGAGCAAGATCACCCCGAGGGCCACGAAGAAGGGTGGTGATGAGTAGGCACCGAGGTAGAAGAGCCGAATCGCATGGTCGGCCGTCCTTCCCTGGTACATCGCAGCCACGACCCCGAGAGGTATCCCTACTACTATGGCGACTACGATGGCCACGAGCGCCAACTCTGCCGTGGCTGGGAAATAATGCTCGAGGTCGAACAGCACCGGCCTCCCGGAACTCGGTACAGTTCCCCAGTTCCCGCTGAAAATATTGACCATGTAATAGTAGTATTGCACGTAAACGGGAGCGTTGAGGTGGTATCTCGCCGAGAGGGCAGCAATCGCCCCGGCGGTGGCCCTCGGTCCCGTCCAGGCCCTTACAGGGTCGGGGACGGTCACGAACGAGATGATGAACGTGATGAGGGTGACACCCAACAACACCGGGATTAGAAGCAACACCCTTCTCGCGATAAAGCTCGCTATGCCCGTCTGTCCTCACTCACTCACTCACATTTGGTAGCGGCATCGAGTATTTAGCAATATTCAGCGAGAGCCAACGCGATACGACTTCCTCCTAGCCTCCAAAAGTCCTCCCGTCTACGATCCACCAAGGGAGACAGCGATAGGTTCCTGATCCGTCGGTCCGCCTCTCAGCTAAATTGCAACCCTTCTAATCAGTTAGAGCCAGAAGATGGGACCTAATCCGCTCACGTAAGGAAGCCATCGGAGCTGGATTGCAAAGGACCTGCTGCCGGGCCAGGAAAGGGCCTCCCCGCTCTGGAGTAAATCATCAGGACCCCGATGTAGAAGGCGAAGAAAATCATGTAACCTAACCAATCATGGATCCCCCAGAAGGCCGCCGAGCCGTCTACGAAGCCGAACCAGATCATGATCGCAATCCTCGCTGAGTCGAGCAATGGGATAACAAGCACCCCAGCAATCGCGAACTTTGCGGTTGTGGTCAAGCTCCTACCCATGTCCAGCTGCATCAGACCGAGCAGGGCAAGGTAGATACTTATGGAATAGACGGCAGAGCACGCAGGAGTGACGACGGCGCTTACTGATTCGCCGGTCTGAGAGACGAAAGAGAACGACGCGCCCTGCCAAATCACATGGATCCCGAGAAGGTTGGTGATACCCGCCGTGAGGAAGCTAGAGAGGGAGGCCATCGGTGCCCCGAGAGTATCCAACATGAAGAGCGGCGAGATAAGTCCGACCGCGTACAGCGAAGCATAAGGTAGCATTATCCTCCACATGGTGGGATTCAGGGCGAGTAGGGTGCCGTATGCCACCAGCACTAGAGAGCAAGCAGCTATCTCCATTGCGAGATACTGTGATTGTCCCAACTGAACGTAGAAAAGGGTCCAGAGGGCTGCGGGCAGAAGGACGAGCGCTATTCCAGCCAACCGGATCACGGGCCTCGATGTGAAGCCTCGCTCAGTCAGAAGCACCTTGTGAAAATCCTTCCACCGAAGCGCAGTTAGGAGGATCAGGAGGGCCAGGAAGGGGTACGCTGGAAACACTGTTCCCAGGGTCGATGAGAGCAATTCGCTGAGCCCCGACGTCAGGACGATAAGCTGGCTGGAATAGAGGGCAAAGATCAGGAGGAAGGTGGCGACTAACCACGCGGCGAGCCTTGCATGTCCTCGGTCTAGTCTAAGCATGATGATCCTCTGCACTGGGTGAACAGAAGTCAGACGCCAGACGGTACTTCTTGGTTCCCATGGCCCCTGCTCGTTATCCTCCCTCTAACCAGAAGATAGGACACCACCAGAAGAACGGTGAATATCGTCGCTACGGCAAACTGGTATGGATACACCGGCACTCCTCCCCCTCCCCCCGAGGTGCTCGACGTCGTGCTCGACAGAGCAGAGGAAGCTGGAGCGGAAGACGAGGAAGACGACGCACTGGAGCTGGACGGAACGGAAGAAGAAGTGGTGGAGCTGGATGAAGATACGGCGGACGTGCTGCTTGTTGGCGAGGAGGTGGTGGCCACCGAAGAGGCCGAGTACTCCAGGACCCTGCCAGCGGCCCAGTCAGAGACCCAGAGATTGCCGCTCGAGTCGAACACCAGGCCTTGAGGATGGTTCAGGCTTGTCGCAGTGGGGCTGAAGATAGGGGTCATGGCGCTACTCGTGAAGTTCGGCTGGCCTATCACGAGGCTCGCGGCTTCGCCCTTGGAGAACGGCGCAGTGTATTCCATGACCCTGTTGTTGTCGGTGTCTGAAACCCAGAGGTTGTGGCCCGAGTCGAACGCGAGGGCATCAGGATAGTTCACGCCCGTCGAAGTCGTCACGGTGCTGCTATTCGTGAAGGTGTTCTGGCCTATCACGAGGCTGGCGGCCTCATGGGTGGAGAAAGGAGTCGTATATTCCAAGACTCTATGTCCGTCGACAACCCAGAGGTTGCCGCTATAGTCGAACGCGACGGAATTGGGAGCGTTTAGTCCTTTCAGGCTGACCTCATCGTTGGCCGTTACGAAGTTCGCCTCGCCTATCACAAGGGAGGCCGCTTCGTTGGTGGAGAATGGAGTATTGTACTCAAGTACCCTGCCGTTTTGGAGGTCAGCAATCCAGAGATTACCGCTGGAGTCGAAGGCGATGCCCTGCGGGGAATTCAACCCTGTTGCAGTCGTCGCGGCCACGCTGCTCGTGAAGTTCGGCTGACCTATCACGAGGCTCGCGGCCTCACCTGTGGACAGTGGGGCCTTGTATTCCAAGACCCTGTTGTTGAACGAGTCCACAACCCAGAGGTTGCCGCCGGAGTCGAACGCTATGCCATTGGGAACATCCAGGCTCGTCGAAGTCGTGCCGGAGGCAAGTGACGTGAGGCTCGACTGGCCTATCACTAAGCTAGCGGCTTCGCCGGTGGAGAACGGCGCCGCGTATTCCAAGATTCTGTTAGCATCCGAGTCGGCGACCCAGAGGTTGCCACTGGAGTCGAACGCGAGAGCAAATGGACCAACTAGCCCTGTCGGAGTCGCCCCGGGATTGAACGCTGTAAGGCTCGGATCTCCTAACACGAGGCTGGCCGCCTGGTCTGTAGAAAACGCAAAGGCATGCGGCATAAAGGCAAGCAGAAAAACTGAAAACAAACTAAGCAGGCTTATCCCAATCGACTTGCGATGAAAAAGTCTCACAATATTCGCATCTCTGCTATTCTAATCTTGAATAATAACGTTTGCCGGTTGGCTTAGTCTGGAAAGAGGCGAGCGACATCCAAGCAGACCCTCGTCTGCTGAGCGGTAAGCGCGGACGAATCAACTTAGTTCAGTGCCACGGTCCTGTTCGGGTCGTTGTAGAGGCCTAAGCTTCAGACCGATGAAACGGCAATCAGTTGCGGACGGTCACATTCGAGCGTTGGCCCGGATTATTTTGTGTTATTCGAGTCGAAGTACGGCAGCACCTTCTTCTCGAAGAGGTTGAAGGCCTTCTCGTCGTCGAAAGTGTTGATCATCAAGTAGGCATGATCAAACCCGCACTTGAAGTACTGCTCTATCCTTTTGATGAACTCTTCCTCGTCGGTCGCGATAGGAAAGACCTCGGCCAGCTGCTCGTCGGTGACGGAGTTCCCTATCTCCTCGATCTCCCTCGGGTCTGATATGTTGTTGTTGAAAATCTCCGGGAGGATTGTCGCGCGCCACTTCCTGCACGCCTGGACCGCCCGGTCGTAGTCCTCGTCATAACCAACGTCGATCTCCACGACCTTCAGGAAGTCGTCCAGCGATCGTCCTGACTTCTTCGCGCCCTCGGCGATGTTGGGGAAGAGGACCTCGTTGATGTATTGCGGAGTCTTCCCGGCCGTTATTATCCCGTCCCCGTACTCGCCGACGATACTCGCCATCTTCGGGCCCATGGCGGACATCAGTATCGGCATGTCGGCCTTCATGTACAGGTTCGCTCCCTTGATCTTGTAGTACTTACCGTCGAAGTCGACGAACCCGCCCTTCCAGAGCGCCCTGATTATCTGGACAGCTTCGATGAGCCTGTCCTTCCTCTCGGGGTACTTCGGCCATGTGAACCCCAGCGGCACTTCGTTCATCGCCTCACCCGTGCCTACGCCCAGTATCACCCTGTTTCCGAACAGCGCCTGCATCGTGGCGAACGCCTGGGCGGTTATCGCAGGATGGTATCTGTACGTGGGTACTGTGACAGCCGTGCCGAAGGGGATCTTGACCTCCTGCATCGCTGCGGCCATGAACACCCAAGAGTTGCACTCGAGCGCGTCGGTGTTGAACCAGGGGTGGAAGTGGTCGGGCATCCAGATTGCATCGAACCCGGCCTTCTCCGCGCGCTTGCAGATTTCAATCAGTTTTCTCGGTTCCGCAAGGTCGGGGATGGCGTTGTAGCCTATCGAGTTCTTGGCTAGCATAAGCGCCAACCGAGCAGTCCTACGCCGAGATAAGCGTAGCGAAAAACTGGGCAGGCGACCTCGCCGACAGGGCAGCGGTCGCCCCGGCAGGGGACCGAGGAGGCGCGCGGATGCCTGATCGAGGAGACCGCGAGAGGCACCGGGTCAATCGCGGCGCCGAGGGTTCACAAGTCCGCTGTAGGGCCTGGCAGCAGCAAGCTCGAATCCGCCTATGTCCAAACTCTCTTCGAAGCTGGCTCACTCCTGCTAGTTGGGATGGCTCTCGCTGCTTGGATAGTTCTTCTAATAAGTAAGGAAAATTACATCAGGTTTGACAAAAGTGACTACCAAACCAGTCCTCAGTGAGTTCGACATAGAGCTGGCACTTGGTAGTCTGGAAAAGGACAAAAAGGGGGCAAGCCTGTGCTGGCTCGAGGCCAGAGAAGTGCGGAGGGACAAGGGTGGCCTGCCTTCCAATGTTTTCCTCGACGACATGCTGATCTATTCGGATGCATGGAAGAAAGTAAGAGAAAATGGCTACGTGCCTCTTTGGGCGAGAGAGCTTGAGGCGTATCCGAAGAAGTATGGTGTTTTTGAGGATGGAAAGGACCTCGAAGACCCTTACCCGGACAAGGTCGGGAGGACCTGGCGGCTTCCAAGGAAGTATATCCCCAGGGAGGCAAGGGAAAGTAAGGGAGTAGGACTGTTTATTCTTCCAGCGTCTTATCTTGAAATAACCAAATGGGAGGTTGTAATCATACCCGAAAAAGTAACGGTGCTCTATCCGTTCATCCAGAGTAGAACAGGGGGTGGCAAGGTTGATATGGAAACCAGAGTTCCTCTAGCTGTACCTTATACTGGCCTTCACGCCGATCATGTCAGATACGGCACAAGGTCCAAAGAAGCAGGCAT
>JAPCJR010000002.1 GCA_027886865.1 Nitrososphaerota archaeon
TGGCGCGGGGGCAGGAGCTGGTGCCGCCTTTGGGTTCTTAGACATTGATTTTCACGGATCTTTACTTCTTCTTCGCCGGCACGGCCGCCGCTGCAGCTGCCGCAGCCTCGGTCTCCGCCTTCTTCTTAGCAGCCTTGATTGCGTCCTTCTCCTCCTTGGTCAGGAGGCGGACGGAGAGATACTCGTGGCTGGTCTTCTTCTTTCCTTCCTCTGAATCGTAAACGTGGAACCGTCCCATCAGGCCCCTGGTGCCGGCCTCGGGTGACAGTCTGAGCAGAGTTACCTTGCCCTCGCTCGTGTTCATGGCCTGCGCTACTTCCTTGATCGCATCCTTCCGGTTAAGGGCCCCCGCCTTGCCCGCGAATAAGACTTCGATCTCGGTCCTCCCGAGAAGCTTCGAGTCCTTGCGTGTAACTATCTGCATAGCTTCCAAATCGCCCTTCCGAAGGGGTAAATAAAGTCGTTACGGTGATGTAGTTCGGCTGCCGGATTCCGAGGTCGAGGGCTAACCGTTGCAGTAGAAACTGATTATCCAGCCCTGTTGGCCGTTGTAGGTACCGTAGCTGCCAGCCCAACCCAAATACATGGGTGGAGGGATGCTGCTCGGAGCGCCAGGGAAGAAGTAACTGCTGTACGCCCCACCGTTAACGTTACCGCTCGGAGCAACCCACGTGTTGCCGAACAGGTCAGCGAAGGTCGCACCGTCAGGCATGTAGGTCCCTCCGAAGGTGCTCGGGCAGGACGGGGTCGAGACGGGCGCCGCTGGCGCAAGGTTTAGGGCGAGTCCGACAGCCGCCCAGTAGTTGTTGTTTCCAATCGTTGCCGGGAAAGATGTGGGAGAACTTATGCCCGATGTAGCATACTCAGCATAACCCTGCATCGAGCCAGAGGACGCTGTCGATGCCGTGAACCCGGCTCCGGGAGTGTAGGATGTGCCTCCAAGAATGTTGACCACGCCCACAGCGAAGCCGAGACTCGTGAACGAAGCAGTGGAAGTCGAGACTGGCGACCCTCGACCGAAACCGGAGCTGCTTGTCGCGCCTGCTGTCGTCACGCCAGCGAGCTCGTAGACGAATATGTCAGACACGTTCGGGATGATAACCGGATACGTAACAGTGACCGTGTCGGCACCTCCGGCGGCGACCGTGGCATAGAGAACGTCAGAGCATTGCTCGTCGGCACTGGGGTTGCAGACGTAAGCGGCCTGCGTGAAAGATAATCCAAGGGTGTCGGAAACCGCGGGAGCCGAAGTAATGATCTGCCACGAGGCTATAGCGACGACCACGATGTCCCCGCCAGTCACGTGGCTTGAAAAAGAAGCCGTCTGTGCTTCCGACATGCAGCTTCCGAAGAAACAGCCTCCGCTGGCCTGCTGGACCAAGACGCCGGTCGCGCTAGCGGTCGGAGGAACTGCAAGGAGAAACGACCCCAGCAAGACCGCTGTTATCAGTAATGGCCTTAGCTTACTTAGAAAAAGCACAGGAATGTGAACGACACTTTCATGCTTATTTAACCATTCCACAGAACAAAGCTCCGGGATTCTTTCAGAGGCTACGGCGCCCAACTCATCCTTTCTGCATCGCTGCAAGTGTCTTCTCGGCTGACGACTTTGCCCTTTCATCGATGGCGACGAAGACCACGCCCTTGCCGGGCTGTCCATAGTAGAGGGAAGAACCGAGCGGGGCGGCCCAGATCGCCGGGATCGCGAGCAGGTCTTCCTCGCCGTCAATCAGGACGCGCGCAGGTGTCTCTCCGGCAAGGGCTGCGATAATCGCGTGGACGGCTTCAGGGGTTATCGTCCCTGCGGGGTTAGCGGCCGCGAATACGCGGACGAACGGGACGTCAGGGGCCTGTCTCTTCACCCTCCTCTCGAACCCATCCACCACTTGCAAATCGGGCGTCCGGCCGAGCGCCTGTAGTGACTCGGTCACGCGGTCTCCGACAGATATCACAAGCGGAGCAGAACGGAGCGCGGTGAGGAAGGCCTTCGTCTTCAACTTGTCCGGAGCATAGAGGATGCCTACGGGCCTCTTGAGCCGCCGCCGCAATGCAGGACCGACGACCAGCCGCGTCGTTACTGGGCTTAGCTTACCTTGAGCGCGTATCTTCCGGGCTTCTTTATCGCCAGCGTCTCGGCGACCTTCGAGTTCTTCGGGTCGAGCACTATCACGAGCCCGGACCATTCATCGCTCAGCTCGTTGGACCCGTCGTTGGGGCACTTCTTCTCGTTGGTGAGCATGTGGCATTTCCTGCACGCGAGTTCCTTCATCAGATATCACTACTTGGCCGCCCGGGCCTCTACCTTCGCCATCTTGGCCGCCTTCGCCACGTCCTCGTCTATCCACTCTAGGGCTCCGAGGTAGGGCTGCCTGCACGTGACCCCTATCTTGCCCATCGAGATTCCGTGGCCGAGGGAGACCGCCGTTATGCGCACGCGCATCTTGCTTCCGACCTTGAGTGTCCGCTTGCTCTGCGATGCGGTGATGACCCCTGACTTTACGTCACTGGTCAGGTAGTCGTCCATGATCTGGCTGAGGTGAAGGAGCGCGTCGGTCGGGCCTATCCTGACGAAGGCTCCGAAGTCAGTGATCTCGACGATCTCTCCCTCGATTATCTCCTGCTTAAGCGGGTAGAAGGCGAACACTTCGAACTTTACCTTGTGATAGGTGGCACCGTCGCCAGCGATTATCTTGCCTATCTTGTCTATCTTGACGTTCGTGACGAGCACCAGGTAACCATAATCCGGATTGATGGTGCTCTCATACTTCAGCTTCAGGAGCTCCAAGGCGACATTCTCTAGGGACGCGCCGAACCTGTTTGGTGGGACGCGAACTACGTCCTCAAGTTCGACTAGCTGGAACAATATTAATAACTTCGTAGGGGCATATTTTACTCATACTAAAGTTTGATGCTTATTCCAAGCGTGACCGAACCGTGCGCGGTTTACCGGCGGGACGCCGAGCACCACGTTAGACCGAGACCCTTCCACCGCTCAGAATGATGACGCCTACATGAAGGGCCTTCAGCTGCCGGATGAGTCCCGCGTCGAGGGTGGCCACGAACGCGCCCAAATCGAGCGCCAGTGAGATCAGCTCGTCGTCGGCCGTCCCCTTGCCAGTCGGATTCTGAATCACCAACTCTCCGCGGTCGACCATCTCCTTCGCCAGGGATGCATAGCGCGACGCCCTGTTCCTTCCGCCGGCGAGGCGCTCGAGCTCGTCGTACACGGGCTTGATCACGACCCCTTCGAAACTACCGACGCTCTCGAGTATGTCCTCGCGCCAGGGAGTCGGGCGTTCCATCACGGCGATGAGGAAGCTGCTGTCGAAGAGCACCTTACGCAGCGGCGCTACTTTACGAGGCCCGAGCCGATTAGGCGCCAACGCTCCCCTATCCTCCTGCTCAGAGCGACTCGCGACCCCTTCTCGGCCACCACTGGCTTGCGCAGGTCCATCTCGGCCACTGCGTCTCTCGCCGAGGTTACCGTCCCGAGCGTCGCAGCCGTGCCGATGTTGAGTCTCAGGGACTCGCCCAGCCTCACCTTCTCTACCTTCAGCATCTCCGCCGACCCTACGGCCTGTTCGAACAGTTGAAGGTCGGCCGTGATGTGCGTCTTGGAAGGAGGGAGCGAGCCAGGCTTGCCGATGAGGCTGCCGACCATCAGGTCGCCCTTCGTCAACGAAGGGTCGAGGTAGGTGCCCACCGAGACCAGCCCTCCAGGCCCCACCTTATCGGCCATGCCCACGCCTGTGCCGAGGCTTGCTATCCTCGTCATTATCGGAGAATACTTCCCCCTGTCATCCACCAGCCCGGGTGAGATCTCGACCTCGTCGCCTACGTTGAGTTCGCCCTTGACGACGCTGCCGCCTATCACGCCGCCCACCAGCTCGGAGATGTCGGTGCCGGGCTTGTTCACATCGAAGCTCCTCAGCACGACCATCTGCACGTCGGCCGTAGAGTCGCGCTGCGGCGTCGGGATGTTCTGCTCTAGGGCCTCGATCAGAGCGTCGATGTTGATGCGGTGCTGGGCCGAGACAGGGATTATCGGCGCGTCGGCGGCGATGGTCGGGGCGAGGAAGCTCTTGATCGCTTCGTAATTCTTCCTTGCTCCTTCTGAGTCCACCCTGTCAATCTTGTTCTGAACTATTACCATCTTCTTCATCCCCAGCATCTGCAGCGCGAGCATGTGCTCCCTGGTCTGCGGCATGGGTACCGGCTCGTTGGCGGCTATGACTAGGATAGCTCCGTCCATGACGGCTGCGCCCGCGAGCATGTTAGTCATGAGGCTCTCGTGTCCCGGGGAATCCACGAAGCTGACCGTCCTGAGCAGCTGCGTCTCCTGACCGCACACGGGGCAGACCGGCGAGGTCGAATAGGCCTCCGGCGGCGGAGTGTGGGCGCACTTGTAGAACGCAGCGTCGGCGTAGCCGACCTTGATCGTGATACCTCTCTTCAGCTCCTCGCTGTGGGCGCTCGCCCAGACACCGGTTATCGACGCGACCAGACTGGTCTTGCCGTGGTCTACGTGGCCGCTGGTCCCTATGTTACACTCTGGCTGCTTGGGAATCCGCCTAACCGGGACTGTTTCTGTCGCTTGCGCCATGAGGACCGTTGACTGAAGTTGCGAATTTCGGTGATAATTAAATGTGATGAGTTGCCGGAGTGCTTACTCGCTCTTCACGACGTTGAGCTGGTAGATCTCTTCGGTGACCGTCCCTCCTCTAACCAGCTTGCGTCTCTTCTCCCCGCTTACCGAGTGCTTGAATCCGATGCCTTCGGTCATCAGTACGTACCTCTTTCCGCTGCCGAGCACGTCCCTGCGCATCGGGAATCCTGCCTTGTCGCTGCCTCCTGTTATCTTGACCTTGTAAGCCTGACCAACAACGCTAAGGTCGACGACCTCTCCTACCTTCCTGCCCACGAACAGCTGAGCGGTCGAGTCTTTCGCCTCAAGGACCTCTGACTTGCCTGTCTTAGGGTCCGAAACGACGATCTTGTAGGCGGCCATCTTTCATGCCCCTTTCCGGGCTCCGTTAATAAGATGTGTGGTGGCTGATGAACGGCTCGTCCGCTTTTGTCTCGCCCGGCGCGAGTGCGACATAAATACCAGGACGGTCGGCTTGTCGGTCAGGATGAAGCCGAAGGCGCGGCGAGGATACGCTCATCTGATTGCGGCCGTCATAATCATCCTCCTCATCATCATAATCGTGCTGTTGGTCTTCTGAGGTCTCTTCCCTAAGTTATTATAAGAGCTGAGGGCGACTGGTCATCGGATGATGGCCGGATGGTAGACCTGTACCTGGCTGCGGTCCTCATTGTGGTGCTGTTGGTGGTGGCCTGGCTCGTCGGCCGCTCTCTGCACATCGTCAGGCCAACGCAGCGCGGCCTGGTCGAGAGGTACGGCCGCTACCATCGTTTCGTCCCCGCAGGTCTCACATTCCTCGTGCCCGCCGTCGACCGGCTGATCAAAGTGAACATCACAGAACAGATCACCGAGCCCGAACCTCAAGTCATAGTCACGAAGGACAGGTTGAACCTCACGATTAACATGGTCGTCTCGTACAAGGTCAGGCCGGACGAGGCCTCGGTCAAGGCGAGCGAGTACAGCGTCAACAACTACAAGCAGCAAATCGATATCCTCTGCCACGTGGCTCTCAGGGACATCCTCGGCTCGATGACCTACGAGGAGGCGAACCAGGGCAGGGACGTGATCAACGCGCAACTGCTCACCAAGCTAAAGGCCCAGACGGATTCGTGGGGGATTGACATCGTCCGGGCCGAGATCAAGGACCTCAGGCCGCCCCAGAACATCCAGGACTCCATGAACAAGATCATAGAATCGGAGAACACGAAGCGCTCTGCGGTCAACCAGGCCGACGGGCTCGCGGCGCAGGCCGACGGGCAGAGGAGGGCGGCCATCGCTCAGGCCGAGGGCGAGAGGCAGGCCGAGATACTGCGGGCCGAAGGGCAGAAGCTCGCGACGATATCGATTGCGGAGGGTGACGCGCAGGCGACGAAGCTGCGGAACGAGGCCCTCACCACCTACTTCAAGGACAACGCGGTCGTCTTCAAGAAGCTGGAGGCCATAGAATCGATAATGAACAACGCGAAGATAATAGTGCCTGAAGGGAACTTGACGACTCTCATCCTGAACGAAGCGAACAACCTGGACAAGCAGCTGATACCCATTCAGATTCAGCCGGCGAAGGACGACAAGAACTCGAAGTAGCGCGCGGCCGTCTCAGAACCCGTACATCATGTCCTTGACCGACCGGATGGCGATGATCTCATCGAGCGCGACCGCGTCGTCCTCCTTGAGCGTGCTTGCGAGGTCGCCCTTGAGCAGCTTGACGTCGTGGGAGGTGGGGAAGCTGTAGATGAGGTCGTTCTCCCTCACCTGCCTGCCCAGCGTCGGACCCCTCACGGAGATCGCGACCTGCATCCCCTTGGTGGCCTCCTGGACCGGCTTGGCGTTCTCTTGGATCTGCTCTACCACGCCCAGCTCGACCCCGGTCGAGTCCATCAAGCGGACCTTTGGCTTGAGCCTTCCGGCCATGACCTCTACTCCGAAGACCGCGGGGTCGTTCCTCCTGAAGAACATCCCGGGGAGCGCCTTGAGCTTCGCGGGGTGGACGATCGTGGAGAGCGCGTTCCTCTCGTCCTCCTCGCGCCTCTTGGCGGCCCACTGCACGTAGCCCTCGATGGCATCATAGATGACGTCCGAGGTGATTATCTGTGCGCGCTTGGCCGCCTCCTTCGCCTCTGGGACCACCTTGACGTCGAACCCGATGATGGCTCCCAGGTACGGGTCGTGCTCGGCTACCGCCTCGGCCTCGATCATGTCCCTCTTGGTGATGTCGCCGATGTCGGCCATCCTGACCGGGATCTCCCTCTGGTCGAGCATCCTGATGAGCGCCTCGAGGCCGCCGATGTTGCCGGCCTTCACTATCACGCCGTCGATGTCGAGCTTCGAGACAAGCGTCCCGAGGTCCTTCTCCGCGTCGGCCTTTATGGACTGGAACTCCGTCTCGTCGAGGTACGTTATGACGGACGTGCCGGGGATGACCCCCTCAAGGTCCGTCGAGACCAGCTTGACGCCGGCGGCCGAGTAGACCTCTTGGACCGGGGTGAACTTGTCTCGCGGGTCCCTCATCTCGTCGAGCGGCTTCGGCATGAAGAGCGCCTTCACCTTGGAGCCGATCGCTCCGTCTCTCTTGACTAGGACGATCTTGTCCCCCACGGATAGCTTGCCTTCCGTCAGTATGATGTTGGCCGTCTGGCCTATCCCGAGTTCCTCCTGCAGCTCGAGGATGATACCTCGCGCGTGGCCGGTCTCGTTGATCGCGACGAGCTTCTCTGAGAGGAACTGCTGCGCCAGCCCGATGAGCACCGCGATCAGCTCGGGGAGCCCTACCTCGTACCTGGCCGAGATGGGCACGATGGACACCTGCTTCTTGAAGTCCTTAACACGGTAGTAGGCGTCCGAGTTGAAGCCGAGCCTGGAGAGTCCCCCAACGACGTTGTAGAGCCGCTCCTCCAGCTCGTCGTTCCACTCCGGAGGCTGCTGCTTGAGGACGGCTCCGAGGCTCCCCTTCGAGTCCTTGCGCCAGCCCCTGATCATGTCGATCTTGTTCAGGGCGACGAGGAACGGGACCTTTCGCTGCTTGAGTATCTCTATGCTCTCGAAGGTCTGGTTCTCCAGCCCCTTCTGGACGTCGACGAGGAGGATCGCTATGTCAGCGGCCGAGCCGCCCCTCATCCTCAGGTTGGAGAAGACCTCGTGCCCCGGGGTATCTATGACGAGGAGCCCGGGTATCTTGAGCTGCGCCCCCGACTTGGTCATCAACTGACCTGAGATGGCGGTGAGCGTCTCCATCGGGAAGAAGCTTGCGCCTATCTCTTGTGTGATGCCCCCCGCCTCACGGGCCTGGACGCCCGTCCCGCGTAACTTGTCTAAGAAGCTAGTCTTGCCGGCATCTGTATGCCCCAGTACGACGACCACTGGCTGGCGTAGAATATGCGTGGGCTGGGACATCTCCGAACAACAACAGGCGCGGATCCGATGTAGCTTATATGATTTCTCTTGAATAAGAGCGTATTCTTTACGAGAAGTAGGTCTTGCTCTCCCAATCGAAGGACTCCTTCGAGTCGGAGGCGTGTATGGCGTTGTCGAGAAGGCCGGTGGCGAAGTCGCCCCTTATCGTGCCGGGCGCCGCTTCCCAGCTCCTCGTAGAACCGATCATCTTCCTGACCACTGCGATGGCGTCCCTGCCTTCGAGCACCACGCCGACGCTGGGGCCGCCGCTGATGAATGCCACCAGGTCGCCGAAGAACGGCTTGTCCTTGTGAACGGAATAGAACTGCTCGGCCTTGGCGCGCGAGACCGTCTGCATACGGATGTCCACAGGCTTCAGGCCACGCTTCTCGAAACGCCCGATGATGTCCCCAACGAAGCCCTTTGCCGTCGCATCAGGCTTGACCACGATGAGCGTCTTTTCGACCGCTGGGAGGGACATTACTTGGGACTCCGCGCCCACTTGTACTTCCTTGGGTCGCGCTCGAGTTTGTTATCGTTTACCTTGCACTTGTTGGAACAGTAACTCTTCGTCGTTCCGTCGTTCATGACCAGCATTACGCCGGTGCCGAGATGGACTTCTCTTCCGCAAAATGCACATTTCTTAGGGGTATACAACGCAAGATATCACTCTTGGGAATTTTTAGAAGCCTCGATTAATCTGCATATAAACGGAACGCTAGTCGATGCCGGAAGCACGTTAAGATAGGCGACTGCTGCATGGGCGCTTAAGTGGGGCCACGCGCTCAATCGTGGTGGAAGGGTGTCGGAGGACGACTGGAAGGCCCAATTGAGAAGGTATGTAGCCGAGCACGGCGACAGCCTCGAGTTCACTGGGCATTTTTGGAGGGGTTGCGAGCCGCTCGCCAAAGACGTCATTCAGTATGCAAAATTTGCTTGGACACTTGGTCTCATTCAGGACGGCATCAAAGCCTCTCATCTCGCCCCAAAATTGGGCATCAATGACAATTCGACAAGCAAATGGAAAAATCTAGAGCAGATGCCAAAACTTGGTCATTTCCTGAAGGCCTTCCTGATTCACGGCGCACCGGCCCAAGGTAGAGTCTGGCTGACGCTTGAGCATTCGCACGGCTACGCTATTCCCATTGGTCAATTCATCCAAGTCCCGACGACGATAAGGACGTGGGAGGATGTTGCGCCAGTACTCTCTCAAATTCAGCCGCTAGTCATACCCGCGCAGAAATTCTCCAGACCGTATCTATTTGGGTTTCTCATTGGGATAGTCATCGGGGACGCGCACAAGCCGAAGCAAGGACATGGGCACAGGCACATTGAGCTCGTCATGAGCGAGAAATACGAAACCAACGTGAAAATCGGTGAGTTCACAAGTCTTTGCGCTAATCAGCTCGGGTTGAGGATGAGCAGGGGTAAAGATTTGCCGAAACCACGTGATAAGCCCCACGGATTCCATCTGTGGAGATCTCAGTCTTCTCCGCTCATCGATTGGATCTTCCATGTCGGAATCGGTCTAGAAGATGGGCAGCACACGACGTATGATACCATACACGCCGATTGGGTCCTTGACGCTCCGGAGGATTTTCGTCTCGGCTTAATCCAAGGGATTGCCGAGTCAGACGGTTCTGTCAACATAGCAGGGCAGGAAGTTGAGTTCTGGGTACTCCCAGATTGGGACTTCATGATAAGATTGCTCGCCACTTTCGGCTTGCGAGGATTCCGCAACAGAGAAGCCGTCTCACTTTCTAAATCTCAGGCCATCGCTTCGTTTAGGATACCAGTCTTCGCATCCCATTTGCGAACTGTCAGATATCAAAAGCTGGAGCTCATGAGCACAACTCAGAAACTAGCCAAAGAAGAAAGGTTGCCTGACCAAATACGCGCAGAAATAGGCCGACTAGACGCGATCGGACATTCTGTACCAGAGATAGTGGAAGAAATAGCTAGAAACCAGCATTTGCTAGTCTCGTTTGAGGCGGCCCAGCGATGGGCGCTGAAGAGCAGAAATCGGGCGCTAAAGGTAAAGGAAGAGGCAGCCATCAAGCCCAAAACTTTGGAATAATATCCAGCGCAGAATATTCTCCGCAGGAATCACTTTATTTTTCTAGCTTCTCTTTCTGTGTCTCTGAGCAGCAATATGTCGGCTAGCCTTATCGGGCCCTTTACGTTCCTCGTGAGGATCCTGCCCTTCTCCTTGCCCTCGAGTATCTTTACCCTGACCTGTGTGATCTCGCCCGCGACGCCGGTGCGTCCGACGATCTGAACTACCTCAGCAGGGGTGATGGCCTCGGCGGCCTGCTTGCTCATTGCTTGGTGCCTCTAAGTCTCGCTAGTTCTTGTGTGACCTGGTCGAGAATCTGCTGTCCCTCGCCAGACTCTAGGACGGCGGCGGCGGCTGTCGATACATCGATGCCGATCGCTGGGCCTATCTGGTCTTTGCTGGGGACGAAGACATAGGGGATCTTCTTTTCATCGCAGAGTAACGGGAGGTGAGCCACGACTTCTGGAGGTTGAACGTCTTCTGCGATCACGACGAGCTTCGCCAAGCCTCTCTCGACGGCCTTTGTGGTCTCGTTGGTGCCCTTGCGGACCTTGCCAGTCCTAGAAGCCTGCCTGAGGACCTCGTACGCCGCCTCAGATACTTCCTTCGGAGTCTCGAATTTTACGAAATAGGGTTTCGGGGTCATGTTGCAATATATCGCCCACACCCGCACTTTTAGGGGTCCATATAAGCTTGGCCGGTCATGGACCGGCTCTGCCAGGGAGCGCATCTAGGGAGGGTCGGGCTTCCGGATGCGGTGACTAGCCGTGAGTCAGGACGCATCGTGACGGTGCGTCGAGCCGGACGAATCCGTAGCGCGGGAACTGGACGATCTCGCCCTGCTTGAGGTTCTCGAAGGCGCCCTCTACGACTCCGAGCCTAGTCTTGAGACTGTCCTTGTTGAAGGTCCCGTCCTCGCTGAAGAGCTCCGATGGTTCCAAGACCTCGACCCCGTGAGAATCCCCCTGCGCGACCCACTGGAGCTTTCTGCTGTCCTGGATCATCTCTTCTCCCTCGAAGCGCGCGATGACCTCCCCTCCCTGCGTCTTCGAGACCAGCCTGACGTTGTAGAGCTCCATGAGACGGAAGACCTGACCCGCTTCCATCCTGGCGATGTCGCCCGAAGGGACGAAGAAGAGACCTGCCGTGTCGATCGTCCGGCCGCCGAGCTTCTCGAGTGGGTGGAACGGGATGGTCACCTGCTTCCCGGGGGCACCCTCCACGGTCAGCTTCAGAGGGTCGGGGACAAAGTAGACGCGCTTCGTGACCGGGTCGAGCAGCTTCCTGTTCACCGAAAGGAGCAGGGACCAGTCGAACGTGTGCTCTGACTTTGTGTACCCCACCTCCACGGTGAACCGGCGGATGGCCTCCGGGATTATCCCCCTCCTGATGACGCCCTCTATCGTCGGCATCCTGGGGTCGTCCCACCCGGTCACCAGCTTCTCCTCGACGAGCGGCCTGAGCAGGCGCTTCTGCACCGGGGTACCCTTGAAGTTGAAGCGCGAGAACTGGGTGACGCTGATCGCAGGGAAGCCCAGAAGCTGTCGGACCAGGTCCTGCAGGCCGACATGGAACTCAGAGCTCCGTAGTATGTGCGTCACGCCGCAGACCTGGTCCTCCACGACCACCTCGAAGTCGTAGGTCGGCCAGACGCAGTACTTGTCGCCGGTCAGCGGGTGGGTGTAGTCGATTATCCGTGCGATGTTCGGGTCTCTGAGCGAGTAGTCGAGGCTCGAGAGGTCGCCCTTCAGCCTGATGACGTAGGAGCCCTCCTTGTGCTTCTTCCCCAGCATCTCGTCCCAGATGGCGAGGCTCCTCTCAGTCGTCTGCTCCCGATGCTCGCACGCCTTCCCGTCGAACCTCAGCTTCTTCATCGTCTCGGGCGCGCAGGCGCACGCGTAGGCGCTCCCGGACTCGATCAGGTCCTGGATGTGCTCGTAGATGAGCTCGACGTCGCTGGAGACGTTCTTCTCATAGTCCCACTTGATGCCGAGCCAGGAGTACCCCGTCCTGAAGCTCTCGTAGTATCGCTTCTGGACCTTCCTCGGGTTGGTGTCCTCGAACCTGAGCCAGAGCTTCCCGTTGTAGTTCTCCTTGTAGACGTCGTTGATCGTGCCGGCCATCGCGTGGCCGATGTGCATGAAACCTGAGGGCTCGGGCGGGAGCCTCACGACGAAATTCCCCGTCACCGCCCCCTCCAGCGGCGGAAGACCGACCCGGCCCTCCTTCTTCTCCGGCGCCTGCATCGCCTCAGGGTACGTGGCCTTGAGCTCCTGCTCCTGAGCCTGCGGCGACAACGCGTTGACCGCCTTCACGACCTCGGCGGCCGCGCGGGCGACCTCCTTCGCCATGGACCGCAACGCAGGGGTCTCGCCTAGGACCTTGCTCACCACCGCGCCCACTTCCGCCTTTCCTTCGTGCTTTACCGCGTTCTGCAGGGCGTACTTCTCCATCGCAGAACGGTCCTGCTCGCTGATGCTCAACTATACCAGCCTACCAATCCCGCTCGATCGCGAAGCGCGCGAGCTCCTCTATTAGCTGAACTGCCTGCGCGTCCCCGTTCCAGCTGACCGTCCTCAGAGCCGTGATCGCCTGGGAGACGAGCGTGTCTGACCTCTCGCTGGCGTAGTTCAATACTTTGTACTTCTCGATCAACGCGAGCAGCTCGTCGAGGTGCTCCTTCCTCTCCGCCCGCGACATGCTGAAGACCTCGACGAACCTCTTCTTTTCGTCGCGGCTGACCGAGGAGAGCAGCTTGATCAGGATGAGGGTCCTCTTCCCCTCGAGCAGGTCGTCCGCCGACTGCTTCCCGTACTTTGCGCCCGCGGACAGGTTGAGGACATCGTCGTGAATCTGGAATCCGACGCCGAGCTTCGTCCCCGCGTCGACGAGCGGCTTGAGCCTCTCGGGGTCCGCCCCCGCGGCTATCCCCCCGAGCCTCATCGGGCTTATCGCAGTGTACCAAGCGGTCTTCTTCGTGCACATCACGTAGTAGTCGTCCTCGGTTATCTGCCAGTTCCTGCCGACGACCCATCCGAGCTCCATGTGCTGGCCCTGCGTGGTCTCATGGATCATGTGCGCGAACTCCTCCATTATGTCGAGGGTCCGTGTCTCGCCGAGCCTCTCCCGGTTCTCGACGAGCGCGCGCCACATCTGGGCGTGAAGGGCATCCCCCGCGTTCAGCGCCAGCGTCCAGTCGTACTTCTTGTGGAGGGCTGGAGAGCCCCTCCTCATCTCCGAGCCGTCCTCGATGTCGTCGTGTATCAATATCCAGTTCTGGAAGAGCTCGAGCGAGGCGGCGGTGAGCAGCGCCTCGTCCTCGTCCCCGCCGAAGGCCCTGCAGCTCGTCACGCACAAGAAGGGACGCATCCCCTTGCCGCCCCTTTCGGGATAGTCGCGCATCATCTTGTAGAGAAGGTTGACCTCGGGGACTGTGTGGTCCTTCGGGAGCAACTCCTCCAGTATGAGCCTGTCTACCCTTCCCTTCACCCTCTTCATCTCCTCCAGCATCTGCGTGTGGTCGACCACTGGCTAGGTCACCCAGTATGTCAGCGGAGGCGTGATGACCTTCCGGACCCTCCGAAGGTCAGCGACGGTCTTCGCTCCCGTCACGAACATCGCGGCCCTCAGCTCCTTGACCGTCTGGTCGACGAACGTCTCCAGCTCTCCGCGACCCCGGGCCGCGCTCTCGAGCATCGGCCTCGCCAACCCACAGGCCTCTGCTCCCAGGGATAGGCACTTTGCGACGTCGAGGCCGTTCCTCAGCCCTCCGGATGCGATCACGGGGACCCTGACCGCCTTCTTCACTTCCATCAGGGCCGCCGCCGTGGGGATGCCCCAGTCCCAGAAGAGCACCCCGAGGCCCGTCTTGCTCCGCATCTTCCTCTCGCTGGCACGGTGCGCCTCGACCGCCGCCCAGCTGGTCCCGCCCGCGCCCGCGACGTTGATCGCCTTGACGCCGGCATACTCCAGCTGGATCGCGACCTCCCTGCTGATCCCCGCGCCGACCTCCTTCACGATCACGGGCACCGAGAGCTCGCGGCATAGGTTCTTGATCGCTCCCAGCACGCCCTTGAAGGACGGCTCCCCCTCGGGCTGCACGACCTCCTGGAGCGGGTTCAGGTGGACGGCCAGCGCGTCGGCGTCTATCATCTTCACGAGCTTCTCTGCGTCCTTGACGGAGAACCCTCGTGCGAGCTGTGCTGCGCCGATGTTGGCAAAGAGGAATGCGGTGGGCGCGTTCTTGCGCGCTATCGAGTATGTCCCAGCCATGCCGGCAGACATCAGCCCGGCGCGCTGGCTTCCGAGCCCCATGGCGAAGCCCTTCTCCTCAACGACCTCTGCGAGGATCCCGTTGATCTTCTCCGCTCTGGGTGCGCCGCCCGTCATCGAGTCCACGATGATCGGCGCGCGAAGGCGCTTGCCCAAGAGGCTGACCGACAGGTCCACGTCCTCCATGTTCGACTCGGGGAGGGCGTTGTGGATGAGGTGCACGCACTCGAGGAGCGTCGTGGTCTCCCTCGACTGCACTCGCTCTTTCAGCACGACGTCGATTCCCTCCTCTTTGCGCTTGATTACATCCTGGACCCTCGCGTCTTCGATCTTAGTCACGGGAAGGAACCCTTACAATTGTACCGTGAAAGCTGAGTCGCTTTAAGGCTTTGGAGAATTCGTGGGGCCGAAACCCGGAGACGAACGCGACCTCGGTGCCTGAGGCCGCTATCTTCATCGCCTCCCTGACCTTCAGCGCCACGCCGCCCGTCGCGTCTGAGGAGGTGTGTTTCGCCAGCCTTTGGACGTCTGCCCTCCCGAGGGACTCGATCACCTTCCCGGCGGGGTCCAGTATGCCGTCGACGTTCATCACGAAGACGCACCTGCGCGCGTACAGTGACTTGGAGAGCGCGAGCGCGATCGTGTCGCCCGACAAGATCCTGAAACCGCCTCTCCCCTTGACGACGTCGCCGAAGGTCACCGGCGTGAGCCCTGCGTCGAGCATGCTGCCGAGCCAACCCATCCCCCTCCGTCCGGCGGCGGTCAGGAGCGGGAACGGCGAGAAGGCGTAGGGCATGACCCCCCCGGCGAGTAGCGAGTCGCACACGCGCGCGTCGAGGTCGAACATGGCCCGCCTCGTATCGCTGACGCCCTCGGGCGATGATTTGGCGTGCGAGGAAGAGAGGTGGAACTTCTTCGCCAGAGGGTGGCCGAATGAGCCGCCACCGTGGACGACCACGACCCGCTCCCCGGAGGACGCGATGACCCGGCCGAGGGAACGGACCACCTCGTCCCTGTAGGAGAAGTCGACCTTCTTGTCGGTGATTATCGAACCACCGAGCTTGACGACTATCGCTCGCTTGTCCATACTCTCACGCCGCCCGTCGGGACCTCAGTGACGAAGGCCTCGAACCCCCTGCTCTCGATTCGGGCAGCGACAGCGCTCTCATCTCCCCTCGGGGCCACCGCAAGGACGCTGCCCCCTCCCCCCGCCCCCGTCAGCTTCGCTCCCAAGCATCCCGACTGCAGGCAGAGGTCGACCAGTCGGTCGAGATGCTCGTTGGACGCCCCCACCATCCCGAGGACGGCGTGGTTGTAGGTCATTATCCTCCCGAGCTCCTCGAGCCGGCCCGTGATGAGCCGCTCAGTAGCCAACTGTGTGACCAGGGTAGCGGACTCGCAAAGCTTGGAGAAGAGGGCAGGGTAGACATCCTTCATCGACGAGACCTTGCTGATCAGGCGCCCCGAGCTCCTCCGCTTGCCTGAATAGACGACCAGAAACTTGGCGGGCTTCTCGAGAGGGACCTGCCACGGCTCCGCTCCCATCCTGAACTCAAGAAGGCCGCCGAAGACCGACGCGGCCACGTCCACCCCGGACGGCTTGCCGTGCACCAGCTTCTCCCCGAGCATCGAGGTCTCGACGATGGAGTTCGCGTCGAGATTCCATCCTTCGAGCCGGTTCACGGCCGCCACCGTCGCGACCATCGTCGAAGCGGACGAACCCAGGCCGGCGCCCGTCGGGAGCCGCGAAGATATCTTGAGCCTGACCCTAGGTTCGAGCGACCTCTCCCGGTACATCTCCCTGACGACCTTCTCCACAGGGAGCAGGCCCGAGCCGGCGCCCTTGTTCCGGTTCAGGGGCGTCTCGACGGTCAGCCCCTCTCCGCGCATCGCTTCCACCTTCGTGCCCCTGTCGATCGCTGCGGCGAGTGCGACGGCTCCATGGACGACAAAATGTTCGCCCGAGATTATGACCTTGCCCGGAGCCTCTGCGAATACTCTCAGAGTCGTTCACCTGAAGCTGACAGCGGGATAACCGACGACCGCTCCATTGTCTCCAGTCGTATCCCCGCTGTTCGCATATTTGAGCAGTTCACCCTTTTTGAAACCGAGAAGGCGGCTTGCCTCCATCACGGTCGCGATGGCCCCGAACCCGCACGCGGTCACGCTCTTCTTTTCCAGGACGTCATAGAAGGCCTCGATATCAAGGTCCTGCACCGTCTTGAGGAGGGCCGTGTCCTTCTCCCTCGCGACTTCGGCGGGCTCGTAGTGCGTCAGGTCGGACGACGCTATCAGTATCGCATCCCTTCCGACCAGCATCTTGGAGAGCCCGCGGCCTATCTCCCTGGCTGTCTCGATGTCCTGGAAAGAGAGCGAGATCGGGAGGAGCTTGAAGGTCCCATAGACCTGCTGGAGGAAGGGGAGTTGAACCTCAAGCGAGTGCTCCCTCTTGTGGGACTCGGGGTCGTAGTCCACCAGCCCGGTGAGCTTCACGATCTGTGCTGCGGCCTCGGAGTCGACGGGCACCCTTCCCAGAGGCGTCTCCCATGCGCCCTCTCTGAAGGTCGAGACCCCGCTTCCCAAGCCATAGTGGTTCGGCGCGACTATGACGACGAGCTCGGGCTTCCGCAGAGCGGAGAGCCACAGGTAGCTGTGGGCGGCTACAGGGCCGGAGTATTCGTAGCCCGCGTGTGGGCAGACGCACGCCATGATACCGCTGCGCTTCTCCTTGCTTGGGGGCAGAGCGCCCGGACCGAGGGGATGAACGTAGCAGCCGTCGATCACCTTCTTCAGCTGGTCGGGGTCGTCCGGATAGAAGCTGCCAGCGACCGCGGGCCTCCTCACGAGCACGCTAGTCCGGCGAAGCCCGCGACTTTAGAGGTTTCGGGGGACAAAGGGATCGTGTGGCCCAGGAGAAGGGAGGGAGAGAGTGAGGGAATTAGGACTACTCGTCTTCTTCTTCGACAATGTCTGACTCGAGCAGCTTTGTCTCGAAGTCGTCGATCGTGTACTTCATCGGCTGGTCGGTCGTGAGCTGGGATCCGTGGGTCAGGACAGCCCTGGCGAGCAACCAGAATATCGCGGCCATGGCCTTCCTGCCCCGGTTGTTACCGGGAATCACGACGTCGACGTCGTCAGTGACGTTGTCGGTGTCGCAGATGGCGATCACCGGGATGCCCATCTTGCCGGCCTCTATGATGGCCTGTGTGTCGGAAGCCGGGTCGGCTACGACCACGAGCTCTGCATCGATATGACCAGGATACAGGGGGTTCGTGAAGGTGCCAGGCATGAACCTGCCGGTGACCGCGATCGCGCCGGTAAGTTCGCAGAACTTCTCGACCGGAACCTTGCCGTAATCCTTACTGGCGTAGACCACCGTGTTCGCCGCGCCGGCGAAGGCTATGAATTTTCCTGCGATGTCTATGCGCTGCAGGGTCTTTGAGTAATCGATAATGTGAAGGCCGTCGGGTCTCGGACGCGTGGTGAACTGGTCCATGGTCTTCGTCCTGACCTGAGTGCCGATTCTGATCCCGGTTGCGAGCAGAGCTTTTTCAGAGAGCTGAGGGATGACCATCTTCTCATCCGAGCCAGCCTCGTCATCTTCACGTTCTGCTAACTTGCTTATACCAAACTCACCAATGCGCTGTTTCGAGCCTTCCCCCTGCCCGGTGAACGTCATTTAAGCATGTCGAGTACGAAATCCCGTATCCGGTCATGCCGAGCTCACCCACGCGTCGTCCAGCGTCCCCCCGAGCCTCTCTGAGAGCCGGATCAGCTCGTTGAGCTTCGAGGTCCTCTCGCCTCCGACCACGCCGCACTTTATCATCGCGCAGCCGAACCCGACCGCGAAGTGGGCGAGCTGCGCGCCCTCGTTGTCGCCGGACCTGTGGGAGGCGGCGACGACCTGCCCGTCGTCGATGGCCATCCTCGCGAAGGCACGGGCCTCGCCGAGCGTCCCGATCTGGTTGACCTTCATGATGACGGCGTTGGTGCTCTTCTTGTCGATGCCCGTCTTCAGCAGGCCGGCGTCGGTCGTGTAGAGGTCGTCGCCCACGATGAACGTCCCTCTTAGCGAGGAGTGGAGCGATGCGTATCCCTCGAAGTCCCGCTCGTAGAGCGGGTCCTCGATGTAAAGGAGGCCGAACCTGTCCCTGAGCTCCGCGATGAACGATATCTGTTCCTCCCGTGAAAGCGTCTTCTTCGTCGACCTGTAGTAGTAGCCGCCCTTCTTCTCGTCGTACAGGCTGTCCGCGGCGACGTCGATGCCGAACCTCATCTTCTTGCCCTTCTCGTCCTGGACCTGGGCGACAGACTCTGAGACGACCTGCAGTGCCTCCTCGTCCGTGATCCCCGGGGCCCACCCGCCCTCGTCTCCCTTTCCCAGGGGATATGACAGCATCTTGGAGAGCCTCTTGCCGACGGTCCTGTGAACCGCCAGGTTCAGCTGGACGGCCTCGGCCACCGTTCCCGCGCCGACGGGGACCACCAGTATCTCCTGCATGCTGGGGGAGAGGTCGCTCGCGTGCTTACCCCCACCGAGGACGTTCCCTATCGGGAACGGGAGCGCGGCGGCGTGGGGGTCGATGACGTTGCAGAGCGGGACGCCCCTTGCGCTGCCCTCCGCCTCTGCCGCGGCGACGCTCACCGCGTAGGCGAGCGAGCCCCCTATCCGGGAATAATTGCTAGTCCCGTCGATCTCCCTCAGGAGGCGGGAGAGGCCGTCGATGTCGCCGGCGTCGTGGCCGACGATCCTCCTCTTGTAGCTCTCGAACTGGGCGATGGTCTTGTCCGCGCTGTCGTCGACGAATGGCAGCGCTTCGTTCGAGCCGCGGCTCGCCCCCGAGGGAGAAAGAGCACGCCCTAGCTTGCCTTCCACGAGAACGTCGGCCTCGATACCAAGGTCTCCCCGGCCGTTGAAGCAGACCCTGACTCGTACGTCTTGAATCCGCATCGTTGTACTCAGGGCCCGGGGTTCTTCTGCGAGTAGTACGGGAGGACCTGGTCGATGAGGTCGACCGAGGTTATCATCATCCTTCTGCAGCAGTACCTGCTAATCTGAAGGTCGTCGAGTGCCTTGCCCGGGTCCTCTCCGCCCTGGACCTTGCTCTTGAACTCCTCGAACTTGTCGCCGATGAGCTTACCGCATGTGAAACAACGGACTGGAACTAGCATTTGACATCACTCGCGTTGGAGCCGCTAACCTTTAGGTCTGACCTCTTGGATCGACCTTCTATCCCCCCATAGATTTCATCCGCTCTGTGTTCTCCTTTTTTATAGCCCGTGGGCGAAAAGAAGTCAATAGCCCTCTGCGCTTCCACTTTCTTCGTTCCACAGAGGTAAGGCAATATCTCATGTAGGATGATGAGTGCGCGCAAACCCTGCGGATTCCTGCTGAAAATACGTTTATGGCCCTCCCCGTGGTAGCGTCCTACGGTCGGAGGCGCGCTGAGCCCGACAGTCGCAGCGAACTTGGCAACCCATTCCCTGTCTGTCATATCTATTCTGAGAACCAATTCAGTCTGCCTCTGTTCTTTGTCATAAGAAGACGTAATCGATCCCTCAGTTCCAATCATCGCGGCAACGAATACGCGATCCTCTTTGGTTCCGAGGACCCGGGGTGGAACCGTTTTGCGATGATCATGTTCCCCAGCCGCAGTGGTTCGTGATCGCGAACCGGAAACAACCTTGCTCAGAACATCTTCGAGATTGTTCTCGAACGACCCGTTCTCATCGTCCATGACAGATTCAAGAGACATCATATTTATTCACCACTTTAACGATAACTCTTCTGTCTCCTTCTTCTCGCGCCGGGGCCTCCGAACTTCTTGGGCTCCGTCTGCCGCGGGTCTCCGGACAGCAGATACTTGCTGTAAGCGGTTATCTTATCCCTGATATCGGCACCCTTCGTCTGGTCCACGTATGCCCTCGCCAGGGACATTGCTACCGCGTCGGCCTGGCTCATGAAACCGCCTCCCGCAACGTTGACGTCGATGTCGAACTTCTCCCTCAGATCGCCTACGATGATCACAGGCGAGAGCATGTGCAGCCTCGCGACCTCGGGCTCCCAGATCTCCAGCGGTACACCGTTCACTCTGATCCGGCCCTGTCCGGCGTGGATTGCTGCGGTCGCCCTTGACGTCTTCCTTGCGCCGGGGTAGAGCTTCGGCTTTCCGCGCTGTTTGGATTGGGATACCAACTTAATCGTTCCATCCTATGTTCTTGGAGATCTGCGCGATCGTGACATACTGCGGGATAGGCCTCCTCGCCATCGCGTCGTCGAACTTCCTCGTCTTGATCCCGACGTACTTCTCGGGGACGCCCATGTACACCCTGAGCCGGTTCATGGCGGTCTTTCCGCTGGGCTTGGTCTTCGGGACCATGCCGCGGACCATCCTCCTGACGATGTTGTCCGGCCTCCGCGGATGGATGGGGCCATAGATTGGGTTTACGTGACTGTAGATCTCTAGTCGGGTCTGCCACTGCCTGAAGACGCTCTGGGTCTTCCCTGAGACGAGCGCCTTCTCGGCGTTGAGGACGACCACCCTCTTCCCCGCCAGCAGCTCCCTCGCCACTATCGAACACATCCTACCAGCGATCTGTTCAGAGGCGTCGACGTATATCGTCTGGTCCTCCGTCTTGGCTTCGACGACGGCTTCAGGCTCAGCTGCTACCTTGACTTCACTTGACAAGGATGACTCCACTCCCCTTAGGATACTTGTCGACAAACTCCTGTATCTCCAGGGCCTCTCCGCCGGCGGATTCAATCTTTGCCCTCGCCGAACTGGAGAACGTGAAGGCCCCGACGATCAGCTTCTTGTCGAGGGTACCGGTGCCCAGGACTTTGCCCGGGACGAACAGCGGGTGCTTGCCATCGGCCACTCTCGCAAGACGCGATATGTTGACTATGGTCTCGATGGACTTGGGCGCGCTAAGAGACTCTGCAGCCACCCTCCAGACTCCCAAGCCGTCCTTCCTACCCTTTCTTTCAAGCATCACTGCCTGACTTCTCAATATCTTGTTGGATTTCATTCTGCTTTCTCACTTATCTCTTTGTGAAGTTCTTGGAACTTCTCCTCGATCTTTTCGATGGCTCTCGTCACGATCTCTTTCGCCGGCATCGAGCCCGAGCTCTCCACCTTGAGGATGAAGGACCCCTCTGTCTTTCCGTCGGTCAGGATGGAGACAGTCGCAGGTTGCCACTTGGCGTGCTCCTTCGCCCTGCCCAGACGAGCGTACGCCTCGAGCTTGACGGACTGGCCCACCGCCAATTTGACGATCGGTATGTTGGGGCTGACCGGCCTGATCTCCCGGTCCTCGGAGACGAGGTCTCCCGAGACGACGGTCCGCGGCTTGTCGTGCGCCGCAGCGTCGAGCACGATGAGCACCCTGCATTTCTGGCATCCGAGCGGGTTGCCGCAGTCGCACTTCTCCGGCAGGACGTATCGTTCGAGGTCGGTCTTGAGCGGAATCATGCCCAGCCTGTGAGCCAGGATTTCGTCATAGAGGACAGAGGAGTTTTCGAGGATGACGATGTCGTCGATCGCCATCGCGGGGACCTCCGAGATGCAGAACCGCCTGATGGCGTTCACGTAGCTGCGGTCTATACCCTCTAGCTGTAACGCAACTTTCTCATCGCTCTCTTCGAGCACTTTTACCTTGGGCACAACCAAAACTAACAACGACTCCGGCGAACTAAGGTTTCACGAGGGTTGGTGTGGGGTTTAAAAGCATTCACGCATGCTCGACCATACTGTCGCCGAAGAGGCTGGAGACCGGGCGAAAACCTTCGTGAAGCAGAGCGGCAATGTCGACGATGCCTGGGTTCGCGTGGGGTTTGGATGGCAGATTCCGGCTGCTGGGTTACGCTCTTCTTCCCCTGCGTCCGCCCTTCTTCCGGGTCGTGTCGTGCGGGATGGGAGTGGCGTCCTCGATCCTTCCTATCCTAAAGCCCGACCTTGCGATAGCCCTGATTGCGGCCTGCGCTCCGGGACCGGGTGTCCTCGGGCCGGTGCCTCCGACCGCTCTTACCTTGATGTGGACAGCGGTGATTCCCTTGCCCTTGGCGACGTCCGAAGCCGCGGAAGCCGACCGCATGGCGGCGTAAGGAGAAGCCTCGAACCTGTCAGCTTTTACGTGCCTTCCCCCTGAGGAGAACGAGATCGTTTCTGCGCCCGTGAGGTCCGTGATGTGGACTATCGTGTTGTTGTAGCTGCTATAGATGTGGACGACCGCCCATTTGTCCTTCAGGAATTCTTCTTCTGACAATCGCTATCACTGGGCCTGCGGCGCTTCGAGCGCCGGTTCTGGGGATGCTTCCGCGGTCGCTGGTGCGGCCTCCGCCGATGCAGCCTGCTTTGGCTCCGGGGCCTTCGGCGTGCCTATGCCGCCGGTTAGCTGCACATGGTTCTCTTCGTCGGAGGTGACCTGGTATCCGGGGATGCTTACTATGCGGTCGCCTATCTTCACGTGCCTGTGCACGATAAGCTGCCGCGCCTGCAGCGGGGAGACAGCGCTCCCTTTCTTGTACACTATGGTCTGAAGCCTGCGGCCGAGCATGTCCTCGATGCTAAGGCTGAGCACGTCGTCGAGGGTGACTCCGGCGGCGACCAGCCCCTTGCGCTGGAGGCTGTCGAGCAACTTCTTCTCTTCACGGTTGCGCACTATCTCTGAGGCTGCGAGCAGATGCCGCGCCTGCTTGCGGATGGAACTGAGGGCAGTCTGGGCCCTCCAAAGTTCGCGCTTGTTCCTGAGACCATAGCTGCCGAGGAGATAGAGCTCCTGCGCGAGCTGGTCGCTCCTCCAGGGGCTCCTTGGCTTCGTGAATGTCCTGCGTGGCCTGCGAGGGTCTCCCATAGATTCTTACCTACTTCTTCTCCTCTTCCTTGCCCTTCGCGGCTGCGGCAGCTTGCAGGGTGGACTTCCTCACTCCCACAGTGCGGCCGTGCCTGCCCGTGGTACGCGTCCTCTGCCCCCTCACCTTGAGGCCCAGTCCGTGCCTGACGCCCCTCCAGCTCTGAACGACCTTCTCTCGGTCGGTATCGCTCTTTAGTGCAAGATCCAAGTCCGTCGCAATCAACTGCTTCGTCTCTCCGGATTCCGGGTCTCTCCGCCTGTTGAGAGCCCACTGGGGCACCTTCAGCGAGGAGCCGTCCATCAACGCCTTTTCAATCTCCTTCAGCTGCGAGTCGCTGAGCGTTCCGAGCCTCGCCTTCGGGTCGAGCCCGAGGCTGCTCACCATGGCCTGCGCAAAATTGTCTCCCACGCCTCTTATGTCGGCTAGAGCGGGAATGAGCTTCTTTCTGCCCTCTAAGTCCTTACCTCTTATCCTGACCAGATACCTAAATTCCGATGACAAACGGTGCTTGCAGAGCCCTAGATGCTCAGATTATAAGAATTATCCTTCTAGCGCTTCGTGTGGTGCAGCACTTCCACGCTGTCCACCTTGCCGTCCCCGTCAATGTCGGCCCCTCTCAGCACGACTGCGTAGTCACCCTGCCTGTAGCCTTCGAGCACCTGGTCCGGGAAGTTGGTCAGCCCGATGATCGCGGCCTTGGTCGCTGCGCCGCTGAGGCCGGCGACGATGACGCACGAGCGCTCTGCGTTCCAGGGGTTCTTCACCTTGACGATTATCGCGTCAAGGTCCGAAAGGTAACGCTTCCCCTCTTCATCGACGATGGAGCCCCAGAAGCTCTCCTCGGAGAAACGGATTGGGAGGTGGGGGTTGACCTCCGAAGCGATGAGGTTCGTACGCGGTCCTCCTATGATGAGCAGGTTTGACCGCTCCAGCTTCTCATTCTTCAGGTCGACATCGAGCTTCACCGGGAAAGTGCTCGGAAGCTTCACGAACTGGCCGAGGGCGAAACCGAGCTGGACTGCGTAGTGGGCGTCGCGTCCCTGAGTGCGATTCGGGCCGTGCGGCTCTGGGGAGCCCACGACGATCCAGCCGTCGAGCTGCCCACCCGGGATGAACTCGTCCAGGAACCTGGCGAGGCTGCGCGATCGCGAAGCCGATGCGACGCCCTCGAAGGGTTCGCTCTTGACGTCGAACTCGACTGCATAGCCGTCAGAGGCGAGCGCGTATAGGTCGGCGCTGCCGCCGCGTACGACCGTGTGCCCGACCTTCTTCACAAGGCCAGCCTTCTCGAGCTTGCGGATGTGATAGTAGACGGTCTGATGATAGACCTGGAGCTCGCGCGCTATTTGCGAGGGATAGTTCGAGCCCTTGGTCAGGCACCCGATTATCCTGCCCCCCGTACCCGCCGCCGCAGGGAAGAACGCGGAGGGATCCTCGGATGTCAGGACCCGCTTTGCCTTCGAACGCTCAGAGTCCAGCAGGATCCTCTCCCGTCGCATGGTTTCCGCCCGAAAACGACCACTATTAAATGATTATGCATGGTAGCCGGGATTCTGCGAAAAGCACGGTGAAGTCGGAGCGCGAGCCTGCAAACCTGTGTTTGCAGTGCCTGCGTGCGAAGCTACGGAGCTTATTACCGGCGCGGCGGGCGGGGTTTCAAATGTGCGGAATCATAGCGGGCATCTCCGGAGAGGAGATAGCGCCAATCCTGGTCGAGGGCCTGAAGCGCGTCGAGTACAGAGGTTACGACTCGGCGGGCATAGCGACTGTGCACGATGGTGAGATCGAGGTAAGGAAGGACGTGGGCAGGGTGGCGGAACTTGATGCAGACGAAGATATCTCCAGTATGCCGGGGAAGACCGGCATGGCCCATACCAGATGGGCGACGCACGGCGGCGTGACGAAGGCCAACGCGCACCCGCACCTCTCATGCGACGGGGAGGTCGCCGTGATACACAACGGGATCATTGAGAACTATCTCGAGCTGAAGGAGGACCTGCTCAAGGGGGGCCATGTCTTCAAGAGCGAGACGGACACCGAGGTCGTCGCCCACCTGGTCGAGGACGCGTACCGCAAGTTCGGCGACCCCATGAAAGCCGCGCTGAGCGGGATCAAGGCCGTCAAGGGCCAGTACGCATTTGTTTTCATGTTCAGGGACCATCCGGACGTCCTCATAGGGACGAGGGACGACGCGCCACTCGTCATCGGAGCGGGCGCTAGGGAGAGATTCCTCGCGAGCGACGTGCTCGCGTTCATAGCTAGGACGGACCGAGCCGTATTTCTTGAGAACAAGGAAGTAGCGGAGCTCACGCCGAAAGGATTCAGGGTCTTCAACGCTCGCGGGGTCGAAGTAAAGAAGAAACCCACGCAGCTGGCCTGGGAACTCTCCGACGTCTCGAAGCTCAACTACGCGCACTACACGCTCAAGGAGATTCACGAGCAACCCGAGACCATCGTCAGGGCGATGATGCAGGAACCCGAGAAGCTCGCCGCGTTTGTGAAGGCGATACGGGGCGCGAAATCGGTCCTGCTCACCGCCTCGGGTTCGAGCTACCACGCCGCGCTCCTGCTGAAGAGCAGGTTGAGCCGCGAGGCCAGGATCAGGTGCGACGTCGTGATAGCGGGCGAGTTCGAGGAGCAGGCGCACTTCGTGGATAAGGGCACCGTGATGGTGGTCTTCAGTCAGAGCGGGGAGACGGCCGACCTCCTTAACGCCATAAAGGCAGGGAGGCAGGAGGGAGCCAAGGTCCTCGCCGTGGTCAATGCGGCCGGATCCTCCTTGGCCAGGGAGAGCGATGTCGTCCTACTCCTCAACTGCGGGCCCGAGGTCGGAGTGGCAGCCACGAAGAGCTTCACCGCTCAGGTGATGGTCAGCAACATGATCGCAGACGCGTTGATCGGGCGGAACACGATCGGCGACTCAAAGAGGGTCTCCGCCCTGGTCCGCCAGACGCTCAGGTCGGAGGAAGCGATACAGAGAGTCGCGAAGGAGCTGAGCGGGAGGACGGACTTTTACTTCATCGCGCGCGGCGCGCACTACGCTATCGCGCAAGAGGGAGCCCTGAAGCTGAAGGAGCTGTCGTACGTCCACGCTGAAGGCATGCCGGCAAGCGAGCTCAAGCACGGCACCCTCGCACTGATAGAGAAGGGGACTCCGGTGGTGGTGATAGCGCACCGCGGAGAAGGATTCGCGAGTACCATATCCAACGCCATGGAACTGCAGGCACGCGGCGCAGAGATAATCGGGATCTCGGACAAGGAGCATCCTGTCTTCAAGCACTTCATCAGTATACCGGAGACGAGCGACAGCGTGGCCCCCATACTCGAGGTCATACCGCTCCAACTCCTTGCTTACTTCATGGCGACCGAGAGGAAGAACGACCCCGATTACCCGAGGAACCTGGCCAAGTCCGTTACCGTGAGGTAGGTCGGATATTGGTCCGGAAGAAAGAGGTGGGCCCGAGAGACCCTCCGGGGCTCCGGCTGGTCCGGAAAGGCATGGACCAGGGATGGGAGCCGCCGATCGCCAAGCTCATCGGCTTCAAGCTCACGAAGGTTGGGAAGGGGACCGCTCGGGTTGAACTGGACGTCGGCCCCCAGCACGCGAACCCGATGGGGACGCTCCATGGAGGCGTGGTCTGCGACGTCTCTGATGCGGCGATGGGGATCGCTTACGTCAGCACGCTAGGCGAGGACGAGTCGTTCACGACCATGGAGCTGAAGGTGAACTTCTTGCGCCCCGTCTGGACCGGGCGCATAGTCGCCAACGCCACCGTCATGCGCAAGGGCAGGACGACCGGCCTGATCGTCTGCAAAGTCCTCGACGAAAAGGGAAAGCTCGTGGCGTTCGCCACCAGCACGTGCATGACGATTCCCGGCGCGGCGGGGCGGGAGCTCGTTCGCGAGAGGCTGAGCCAGGAGGAAGCCGGGCGAGCACCGGTAATCTAGGGTCGCTAAGGAATTAATATCATTCTCGCCGAGGGTTCGTTGTGCAAGACCGCAAGAAGTATCTTTCCAACCCTGAGAAATCGATTGAGATAGGGAAGAAGAGCGTATCGAAGCTCTTGGAAGACATGGCCCAGACCGGTTTTCAGGGGAAGAGGCTGGGAGAGGCAGCGAGGATATGGAGCGAGATGGTGCAGCAGAAGGACCTCACGATATTCATGGGCTACTCAGGTTCGCTCAGCACGACCGGACAGTGGAAGCTCGTCAGGTGGCTGATCGAGAACCGGTACATCGACGTGCTCGTCAGCACGGGCGCCAACATCTCGGAAGACATCATGGAGGCGATGGGCAACAAGTACTACCAGGGCACGTGGCTCGCCAACGACGAGGAACTGCTGGAGGCGAAGATCGATAGGTTCTACGACATCTACGCGGACGAGTACGAATATAGGGAGCTGGAGGGACTGATACGAAAGTTCGCCAGCACCCTCGACCCCAAGGGCGTCTACTCGACCAGGGAGTTCCTCAACATGTTCGGAGAGTATCAGTGGAAGAAGGGCGTGAAGAGCATCAGCGCGACCGCCTGGAAGTACGACGTGCCCATCTATTCGCCCGGATTGATAGACAGCGGGTACGGAGTGGCGCTGAGCCTCCTTAAGAGAGAGGAGGGCAAGCTGATCAGGCTGGACCAGACGAAGGACATGGAGGAACTCGGACAGATCGCTGAGCGGACCAAGAGGACGGGGGTCATCTACATCGGCGGAGGGGTACCCAAGGACACCATACAGCTCGCGACCATAATCAAGTCGCTCTCCGAGGGAGGCGAGGAGGCGACGCCGCACGAATACGCCATCCAGATCACCACCGACAGCCCCCAGTGGGGAGGGCTCTCGGGCTGCACGCTCGAGGAGGCGATAAGCTGGGGCAAGATAGCGCCCGACTCGACGAGGAGCGTCGTCTATTGCGATGCGACCATCGCGCTGCCGCTCATCACCCAGGCGATGAGCGAGAGGGTGACCAAGAGGACAGACGCGCCTGACCTGAGCTGGGTTTTCAAGAAGTGACATCCTCCCACGACCGAGATCGTGAGCTTCCAGCGATGGATTCGGTCGTATGTCGTGCGTACCATCGCTTATAGTTCCTGATTCCTCGACCGGACTTGCGGCCCCAGTTGGCCGGAACCGTAGAGGTCCAGTCTCCACAGGCGTGAATTCGGGCATGTCCTGCCCTACCCCTACCTTGGCGAATGCTCTCTTCAGCACAATTTTGGCCGCATTGATGTCGCGGTCCAGTGTCCTCCCACACCCCGCGCACTCGAACTCCCTGACCGAGAGAGGGGCCGGGTTACGGACGCCGCAGAAGGAGCACTCTTGGGTAGAATATGCAGGTTGGACCTTCACCACCAGCCCGCCTCTCCGACCTTCTTTGTAACAGCAGAAGTGGACGAGCTGGCTCCATCCTGCGTCATGAATCGACTTGGCCAGGGTGCGGTTCCTTAGTAGGTTCCTGACCTTCAAATCCTCGAAGGCCAGCAAGTCGTGCTTCTTGACAAGCCCGGTACTCAGTTTGTGGTTGAAGTTTTTCCGTTGGTTGGCGACCTTAGCGTGCTGGACGGCGAGACGCCGCCGCGCCTTCCTCGCGTTGGCAGACCCCTTCTTCTTGATGGAGAGCCTCCTGTGGAGGTGCTTCAACCTCCTCTCCCCTTTCCTGAATAACTTCGGGTGAGCGATCCCTGATCCTTCACTTGTAGTCACCAGCGACTTTAGACCGAGGTCTATTCCGACGGGCGATGTGAATACTTTCACAGGCTCTGGTAGCTGCGCGTCATCCTCGTACAGGAGCGACGCATACCACTTGCCTTCTGGCGTCCTAGCCACGGTACACCTCTTCAGAAAACCGCCACTGGGAATTGGTCTGTGGAAGACAACCTTGAGGTTCCCGACCTTAGAGAGGAATAGCCTCTTTCGAACCGCATCAGGTTTCACCGACCCGTTGTACGCCTGGGGATAGGTAATCGAGCCAGACTCGGAGAACTTTCTGAACTTCGGATGCCCTGCACGACCCTCGAAGAAAGACTTGAACGCCTTGTCCAGGCGCCCAAGTATCTCCTGCCCCACCTGCGAGTATAGCTCCGCCAGCGACGGATCAGCCTGTCTCTCGGCAGTGAGAATCCAGCATTGGTGGCTGTACGAGGTGAAGAGCCGCTGCTTCTCCCAGCGCCTCGTCCTATGGGCAAGCGCGTCGTTCCAGAGCCGTCGCCCCGCCTCGACCATCCTCAATAGCTTACGCTCCTGCTTGCGATTCGGGTACAAACGGAATCGGAATACCTGTAGCACAGACAATCAATTCATCATTATTTCTTCTGTCTTAAGCGCCAACCCTTTTCATCCCATCTCTAAAGCGCAGGGCTTTCTGGCATCAAGAAGTAAAGGATTAATCCAGGGGATAGCGAGGAGCTAACGTGCCGCAACCCTCGAAGCGCGTCCAGGTGGTGGACTCCGGGCCGAGGGTGAGCAGGCCCAATGTGGTCGTCGGCGTCCCGGAGGCGGGGCTCGTGGGGACCATAGCATCCTCGTACATAGTCGAGCAGCTCAAGCTCGAAGAAAGAGGGTACATCGACTCTGATTTCATGCCCCCGGTCATGGTGGTGCACAACTCCATCGCGGGATATCCGGCGCACATCTTCGGCAAGGATAACTTCATAGTGGTTCTCTCTGAGGTCCCGTTATCGGGCAGGCTGGCCATCGAAGTAGCCAAGGAGGTGGCCGCATGGGCCAAGTCGATGAAAGCGAACCTCGTGGTGGGAGTGACGGGGGCTCCTTCGAGGAAGAGGGAGGAGGCTCAGGGTGAGGGCAAGTCGACGGTCGTGGGAGTGGGGAACGACGAGAGGTCGATGCAGGCGCTAAAAGCCAGCGGCGCCCTTCCCTTCGAGGAAGGAGTGGTGTCGGGATTCTACGCGAGCCTTCTCAAGTATGCTACAAAGAATCAGCAGTCGGGCGTGGTCCTGCTGGCAGAGTCGCTGGCGCAGTTTCCCGACCCGGGGGCGGCTGTCTCCATCATCGAGGCGCTCGACCGGTTGCTTTCGCTCAAGGTCGACACGAAGCCTCTAGTCAAGGAGGCCGAGGGGATCAGGCTGAGGACCCGCGACCTGATGCAGCAGACCCAGCAGGCACAGCAGCCTACGGCCCAGATCGGAGGGGGCTCAGCCTACCGATAGGTGATCGTTATGGCAATAGATGATGATTCCGAACTGCGGCGCGAGGAAGTCGACAGGCTCTTCCCAGGGCTGTTCCGTCCGTTGGGGGGCTCGCTCTTCGACGCGAGCCCGAGCAGCCTTCATCCGCTCTCAAAGGTCGACCTGGACGCCGAATTCGTAACTGTGACGTTCGACGTGCCCGGCGTGGACCGAGAAGACATCTCCGTCACCTGCACCGACGACACGGTGAGCATCGAGGCAGAGATGAGGAAATCCTTCAGGACGGGCGGACCCGGACGCAGCGAGTCTACCGTCGAGTACGTCAGATACTCGAACAGGATACTGTTGCCAGTGGCGGTCGACCCCGACGAGGGAACAGCCAAGTTCAAGAACGGGATCGTCGTGGTCAAGATTCCGAGGCGTCACCGGGGTAAGCCCGTCAAGATATCCGGCGCCCACGCCAAGCCCAAGGCGGGCAAGTGACTTTCTAGCGCTCTCGTCAGACGCCGGCGATTCTATGCGGGTTAAATAGTGGACTTTCAAACGCGTCCGAGAATTTCACGATGGTCTACCGCGTATACGTGACCAGCAACGAAGTGCCCGAAGAGGCGCTCGACATGGTGAGAAAAGTCGCTGAGGTGAAGATTAATGAAAACTACGGCACCCCCTCAAAGGAGACACTCCTGCGGGAGGTGGTCGACATCGACGGGTTGTTCTGCAACATCACCGAGAAGGTCGACGCGCAGCTTCTGGACGCAGGCAAGAAGCTCAAGATAGTGGCGAGCATGTCGGTAGGCTTCGACCACATAGACCTCGATGCGGCGACGAAGAACGGCATCCTCGCGACGCACACTCCGGGAGTCCTGACCGAGGCCGTCGCCGACGAGACGTTCGGGCTGATGCTCGCAGTGGCCAGGAGGCTGGTCGAGGCCGACGTTTATGTGAGGGAAGGCTCCTGGAAGCTGAAGTGGAGCCCGATGCTGCTCGTCGGGAGGGACGTCTACGGGAAGACTCTCGGGATATACGGTCTCGGACGGATCGGGATAGCCGTAGCGAAGAGGGCCAAGGGTTTCGGGATGAAGATAATCTACTATGACGCGTTCAGGAACGAGGAAGCCGAAAAGACCCTCGGTATCGAGTTCAAGCTGAAAGAGGACGTGATCAAGGAGGCCGACTACCTTTCGGTGCACGTACCCCTCCTCCCGGAAACGAAGAACAGCATAAGCACCGAGGAGCTCAAGATGATGAAGCGGACGGCCTTCCTGATCAACACGGCCAGGGGAGGAGTGGTGGACGAGAAGGCGCTCATAGACGCCCTCAGGTCGGGGACAATCGCCGGCGCGGCGCTCGACGTGTTCGAGAAGGAACCGGTGGACACGGACAACCCGCTGCTGAAGATGAAGAACGTCGTGGTCGCGCCGCACCTCGCGAGCGGTTCCATCGAGAGCAGGACGGCGATGGCCGTGCTCGCGGCGCAGAACCTGGTAGCAGGGCTCAAGGGCGAAGTCCCACCGAACCTCATCAACAAGCAGGTCCTGCATACTAGGAAATGATGCCCTGATGCACTACGAAGGCGCGTTCGACGTAGCCGCCCCGAAGGAGAAGGTCTACGACTTCGTCACGGACCCGAAGAAGGTGACGACCATCTTCCCGGACGTCCAGAGCGTGAAGGTCATCGACGAGAACAACTTCCAGATCAAGGCGAAGGTCGGAATGTCCTTCATCAAGGGCGTGCTTGACGTGAAGCTGACGCTGGTCGACAACAAGAGGCCGACCTTCTCAAAGCTCAAGGCGAGAGGCACGGGCATGAACAGCGCGGTCGACCTGGAGAGCAGCTTCACACTGGAGGACGGTCCGAACGGCGGCACCCACGTGAAGTGGGCAGCCGATGCCAAGATCAGCGGGATGATGGCGAGCGTCGGCTCCAGGCTCATCGACGCGCAGGCCAACAAGTACGTGAAGCAGATTATCGCTTCGCTCGAGAAGAAGCTCGCTTAGCTCTTCGTCGCGTCCCTGATGAGGGACCTGATGTAGTCGGACCTTAGCGGCATCTTCTCCACGACAACCCCGTATTCCGAGAGCGCGTCCTCGACGGCGTTCACTATTACGGGAGTCGCAGCTATGGTACCCGCCTCCCCTATTCCCTTCACACCCATCGGGTTTGCGTAGGTGGGCGTCTCGGTCCTGGCCCAGACGATCTCGGGCATCGTGTCGGCGGAAGGCAGAAGGTAGTCGGCGAGCGTCGAGGTGAGCAACTGCCCGTTGTCATCGTACACAAGCTCCTCCATCAGCGCCTGGCCCGCTCCCTGCATCACCCCTCCCTGAACCTGTCCTTCGACGAGCATCGGGTTGAGCAGCTTGCCGCAGTCGTCGATTGCGAAGTACTTGAGCACCTTCACCACGCCCGTCTCCCTGTCCACCTCGACGACGGCCAGGTGGGTGCCGAACGGGAAGGTGTAGTTGGGCGGGGCGTACGCCGTGTACTCGAACAAGGTGGGTTCCATCCCCTGTGGGATCTTCTCCGCGTCGTAGGACATCTCGGCTACATCTTCGAACTTGAGGGCCTTGCCGATGTTCCCCTCCGGGTAGATCTTCCCCTCGGCGAAGACCATCTTGGTGGCCGTGGAGACGTTGAGCGCGTTTGCCGCTATCTTGGCCATCTTCTCCCTCACCTTGCGCGACGAGAGCAGTATGGCAGCTCCAGTGAGCGCGCCGGACCTGCTGCCCGCCGTCATGGAACTCCACGGAAGCATGTTGGTGTCTCCGGAGCGGACCGAGAACCGTGACTGGTCCAGTCCCAGCTCGTCAGCCGCCAGCTGGATCATGGATATCGCGTGCCCCTGGCCGTGCGGGTGGCCGCCGAGGGTCAGGATGACTCCGCCGTCGTGGTTCACCGTGACGGAACCAGTCTGCGCGAGGCCAGGGCCGAACCCACAGATCTCCGTCCAGGTGACGATGCCGATGCCGAAGAGGCGACCCGCGGCCTTCGCCTCCCTCTGCTCCTGGCGCAGCTTCTGGTATCCTGAGACCTCCAAGGCCTTGGCTAGGTTCTTCTCGTAGTCGGCGCTGTCGTAGGTGTACCCTCCGGGTGTCTTGAAGGGGAACTTTTCCTTCTTGATGTAGTTCACCTGCCTCACCTTCACAGGGTCGAGCTTGAGCTTCGAAGCCAGGACGTTCATCGACCTCTCGATGAGATAGGCCGCCTCAGGCCGTCCGGCGCCTCTGTACGCTCCGTGCGGGACCTTGTTGGTGAAGACGGAGTAGATATCTGCCTCATAGGTCGGGATGTCATAGACCCCGGTGCCCATCTTAGCGGTCAATTCGGGCAGCCCCGTCGTCGAACCGTCCGAGTATGCACCTCCGTCTGACAGGACCTTGATCTTGTATCCGAGGATCTTGCCGTCCCTGCGTACGGCGAGCTCGGCCCACTGGTGCTGCCCCCTGCCGTGGGTCATGGTGAGCATGTGCTCGCGCCTGCTCTCCTCCCACTTTATCGGGCGAAGGAGCTTCTTCGCTGCGTAGGCGACGACGACGTCCTCCTGGTAGGGAGCTGACTTCCCTCCGAATCCGCCTCCGACATCTGGTGCGATCACCCTCACACTGGACTCTTCGGTCATGAGCAGGTCGGCCAAGCTGTTGCGGAGGGTGTGCGGGTCCTGTGTGGACAGCCAGATGGTTAGCACGCCGTTGCCCGCGTCATATGCTGCGGCGACCCCTCTGGGCTCGAGCGAGACCGGGTGGATCCTCTGATTGAGCAATCGTACCTTGACCACCACATCGGCCTTGCGGAACGCCGCGTCCACGTCGCCGAATCTGTGCATGAAGTGGTAAGCGACGTTGTTGGGGAACTGATCGTGGACCTTGGGGGAGCTGGGTCTCATCGCGGCTTCCACATCGACGACAGCGTCAAGTGGTTCGTAGTCGACCTCGACGGCCTCGGCGGCGTCCTCGGCGGCGTACATGGTCTCAGCGAAGACGACGGCCACCGGCTCGCCCGCGAAGTTGACCTCGTCGATTGCCAGCATCTTCCTTATGGTGGCGCGCTTGTGGGCGCCCGTGGAGGCACCTCCCTCGGACCCTGCCTTGTCCACAGTGGGCATGTCCTCGACCTTTCCGTCTATGTCTCTGCCGATGAGGGCCGCCACGACCCCCGGCATCCGCAGCGCGGGTGAGACGTCGACCTTCACCACCTTCGCGTGCGCGTGGGGACTACGGACGAACGCCGCGTAAAGCATTTCGGGGAGCCGTAAATCATCAAGATACATTCCGGAACCGGTCATGAATTTGGGGTCCTCGGTCCTCTTCAGCGACTGACCTACCAGCCGCTCGCCCTTCTGAACGGACACCTGTGCGGATTCCATTGAGCGAGCTGGGGTGCTTCGGTTTAAGAAACTTTGCTACGCGCTCCGGCGGATCGTCGACGACCTCTCTTCCCCGGTGGAGACGAGCGTTACCTTGACCTTCAGTTCGTCCTCCAGGTAGCCGACGAAGTCCTCCGCGACTCTGGGGAGGCGGTCGTCCCTGAGTTCGACCCCGAAGAAGGACGGCATGTCCTGGTAGATGGGCTTGACAGAGGCGAGCCTGGGAAGCGCCTTCGAAAAGTCAGACGTCTCTTCCCCGCCGGCGTTGTAGGCGATGCACACCTTCATCTCTTCCACCTTGGTAAGGATGTCCAGTTTGGTGAGCGCGAGCTCGGACACACCGTTGAGCTTCACGGCATATTTCAGCGCCACTAGGTCGAGCCACCCGATCCGGCGCGGGCGCCCCGTAGTGGCCCCATACTCCTTGCCCTCCTTCCTTATCTTCGCGCCGGTCTCGCCCGCTATCTCGGTCGGGAACGGTCCACCGCCCACCCTGGTGGTGTAGGCTTTGGCGACGCCCATGACGTCGCCGAGGGAGTCGTTGGGAATCCCGAGACCAGCGGGGACGTAGTTGGCGATGGTGTGCGCCCCCGTGACGTACGGATACGTGCCGTAGATCAGGTCTAGCAGAACGCCCTGCGCGCCCTCGAACATCACGGAGCCGCCCTCCTCGTTGAGCTCCATTATGGTGCCGCCAACGTCGCCGGTCCTGCCCTCGAGCACCTTCTTCGATTCCGACTTCCAGGAGGTAAGGTCGGGGATGTCCTTCATGAAGGAACTATAGAACGCGATTGCGGAGCTCATGTCGAAAATCCCACTTGCGAGGTCCCCGGCTCGCGGGCTTAGCCTCAGTGCGCGCATGGCATACGAGGGGCCGATCCCCCGCTTGGTGGTCCCTATCGGGTTGTCTCCCCTGAGCCCCTCGACGAAAGCGTCCATCTCTTTCTCCAATGGGGTCACGACGGTGCAGCGTTCGTCGACCAGGAGGTCGGCGCGCCCGCCCTCCTTTGAGACGAGCTCGAGTTCGTCCTTCAGGGTCAGCGGGTCCAGGGCGACGCCGGGGCCGATGAGCAGCTTCTTCTTCTTGAGGAAACCGGAGGGTATCAGGTGGAAGACGAATGTGCGTCCGCCTATGACGATTGTGTGTCCGGCGTTGCTCCCGCCGTTGTATCTCACTACCGCTTCGAATCCGTCCGCGTAATAATCAACAATCTTACCCTTCCCTTCGTCCCCCCACTGCAACCCTACGATGCAGAGATTGCGCACATACGATGAGGTAAGTGTGACTGGATTTAACTCTACGCGACACGAAGGCGACAATTCGCCTCGGAGGTCCCCGGGCGACACCCGGCTTGTCGGAAGGCCTAGAGTCCCCAGCTTGCCTTAGTCCGAGGGGTGATCCTGATGTAGGGACGCCCGCGCTCTTCGAGGACCTCTGCGACCCCGCGAATCTCGAGGCCTCTTGCGCGCCAGGGAAGGAATGAGACGATGTCGTCGACGACGAAGGCCACCTTTTGGTTCTTTGAGATGTGATTGTACTTCAGGCTCCGCGAAAGGTTTCTCCCGCTGAAATAGAGGAACTGTCCGTCGAATTCATAGGCGACGGGGACGACGTGCGGCTGGCCATCCGGCCCTACCGTCGCGAGCCTCCCAAGACCCCCTTGACACAGGAAACTGGCCTCCCTGTCGGAGAATGCTAATTCGCGTGTTTGTAACCTCAAGGTCCAGCTGAATAAGGGTGAGATATGCTCCTGCTAATATATCAAGTAGTCATTCGCTACTAAGTAGGTGAGCCCTGTCTTAGTAGGTAAGCTCGGCCTTACCGGGTTAGGCCCCTTCTGGGTTTCGCCGAGAATACCAAGTACAGTTCAGAATACCTATTTGGTACAAATTAACTACTGCATTTATATCCCTGAGCGTCGTCACTTCTTCCTGAGACAGATGCAAGTAGAAAAAATCCCAAAGATAAACAACGAAGCTTTCCAGAAGGACGTGTACGAATCTACAATTCCGGTCGTCGTGGACTTTTACGCGGATTGGTGCGGACCTTGCAAGATGGTCTCGCCGATCCTCGAGAACCTCTCGACGGAATATCAGGGGCGAGTCCGATTTGTCAAAGTAGACGTCGACGACAACCAGGAACTGTCCTCCAAGTACGAAATCATGAGCATCCCTACCGTGATGTTCTTCATAGGGGGCAAGCCGAAGGGCGCGATCGTCGGCGCCGTACCCGCGATCGAGTATCGCGGCAAGATAGAGAAGGCGCTCCAAGAAAACGGGGGAGGCCGAGTGACTTGAGCCAAGAGTCTGAGGTCGAAGTCCTGCCGGGCGCCAGATACTCATGCGCTAATTGTGGGACGAGGGTGACTCAGGCCGAGCTCCAGGGGTTACCGTCACCCAGGTGCTCCAGCTGCGGGTTCACCGTGTTCGCCAAGTCGAGGGCAGACCTCGTGAAGCAAGTCAAAGCGGTATAGAGGTTCGACGCTAGACTAGAGTTTTATTTTCTCCCCAATGGGAACACTGGTCATGAAGGACTACGACCTAGTTGTGATAGGCACGGGCTCGGCGATGAACCTCGTCGATCCGATGATACAGGAGAACCCGGAGATTAAGATCGCTGTCGTAGACAAAGACGAGCCGGGAGGGATATGCCTCACCAGGGGTTGCATCCCATCCAAGCTGCTGCTCTACCCGGCGGAACTCGTGAGGTCCGTGGAGGCGGGCAATGAGCTCGGGGTCTCAGCGGTGGTCGCGGTCGACTTTCCCTTCATAATGCGGAGGATGCGCCGACTCATCGAGGCTGACATCAACTCGATTCGACAGGGGCTCTCGAGCTCGCCGAACATTGACTACTATCACTCCATAGCCGAGTTCGTATCTCCCTACACGATGAAGGTGGGGGACGAGACGATAAGGGGAAAGATGTTCTTTCTCTGCATAGGTTCCAGGACGACGACCCCAAAGATCAAGGGGATCGAGGAGGCGGGCTATCTCACGAGCGATACGGTCCTAGCGCTGGAGGAACTTCCGAAGAGCATCCTGATTGTGGGCGGAGGGTACATCGCCGCTGAGTACGGGCACTTCTTCTCCAGCATGGGCTCGAAGGTCACGATCGTGGGGAGGAACCCGCAGTTCCTACCTGATGAGGAACCCGAGATAGCCAAGGTCGCAAGGAAGCACCTCGAGAGACACATGTCGATAGCCACGAACCACGAAGTGGTCGAAGTCGCGGAAAAGGAAGGGGTGAAGGTCGTCACGGCCCGCGACAGGTCGACGGGGAAGGTCGTCACATTCCTGGCCGACGTGGTGATGGTCGCGTGCGGGAGGGAAGCGATGTCCGATATCCTTCATCCGGAGAGGTCGGGCGTCAAGACCGACGACCGCGGCTGGATCTCGGTCGATGAGCACCTCGAGACCTCACAACCGAACATCTGGGCCCTCGGCGACGCCGACGGAAGGCACCTCTTCAAGCACGTCGCGAACTACGAGTCTCAGATCGTCTACTACAACGCCGTCCTGAAGCGCAAGGCATCGGTGGACTACCACGCCGTCCCCCACGCCGTCTTCACCTACCCGGAAATCGCCGCCGTCGGGATGACGGAGCGCGAGGCGCTGGAGACCCAAGACCCGGAGGACGTCCTGATTGGATTCCACCAGTACGAGAAAACGGCGAAGGGCGAAGCCATGAACGCCAAGGACTACTTCGTCAAGGTGATCGTCCAGGGTAGCACGATGAAGATCCTCGGCGCCGACATCGTCGGTCCCCAGGCCTCCATCCTGATCCAGGAGATAGTCAACGTGATGTACACCTCCCAACGGAGCGCCGAGATAGTGAGCGGGGCCATGCACATCCACCCGGCGCTGAGCGAGGTCGTCGAGCGCGCCTTCCTCTCTCTCTATCCGCCGGCCCAGTATCATCACATGCTCATGCATGCAGGGCTGGAAGAGGGAGACCACGACGACCATCATCACTGAAAGCACGACGGCACCCTCATAAGGGAGCCCGGAGGTCGGGGACGGCACTTGGAGACCCTGCTGGCCGTCAACTTCGGGGAGATCGACTCCGGGATCGCGTTCCTCAGCTCGATGGCCATAATCCTTGGCGCGATATTCGTCGTACTGGAGATCCGAGACAACAAGAAGATGATCCAGGCGGCGACCGAGCAGGCGAAGGCCGCAGCTATCCAGGCAGAGTCCAGTGCAAAGCAGACCCAGCAGAACATCGACATAGCAGACATGGACATCATCATGCGTCTATACGAGTTCGCCAACACGCGTGAGGCGCAGACTTCCTATCTGACGGTGGTCAATTCAAACCTCAAGTCTTACGATGATTTTCTGAAGCTCCCAAGGGAGGACCAGGTCTCGTTTCTTCAAGTATCTTCCCTGTTCGAGTCCATCGGCGTCTTGCTCGACAGAGGCATAATCACGCTGCAGACGGTGGACGACATGTTCGTTCCCCAGATCGCTTGGCAGAAGCTGAAGCCCTTCATGGACGGCGTCAGCGCGAATGTAATCGGGAGCGACAATTTCCCCTACTTCGCGAAGCTGGTCAAGGCGATGGAGGCAAGGGCCCGAGAGATGTCGGACAAAAAGGGAGCTTAGGAGTTCTCGGCCAGGATGGTGGAGAAGACCACCTTCGTCATGTATGCGCCGTCTTTCCCCACGGGCAGGCTGCACTTCAGGGCCCTTACGTATTTGATCGCGTCTCGGAGCTTGAGCACAAGCATCTTGTCGTTGTTCTTCTTTCCGGAAGCGGCGAGGTATCGGTCTAGTTCTTCGCTGGAGACCGAAAGCTCAGTACCGTATTTGCGTACCTCGTCGACCGTCTCGTGAGTGAGCTCGGCGATCGACCCCTCACCCTCGAGCACCCTACCGCCTCCTGTCTCGTAGAGGAACGCCGTGTCACCCACCGCGAGGTCGGAAGGGAACTTGTCGACGAACATGGCGATTATCGGCCGGTGGTGGAATACCCGATTTATGACCTCCCCATCGAGTGGGACTATTATGCCCGTGACGCCGTTCTTTCCCATGCCCTGCACCGTTTAGCCCCGGGCGTTGATAGAGCCACCGGTGGCCGCAGCGCTGGCGATCGCGCTCGAGTATTTCTGCTCGAACCTATTGAACCGCCAGTAGGCCATTGATATCACCCACGAGACCACGAAGAGCCCGACAATCCCATAGCCTATGGCCTCAAAGTTCAGCGCGTTGACCCACAACCAGAATCCTCCTGATAGTTTGAGCTCGGTAGACAAGACTTGTAGGAGCTCTATCGACCCGATGAGCCACGCCACCATGACCGAGATGATGGTCACGGTGAGGTTGTAGTAGACCTTCCTCAGTGGGTTCAGGAAAGCCCAACCATATGCTACACGCATCAGGACGCCGTCCGTCGTATCAACCAGGACCATCCCGCAGGTGAAGAGTAGAGGCAGCATGAGTATGTAGTAGATCGGTATGTTGGTGGACACCCCGACCCCGACGCTGATCGCTATCAGTGCGACCTCCGTCGCCGTGTCGAAGCCGAGTCCGAATAGCACCCCGATCGGATATATCTGCCAGGGCTTCTTGACGATCTTGAAGAGAGGGTGGAAGTAGCGGTTCAGGAAGCCGCGGTTCTCCATCAACCTGTCGAGCTCCGCCTGGTCCGCCTTCCCTTCTTTCATCGTCTTGAATATTCTATACACTCCGAGGACGATCACGATGTTGACGAGGCCGATTATCCAGAGGAACCCTCCCGAAATCAGCGTGCCTATGAGGTTCCCGGCGGACTGTAGCTCCGGCACGCTCGCACTGATCGCGCGGGTGGCGAATACGAGGGCGATGATCAGGCCGACCACTATGGTCGAGTGACCCAGCGAGAACCAGGTCCCGACCGTGAGAGGTCTCTTGTTCTCTTGCATTAGCTTCCTGGTCGTGTTGTCGATGGCTGCGATGTGGTCCGCGTCGACGCCGTGACGGAGGCCGAAAACATAGGAGACAAGGCCGAGCCCGGCCAGTACTATGGCCACGCGGCCGATTGCGAAAGACATTAGGAAACCGAAGATAGTGACCGCTACAATTACTGCATAGAGAAGTACAATCCTGACCTTCTCCCCCCCGGAGAGGCCTATGACGGAGTCAGGGTCTCGTCCCATTTGTCTCGTCACCTTATTCTGGTTTGAAAAAACAGTGGTGGCGGAGGAGCTGTTACGCTCCTGCGCCCATCCTTACTAGTTCTGCAGTGCCTCCGCGGTGTTGGCCAGGTAGCCCTGGTACGGGTGGCCGAGATACGGGAAGCTGCTCAGGTACGGCACAGCGTTGGTGGTGCCGTCGTTGAGGGCCGAAACCGCAGCGTCTGGCGTGAACTTGGGTGCCACTAGAGCCAGGACTCCGCCCGCAATCGCCTGCAGTTCGATGGCGGTCACGTTGTCGAAGACCCTGCGGCCGTTGGGGAACCCTGAGGCGTCTCCGCCGAGGAGGCCCAGTCTGTTGGACGCGTTAGCTGCGGGGTTGGTGGTGGTGATGGCCGGCGGGATCGCCACGTTAAGGCGAAGCTCGTCCGCCTGGACCGTGCCCGTGTAGTTCTGGAAGCCAGCGATCAGCCCGGTTGGAATACCCGTCAGCAGGATTGCGACGAGGTCGGCCCTGGTGTTGTTGGCCGCTGCGTAGGCAGCGAGGTTGGGGAACACTCCCGGATAGAGCACAGGGAGGAGACCCCCCAGCTGTGGCACGTTGTAGTTCGCCACGAACTGCGAGTCGGCTACTGGAGCCTGCTGGTTCCAGTAGTCCTTCTGGCTCAACGGGATTACGACCTCGTTGATCAGTGGGTTGCCCAGCCGCGATACCTGGTACCATGCTCCTGCGAGCTCTGCTATCGGTTGGTTGTACTGGTTGGTCTCGAGGACCCTTACCTGTTGGCGGGAGGCCGTGCTCCAGACGCCTATCGTGGCGGTGGGGTCAGCGACGCCGCTCGGGAGCTTGCCGGTGCTGGTCAGTTCGGTGATTGGCACCTGGATAGCGATCGAGTGGACGTTGAACCCGCTGGTTCCGTCGACGCCTGGCCCGTTCGGAGGAGTCGGGATCAAGTGGAGGCTCTCGACCGGCCTGAGAGTGCCGAGGTCGAAGATGGAGCCGAGGTCGACGTAGAACCCGTCCGCCCTTGGCCCTGCGAAGACTGTCTCTCCGGTCTTCAGCGTGTAGACGGTGTTCGGGAATATCGCCGTGTCATAGTTTGGTGTTGAGCGAGGTCCGATGTCCGGCGGTGGGACCAGCAGTCCGGTTCCCAGCACCGAGTTGTTCGTCTCAGCGTTTATGCGCCTTGGTCCGATGATCTTGGTTACGCTGTACGTCTGTTGTACGTTAAGGTTGGCGAAGCTGGCCGTGCTCGAGTTGTAGGTTACCTGTCCGGTGTTGTAGAGGAATGTCGCACCGCTGCCGACTTTCGTTTGGAAGCGGAACTGATAGGTGATATCCTCGATGCCGTCTCCGTTGTTGTCCACCAAGATCTCATACAGGACCGTGGGGTCGAATCGGTAGAAGTTGGGCCCCGCCGCTGCGCCTTGGAGGGGGATGAAGTTGGAGATGATGGTTACGGTGGAGGGCTTGTCCGGGCTGACGAAAGCGTAGACATCGGTGTTGTCTGCCGCTGGGTCGGAAGAGATTCCGGGAGCTTCTCTGTGGGAGGTCATCTTACTCGAACCTCGCTTGAACTGCGCTCTTCAGCTTAGCAGCGAGCGCGGCATCCTGGACCTTTACCGTCTGAAGGCCGCTGTAGCTGTTCACTACGTCGCCCTTGATGACGAGTATGGTTGTCCCCGAATCGGCAGCACCCGATTGGACGTCGCTCACGGCAGATGCCGGAGCGATGCTTGGCTTTACTGGGACATTCTGTATTGGGCTTGACTCAACCCCCCCAGAGAGGTTAAGGAGATACGGCGCGGCAGCAATCGCTGCTCCCGCTGCCATAGCTCCTCTGAGTGCATCCCGCCTGGTCAGACTAATTGACATTGGACCCTTTTTTGCCATTTTAGTCTATATAGATATGCCCAAATCGCGCCCAAATCTCACGCTGATGCCATCATTACGTGCGCCATTGTAACAGCCGTTAGGGTTGGCTGCTGAACCCATACAATCCGTCATTGTAGAGGGCAGCCAATGTTTATGGGCCGCCCAACGTGCGACACAAGCATGGAAGAGGAGATGGCTCTAGCAGCCTCCCGCGAGGAGGCCGCTGAGCTCGTGACGAGGCTGTTCGTGAGCATCGACGAGAAGAGATGGGAGGATGTCGCGAGGTGCTTCGCCGCGAAGGTCCTCTTTGACATGGCATCGCTCAATGGGGCGAAGGCGTCGCGGACAAGCCCCAAGCGCATCGTGGAGCAGTGGGAGTCCGGGCTGAAAGGGCTGGCGGCGACCCATCATCAGATCGGAAATATGCTCGTAAATGTCGACGGTGATGAGGCGGGTGCTTTCTGCTACTGCACCGCGACCCACTTCTTCCCCAACCCCACGGGCGAGAACATTCACACGTTCGTCGGGACGTACGACTTCCACCTCTCCAAAGAAGGTGTGAGATGGGTCATCGACGCGTTCAGGTTCAATCTCAAGTACGAAGATGGGAACCTCCTACTCTCGGAGCTGGCTAAGAAGGCCTCGCGGAAGAGCTAGGACCGGGAAGCGGTGGGACCCTCGGCCATGGACTCGGTCATAGTGAGATTGTCGAGGACTAGGAGGACCTCACCAGGAACCACAAACATTGACCGGTACATCGATACGGCCTTGAGCATCCCGTACTTGCGCGAGACCTCCACGTAGTTGGTCTTACGGAAACCGTTCCCCCGAAAGAGCGCATTCGATTCGACATTATCCTCTCCGACGCTCGCGTAGACCTCATTGACCTCGCCAGTCGCAAGATAGGCGACGGCGTCGCGAACCAGTCTTGACCCAATGCCCTTCCCTCGATGCACTGGGTCGACAGCGACATAGTAGACGTAACCGGCCTTGCCGTCGAGCACCTTCAACATCGAAAGGCCGACTGGTTCCTCTCCGAGGAAAGCCGCACGGACGGTCTGGACGTCGCCCAACGTTCGCCGCGCATGCCTGAGATAGACCCCATGGAAGCTCTGCTCGAGGATGCCGTCGACTCGACCCCGCTCCGCCAAGGGAACCTCACGTATCTGGACCTCGGCGCCATCGCTCAAAGCCTGAAGACCCTCGCCGCGTTCTTCGAGAGTATCGCATCGCGGTCCGCAGTATCCACCTTCAGCCTCCTGACGAGCTCTAGGCCGAGGGCCGGTGTGGAGACAGGGTAGTCGGTGCCGAAGATGACCTTCTCTGCGCCCCCGGCGAAGTATATCGCCCTCGTAAGCTGTTCAGCTAGCGAATCGAGGTATCCTTCGAAGTACTTGCTTCCGCCCACCACCAGACCGGAGATGTCCGCGTAGACGTTGGGATGTTTGTAGATCAGCTCCGCCACATCCTGGACCCATGGATTGCCGAAGTGGCAGACCACCACCTTCAGCCCAGGGTGGGAGTTTGCCAGCCTATCGAGGGTCAGGGGATGGGCGTGCTCTAGACTGCCGTTCCTGGTCGCGGTGTCCCCGGTGTGGAACATCACAGGAAGGTCCTCCGATTCGGCGTACGCGTAGAGGGGGTCGTACACGGGGTCGTCGGCGAAGACCTTGAGGTATCCGAGCCTGACCTTGAAACCCTTCACGTCCCGGTTCCGCTTTGCGAGCTCGACGGCCCGCCTGACGTCCTCAGGCAAAGGCTCAACGGTGAAGATCGGAGAAAGCACGCCGTCGCTCTTCCTGCAAAGCTCGAGGACCCGCTCGTTAGGGAGAGGAATCCCGCCCTTCAGTGGAGGGCTCAGGAGCAGCCCGCCCGTGATCCCGTTCTCGACCATCAATCCGAGAAGCTCCTGCAGGTCGTATCTCAGACCGTTGAGCGTAGCGTATGGGATGAGCTCGTCCTGCGAGTTCTCAGAGAGGTGTACGTGGGCGTCGATTATCCCCGGCAATTTCGTGGAGAGTGAGACGGATTTCGGATAAACTTTTGCAGGTCAGCCTAGGGTCGGGCTCGAGACCGCGGAAAGAGGATGATGCTGGTACCTCCTCCAGAGTTTCCTGAAGAAGAGGACCATGACGAGGTCGCCCACCAACGCCACGGGGAAGCCGATGGTCGCGATGAGCCCGATCGCGGCTATCGGGATGACGAGACCGAATGTGAACACGACTAGCTGCGGTTCGTTGGAAGAGTGCCCGATGACGCGGAGGACGTAGACGAGGAAGAGCGCCTGAATAATTATGACCAGAACGAAGACAATGAAGGCCGGGAGATGGAGGCCCATCCCAAATGACTCCGTGATGAGCGCAGTCGGGTAGAAGATGACTCCAAGTGCGAACATCGTTCTGGGCCTCTTCAGCGGCAGCGCCGTGCGGGCTAGAGGCCTGCCCGACGGGGCGTGTCGGGCCATATAGGCGAGGACGCCTATGGCCAAGAAGCTTCCCAGGAGCACCGGGTATCCCATCCAGAAGCCCACCCCAAAGTAGATCAGGAGGAAGAGGCCCGTCACGTCGACGGCCAGTATCGCGAACGTCCCCACGATTCCACGACGCGAAAGTAGGCTTCTGCCCCTAGTTGAGGGGAGGGCGAGACCGAGCAGTAGAATCGGGATCGAGATGCTGAAAATCATGTGTACCGGAAGAATCAGTGCGACCCAAATCCAGCTCACGCCGAGCCAGTGCCCGAAGTATCCCATCTGGCCGACCGGACCCGCCTGGGGGTTGAACAGAGTGCTCAGGCCTATACCCTCTTCGAGGATCCCGTACGCGGCCCCGAGCAGAAGTACGGTCGCCCACCCCTTTCTCCACCGAATCATCGCCTCCCTGATGAGCAGGACCCCTGGTCCGTACAGGCCGAGGTTGGCGATGAGCTGGAAACCGAACTGCGCCGGATTCAGGATGATTGCATCAAGAGGACTCGAACTGGAGAGATACTCCGGGATCCCGGGCGTCAACAAGAGCAGGCAGACGATGGGATGTGCTCGCAGGAACGAGAAGAGCCCCCGTGGCGGACCGCGACCACCGGCCGAGCCGGGAGGGCCCGCTGTAACGGGCGAAGCGGGCGCGTCCCTCGAGGGAGAGTCGCCCTGGGAGAGATGGCGAGGCACGGGACCGAGTTGCTCGAAGAGTAGATGAGGATTGTGGGCTAACAGTCGTCTCGCGCGTGGCGTCGCCCCGTCTCGATCACATTGTCCTCGCGCTCGTCTGATCCGTTGGCCAAGTATAAGAGCCTCGACGAGCCCATCCGGAACGTGGACAAGCTAGCGTGGTACGGCCCCGCAGACCGCTACCGACCCGCACCGGGCGGTGGAATGTGTCTCAGCGTCTTCGCGATAGCGGAAGAGAACCGCAAGGTCCTAGTCGGGATTCCGAAGCGGAATAAGCGCTGGAGCTCAGAATGGATTCCAGCGTGGGCCTCGTACTCCAAAGAAGACTACGGGGACGTCTTCAGGCAGTGGCGTCTTCCCTCGGGTTATCTCCGAGAGGGGGAACACCCGGATGCGTGTGTACGCCGCGTAGTGCGCGACCAGATAGGAGTCGAGAAGTTCGGCGTGTCTCCAGCTCGGATCTTCTCATACGCGACGCCGAGCGACTGGTACCCGGGGAACGACCACTGGGACATTGCCTTCGTGTACCGAATCAAGCTGCATCAGCCCGTGAGCGTCCGGCCTTGGTGGAACGAGCTGCGATTCATGGGGAGGACTGAGTTGGCGGACGCTCGGTTCGGTTGGAACGACGACTTGATGAAGGACCTTAAGCTCGTCACCTCCCCATGACTGGAATCGACAGGAGCCGCTAAATCGGGGATGCGGTACTGCTTGAATGAGCGCCGGGAGTGGGATTCGAACCCACGACCCCACTAAAGGAGACAGGCTTACTAGCATGAAGGTTTCCAGGCTTACGCTCAATCAGATCTGCGCCCTTCCAGGCTAGGCGACCCCGGCAGGAGGCCCCTAACAAAGGCGGCTTAAATGTCTGGGGGGTGCGTTAGAGGATGAGATGACTTGAAGCTCGGAAAGACTTGGGTTATGCCCGGCACGACCTCCGGAATCTAACTCGCGCACCGGCAGCGGTGCTCACTGAGCAGACGAAATAGGGGCAGACTCGTCGTCGGCCGTGTTCTTCGAGCCCCCGGTCTTCCAGAGCTTCGGGTACGTGCTCTGCACCATTATCACCCTGTTCACTGGGAATGCGATCCCCTTCTTGCTGTTCAGGACCTCAGCGGTCCCCATCGAAGCCTCCGCGAGGGCGACGAGCTCACCCTTGCCGGAGAGCAGGACGACGGTGTCCCCCTTGGATATGTCGGACGAGAGCGCGAGGACGCCTGGCACCGCCAGCATTGCCCCGTGGCACACCGCGTCTATCGCGGCGTCCTTTATCACGACCTTCTTGATTCCGTCGATGCACCGCTCTATGGGTCGGACCAGCGCTCGGATGCGGGTCTCGTCCCCGTTCTTCATCCGGTAGACGGCGTCGTTCAGCTCGTGGAGAGTGACGAACCCCTGCTCTTCTTTGAGCGGCCCGACCTTCGTGCGGCGCAGCTCGACCATGGTCGCTCCCACGGCGAGGACCTCGCCCATATCGTAGATGAGCTTCCTGATGTAGGTGCCCGATTCGCACATGCAGCGGATGAGGAAGAGGTTGCCCTGCTGCTCGAGTATCTCCATCTCATAGATGGTCCTGCTCCGCACCTGCCGCTTGACGGCCGACCTCTGCGGGGGCTTCTGGAAGATCTCGGCGGTGAACTCCTTCAGGACGCGGTCGACCTCTTCCCTGGGCACAGAGGAGTGTATCCTCATCACGGCGACGTACTCCTTCGGGAAGAGCAATAGCAACGAGAGCGCCTTGGTGGCCCTGCCCAGGCCGATCGGGAGGAGTCCGGAGACGCCCGGGTCGAGGGTCCCGCTGTGCCCCGCGTTGTCGACCTCCAGGAGTCTGCGCACCCATGCGACCACTTCATGACTCGTCGGCCCGCGCGTCTTGTCGAGCGGTATCAGGCCGTAGTTGAGATATTCCTTGATCGGCCTCTTCTCCGGTTCGTATCCGTGCTTGGGGTCGGACGACTCCTCGGTTACGATGACCATCTCTCCGGACGTCAAGGGGCCATCGCGGAGATGTGGTTTAGGATCTCCTTTGCAACCTTCTTCGCAGAGATCTCGTCTGTCCCGACCACGAGATGGAACGGGAAGAGGTCTTTGCCGAACTCGATGCCGTATAGCTTCTTGTAGAGACTGTAGTTCTCCTTGTCTCTCCTCGCGATGACCTTCATGCACTCCTCGGGAGTGGTGGAGTCGCGCTTGGCCATCCTGACGGACCTGCTCGCCGGCGTGCCTGCGAGCCAGACCTTGAGTCCCTTCTTCGAGAGCCACGGCAGGGTGTAGCTCGTTATTATGACGTCGCCCTTCTCGGCCTTCTTGAGGAGCCGTGCGTCGACCTCCTTGTCGAACTTGGGGGAGCCTCGCCTCTTCTCTAGGAAGCGCATCCCTTCGGCGGTGTCCCACCAGTCGTCACCCGTGGCGTTGTATCCCTCTTCGTGGGCTATCTCCTTTAGGATGTCGCCGCCACCGACCAGGGGGACCTTGAGTTCTTTTGCCAGGATCTTTGCGACCGTGGTCTTACCGACCGCCGGCATGCCGCACATTATGATCGCTCTCAACGGAAGCTCACGTGGTTATCGAGGTTCCGAGCAGCTTCTGCAGGACGAACGAGAACGAGAACGACGAGAGGGAGTACCACCAGAAGAGCGCCATCCCTCCGCTCGAGGAGACGAGGTACGGGATCGGTATCGGGGACATGGCCACCTGCGTCCCTATGCCGCTGAAGACCAGGTTGGCCATCGAGTAGTACACCAGTAGGAACGGGATGTAGGTCACGACGGTCGCCTTGAGTCGACCCGTGGACATGCTGAGCCTCATCTTGTCGTACTGCGGCTTCAGCTTCTTCAGCTTCTCCTCCTTCGCCTTGTCTTTCTTCAGCGTCGCTGCGCGGAGCTCCTTGTCGAAGGCGGAAACCTCCCTTCTGAGTCGCCTCTCTTTGTTCAGGTCGACCAGGAGCCTGACGGCGATGTTCGAAAGGACGGCCAGGCCTATCGCGGTCAGCGTGATTATGATCGTCGACTCTGGGATTCCTATGTGCAGGCTCATTTCCCGGCACTACTCACTATCTTCCGCATCAATTCAGCTGCTTCATCAGCTTTGCCCTCCTGGTTGTGTATGAACGATATCGGGGCGCCGCTGACCAGGGAAGCGGCCGAGAGGAAGGTGCGGGCGAGCGTCAGCTCCGTCTGGACCTCGTCGACGGTGAGCAGATCCCTGTAGCGGCTCTTGTCGTTCGTCCTCCTAGCGAGTATCTCTTCAGGACTTGCCTCGATGAGCACCAGGTGCGTGGGCTTGAGCGCCAGTATGACCACGTATGGCAGACCGGGCCAGAACCCCTCGGGAGTCCTGATGAAGAGATGCGTGTCCACGAAGACCACGCGACCCTTGCTCCGGCTTATCTTCTCAGCGGCGATTTTCTGGAGCCTCTTCTGCTTCTCGACCGGGAGCTTCCTCATCTCATCGCGGTGCTCGACCCACTTCAGCCGCTTGCCCGCCTCGAACATGGCTGTGCCGAAGACCGCCAACGACGCCCCCTCGATCGAGCTCACCGACTTGGCCACCACCGTGCTCTTGCCCACTCCGGCGATTCCCACGACGACGATGCGGAGTCCCATTTAGTCTCACGTCTGCCCGAGTACACCCGCCAGCCTCGGCGAGAACTCCTCGAGCTGTTCCTTCACCAGCATCTGGTAGTATTGCAGGATGATGTCTACCATCAGCAGCAAGCCGATTCCGGTCCCGAAGACGCCGAACAGGTCCGAGACCGACGCGACCGTTCCGATGATCAGCCCTCCGATGATCGTGATGGGCGGAATGTACCTGTTGAGCACCTGCTCAAGCGACAGACCGGAACGCCTGAAACCGGGCACCTGGACGTCGGCGTTCATGAGGTTCTTCGCAACCGCCCTCGAAGACAGACCTCCGATCTCGACCCATATCCTGGCGAACAGCACGGCGAACGTCGTGAGGAAGATGACGAAGACGGCAGCCCGCAGGGGGTCGGCCGCCGTAGCCGCGAGACCCTGCGGCGCAGTCAGGTAGTAGACGAGACCGCCCGTCGGGTTGTTGTTCGAGTCGTAACCGGTGATGATGTAATGCAGCCAGGACGCCCCGCTGTCGCGGTCCCAGATCAAGCGCGCGATGAACGAGACGTTAGCCGTGAGCGCGGATACGAGGATGACCGGAATGTTCGAGACGTAGAGGAGCTTGATCGGGTAGACGCCCTGGAACCCCTTGAACTTGACGGAGGTGATAGGCACCTCGACCCTCATGCCTTCGATGTAGATTATGAAGAGGATCACGGCGACGCTGAGGACGAACGTGACCAGGTCGGGATACTGGTCAGGACGCAGGACTATGGTGCTCAGCGAGTTAGAGAACGCGGCGCTTATGAACGCGGGGACGAACCCGAATACCACCGTCGGGCCTCCCTGCACGCTGGTCGTGCTCACCAGCTGCGGCGAGAAGGTGTACCACATGAACGTCTGCGCGACCCCGGCGAGGATGAAGAGGCTGATCCCGCTGCCTATCCCCCATCCCTTCTGGATCATCTCGTCGAGCAGCAGCACAACTATGCTCGCGAGAAGTAGCTGGAAGAATATGACGAACGACTGGGCCTCGCCGAGGGTCCCGAGCGCACCGCCTATGATGTAGGCGCCCGCCTCGACCGCTATCACCACGAAGGTCAGGATCTTGGTGGAGGAGCCGAATATCGCCCTGTCGTCGGGGTTCCCTAGGTCGAGCTTCAGGAGGTCACTCCCCTGCAGCAGCTGAAGGATGAGCCCGGCCGTGACGATGGGGCCGATGCCGAGCTCCATCAGGGTGCCCTGGCTCGAAGCGAAGATTATCCTGAGGAACGCGAACTGGTCGGTCTTGTTACCGTAGTCGTAAAGCGGCGTGATCGCCATCGTCAGGTAGAGCACGAGGGCGAGGCCGGTCCAGATGAACTTCTCCGAGAGTCCGGGCTTCTGCTTGGGCTTCGGAACTTCGGGAAGGACCGTCGCGACGCTCTTCACGAAGTCTTTGAGGGAAGCCAAGCTTGGTAACTCCGGACCTATGCGACTATCTTACCACCGGCTTCTTCAAGTTTTGTCTTTGCGTTCTTGGTGAAGGTCCTTACTTTGATGTTGAACGCGTGTTTGACGTCGCCTGAGCCGAGCAGCTTGTCCACGCCCATCGACGTAAGGTCCAGCGAGACCGGGCCGTCGGGGGCCTTGGAGAGCATCGCCTCAAGCTGACCGACGTTGAGCCACTTGGTGACGACCCGCCTGCCGGGTACTGTGTACTGGCGCTTGCCGAAGTGGTCGGGGTCGTTGATTATCATCCAGGACCACTTGTGCTTGTGGAGGCCAGCGTTGCCGTGGCCACCCTGCTGTCCAGAGTGCCTGTGCTGGCCTATCTGTCCGAAGCCCATGGTCCTGGAACCTCTCATCCGCCTCATCTTTCTGACTCTTGTTGGCATGGCCTATATCATTCTCTTTACAATATCGGGCAGCTTAGGATTCTCGCCTAGCACTCCGCCCTCCCTGAACTGCCGCCTCGAAGAGCGCTTGAACCCGCCCCTTGGCGGGGAGAGCCCGAAGAACGGCTTCAGACCTGAGATCGACGACAGGGCCCACTCCTGCTTTAGCATCTTGGATGCGAGCTCAGCGTGGTCCTTGTAGCCGAGCGCCTTGAGCGCCGGAGCATCGAGCCGCTTGACCGAGCTGACCCGGCCGCGGTTCTCAAGTAGTGAGCTCAAGAGAGCTTCGTCGACGGGGCACCACGCCACGTAATCCTTGCAGAGCTTGAGAGCGCCCATGGTCGAAGGGTCGTCCTTTACTATTGTGGCGGCGAAGCGCTTCCCTATCCCGAGCTCCACAAGGGTGGTCCTGACCTCTGACCGGGTGTTTATCAGGCCGTGCAGATTTACTGCGAGAAGGTTTGTCATTATTGTTCACTTACACGTTCAGTCCGCGCGACTTGGAGAAGGCGTCGTAAGTCGCGTTCGCGAGGGAGGAGAGGGTATCGGTCGAACCGAAGGTCCTGACCCAGACATCCTTGACGCCCGCCAGGCCGAGGAGGTTGGTCAGCGCAGGTCCTGCGACGGTGCCCAGGGACCTCGGAGCAGGCAACAGCTCCACGCGCACGCTTCCGGCCTTGCCCACTATTCTGTACGGGACTGAGTGCCTGGTGCCGCACCTGCATTCCCAGCTACCGCATCCGAGCTGAACCGGGATGACGTTCAGGAGAGCATCGTTGGTGGCCTTGTCGATCGCCGACTTCATCTGTGCGGCCTTGCCCTTTCCGACGCCGAAGATTCCGTTGCCGTTGCCGACCGCGACGACTGCCGCGAATCGCGTCAACTCGCCCGCATCGGTCTGCTTCTGGACGATGCCGACGGTGACGACCTCAGACTTGAGGTCCGGGACGAGGGTCTTGACGATCTCGGGCTCGCGCAGCTTCAGCCCGAGCTGGAATATCTCATCGAGGGAGGCAATCTTACCTTCCTGTACCATCTTCCCCAACTTTGTCCGTGGGACCCAGGGCGCCTCTTCCCTCTCGTCTCTCCTTCTCCGATCGCGGTCTGACATCAGTTGGCCCCCATTATCGCATTCTTGACCTTGGCGTAATCTTCAGCATATGACTCAGGCTTGAACCCCTGCTTCAGAAGGGCCGAGAAGCGCTTCTCGTAAGCCTGCTTGTCCTTCGCAGCCAAATCGTTAGCATACTTTGCGATGTTCTCCCCCTTGAGCACCGCTTCGGGCGGTATCACTTCGTCGGAGTGGGGGATGTCGACGCCGGCGTCCGCGACGCCCTTTACAAAGGCAGGAATCCTGGTCCCCCTCACGAACGGTACCGGGCCGTTGTAGAGGTAAGCCTTCTCGACGCCCTTCTTCTTTGCCTCCTTTCCTGCCCAAAGGCCGAGCAGGTAGCAGGCGGGGATCGACTTGAGCGAACCCTTCCATCCGAGCTTCTTGAGAGCGTGTGAGTGCGCGGAGGAGAGCACGAGGTCTCCCTTCACGGTTGGCTGAAGGAACTGCGCGCTCACGTTCTTTCCTGAGATTCGGACCGCTAGCAGAGCGCCTCTCGAGGAGATCGCCTTCCGTCTGGCCCTGTAGTCCGTGGCGCCACTTCGTCTTCGGCGGTAAAGCGGGATGTAGTTGGACATGGCTAACGCCGGCCCTCCTTCATGAGCTCGATAAGATGCTTGACGTCCCTGATCTGGCCGCCCTTGACCTGTCCGTAGAGCTTCCGGTAGACCTCCTTACCTATCTCGTTTCTCGAACGCGCTACCTTCAGGCGCCATCTCAGGGCCCTGACCTTGATCATCCAAGCCTCCTTCCTCGGCCTACGGGCTGTCGCTGCGCCCCTGAAGGAGCCCGGCTTGCGGGACTTACCCTTGGCGTGCCTCAGCCTCGCGCGTCCCCTCGAGACTCCCTGGATAGGAGCCACCTTGATCCCTCCCATGCCGACGAGCCCTCTGATAGTGCTCCTCGTGATCGCGTCCTGTATCAGGTCCTGTGCCTCCGGGTCGAAGATTATCCTGTCCTTGCCCACGCCCAGGGTGTCGGCCGCTAACCTTCGCTTACTTCTTAGATTCAATAACTCGCAACCCCTGTGGATTCAATACCCGTAGCCCCAGCTCAGAGGCTCTCTTCATTATTGCCGCTCTCTTGCGCGCTCCTACGGTGCCGCCCATCCGAACCACTTCCTTCCCCGGGACCACCTTCGAGAGGTCCTCCGGATTATAGACGAGCACCTCTATGTGCCCGCTCGAGTGATAGCCGCGCACCGGGGCTGGTCCCCTGTATCCCACCTTGACTCTCCTAGGCCATCCCTTTATCGACTTCCTGACCTTGTTGTCAAGCCCCTTGGGCTTCCTCCACTCAGGATGGAGGCGGACATATCTCCAGCTCTCGGGTCTGACGAACTCAGGCCTTTGCTTCGCTACGCTCCTCCTAACTTCAAGGAGTCTCTCGAGACGAGGTGCCTCTGAGTCTTTTTCCTTCGAGGGTTTCTTGGGCATTTTTCTTACCAGCCTTTCTTCTTCTCGTAGACGTAGACACCATCCAAGAATATCCTCTGGTCCTTCCGTTTGATCTTGGTGGCCTGTTCTAGATTAGCAGAAGTCTGTCCAACGTCCTCGAGCGAAACACCCTTAATAATAATATCGTCTCCCTCGATCGAGACCTTGCAGTCACCGATTATGTCGGTGATCCTGGCCGACCTCTCGCCGACGAAGTTCTCGACGTTCACCTTGTTTCCCTTCACCTTGACGGTCACCGGGAAGTGGGCGAAGACTATCTTGAGCTTGTAGGTGTAACCCTTGGTCACGCCCGTTACCATGTTCCTCACCAGCGAGGACATCGTGTTCGAGGTGACGACGTCCTTCTTCCTGCCGGTGAACGGCATTATGTTCACCTTGCCAGACTTGACCTCGATGTTGACGTGTATCTTGTCGAATCTCTTCCTCACGGTGCCTAGTGGCCCCTTGATGGTCAGCACTCGCCCGCTGACCGTGCCGGTCACGCCTTCTGCGAGTTCCACCGCGTGGACGAGCTCAGCGTCAATAGACATAGCCAAGGAGTCTCCCTCCAATGTTCTTCTCTTGAGCCTCCGTGTGCGAGAGCACTCCGTCGGGCGTCGAGACTATCAGCATCCCGACTCCGACGGCCGGCAGGTATCTGCTCTCCCACTTGGTATACTCCTTCGCCTTGATCGGATAGCGCGGGATTATGGCCCCGCACTTGTTGATCCTGCCGAGGAGCTGTACCCTGAGCTTGCCCGAGACCCCGTCGTCGATGAGCTCGAACTCGCCTATGTACCGTCTCTTCTGAAGGACGCGCATGACCTCGCTCGCCAGGTTGGAAGCAGGAATCACCATGCACTCCTTCTTCCTCCTCATCTCAGAGTTCTGGAGCGATGCGAATAGGTTTGCCAGGATGTTGTTGACTGTCATCTATGTCCACCTAATCGTATTTCCTGAAGCCGAGCTTCTCCGCAACTTCCCTGAAACACTGTCTGCAAAGAACCAGGTCGTAACTCCGGATCACGGCTCCATACTGCCCGCATCTCCTGCAGTATCGGGTGGATTTGCCATACTTTCTGGGTTTAGGATGTCTTTCCTTCATTGTATAGTCACTCCGAACTCGTACCTGAAGTAATCCATCGCCTCCTCTTTGGTGACGACGTGCCTCTTTCCAATCTTGGCTGGTTTATGCAGACGGCTTGCGACGCTGCCACCCGGCCTCTGGAGGAATACGGAGACGTTCATCCCCCAGATTCCAATCTCGGGGTCATATCTGATGCCGGGTATCTCGATGTGCTCTTTCAGTCCAAAGGAGACGCTCCCGCGTGAATCGAACGACGACGCGTTCATCTTCTTCTCTCTCGCGGTCAGAAGTCTCGTTATGAGGTCCTTCGTGCTCTCGCCTCTCACCGTGACGACCAGTCCGATGGGCTCTCCGCGGTGTGTCCCAAAGTCCCTGATCGACTCCTTCGCCTTCCTCTCGCTTGGTTTCTGGCCGGTAATCTGGTCGAGGACCTTCCTCGCCCTCTCGACGGCTTCTCCCGACTTCCCTACTCCGATGTTTACGACTACCTTGACGATGGATATCTTGCGCATCGGGCTCTCGACGACTTCTGTCTGGCTCATCTTACGCTTGCACCTCTATGGCAGGCGTGTCCGAACCGACAGGGAAGACTAGTCGCGCCGGCAGCTCAGTCTCCCCGCCCGGAAGCGACAACGTAATCATCTTCTCACGTGAGACCGTACCTTTCTTCACCTCAGATATCTTGCCGACCTGTCCCGCCCTCTCGCCTGAAAGCACGAGCCCGAGCGACCCCTTTGACAGCCTTATCGACGAGACCACACTCTGCTCTGGCACCTTCATCACCACCGAGTCTCCTGGGGAGAGCGCCAGCGCGTCGTCTATCATCGACCTTCCGTCGTGGAAGCCGTACTGGATGTGGCCGCCAGTAACTTTGGACTTGGAACGGACCCTGCAAAGCTTGAGGTTCGCCTGGTCCTTTCCGACCTTCCTTGCGGCCAGTCCGTCCGGCGAAGGAATCAACCTGAACGCAAGGCCCTCTTTCGGCACCTCGATCACGTTGAACAGTCCGACCGAGAACGCCGCATCGTGGCGAGGGACGCCGTCAACCAGCACCTGGGACCCAGACAACACCTCGTTGATCTCCCTGCTGTTCTGCACGAGAGATAGGACATCCCTGAGGGCAACCCCGAGCGAGTAGCCGTCCTCGAGAGAGTAGGCCCCCGGCTGAGGCCTTATCGCGAACCGGTGTTCCTTGCGGCTGATGTCCCAGTGCTTCGGAGCACTCAGGCGCTTCAGACGATTGCTGCCGCTCTTCTTACCCATCTATCTCTCTACTCTCCCTGCACCTTTCGCTTCCGCAGCTTGTCATCGAGGTTCAGGTTGGTGATGACCACCTTGGATGGGTCGATAGCGGCAAGGGACGTCCCACCGGCAATCTTCTCGCGGTTGACCCCCTCGACATAGATCTTCCCGCCTGCGCCGTCGACCCGGGAGATCTTGCCTTCTATCCCCTTGAACCCTCCTCTGACTATCTTGACAGAGTCGCCCTTGCGCGGCCTCAACGTCTTCTTCTTGTACTTCTCACGCAAATCGTCGGATACACGAGAACCAAACTTCATCTCAAATTCACCTATACTACTATTGAGGCTATGTTCGCCAGTCTCGGCCACTTCTCAGCAGCCTCGCTCGCGACGGGCCCCTTTATGTCGGTACCTCTCATCTCTCCCTCAGGAGTCATCAAGACGGCTGCGTTGTCCTCGAAGCATACGCGGAGACCGCTGACCCGCCTTACGGCGTACTTCTGACGCACGACCACAGCGTTGAACGTCTGCTTCCTGAGGTCCGGGGGGCCCCTCTTGACGACGCAGATGATCCTGTCGCCGACCGAGGCGGCCGGATATCTGCTGAGCCTGGTCTTGGCCTTGGCCACCATGATGACCCTCAGCGTCTTGGCGCCAGTGTTGTCGGCGCACGTGATAACGGCGTTGAGCGGTATCGACCTTGTGATGTATGTCTTGAACTCCTCTACTCCCTTTGCAGAGACGGCTCTGGATTTTCCGGACATTCTACTCGAATCTCCTCGACTGGACGACGACGAAGGATATCGTCTTAGAGAGCGGTCTGCACTCGGCCACGGAAGCTGTGTCTCCTTCCTTCAGCTCGATGCACGGTGGGAGATGAGCATGCAGCTTACCCCTGCGCCTCTCGTACCTGTTGTACTTGGCGACCTTCTGGAGATACTCTCTCTGAAGGACTACGGTCTGCTTGTCAGATATCGAGACCACCTTTCCGGTGAGTATCTTGCCCCGTACCTTCACATGGCCGTGGAACGGACAGCGTACATCATCGCACGTCCTCTTCGGCGGCGCCAACTGGAGCCCGGCAGAGCTCAAACCTTGGCCCCCCTTGCTAGCCTATCCTCTATCCTTCCGACCATCTCGTCGGCCACCACGAGTCGGCCACCGTCCTGAACTTGAAGGACCGTCCCTAATTTCTGCACGGTCCTCTTGGTATTCCCCGACAAGATCGTAATCGTCTTCATGGACTCCAGGGCGTAGATACCCCTGACCCCTATCATGCTCGGGTCGGAGCACTGGACCAATGCCATCTTCTTTCCGATGAGGTCTATCACTCGGAGATCCCCTTCTCCCTCATGACGGTGAGTACTCTTGCGACGTCCTTCTGAACCTTGTTTATGTTCCCGGCTTGCTTCTGAATCATTCCCCTTGCTGCTAGGTTACGGAGCTTGGATAGTTCTCCCCTGAGCTCGAAGAGCCTGTCCCTCAGCTGCTCCTGGTCCTGCTCTCTAAGCGTCTTAGCTTTCACTCTTGGCAATCTCTTCCACCTTTTCTGTCGTCTCCGGCATCTCCGTCTTGACCGCCTCCTCTGCGGGCTCGACCTTTTCGACCGCCGGCGCCGCCTGCACCTCTTCTACGGCCTCTGCCTTCTCCACCTTGGGTGCCTTCTGGGCCTTCACCCTGGGGGCCCTGGCCGCCTTCGGCGCCTTCGTCTCCGGACGAGGAGCCTCCGCCTTCTTTGGTTCCTCCGGCTTTACTTCGGGGGGCGCCACCGTGGTCTGGTCGATGTACTCGACCATAGGGGGCACCGCGTCCTTGATCGCTATCTTGACCTGGATCCCATAGAGGCCCAGTTTGAGCAGGACATCCGTAGTGGCTTCGCGGACCACCCTCTTGGAGGCTTCTCCGCTCTTCGGGACGACGCCCATCCTGTACTTCTCACTGTGAGAACGGTCGCTTCTCAGTTTGCCGGCGACGCCTATCTCCACGCCTGCTGCTCCCGCGGCCATGATTGAGTTCATGGTCCAGTTCGCAGCCCTCCTGAACGCCGTCCCTCTCGCGACAATCTGAGTGATCCGAGCTGCCATTATCCTCGGATTGAGCTCCGGAGACTCTACTTCGGATACTGCTATCTGTGGGTTTGGCAGCGGGAACTTGGCGGCCACGCGCTCTGTAAGGTCCTTGATCCCAGTCCCGCGCCTTCCGATGGCGAGTCCTGGACGAGTGACGAAGACCGTTATCCGAGAGCCGACTGGGTTCTTCTGTACGTCGACGCCCGCGTAGCCCGCTTCCTTGAGGGCCCCGGCAAGAAACTCATCGAGTTCGGCATAAGTGCGGTTCATAGACAGAATGCTCTTCACAGCGCTCTTCTCAGAAGCCGACATCAGGTCTCTCTCCCGACGAATTCGACGTGGACCAAAATGTGAAAGTTCGGGCTGCTGCTCCCGTGGGCTCGCGGGACGAAGTCCTTGATTACTCTCCCAGCCTGGGCGGCCGAATGTATCAACTGCACGCGCTCAGGGTCCATCCCCTTGAACTCGCAGTTGGCCTGTAAGTTACGAAGGACGCCTAAGATTGACTTCGCAGCGCGGACGGGGTACGAACCTGTCGGGAACCCAACCAGCTCGCTCCTGTGACCCACCTTCAGCTTGTGTCTCCTGAATGGAATGGGCTGCTTCATCTCCTCTACGCTTTCGAGGAGCGATATGGCCTTGGTCACGGACATCAATCGTATCGTATTGCAAATCTCGCGGGCAGCTTTCGGTGAGATGTTGACCTCCCGTCCGCTAGCCCTGACATGAATCGCTGGGTCAAATGCCTTGAAACTGTATGCAAACTGAGGCAACTACGTCTGCCGTAAACCACGCTCGAAATGAGTAGTGCATAAATACTTTACCACGCTCAAATCTCGGTCGGTTAAGTGAAGGACCGGGGGCGGAGACCGTGATGGTCGCGGCAAAAATTTCCATTTTTCGGGCCCCGCGAGAGACACTTCGTCCCCGATGGGGACTTCTCCATCTCCGCTTCCGCAATCAATGTCGCCGAGATAGCGCACTAGACTTATAATGGGTCGGCGGGTCCGACTTCGAGAGCTGGACCGTCCGCAAATGTGGTCGAAAGAGTCTCCCGTCACCAACATTTCCGTAGACGACTCCACCTACGAGACGATCACCTGTGACGTTCTGATCGTAGGCGCGGGCGGCGCAGGGATGAGGGCAGCCATCGAATCCTACGACGGGGGAGCTAACACACTCATAGTCTGCAAGACGCTACTCGGTAAGGCGCACACAGTCATGGCGGAGGGAGGAATAGCAGCGGCGCTGGGGAACGTCGACCCGAAGGACAGCTGGGAGGTGCACTTCTCCGACACAATCGTGGAGGGGCAGGACCTGAGCAACTGGAGGATGGCCGAGATCTACTCGAAGGAGGTGATCGAACGGGTGTTCGAGCTTGAGAGGTATGGCACCCTCTTCGACAGGACCACGGACGGCAGAATAATGCAGCGGCCGTTCGGCGCGCACACCTATCGCAGGCTCTGCTACATCGGGGACAGGACGGGGCTTGAGCTGATCAGGACCCTGGAGGACCAGGTCCTGAAGAGGAACGTACAGTTCGTCGACGAGGTCGAGATAACTGGGATATTCAAGGACCCATCCACAGGTAGGGTCTCCGGAGCTCTCGGCATAAGGAACAAGACGGGCAAGCTGTTGCTATTCAAGTGCAAGGCGATCATCATAGCTACAGGCGGCTCGGGGAGAGTCTACGAGGTGACGTCAAACTCCTACGAGTGCACGGGGGACGGGCTGGCGCTCGCATACCGGGCAGGGGCCGACCTGATGGACATGGAGATGATCCAATTCCATCCCACTGGGATGATCTACCCGGAGGGCGTCAGGGGACTGCTCGTCACCGAAGCGGTCAGGGGGGAAGGAGGTATCCTCACCAACGTCAACGGCGAGAGGTTCATGGAGAGGTACGACCCCAAGAGGAAGGAGCTCTCGGCGAGGGACGTCGTCGCCCGCTCGATATACACCGAGATCGTGCAGGGAAGGGGGACCGCGAACGGCGCGGTATATCTCGACATCACGCAGAAGGGGCCCGAGTACATCAAGAAGAAGCTCCCGAGCATGTACTCTCAGTTCCTGGAGTTCGCCGGCGTGGACATCACAAAGCAGAAGATGGAGGTGGCCCCGACCGTGCACTATCAGATGGGAGGCGTGAGGGTCGAACCCGAGACCGCGACCACGAAGATACCAGGCCTGTACGCGGCGGGTGAGGTGGCGTGCGGATTGCACGGCGCGAACAGGCTCGGGGGGAACTCGCTAGGGGACATCCTGGTCTTCGGCAGGAGGGCCGGAATCGCCGCCGCTGAGTACTCGCGGTCGAATCAGCCAGGCACGGTCTCCGACAAGGACGTCGAGAGGGAGACTGCTCGCATACTTGCCCCCTTCCACAACAAGGACGGCGCGAACCCGTTCGCGCTAAAGTCGAAGATCGCGGCGGTGATGTGGAAATATGTCGGGATCGTCAGGAACGAATCGGACCTCGCGCAGGGGCTCTCGGAGATACTCGCGATCGGAGAGGAGGCGAAGAGCCTGGAGGCCAGAGGTCCCCGGGCGTACAACCAATCTTGGTTCGACTCGCTCCAGGTCTGGAACATGGTCCTGGATTGCGAGATGATGATAAGGTCGGCTGTGAGCCGGAAGGAGAGCAGGGGGGCGCACACTCGCTCTGACTTTCCCAGTAAGGACAATGAGCACTGGCTGGTAAACATAATTACGAAGGAAAAAGACGGACAGATGACCCAGGAACTTGTCCCCGTACCGAGACCACCGGCGGAGCTGGCGGCGCTGATCAAGGAGTGACCTGACCATGAGCCACGTCGAGAAGCCCACCGAAACGGGGCGGCAGGTGAAGCTGCGGGTCTTCCGGGGTATGGGGAACGACCCGTCGTCGCACAGGTACGATACCTTCACCGTCCCTCACCAGGAAGGGATGGTCGTACTAAACGCGATACACTACATCCAGAGCCACTTCGACTCGTCCCTCTCGGCCCGGTGGAACTGCAAGGCAGGGCGCTGCGGGTCCTGTTCCGCCGAGATCAACGACGTGCCCAGGCTGATGTGCAAGACCCCCGTCGACAAGTTCGACGGCGAGATCACCGTCGAGCCGATGAAGGCCTTCCCTCTGGTGCGCGACCTCGCCACCGACGTGTCCGAAAATTGGGACGTCGCCAAGATGATACCGCCGTTCACCCCGAAGAGCGACGCCAAGGAGCCTTGGCGGTTCTACCAGGAGGACGTCGAACGTTCGAGAGAGCTGAGAAAATGCATCGAATGCTTCCTCTGTCAGGACGTCTGCCACGTCGTGAGGGAGCACAAGGCCGATTACATCGGACCGAGATGGGTGGTCAAAGCTGCCTCGTTCGACATGCACCCGATGGACGGCCTGAACAGAGCGAAGTTCATGAAGGACCAGGCGGGCCTCGGCTACTGCAACGTGACCAAGTGTTGCCAGGAGATCTGCCCGGAGCACATAATCATCACGGACGACGCGATCATCCCGGAGAAGGAGAGGGTCGTGGACGCGGCGTACGACCCCATCGCATGGGTCTACCGCAAACTCAAGGGCGAAAAATAGGCCGTTGAACGCTACCTGAGAACGACCGAGAGCATCACGAATACGAACCCGACGGCTGCGAAGCCCGCCTCGACCGTGTCGGATGCGTGCGCGTATCCGGCTCCCAACCCACCGAATATCATGATGACCAGCCCCACGAGGAAGAGCGGGTAGCGCGCCGCCTTCGGGACGCGGTTCTTCGGCTCTTTCTCCATCCCGCTCGCCTAGAAGAGCCTGTAGTCCAGCGGGAGACCCGCCTGAAGAGCCCGGAAGTAAAGGTCGGCGAAGATTATCGTAAGGAGGCTTATCCACGCGAGCGCCTCATGGCGAGAGTTCCACCAGCTCTGTATCCCGTAGACTGACCTGCGCGCGTTCCCACCGTAGGCGCACGAGTAGCAGTCGACGTTGCCTCCGACCAGGTGCCTGAAGGAGTGGCACGAGAGCGTCCAGGCCGTCAGCAGCAGCGCGTTGGCGAGGATGACAAGGCTCCCTACCCGCAGCTCGAAGACGCCTGTGTAGACCAAAGAGTGGTATAGGTCATAGTAGAAGAACGGGAGAATCGCCAGCCCCACGTAGAGGAAATATCGGTGATAGTTCTCCAGCTGGAAGAAGGCGTTCCTCTCCCCGGTGTACGGGAGCTTGTGCGTCTCGCCCCTGTTCGGGTTGGCGCAGCCGAGAGGGTGATTGAAGAGGTGCCTGTTGTAGTCTTTCCTGTAGGCGTAGCAGGTGAGCCTGAACAGCCCCGGAAGGGGAAGTATCAGCGCCGTCGGGCTATAGAAGGGGTCGATGTACCCGTTCAACTCGGCCACGGGGAAAGTTATCACCGCCGAGATTCCTACGACGATCAGCGCCAGGAAGCTCCAGAATCTCCAGTTGACCTCGATCAGTTCATACGGGAAGAGGTACTTCTTGCTCATCCGGCTGGGGACCCTTTCAAGAAGGCAGAGACGGGTCCGTAATTAAGCGTAGCAACGTCGCGAGGGGTCAGTGGTCTACCGGGTCGTGGAAATCTGCTCCAAGATACCCATAGACCCCTACCTTCAACACCTTCATCGACAGCAAGGCGCACTTGATGCGGGCGGGCCCCAAGTCGGACGTCCCAAGCATCTTGAGTATGTCTCCCTTGGACAGCTCCTTGACCCATTCGAGCGGCTTGCCCTTGGCGAGTTCCGTGAGCATGGACGCCGACGCCTGGCTGATAGCGCACCCCTTGCCGTAGAACCGGATGTCCTCTATCTTCTTGTCCGCGGAGACCTTAATCTGAATCTCGATATCGTCTCCGCAAAGCGGGTTCGAGTCCCTCGCCTCGATGTCGTGGGGGTCGAGCTTTCCGAAGTTCCGGGGATTCCTGTAGTAGTCCAGTATCAGCTCCCTGTAGATGTCGCTGCTGCTCATAGGCAGAAGATCCTCCGTGCTTTTGCGAGAGCGCTCATCAGCGCGTCGACCTCGTCTCTCGAGTTATAGACGTAGAAGCTTGCCCGCGTCGCCGCCGCTATCCCGAGCGACTCTATCAATGGCTGGGCACAGTGGTGACCTGACCTGACCGCCACCCCCTCCTCGTCGAGGATCGAGGCGATGTCGTGCGGGTGGACGTCGCCGAGATTGAAGGAGACCACGCCTCCACGTTCTGACGCATCCCTGGGACCGTATACCGTGATTCCTGGCGCTGTCTCCATCTGCTCGAGGGCGTAAGAGACTAGGTCCTCCTCGTGCCGTCGGACCTTGTCCATCCCCAGCGACCCGAGGTAGTCGATCGCCGCTGCAAGGCCCACCGCCCCCTCCACGTTCTGGGTCCCCGCCTCGAACTTGTAAGGAAGGTCGTTCCACCGGGCCCCCGAAGTGTGGACCTCCCTGATCATATCGCCGCCGCTCTGAAAGGGCTGCATGTCCTGTAGCTTCTCCTTTCTGCCATACAACGCCCCTATTCCCATCGGCCCGAGCATCTTGTGGCCGGAGAACGCGAGGAAGTCACAGCCGATCGCTCGGACGTCCACTGACATGTGAGGCACAGACTGGGCCGCGTCGACCACGGTGGTCGCGCCCGAGCGCTTGGCCATTGAACAAAGCTTTGCCGCGTCGTTTATCGTCCCGAGCACGTTCGAGGACTGGGTGAACGCTACGAGCGCGGGCGACTCGTCCATCAGCTCCTCAAACTGCCCCATATCCAGCTTGCCTTCCTTCGTCAGGCCGACGAACTCGATCCTCGCCTCCTTCTCCGCCGCCAGGAGCTGCCAGGGCACGATGTTGCTGTGGTGCTCCATGATCGTAAGCACTATGAGGTCACCCTTCTTCACGTGCGGGACCCCCCAGCCAAACCTGACTAGGTTCAGAGATTCCGTCGCCCCTCTGGTGAAGATGACCTCCTCGAAGGCCTCCGCGTTGATGAACTTGCCCACTTTGCGCCGGGAGTCGTCGAACGCTTCCGTCGCCTCGATGCTGAGCTGGTGCACGCCCCTGTGGGGGTTCGCGTTATGCTTGGAATAGTAGTCGCTGATCGCTTTGATGACAGAGCGGGGCTTCTGCGTGGTCGCCGCGTTGTCGAGATACACGAGCTTCTTTCCGTGGACCCGTCTCTTCAGTATCGGGAAGTCCGCCCGGATGCTCTCCACATCTAGCGACTGCGACTTCAGCAAAGGTGGCCACCCATCAGCTAAACCTCTACAAAAACCGTGTCTCCGTCTATTTTAACGTTAAACACCTTCAGCGGCAGCTCGGCAGGAGGGTTGTAGACCTCACCCGTCCTAAGGTCGAACTGTGAGAGGTGCAGGGGGCAGACCACGGCGTCGTCGAGCACTATCCCATCGACCAGCTCGTACTCTTCGTGGGTGCAGATACCGCTCACCGCATGGATCTCTCCGTCGATGTTCGACAGGAGGAGTTTGGTCCCGGCCACCTCGACCCCGACCATTCCTCCCGCCGGGACCTTCGAGACGGGCACCGCGGGGAAGAACTGGGTCGCGTCGGTCACGCCCTGTACTTGTAGTGCCTTTCGAAGACGTCGCTGCCGTGTTTGACCTCGACGGGCGCCTCGCCGGTTATCGCCATGAGCGTCTCTCTGTCTATCAGCCGCCTTCGTTCTCCTTTCCACTTGCCCTCGATGATGAACTTGGCGCCTTCGCGTGCCATCTCTACCGGGATGCGCGAGATCACGGGCTCGAAGAAACCGATCACGATCATCTTCTTGGCATCGTCACGGGAGAGTCCGCGCGCCATCAGGTAGAAGACCTGCTCCTCGTCCACCTGGGCGACCGACGCCGAATGGGTGGCCTTCACTTCGTTCGTGTCGATGTCCAGGCCGGGTATGCCGTCGGACCGGGCACCTTTGTCGAGGAGCATCGCGTGGTGTGCGAGGTAGGAGCTGGCGTTCTTGGCGCTGTGCGTGATCTTGATCATCCCCTTGAATATCGACTGGGATTCGTCCTTGAGCACTCCCCGCGCGTGCAGCGCCGCGGTGGTGTCGGGCGAGTTGTGGAGCAGGTTCGACTCCAGGTCGAAGCGCTGCTTCCCGTTGCAGAAGAAGACCTCGAACCCCTCGACGTTGGCCCCGCGACCGTTGAGGTCGAAGTTCAGACGGGACCGCGTTATCTGCGAGCCGAGCAGGATGGACGTGACGATCACGTGCGAGTCCTTCGCCGCGCCCACCTCCTTGTTAGAGAGGAAGGTCGCGTTGCCGTCGAGGAGCTGCAGGCTGCTTGCGTCGACGTGTGAGGATGCGCCGGCCCTAACCTCGAGGACCGAACTCGTCAGGTACGGCTTCTCGCTGCTGCTCGTGTAGAGCTCCTCCAGGAAGTTGAGCTTCGAAGCATCCTCTGCGTGGATGATCGTCTGGTCTATGATGCTGGTCCCGGGGTTCTTGACCAGCAGGATCTTCCTCAGTGGCGAGCTAATCTCGACGCCGCGCGGGACGTGGATGAAGGTCCCGCCGTTGAAGAAGGCGTTGTTGAACGCGGCGTATTTCTCGCCGCTCGACTTGACCAGTTTATCCTGGAAGAGAGCCCGCAGTAGGTCTTCCTTCTTGGAGACCGCCTCATGGATGCTGAGGACCTCCAGCCCGCTCGACGAAAGCGTCTCGTCCAGGTCTACGTGGATCGTCGCAGAGTTGCCCTGCAGGATGACGTTGGTCTCCTTTCCCGTCAGGTAGCCCTCGAAGTGCGAGCGCAGGTCGACCTTGTCCATGGGAGGGGCGACGGAGAATTGCGCCGGGTCGAACTGCGAGATGCCCGTGTACTTTGTGTAGAGAGGGGATATCTCTAGCGGAAGCCTGAGGAACTCATTGAGAGACTCGGTCCTGAACTTTCTGAGCCATTCGGGCTCGCCTAAGGCAGAGGATATGGCGGCGACTCTTTCCTCGGTGAACGCGCCCACTGATTGCTGGGCCATCGGAACACCTAGTCTCAGTGCCGCTTAGCCGACGGCGCCGGTCATCTCGAGCGCCATCAGACGGTTGAGCTCGATCGCGTAGGTCATGGGAAGCTCCTTGGTGAAGGGCTCCACGAACCCGTTTACTATCATGCTGAGCGCGTCCCTCTCGCTGATCCCTCTCGCCATCAGGTAGAACAGCTGGTCCTCGCCGACCTTGCCGACGCTAGCCTCATGGGTCACCGTGGCGTCTTCCGCCATCACTTCCATGTAGGGGAAGGTGGATGTCTTGGAACGCTCGTCCAGCAACAGCGCGTCGCACCTCACCGTCGACTTTACGTTGTGCGCGCCCCTCGCGATGTGCAATAGCCCACGGTAGATCGCTATGCCCCCGTCCTTGGAGACCGACTTTGAGATGATCTTCGAGGAAGTGTCGGAGGCTAGGTGCACCACCTTTCCTCCCGTATCCTGTATCTGGTTGGCACCGGCGTAGGCCATCGAGAGTATCTCAGCGCTGGCCCTCTTTCCTAGGAGATAGATCGACGGATACTTCATGTTCCTGCCAGAGCCAACCTCGCCGTTCAGCCACGTGACGCTGGCGTCCTCGTAAGCGTGGGCCCGCTTGGTGACCAGGTTGTAGACGTTCTTGCTCCAGTTCTGGATCGTGATGTATCTGATCTTGGCGCCCTTCATCGCGGAGAGCTCGACCACCGCCGCGTGCAGCATCGACTTTTGATACATGGCGGCGGTGCAGCCTTCGATGTAGTGGACCTCGCTGTTCGGCTCTGCCACGATGAGCGTCCTTTCGAACTGTCCCATCCCCTGGGCATTGATCCTGAAGTAAGATTGGAGCGGCATCGCTATCTTCACCCCTTCCGGGACGTAGATGAACGGGCCGTCGCTCCAGACCGCGCTGTTGAGCGCGGCGAACTTGTTGTCACTGGGAGGCACTATCTTGCCGAGGTGCTTCTTGATGAGGTCCGGATACTCTTTGACCGCGTTCCCGACACTCGTGAAGATGACGCCCTGCTGCTGGAGGTCCTTCTGCAGGCTGTTGTACACTTCCTGACTCTCATAGATCGCACCGACGCCCGCGAGGAACTTGCGCTCAGCCTCCGGGATGCCGAGCTTCTCGAAGGTGTTCCTGATTTCGATCGGGACGTCTTCCCACTTCTTGGCGGTCTCCTTGGCGGGCTGTGCGTAATAGTAGAAATCTTCGAAATGAATCGGCGACAGGTCGACGCCCCACGTGGGGACGGGCTTTGCCAGGAAGCTCTTCAGGGCTCTGAGCCGGAAATCCTCCATCCATGCAGGCTCATCGCGTAGGCGGGAAATCTCCTTCACGACTTCCTCGTTGATTCCCTTCACGCTCTTGTCGAGGTAGCTAGTAGAGTCAGCAAAACCATATTTGGACTTGTAATCGTCGGTTACAATTTCAGCTGCGGAGGTCATTATAGCTCACATTATTACTTATGTTATACTATAAAAGCCTTCAGGCCACGGCCCCCGTCTGCTCCTTGAGCCATCCGTAACCTTCCTTTTCGAGCTTCAGAGAGAGGTCTTCTCCGCCGGACGCGATGATCTTCCCCTCGTAGAGGACGTGGACATAGTTTGGCTTGATGTACTTCAAGATGCGCTGGTAGTGGGTGATCAACAGCACCCCGAGGTCTGACCCGGCTATCTTGCTGACCCCTTCTGCGACCGTCTTCAGTGCGTCGATGTCCAGCCCGGAATCGGTCTCGTCCAGGACGGCGAACTTGGGACGGAGCAACGCCAGCTGGAGTATCTCTGCGCGCTTCTTCTCCCCTCCCGAGAAGCCTTCGTTCAGATAGCGGTTCATGAACGACTCGTCGACGCCGAGCAGCTTCATCTTCTCGTTCATCGCCTCCCTGAAATCGAAGAGCGTCGGCGCCTGATTCTTCTCGTCCGTGTGGACCGAGTTGTACGCAGCCCTGAGGAACGAGAACATCGTCACTCCCGGGACCGTGACCGGATACTGGAACGCAAGGAACAGCCCGGACTTCGCCCTCTTGTCGGGCGGGTAGGCCACCACACTCTGCCCGTCTATCAGGATGTCACCCTTCGTGACCTTATACTTCGGGTGTCCCAGCAGCGTGTAGGCCAGCGTGCTCTTCCCAGACCCGTTGGGGCCCATCAGAGCGTGAACCTCCCCCTGATTGATAGTGAGGTTCACTCCCTTCAAAATTTCCTTACCTTCTACCGACGCGTGAAGATCCCTAATCTCTAAGGTTGCCATGTGCCGCTTCGAGCGCACGGGAGTCCGTAATTATTTAAACCTATAACCATAGTTATAAAAGCAGAAAAATGAACGAAGGAATAATTTCATAGGAATAAAAGTGACAACACGAATTAAATATCCAGCGACTGCCGTGACCCACATGACAGGGTACACCGCTCCGAACATCCCAGCTGACGAGGTGACGCCACTACTTGTTAGAGACGAGCTGCTCAAGTGCTTCGAGAGCGCCAACAAGGAGTTCATGGAGGTACTGCACCAGCCCGCCACGGACGCGGCGATCAAGGCTCAGGTGCAGCAGTTCGTGACCGGCGTGTTCCAGAATTGCGGCGCGAGTTTCGACAACCCGACGAAGACGGGCATCGTCACGGCGATTGGTCAGTGCAAGACGAACGCGGAAGCGATGATGGGGCCCGCGGGTGCCAGCATAATAGGACACCACTACGCCGAGATGATCAAGCTCGTGGACAAGCTGCCTGACAGCTAGGTAGCCACAGTTCAGACGCAGAACTGGGCCAACTTTGCAGCCACCGCTTCCAGGAACTCCCTGTCGAACGATGAGTGCGCGTTGAGTTCGTCGCTGTCGATGTCGATCTCTCCGACTATCTTCCCCGCGTACTGAATAGGGACGACGATCTCGGATTTCGTGTTGACGAAGCACTGAAGGTAACGCGGGTCCTTGCTCACGTCGGACACTATCTCGGTCCTGCCTGACTTGGCCGCGAACCCGCACACACCCTTCCCGATGGGTATCGTCGTGTGAATCGTAGCCGCCGGCCCCGACCATGAGTCCAGGCGCAGGTCGTTTCCTTTTACCAGATATACGCCCACCCAGGTGTAGTTGGGGACCGAATTCAGGAGCTTGACGACCTTCTGCCGCACCTCAGAAGGCTTGGGCGTGGAAGAAGCGATCGACTCAACCTGGGCCAGCAGCTCCTTGGCCTTCTCCCGGTTCATCCGCGGGGACGTGCTCATCTCATCTCTCCCCTCTGAAGATGGCCTTGAAGAGCATTGCAGCCACCAAACCACCGAGGATGGGCCCGACCACGTACAGCCAGTACCACGATATCGGGGTCGTACTGAAGACGAGCGACACGATGGCAGGTCCGAAGCTCCTTGCCGGGTTCAGGGACGCTCCCGATATTGCTCCGAGGGACCAGATCACGGCAGCGATCGAAAGCCCAATCGACGAAGCGCTCCAAGGCAGGTTGTTAGACTTGTCCGTCGAGCCGAGGACCGTCATGACCAGAATCATTGTACCCACGATCTCGGCAAGGAGCGAGGCGAAGACCGGAAAGGGCAGGTTGAGGTTGGGGAGCGTGCTTCCGAGGTCCGCCGACTTGGCGGCGTCTATGCCGACCATCCCGAACTGCACGATGGCGGCGATGACGGCGCCCACGAGCTGAGCCGCGATGTACGGTGCTATCCGGCTCTTCGGGAACTTGCCCGCCGCGGAGAGCCCGATCGTGACGGCGGGGTTGAAGTGGGCCCCGGAGACCTGAGCCACTGTGGCTATCCCGATGAGAATCGCCACCCCGTGCGCGAGCCCTATGAAACCAAGACCGAGGCCGGCGCCGCCTGGAAAGAGGTTGTGATAGTTGGCAACGATCGTTATCGCCGTGGGCCCCAGAAGAGTCAGCACGAATGTGCCGTACGCCTCAGCGATAAGGGCGCTCGAAAGTGGCCGCTCCATGAAAATTTTCCGTGCGCCTCCGACCTCGCTCGATATTTAAATGCTGACGGGGGCCGCCATCCACTCAGGGCGCAGCGGTGGCCGCGTGCTCCCCAGTTTCCGGCTTACCCCAGCGGCCGACCTTGGGCACGGACTTGGACCTGAAGAGCCTCAGGCTGTTCCTGTAGTGTTCCATCTCGAACTCGACGTAGCGAATCTCCGTAAGGACTTCCTCGACCTGCTTCTGCGAGCCCTTCTCCGAGTTCAGCTTCTCCAACTTGGCCTTCTTCTCCTCCAGAATCCGGCCAAGGAGCTGCTCGTACTCCGTGGTCAACGAATAGCCGACGTACTGCAGAGGCTATAAACGCATGGTCGTTCCTAGATTATTAACGGTGGTCCCTCCGAGGCTGGTAGTGGCATCATACACGGACGAGGTCGAGTTCCACGGCCATCCCATGGTAAGGTCGTTGCATCGCACCACGATCGAGGTGACCAAGGACCCGCACCTGACGATCAGGGGCGACTGCATAATCGGCGTGAGCGCGGACAAGGGACTCTCTGAGCTCAGCTCAGGGGTGAGGGACTCGATAAAGAGCGAGGAATCGAGAGTGGTCATCACGATAGAGGTCCCTCCGGACAGGTTCGTGGTCAGAGCAACAGGAGGAGCGGCACTCACCCTCGAGAGCCCGAGCGAGATGGTGATAAGAAAGAGCACGTGGGTCTCACCGCGCACGCTCGCGTTGAATGCCGACGCCGCGGCGAAGGACGTGCCGAGGAGAATGGTAGAAAGCCTAAGGAACCCTGAATGCAGGGCCCTGCTCAAGATAGAGGTCCAGTGCTGATGCCGTTCACGGTGGTAGCCAATACTATGCAGGCCCTGGTGAAGTACCATGGGATGAAGGACTGGAAACTGCGGATACCTTACCACGACAGCATATCCGTCAACACCACCTGTCTTTACTCCGAGGTGAAGGTGACCGAGGGGCAGCCGGCGAGGCTGCTGGTCGCTGGCGAAGAGAACGCGGACGCGCTCAGAAGGCTTCAATCGGTATCGCAGAGGCTGACCGGGAAACCCTTCGAGCAGTTGGGACTACGAATCGACTCGAAGAACGTGCCGGGCGTCGACGGAAAGGGTCTCGGGTTCTCTTCCTCGGCAGGGGCTGCGCTGACATTCGCGATAGACCATGCAACGAACAAGGGCAATCCCGACCTCGAGGAGCTCTCCAGGGCCTCCCGGCTATTCGCGGCTTCGGCCTCGAGGACGATCGTCGGCGGATTCTCCCGGCTGTACGCCGGAAAGAGTGACGAGGACACCTACTCTGAGAAGTTCGCCGACGAGAAGGACCTGCCGCTGAGGACCGTGATAGTCCCGCTGCCATCCTCGGTCAAGACCGAGACGGCTCACGAGGAGGTGGAGAGCTCACCTTTCTTCAAGGCGAGGATCGAGTCGGCCACGAAGAGATGCGACCTGGTCGAGAAGGCCATCAAGGGGGGCGACCTCCGGATGCTTGGCGAGCTCGTCGAGCAGGACACGCTGGAGCTCCACAGCGTAACGATGACGGGAAGGAATCACATGATCGTCATGAGCCCCGATACCATCAAGGTGATCACCAAGGTGAGGGAGCTCCGCTCCAACAGCGTCGAGGCGTACTTCTCGATGCAGACCGGCCCCTCCGTCTTCATCAACACCAACGAGGAAGACGAGGGCAAAGTGAAGAAGGCCATCTCGAAGATAGGGTATAGAACGCTCTCTTCCTCGGTAGGGAAGGGAGCTAGGCTCAAGCGAGGCTAAGGCGGTCTACGCTTAATAGCACAGGGAGAGTCCTTCGTCAGACCTTGGCCCAGCACTCGAAGACCGTCGGAGAGTACCTCAAGGAACTACGCGAGACCAAGAAGGAGAAACCCGATCAGGTGAAGGAGGCGCTCGAGATTTACATCGACCTGTGGGAGAGCGCGATAAAGAACGAGACGATAACCCGTGACGAGGAGATAGAAGATGCTCTCGTCAAGCTAGAGGCGAAGGGAGGGCTCTATCAAGCGGCGAGCGGCTGAAGACGATCAGCGGACCGAGGTGTCGCAGACCCTTACAATCCCGAGTTTCTTTACGGTCTCGGCATTCTGTCCTTCGCAGTAGCGCCTACGGAGTACATCCTTAGGAACTTGAGGTTGAAGAGAGAGGCCGCGGCGGAGTTCCTCACAAGCTCGTCCTCATCCTTCAGGGCGGCCTCCAGCGTGGCCCGAGCAGACTGGTTTCCTATGGAGCCGAGGGCCGCGGCCGACTCGTGCCTGACTATCGCTTCCTTGTCGTGCTTCACCGCCTCTTCGAGCGCCGGGACCCCCGACGCGAGCCCCATCTGCCCCAGCGTGAACCCTGCTTCGTGCCGGACCAGGGGGTCAGGGTCGTTGAGGACCACATCCGACAGCGTGGGGACCGCGAGCTCTCCTCCAAGCTCGGCCAAGATCGTGACAGCGTGAACTCTGAGGACGAGGCTAGGCTCGTTTGTCAGCACATCCACAAAGAATTGCTCGTTCTTATTCTCGTATTCATCCTCCATCTGCCTCATCATCTCGAGGCAATGCTTCTCGTCATCGACGACGGTGTTCGTATACACGCTTCACGGCTCAATCTTGGGAATATTATAACCTAGACTGCGCCTCATGCAAGCGTCAGCACTGCGGCGAGGGCGCCGTTCTCCGCGTCCGCCTCCTTCGAGGAACCCGTCACGACCACCACGTCGCCCTCATGCGGCCCAACCTTCCGCAACGAGACCCAAGGCTCGCTCGGACCGTCCTTCTCGCAGTCAGCTCCTTCCCCGGGCACCGTGAACCTTCCAGATTTGAACACGGAGGTGAACGCGCCGTCAGCCCCCGCCTTTATGGCGGCGTCCCTCTGCTCTATACCATACCGCACCCCTTTGTCGACCCCTGCGACCAAGACAGCCCAGCACCTCTCCCCGAGCTCCAGCGGTTTGGCATTCACAGGGCCCGACCACAGCAGCAAGGATGAGATCTTGGCGTACTCCTTCTCGCCCTTCTTGCTGAGCCGGCAGCCGTCCACCTCTATGACTATCAGTTGATTGTCCTTGAGCCTCTTTATGAGTGTCCTCACCTCTCCCTGTCCCAGCCCGGTGAGAGTACCCAGACGGCCTCGCCCCACCTTCCCGGACTTTCCGATGGCCACGAGCGCCTTTAGGACATCGACCTGCGTGAAGACGGCGCGGGGCCCCCTGTAGTCGGAATCAAGGACCTCGCGCAGGCTCCGCAGAACCATCTGGTGCTCTTTCAGCGCCCAGATATTTCTCCTTTTGCGTCGGACGGGCTAAGGCTGGTCGCAGGCGGGGGCGTAGGTCGGGGATGTCTCACAGTATGACCACCCGAAGACCGACCCCGAGGGCGCAGGGATCTGGTCAGCGCCAGACTGAGCCAGTTGCCACGAAGAGGTGGTATTGTACGACCAGAGGAACCAAGAGTCGCTCGAATTACCCTGAACTCCGTCGATCCCGTTGATGAGGTGCTCTCCGTACTGAGGGTACCAAGTGGTGTTCATGTTTCCGTGGGTTATCTCGACGGTGGCGAGGTAGACGTTCCATCCCGGCTGGACGACGGTGTCGTTGTACCACGTACTCGTGCCGTTGCCGAAGTCGAGGAGTATATCCGCAGTGAGCGGCGCCGACTGCTTGAGCTCCTTGAGATACAGGTTCGAGTTGGTCTGCGCTTGCTGGTACTGCAGCAGATAGTACCCGGCGAACGTGGTCGAAATCAGGAGCGCCGCTATCAGTATTATGATAATGGTGGTCAGCGTCCTCGGGTTTGGCATACCAGGCTGGATTATCCAGACATGTCTTTAAGCATTTCTTGGACTTAAAACACACCCCGCCAGAGCGGCCCGTGTTGGCCGAGAGTCTGAGGATAGGTGAGGCCGGAGCGAAGGGAAAGGGAGTCTTCGCGACGGAGAAATTCCAGGCCGGTGACCTCGTGATAGACTACCAGGGGAAGGAGGAATGGATCTGGGACATCCCGGAGGAAGTTTGGGAGTTTACTTTCCAGGTCGATTACGACCGTTACATCCTTCCCGAGAAGGGCTCCTTCGGCTGGTACCTGAACCACTCTTGCGAGCCAAACTGCGTCATACTCGGCAGGACGAGGGTGGTCGCTCTGAGCCTAGTCGAGAAGGGCGAGGAGATGACCATCGACTACTCCACCAACGTCGGATGGGACGGGTTTGCGATGGAGTGTCGCTGCGGTTCACCGCAGTGCCGAAAGATGATCAGGAGCTACAGGCATCTCGACCAGCAACTCAAGGTGAGATACGGCGCTTGCGTCTCGAGGTTCCTGCTCGAAAAAACCGCAGGCAGCGCGCGGACGGCCGACTCGTCACCATGAAGACCTAGCTGACGACATAGAAGACGCGTAGGCAGAGGACCCGGTCAGGAACTTCCCTTCCCATCTTGGGCTTGGCCGGACCGTCTTGAAGACTGAGTTCCCGGGATGTGAATCTGGAACCTCTCAGCGATCAGGCACGGGATGAGAGCGTAGGCGGCCCCACCGATCAGGTCGATGAGATAATGCTGGCCGAGATAAATCGTTGAAAACAGGATTCCGACGGTGATGGGGATGGAGATCAGCGCCAGTCTTCGGTCGATCTTGATCATGAAGTAGGAGAATATGATCGCGTAGGCGCCGTGCAGGCTCGGGAAGGCGGCGAACTTGTCTACCTCCGCCAGCGAAAGGAAAGAAGTCAAACCCTGCGGGAGGACCGTCGCGCTGAAGCTCTGATAGAGATTGCTGGCGACCCCCGTATACCAGGGGGGCGCTGTCGGCACGAGAACGAAGGTCAAGAGCGCGGCATACGAAGTGAGGACCATGACCGTGACGTATCTGCCGAAAAGCGCCCGCTTGGCGTACCATACGATGAGACAGGTAGCGACAACGAGCGGAAAGTGCATCGAATAGAATACCGTGGCGATTGCGGTCACCAATGGGGAGGCAAACGTTGACTGGACCCATCCCGTCAGGTTGAACCCCCAGAGCGACTTGTCCAGAGAGTACAGCGAGGCGATGCCTCTCGAGACGGCGAGCGAACCCACAACCCCCTGCAGCGCCTCATAGGAGAGCATGATCGAGAGAATCGATATCCAGTACTTGCCCATCTTCCTCGAAGAGCCTAGGACGGCCATGATGGGTATCGCGCAAAGAAAGACGAGGACGGGCAGGTAGTCAAAGGACGCTCCATACAGGAGGTAGTAGAGCGAGATACCGACCGAATAGGCCAGGGCGGGGAGGATGTAGAAATTATCCCGCAGATTCAGGCGGGCGAGCCATAGGACCATCATCCGCTTGGAAGACCGGCGCAGACTTTGGCTCCAACTCTCGACGCTGACCAGTGCCGACCCCTTTCTCGCCCCCCGGGCTTCATACTAATAAATTCGCGAGACGCAGAGTCCATAGCCAGAGTGGTTATCGCCCATTCTCCGTCCCGCGCAAGATTATGGCCGCGCCAAGGGAATCTGAACTCGTCTTAAGCTAAGGGAATTGCGCCATTTTGGAACGAACATTCGGGTGCCTCGTGCCAATCTCGTCGACAAAGCGATTGAAGTTTGGATATCCATTCACGTCAAGAAACCACCTCACCTCTGTCTTTCCGACTCTTGGATCGAAGTAGTCGTTCCTGTACATCGTGCTGGTGATGGAGAAACTATCCCATAGGAGCATCTTTACGTCACGGATAATCGTTTTGCTCTTTTGCGCTAGAGAAATCCGAGGATAGTTGCCGGACGTTGTCTTTCGAACCTTTACCGAGCCGTCTGCATCGTACAGTCCAGAAAGGAGCGCCGCAATGCTGAGCTCTCCATTCTCGATTATTCGCGCTGGGAGGTGTTTCAGGTCATCCTTGACCCCTACCGGTAGTCCGATTTGTTCCGACTTGAATAGCACCAGTCTCTTGGACCAAACTATCGCATAAATCGAGTTATGATAATAGGAAATGGCGGGCGTCAGGCCATACAATTTCCTGAGGAGGGGGACGATCACCAGCTCATAGTAGTCCTTCTCAGTCGTCAAGTTGCCGCTGATCGCATATCGATATTGATGTGGTAGATAATGGGACAGGCAACCGTCGCCTATGTGCAGTCCAGTCTCGTACGCCAAGTCCGGACTGTCCAACCTCGGCGTCTTCATACGAGATTATGGGCACACAGTATTTTAGGGCATATTTGGCGGGCCCGGTGGGATTTGAATTCGTGGACGCTGTTGCGCCTCCCACGACATGCTGGTATCTCCCAAGAGCTAGCTAAGAGCCAGCCGCTCTAACCTGGCTGAGCCACGGGCCCGCTGTTCGCAAACCCATGAAAGAGACGCATATTTACTTTCCACCGGGACGACTGATTATTAACAGGCGCCAGGTTCGAGGACCGTCAGCAATTGGGAAAACTAACCTTCGTCGGTCTCGGCCTGGGCGACCAGGGCGTAAGCATCGCAGGGGTGAACGCCATCAAGCAGGCGGACCAGGCGTACCTTGAATACTACACGAGCCCGTACGCCCCGAGGCTGCTGCAGGAGCTCGAGGGCGCGACTTCGAAGACCATGACGATAGTCGACCGGGTCTTCGTCGAGGACGGGAAGAAGATCCTCCAGGAAGCGGCCACGAACGACGTGGTCCTCGCCGTGCAGGGGGATCCCATGATAGCCACGACTCACAGCGACCTCCTCGTCAGGGCCGTCTCGCAGGGCATAGAGACGACGATCATCCATGGCGCTACCATCCCGACGGCGGCGGCCAGCGCGAGCGGCCTGCACTTCTACAAGTTCGGGGCTACCGTCACCTTCACAAGGGACGCGGTGAGCTACCATCAGCAGGTGTACAAGAGGGTCCAGCAGAACCTGCTCGACGGTTCGCATACTTTACTCCTGCTGGAGTACGACACCGAGAGAGGCGAAGGCGTCACCCCGGCTGGGTTGATGTCGGGGCTGCTCGAGGCGGAGGGGAACTTCAAGAGGGAGGTGGTCAGCGAGCAGACGTTCCTCGTCCTGCTCAGCAGGGTCGGCACGCGGCAGGAGACCGTCAGGGCCGGGACGATCGCAGCCCTGAGGGACATCGACTTCGGAGAGCCGCCCCACGTCGCGATAGTGCCTGCAAGGATGCACTTCACCGAGAAGGAAGCCCTCGCAGCGGTGACGGGACTCGCGGAAGCGGAGGTGCGGGAGAACGGCGTCGAAATGAAGCGAACGGCGCAGGTACTCATACCCAGATACGCTGAAAAGGCTAAGAAGGCCCTGCAGGTCGCCAGGACCAACTTGAAGGAGGGTTACGAAGAGCTCTTCGAGAACGTCGAGCTGTACACGAAGGACGGGGAGACCTTTCTGGCCAGCGGTCAGGACGAGCTGGCGATGCTGAGCATAGGCTATGCTGAAGGCCTCTTGGATGCACTGAGATTTACCGGAAAGCTTGAGATGGAGTGGTGACCGGTGGAAGAACTCGATGTTCTGAGGGCGGTCTATTCGGCGAGCCTCAGGGAGGGTCGCCCCACGGTGAAGGCTGTGGCGCTGATCATGGAGGGGCCGTCGGAGGAGGTTTCGAAGAGGCTGCGTTCGGCGGCGACGGCGGGGCTGGTGCAGTTGAGCGGTCCTGGAGTGGTCCTCACCCCCAAGGGAAGGTCCAGGCTCAAGGTGGTCATGATAGGCGGGGCGTTCGAGATAATACACCCGGGCCACCTCCACACGGTGGAACAGGCGAGAAAGCTGGGGAACACGCTGGTGGTCGTCGTGGCAGCGGACAAGACGGTCACCAAGAACAAGGGTCGGGACCCCGTGACGTCGCAGGAGTGGAGGGTGAAGCTCGTCTCGGCGGTCAGGGGCGTGGATGTGGGGCTGCCGGGAGGGCAGGGCAGCATATATGACACCCTGGAGAAGGTCCGTCCGGATGTGGTGGCGCTGGGTTACGACCAGACGCACAATCCCAAGGACATCGAGCTGGAGGCGAGAAGCAGGGGGTTGGAACTGCGCGTGGTCAGGCTGAGCTCTCCGCTTCCCGACGTGAAGACGTCGAAGATCGTTAACGCGCTCTGAGGCTAGTCCGAGACGGTAAAGGTGACTTCGTCCCCGTTTTTTAGGCCGAGCTCCTTCCTGAAGTTGACCGGCGATATTATCTCCATCACGCTGTCGTCGTAGTGGGTGCGGTCGATGACGAGGACGGCGGCCGGATATTTGCCGTTCACATTCCCCCGGTAGCACCTCGCTCCACCGTAGGTCCGCTTCCCATTCTCGAACCCCTCTATCTTCAACCCTTCACGGGATCGGAGCTCCCTCTTCTGTTCCATCTGGATGGGGGACTCCAGCTTCAGGTTCAGGGTGCCCGGGAACGCGTCGAACCCGAGCACCTTCGAGAACTGCCGCTTATAGCCCTCGAGGCCGATATAGTAGGCGCCTTCTCCCAGGCCCTGGAAGAGCTTCCCTCTGAACGTGACCTCGTCGCTCTTACCCTCGACCGCGGCCTTCAGCTGGGCATACTGGGAGTTCACAATGCCGAACCCCTTCGGGGTGAGTTTGACCGCGAACCTTAGCCCCGTCCTCCTCCTCTCCACAAGCCCGAGCTTCTCGAGCTTCTGAAGATGCTGCGAAGCGGCCTGCTGGCTCTGGCCCGTCCGCGCGGCCATCTCCTCGGTGGAGATCTCGACGAAGTTGAGGTGAGCCTTGAGCTTTACGAGCTCAAACAGCTCCGACATCAGGACCGGGCTAAGCTGTTCCATGGGGACTCACCAGAGCAGAAATCCGAGCGTATATGACCGTATTTACAGATGCGCCGGCCTCGGAGCCGGCCGAAGACCCACCACGGGCAGCCTTACCCATCACTTTACCCTCCGCTGAAGGCGCTCTATGGAGGAGAGCAGGACCTGCCTCCTCGTCTCTTCCGCGAGTATTCCGCGCGTGTCCTCTGTTATCATCCGGGCGACGTCGATCTTCCTTCTCACGCTGTTCACGACGTTGTCGAAGACCGCGAACGGCGAAAGCACGGCGTACAGCCTCTCCATCATCTTGAAGTATTCAGCGGTATCCTTCTTCTTGCCCGCTGTGATAGAGACGAGCAGCATCCTCTTGAGCTCGCCGACGCTGTCGAGGAGCCCGAGAAGATACGCGTCGTCGGAGACGCCTAGCGCCTCGGCATCCGGGACCGCCCGGTTCAGCACGACAGACTCGACCACGGAGGCCTCGACGAACTCGGTCTCCGGCGAGACCAGATATCTGGAGAGGCCCCCCTTGCCGTCCTTCCTCATTTCGTCGAGCAACGTCTTTGCCCTCTCTATCTCCTTCCTCGCCTCTGGCTTCTTCCGGGAGTGGAGGAAGACTATCGCCCTCGAGCTTGCTAGGATGACGTCCCTGCTCGTCTTCAGCATCCTCTCACGGCGTTCCAGGACGAGCTGAAGGTTGACCTCTATCTTCTCTAATGACTTCTCGGCTGCGCTCAGACTCAATTGGGACGATTCGGGGAGCGCCGACCATCACATAAGCTTGCTGAGCGCGGGGTTCCGCCCGTCTGCGAATGATACTCTCTCCTGGGTCAAGCAGGGGCAGCAAACGACAAGTAGAGCTTGAACGCGCCGACTGCGGGAAGGAAATTTCCACGCAGAGTAGAGGATATCTATGCTTCTCTAAGGAGCGCATGGTGAAAGTGGAGAACCCAAGATTGCGAGCGCTCCGAGGCGGACGGAGGCGCGGGAGATGCGACGCATGGCGTGTCGCCGGGCGAGTTGCCTAGGCATGGTCAATCACGCATACAACAGGGGCCGCGCGAAAGAGTACAAGGCGATGGAGCTTCTGAGGATCGAAGGCTGGGTCGTGGGGAGGAGCGCGGCTTCGCACAGCCCCGTGGACATCTTCGCTGCGAAGGAAGGGAGGGTGCTCCTCATTCAGGTGAAGAGCGGCCAGGCGAGGGTGAAAAAAGAGGAACTGATGGAATTGGTTAAATGGGCAGAGGCGTTTGACGCAGACGCTGAGGTTTGGCACTTCAAGGGGAGAGGGAACCTGCAGAAGAGGCGCGTCTCGAAGGCTCGGAGTTGAGTAGTTGGAACTGAAGTGCTACCTCTGCGACGAAGAGCTCGACAAGAACGCAAAGCCGTTCAAGGTGGGGATAAAGGAAGAGATGATCTGCAGCGAGTGCTACACGAAGACCGTCAACCGCAGGAAGGCACTCGACAAGGGCGGATAAGCGGCAGCCAGTTCTACGATGCGGAATAGGCGTGCCTGAGGTCGCTTATGACGCGCATGCACTCCACAATAGACTCGACGTCGTCGCTCTTCTCGTGACATGCCAGCGCCCGTTCATACTCTCTGAGCGCCATGAGGGCGTTCGTGAGGGGCGACCCGGTCTCGGATAATGAGAACGCGCCGGCCATCTCGTACCACTCAGCCGCCTGCTCGTAGTCGCGCAGGTTCTCGAAGCAGTTCGCAATCCACTCGCAGAGCTCGACCTTCTGTTCGGACGACTGGAGCCTCTGAAACTCCTGCTTTAGGGCGTTCGCGGCCGCCTGACGGTTCCCTATGCGCGCTAGGTCGAATGCCTCTGTTACGCTGACCACGTCAATTGACTCCCTTAGGGTGGTTAATAGCGGAATGCTCTACATTTGTTGAGCGGCTAATCAAGTGAAAGCTTCCTTATCTCGGTGCGCTCGACCTGGCGGATCTTCCTCCTGGTGACCGCCTCCCGGAACCTTCGCTTCTCATCCGCCGAGGCGGGGATCACTGGAGCGACGGGCGTCGGGCGCCCCTTGTCGTCCAGCGCGACATAGGTGAGAAAGCACGAGCCAGCGTGCGTGACCTTTCCGGTGATCAGGTCCTCGGCTTCCAGCCTGACCCCTATCTCCATCGAGGTCCTTCCCACATAGTTTACGCCGGCCTTCAGGATCAGCAGGTTGCCAAGATAGACCGGGGCGAGGAAGTCCATCCTGTCGATCGATGCGGTGACCACGTTCTTCCTCGCATGACGGAAGGCGGCGACCGCGGCGATCTCGTCCATGTACTTCATGATGGAGCCGCCGAAGACGTTGCCGCGGATGTTCGCGTCGGTGGGCATCATTATCCTGACCGATGTGACGGCGGAGTCCGAGGCCAGCCTTCCGGCGCGTGGTCTTTTGGTCATCTGTGAGTCTGATGGGCGGGGAGAGATTGATAAAGATAGTTTCGTGTCGAGACGACCATGGACTATCTCACGCCCGAGGAGATGCGTGAGGCCGAGGAGAGAGCCGCCCGGCGGGGCATCGATACGGCGACCCTCATGGAGAACGCGGGTAGGGCGGTCGCGTCGATAATCGACGACAGATATCCGGCGACTAGCTCGGGCCAGCGCATCCTCGTGGTCTGTGGTACCGGCAACAACGGGGGCGACGGCCTCGTGGCCGCGAGATACCTCAAGAGACGGCGGAGCGTGCTGGTACTGCTCCTCGGGACGCCGTTCGCCATCAAGACGGCGGAGGCTCGGACGAGCTGGGGCAGAGTCGAGAATTCCGTCGTCGCTGTCGACAGCGTCGCGGCCCTTCGCAAGCACCAGAAATACTTCGACCGCGCGGACATCATCATCGACGCCATCCTGGGGACCGGCGTCCACGGCCAGCTCAGGGAGCCCGTGGCCACGGCGGTGGAGATGGTCAACAACTCGAGGGCGGTCAAGGTCGCGGTGGACGTCCCGTCTGGGCTGGACCCGCTGACCGGCGAGAGGTCCGGGTCTTCCGTGAGGGCCGACTTGACGATAGCGCTTCACATGCCGAAGGTCGGACTCCGCGGAAGGGATGAATACACAGGGGAAGTCATGGTAGCCCCGATAGGGATGGATGGATGAACAGGATGATCGTCAGGCAGATCCCCGTCGGGCCGATGCAGAACTTCGACTACCTGCTCATGGACGAGGAGAGCAGGGACGCGATGGCCATCGACTCCGGGTGGGAGACGGGGCCGGTGGTCGCGGCGGCCGAGAAGGAGGGCATGAAAGTCAGGTACGTGGTCGCCACCCACGGTCACTTCGACCACGTGGAGACCCTGCGCGACCTCGCACGGCAGCTCGGAGCGAAGCTTGTGGCCCACGAAGCATCGCAACTCGAGGTGGACGTCCGCGTGAAGGACGGCGACACCCTCGTCCTCGGGAAGGTTCCGGTGCGGGTGATCCACACCCCGGGCCATACACCGGACAGCATCTGCCTGTTCGACGGTGAGGACGTCTTCACCGGAGACACCCTCTTCATCGGGAACTGCGGAAGGACGGACCTTCCCGGGGGCTCGACCGCGCAGCTCTTCCACAGCCTCCACGACGTGTTGATGGCGCTGCCACCCGGGACGATGGTGTACCCAGGGCACGACTATGGGGAAGTACCGAGCAGGAGACTTGGGGAGGAGGCGAAGGTCAACCCCACGCTGCTGGCGAAGAGCCTGAAAGAGTTCTCCGGCGTCGAGTAGGCTACCCGAACCATTTTTCCAGCGTGTCGGTCCGCGAGCTCTCGGCCTTGAGGATGCGTTTCGATGCTGCGTCGACCCTCTCCGCCGAGAAGGAGTGTTCATCGACCAGGAACGCCTCCACGGCGTCCTGCTTGAAGTCCTTCCAGACCGGTTTCACACCTCGGTCTGCGGGAGGCGTTAGGAAGATCTTCCTTATCGCAGGGTAGTTCAGCTTTGAAAGCTCCTCCTTCAGGGGTTCGACCTTCTCGAGCGAGCCGTAGGTCTTGATGAACTTGAGAGCGCGCGCCGGGCCTATCCCCTTGAAACCGTCGGGGTTGAAATCGGTGCCCAGCAGTATCCCGAGGTCGACCAGCTGCTCACGGGTGATCTGCAGGCTCTGCAACGTCTCCGGGAGCGAAATCGTCTCAGGCTCGACCTCTATGAAGATGTTCTTGCTGGGCAGCCTCCTCCGCCCTGAGATCGTGATGTTCCTCGCCAGGAGCGGGGCCCCGAACAGGAGCGAGTCGTGGTCCTGCGAAGCGACCGCGTCCACGGTGCCTTCGGCGGCCATCACCGAAGCCTGAGCCTCTCCCTCTGAGGGGGCGTCGTACCAAGGGATACCCATGGCGTCCAGGAGCTTCTTCGCCTCGACGACCATGTCGTTCCTGAGCGAGGTCGAGGCTTCGGCGTACTTCTTGGCGCTCGCCATGTCGCCGACCGCCACAGCCTCGTGGTAGTGCCGGGTCGCCTCCTGCTTGACCTGACGCCTCCGCTGGATCTCCTCCGATTTCAGTTCAGGGGGCGCGCCGTCGAAGACATAGACGAGCTTGATGTTCAGCTCCATGAGGTTGATGTTCCTGTAGAAGAGGCCGCTCAGGTGGCTCGTCACGCGCCCTTGAGAATCCTTCAGATGTTCCCCGCCCACACCCCTGATTATCGCGAGGAACTGGTAGAGCGCGTTGTATGCGTCCACCGCCATCTTCTTGTTAGAAAGGGCAGAAAGTTCCACCTTGCGCCTGGGAATGATATCCCCTAGGTCGATGCCCATGGGGGCCCGACTGGGCGGTCGAATAATTAACCTTCGCCGTACATCGTGGGCTCTAGAGGCGTCTCGACGAACTCGACCCGCCTCTTCTCCTTGGCGGCCCATCTGATGCTGATCGCCCCGAGGATCTCGAGGTCCATCAGGCACTTGTTCAGCTCGTGGACGGAATAGCTGTCTCCCTTGTTGATGAACTCAAGAATGTCCTCGTCTGTGGCTGCCTTCTTGTCCTTGATGTACTCAAAGACGCGATAACGGAGCGGAGGTTTCATCTAGATCATCCAGTTCGGAGGAACGAACACCGGATATCCTTCCTCTATAAAAGCAAAGCTAAAGCTTCAATCAGACCTTCAGGGTGCTCGACATTCTGCTCACTGCGGTCAGCTCGTACTGCTGCACGTCTGCGGCCGTAGAGACAGCTTTCTCGACCTTGTCGACCATGCCTTCTACCTCGGGTGCGACCACGTCGATTATCAGCGCGTAGAGCCCGAACGCTATAGGCTCCTCCCTCGACGCCCTGATGGACATCTCAGCGCTGAGGTTGCCCTTGATCGCCTCGAGCAGGGTCTGCCATGGCACTTCAGGGCCGGAAGGGAGAACTTTGATCCTGATGACGTACGAACCCATCTGGCTTCACTAGGGTCCTTCGAAGCCGCAGTTGATACATTTGTATTTCCTGGAGAACTTCCTGCACCTCTCGCATCTCCAGATGAAGACTTGGTGGCAATTGGGACAGTAGAACCGCGAAGCCTCCTCGCGGGGCATGATTGGCCTGTTGCATGAGGTACAGGTCGGGAGTGTGATGCTCTTCTGCGACAAACTCGCGAGGCCTCTCCGGGGCTATCTCATATACCTTGCTAGGTGGGCCGGTCACTGGACGAGCGACGAGAGCGCTTGCTTAGCCTCTGCGGAGAACAGCAGGCCCGCCAGCTGGAGAGTGCCCTTGACGCCGAGCGCCGATAGGAACGCCGTCGCATGGAAGTCGAAGTCGGTGGAGGCCAGCTTCTCGGAGACCCTCTTCGACGAGAGGGCGAAGACTATCCTCTCCAGGTCGTCGTTCGAGAGCCCCTCGAACATGCGCCTCAGCCGCTTCATCGTCTTGAACTCGGCCCCGAACCGTTTCTCCCACTCTTTCTGGTAGTTCCCCAGCAGCGCAGGGTCCTTGGCGCCGATCGACTCCGACACCCATTTGGCCGCGATTATGCCTCCGGCAACCGACCCGAGTATCCCGCCCGCAGTCGTGGGTTTGACCTGTCCGGCCGACTCTCCGACGAGCACAGTCCGCCCGGAGACGAACTCCTGCACCGGCCCGCCGACGTAGATCGGCGCGGCGACCTTGGTCAAGACCTCGCACTCCCTGCCGGAGAGGAACGCCCCGAGAGTCCTGAAGCTGTTGATCCCGAACCCGGCGACCCCCACCTTCGCGATCCCGTCGCCGCGCGGGATGACCCAGGCGAAGAATCCAGGGTACTTGTCCTGGTCAAGGTGGACCTCCACCTCCCCGTCCTTGAACCAGGTACCGCGGACCTCGTACTTCGCCGCCGGAATTAGACCCACCCGGTTCCGCCTGACGACGCCCGCGGGTCCAGTAGCGTCCACGTAGTATGAACAGCGGTATTCTTCTTGGCCTGCTCCAACCCTGACGCCGTCTACATCCTCCTCAGTCCCGGTGACCCTCGCAGACGTGAGGACCTCCGCGCCCTTGGAGATGGCGTAGTCGGCGAGCTGCTTCTCGTAGGCGCTCCTATCGATGACTATGACCTCGAGCCTCGAGGCGTCCAGGGAAGCTGAAGCACCGGAGGGCGAGAAGACCGTGCCCCTCTTTACCCGGCTCTGGATGCACGGCTCGGAGGGTGGGATGTATGCCCCCATGGCCTTGAGGGAGACCAGCCCGTCGCACTTCTCCGGCTCGCCGACCTCGCGGTCCTCCTCCAGCACGAGCACCTTGAGTCCCCTCGACGCGGCCTCGGCTGCGAAGCTCAAGCCTCCGACGCTACCTCCCGCCACAACCACGTCGTAGGTCGAACTCAATTGGGGAGTAAACCCTTAACCCGTTTGGTATTAACCCTTGACCCGAATCGGGTAAGAGATGACGGAACTAAAGCAGGTTATCGTGGCGCGCACAGACCTTGGCATGGGCAAGGGGAAGCTTGCGGCCCAGGTGGCGCACGCCTCTCTGGCCGCGGCAGAGGAGAGCATGAGCGGAAGGCGCGAATGGTACAACGAGTGGAAAGAACAGGGGCAGGCAAAGATCGTGGTCAAGGCGGGGAGCGAGTCCGAACTTCGGGACCTGATGAAGGCCGCCAAGAGCATGGGCCTGCCGTGCGCGCTGATACAGGACGCGGGGCGCACGCAGCTCGAACCGGGTACCGCAACCTGTCTCGGGATAGGGCCAGCGCCCGTCTCGATGGTCGACAAGGTCACGGGGCAGCTAAAGCTTCTATGACCCTTGACCCTCCAGCCGTAGACCGCGCGGCTGGCATGACCGTCTATGCCACTCCAGGGGACAGGCATGCCGGAAAGCTCAGGGCAACCAAGGAGGACTTCCTCGTCAGCGAGATCTTCGACCTCGGACAGGTCGAGCAAGAGAGGAAGGAAGGCTACGTTCCGCTCTACTCTCTCAAGAAGCACGGGGTGGACACGCCACACGCCGCCAAGGAGCTGGGTGATGCGCTGAAGAGCAACGTGAATTTCGCGGGACTCAAGGACAGCGACGCCATCACGACCCAGTACGCGAGCGCTCGGAGCAGCCGCGCTGAGGACCCGCAGAGCGTGAAGGGTAGGGGGTTCGAGGCAGAACGCGTCGGCTACCTGCCGAGGCCGATTACGAGAGGGATGATAGCGGGAAACGGTTTCAGGATCGTGGTGCGGACCGACGAGGACATAATGGACGCAATCGAGACGGCGTACAGGTCGTGCTCGGCGAGGAAACTTCCCAACTTCTTCGGATATCAAAGGTTCGGCCTGAAGAGCATGGTCAACCCCCGGGTCGGGAAGGCGGTCCTGACGCGCGACTTCAAGGGAGCGCTGGAGCTGCTGCTCGCCGAGCCGCGGAGGGGAGAGCGGCCAGAAGGGGAGGAAGCGAGAAGAATGGTCCGCGAGGGACGCTATCGGGAAGCACAGAGGCTCTTCTCGCCGAGGCAGGACATCGAAAGGCGGGTCGCCGGGCACCTCGCGGAGAAGCCTGACGACTACCTGGGAGCGTTCAGGAAGGTCCCGATACTCCCGAGAAGATTGTTCCTCCAGTCGTACCAGGCTTACCTCTTCAACCTGACCCTCAGCCGGGCCATCTCCAACGGGCTGGACCTTTCGGCCGCCGAGAAGGGAGACAACTGGACCGAGCTGGCCGCCGACGGCCTGCGCATCGGCAAGACACATGGGGTCAAGGAGCCGATCCCCGGGATGGCGCTGCCGCTGATACAGCTCGTCGGGTACGCGTTCAGGGACTATGGCTCCAGGTTCGACCGCGTGATAGTCCCGATACTCGAAGAAGAGGGGATAAGGCCCGGGCAGTTCTATCTGAAAGAGGCTGAGGAGGTCAGCAACGAAGGCGGATTCAGACAGGCGCCGTTGCTCGCGACGGGCATGGGGAGCGAGAAACTTGAGGGAGGCTTCTCTCTGGGTTTCAGCCTCGGGAGAGGAGAGTACGCCACGACGCTGCTGAGAGAGGTGCTGAAGCCGGAGGACCCGATGGCCTCGGGGTTCTGAGACTCAATTCGTATATATCACACGGAAACGGCCCTGAAACCGGCGACGTTTGTCAGAAAGGGACGTCTACGACATCACCATAATCGGCGGCGGCCCGACTGGGCTCTTCGCATCGTTCTACGCTGGCCTCAGACAGATGAGGACCAAGCTGGTCGACGCGCTCGAGGAGCTCGGCGGCCAGGTCGCGGTCCTCTACCCGGAGAAGTACATCTACGATGTTGGCGGATTCCCGAAAGTGACGGGGAAGGACCTCGTCAAGGGGATGGTCGACCAAGCTCTCAAGTTCAACCCGACCGTGGTCCTCGGAGAACGGATTACGAAGATTGAGCGGCTGGAAGACGGCACCATCCGTCTCGACTCAGCCAGCGGCCGACAGCACTTCTCGAAGACCGTGCTCATCGCCGCGGGGGTTGGAGCGTTCTCCCCAAACAGGACGGACGCCGTCAACGCCGGCCAGTATGAGGGGCACGGCGTCTACTACTTCCTCAAGGACAAGAGCGTCATGAAGGGGAAGAGGATATTGATAGTCGGAGGAGGAGACTCTGCCGTCGATTGGGCGCTCAACCTGCACCAGTGGTGCAGCGACATCAAGCTGGTGCACAGGCGCGACGTCTTCAGGGCCCACGAGGAGAGCGTGGCGGAGATGATGCGATCGTGTATCGACATGAAGCTGTTCTACGAGCTCAAGGAGGTCATCGGTGATGGACAGAAGGTGAGCGGCGCCGTGATCTACGACAACAGGAGCAAGGTCGAGACCAGGATCGAGATCGACGCCATACTGGTCAACATCGGCTTCCGGGCCGACCTGGGTCCGATCAAGGACTGGGGACTCCGGATCACAGGACGCGAGATAAGTGCTACTGGGCGTATGGAGACCAACATACCGGGCGTCTTCGTCGCCGGGGACGTCGCGACGGCCGAGGGGACGGTAAAGATGAACCTGATAGTCACAGGGTTCGCACAGGCTGCTATCGCGGTGAACGTGGCTAAGAAGCACATAGACCCGAGCGCGAGGATATTCCCGGGCCACAGCAGCGAAATGAGTATCTAGTTCAGTTCAGACCCAGGACGCGTCTGTAGTTGTAGTCGCTCGATATCGACGGGTTCAGTGGGTCGATGAGGATGCATTCATACCACGAGTGCTTTCCGTCCTGCCACAAGATGTAGGACCCCAGGAGCCTCAGGTTCGGGAATTTCTCTCCCACCCTTCTCTCTGCCACGCCCTGAACGGGCTCATCCGACTTCATCCGGAGGACACCGAGGTGCTTCGGCCTCCTTCCTGAGGTGGGCCGCTGCCTGCGCATGCCGCCCCTTCTGAGGCGGATTCTTACCACAACTACCCCTTCCTTCGCCTTGTAGCCGAGCATCCTTGCTCGGTCGAGTCGGGAGGGTTTCTCTAACCTCATTATTGTCGGGTCCTTTCGCAGCAATACGGCCCTCGACAATATGTCGCCCTCTTTCTCATGGAAGACCTTGTGCCAGGTCTTGCCGATCTCGGAATACAAAACGAACAGGTGCCCGGTCAGAGAGGAGCAGATAAATCTTGCTTATTCTGGAACTGCTTAATCAAAGGCTCTCGTCCCTCTATTAAGTCGAGGCTCTTTTCGTTTCTTCTTACTTGGTTGGGGTTTGCTGAACGATGCTTTTGGGCTCGTCGAGCTAGGCGACAAGTTCAAGAGACCCCACTGAAACCCGCAACTGTCGCACTCTAAGGCTCGCCGTTCTTGCGACCCACTCGCAGAATCCTTGCGCGCCGGGGAGACGCCGCTTGCGTACGCCGGACGCATCATACCTCTGCCGCATTTCTGACAAATGTCGCCCGTTTTCGTGGGGGTTGGTAGACTCAATCTCTCTTGGGCTCGTCAGGGGCGATCTGTAAGACTAGGCAACATTCTTCATCGATAGCGCTTCTGGCCGGGCTGGTTGCTCGGCCCTTGACGACGCTGGCGATAGTTGTTCTGCCTCCGACCTCCACCACCACGACGGCTGATAGCCTGGCTGCTCAATTGGCTCGGGTCGAACGTGTGCAGCTTGTCCTCTGGCCTCATCGCCACTATCGGCGCCTTGGTCATCCTGAGGATCCGGGCGAAGTCGCCTGATTCCTCCTTGGAGACGAAGGAGAACGCCTTCCCCTGCCTCCCGGCTCTGGCCGTCCTTCCCACCCTGTGGAAGTAGATCAGTGGGTCGAGGGGGACGTCGTAGTTCACGACGCAGGCAACCTGTGATACGTCTATGCCCCTGCTTGCGATGTCCGTGGCCACGAGGATATCGGCGCGCCCGTTCCTGAAGGCGCTCATGTAGTTGTCCCTCTGGTTCTGCGAAAGGTTCCCGTGGAGCGGCACGACCTCGTATCCCTGTCTGTGTAGGTCCATCGCTAGCTTGTCGGCCCCGCGCTTGGTCCTTCGGAAGATGATCGTGCTGGCGGGGCGCTCCTTCTGCAGCAGGTCGGTGAGGAACTGGAGCTTCTCGTCGTGCTTCATAACTGCGTAATACTGGTCGAGCGTCTCCACGGAGGGTTCGTCTGAGTCGACCAGTATCTTCTCCGGGTCGTTCATGTACTTCCTGGAGAGGTCCGTGATCTTCCCCGGCATGGTAGCGGAGAAGATGCAGACCTGCTTCTTCCCCGGGATGTTTCCAAGGATAAAATCGACGTCGTCTATGAAGCCCATGTCCAGCATGGTGTCCGCTTCGTCAAGCACGACGAACTTGACCGACCTCAGGTCCAGCCATCTGCGCTCTATGTGGTCCATGACCCGTCCGGTGGTGCCGACGACGACCTGGGCGCCTCGCCGCAGCTCGTCTCTCTGGCCGCCGATCGATTGGCCGCCGTATATTGTAACCATCCTGACGCCCTTGTAGGCGCCGACCTTCCTCATCTCCTCCGTTATCTGGACCGCGAGCTCCCGAGTAGGTGCCAAGACGAGGGCCTGAACTCTGGGATTCCTCGCATCCACGGACTGCAACAAAGGCAATGCGAAGGCGACGGTCTTTCCGGAACCGGTCTTAGCCTGACCTATCACGTCCCTGCCCTTCATCAGCAGGCCTATCGCCCGCTCCTGGATGGGGGTGGGTGTCTTGAAACCCATTTTCTGGACTCCCCTCAATAGCGCGGGGTCGAGTCCCATTTCTTCGAAAGTACTCAATCTTTTTTTGCTTCTACAGGAAAATCCTTGTCAGAGAATCAGAATCCTAGAACGCTCCGAGTCGTCGAACCGAGGCTTGCCTGCAAGATGATTATCTGCGGCCTGCGTATTTAACTCTGACGCTGCCCGTTCTCTCCCGTAGTGGGATGGCATCGGCGAGAGATGCACGTCCGTCTTCCACCAGCTCGCGAGCGACTCATTCTCTGCGCTGGAAGAACTGGACGAGCTTCGCCCCGGTCACGGTTATGGCCATCCTCTGCGCGTCCGATGTCTGGCCGCCGATGTGCGGGGTCGCTATCAGGTTAGGGGCGCCCAGTATTTCGGGTCCCGGAGGCTCCTTCTCGAACACGTCGAGCGCCGCTCCGGCTATCGTTCCGTCCCTGAGAGCTTGGGCGAGTGCCACTTCGTCTATGACCTCCCCTCGAGACGTGTTCACTATGAAGGACCCCTTCTTCATCAGCGCGAGGCGCCGCGAGTCTACAAGGTGCCTGGTCTCGGGCGACAGCGGCACGTGCAGGGTGATGAAATCGGAGGAGGAGAAGAGCGTGTCGAGGTCCACCATCGTGCAGCCGATGGACGAGAGGACGTCCTTGCTGATCTCTATGATGTCGTAGCCCAGCACGGACATGCCGAGGACCTTCGCTATCTCCCCCACCCGCCTTCCTATCCGACCCATGCCCGCAATTCCGATGGTCTTTCCCTTCAGCTCCAGACCTACGAACCTTTCCTTCTGCCATTGGCCGGACCGCGTGGAAGAGTCAGCTGCTGGGATGCCACGGGCGAGTGCCAGCATGAGCGCCAGGACGTGCTCCGAGACGGCCTCGACGAGCGCCTCCGGGCTGTTGACCACTTCGATCCCGCGGTCGTTGGCCGCCTTGAGGTCGATGTTGTCAAGCCCGGTCCCTGGCCTCGCGATGATCTTGAGCTTCGACGCCTTGTCGATGACTCCTGCGTCGATCTTCGTCCTGCTCCGTACGACGACCGCCTCGAAGTCTGGGACCTTGAGAAGCAGCTCCTCCGGAGTGATCTTTGGTGAGTATTCGACTTCGAAGTCTTCGGGTAGTGCGAGCGCCTTCACGTCAACGGTGTCGCAGATGAGTACCTTGTGCTTCAATGCTTTGTTCTTGAACGTGCGCGAGGGCTTTGCCTGCTGTTAAGGATATTGGAGATTTGTCCTTGTTAAAATTCGGCAGATATGGAGATTCGTGATACGCCAGGTCCTCGAGCACCGCCCCCGATGAGACCGCCAGCGAGGCGTACTCGGAGAGCGAAAGGGCGCCCGGACCGGCCATCTGTATGCCGAGGACCCTGCGGGTGGACCGGCCGTAGACGATGGAGGTGCAGACGTCGGAGGTGCAGACGTCTCCGCCGCCGAACAGGCCATCTCTCCTCTCGTCTTCGGAATCGACCCTTGCCACATCGAGGCCCGCGCGCACCCCTTCCTCCACGTCTATGCCGGCCGTGCAGACCTCCACCCCGAACAGGTCGAGCGACATCGAACGGGCCAAGTTGGCTCGGACCGCGCCGCCCGCTGCGTTGAGGCCGGCTACCTCGCCCATCACCCTGGAGGAGGAGTGGAGTCTGGATGGGAGCGATGTGGACCCCAGCCTGAGCTCGGTGCAGTCGCCGGCGGCGAATATGTCCTTCGAGGAGGTGCGCATCGACCGGTCGACCAGCACCCCTCCGTGGTCTCCCACCAGGCAGTCGACCTGGGGCAGGAGGGGCGAGCTCCCGGGGAGCACCACGGCTCCGTCGCACGGGTGCACCCCTCCGGCGGATATCACCGCCTCCACGCGCCCGGTCCCGACCATCGCATCGATGTCGGCGTTCAATAGCTCCACCCCGCGGGCCGAAGCGGCTTGGGCTACCATCCGTTCGACCCCGGGCGAGAACCGACGGAGGCCCCGCGCCCCGAGGAAGACCTGGGCTTTGGAGCATCGCGTCAGGGCCTGCGCCACGATCAAAGAGAGAGGAGCAGAACCCATTATCGCTATGTGCGATAGGCCGTCTCTGGACCTTGAGAGCGCAAGATAATCGTCCAGCGACCTCATGAGAAACACCCCCTGCTTGGACATGCCTTTCACCCTGTCGCCGAGATAGCGGGAGCCGGTCGCGAGGACGAGGGAGTCGAAGCTGAGGCGGCCGTCTCCAGTGCGAGCTGTATGCGACTGCGGGTCGACGCTCAAGACCCGCTCGTTGAGCCTCACCTCGACCCCGAAGTCTTTCGAAAGGCCGGATGCGTCAGCTAGATGTAGCATCTCAGGCGGGCACTGACCAGAGAGGACGTACGGGAACATTGCCTGGTTCAGCCCGAGGCTGCCCGACCCCTCCACGAGGGTGACATCCACACCGGACCTGCTCGCCGCGGCCGCAGCAGCAGCGACCCCTCCTACACCTCCCCCCACCACCACGACCCGCATGAGACCGGCTGAACCGCTGGTCGATTTAGGGGCTTCCTACTCAGGGAGGGGCGCGATGAGGGGAGAGGTTACTGAAACTGAAAGCGCGAAGGTTGGCATGTCTGCGGAGGGGAGAACACCGTTATAACATGCCGCTCGGTCCGGGTCCACATTGCTAGTCGGAATCGTCGGTAAGCCGAACGTCGGCAAATCGACCTTCTTCTCGGCGGCGACCCTGAAGAACGTGCCCGTCGCCGACTATCCCTTCACGACGATAACGCCGAACGTCGGAATGGGTTACCTCAGGACAAAGTGCGTCTGCGGAGAGATGGGCGTCACGGACTCTCCGCGAAATTCGGTCTGCAAGGACGGCACAAGATTGATCCCGGTCAAGCTGGTGGACGTGGCTGGCCTCGTCGCCGGCGCATCAGAGGGGAGGGGAAGAGGGAACCAGTTCCTCGACGAGATAAGGCAGGCAGACGCCCTAATCCACGTGGTGGACGCGTCGGGCGGCACTGACGAGGAGGGGAGGAAGGTCGAGGTGGGCAGCCACGACCCCGTATCCGACGTAAGGATGATCGAGAACGAGCTCGACCTGTGGATCCTGGGAATAATCAAGAAGGACTGGGAGAAGTCTGCGCGACTGTCCGAGCAGGTCAGGTCGAGCATCGCCGCACACATCGCTCAGAGGCTGAGCGGCCTCGGGATCGACCAGGAGAGCGTCGAGGCGACCCTGATGCATCTGCACATGAGAGCGGAGAAGCCGACGAGCTGGACGGACGACGAGCTCATGTCACTGGTGAGGGCGCTCCGCGAGCGCAACAAGCCCAGCCTATTGGCCGCGAACAAGGCTGACCTTCCGGGCGCGCGGGCCGGCGTGGAGAAGCTCAAGGAGACGGGCAGGGTCGTCATCCCGGCGGCATCGGAGGCGGAGCTGCTCCTGAGGCGGGCGTCCGAGCACGGGGTAATCAGGTACACCCCCGGTGACGGGAGCTTCGAAGTCATCGCTGGCAAGGCTACTCCTCAGCAGGAGAGGGCGCTGCAGCTCGTCAAGGAGAAGGTCCTCGACCCGTTCGGGTCCACGGGAGTGCAGCAGGCTATCGACCAGGCGTACTTCGGGCTCCTCAAGGCTATCGTGGTCTATCCGGTCGAGGACGAGACGAAGCTGTCCGACAAGAACGGGAACGTGCTGCCCGACGCGTATGTCATGGCAGGCGGCTCCACCGCGTTGGACCTGGCTAAAAAGGTGCACAGCGACCTCGCACAGGGTTTCCTCTATGCGATAGATGCGAGGACGGGGATGAGGCTCGGCGGAGAGCACGTCCTCAAGGACCGAGATATCCTGAAGATAGTCTCAAGCGGCCGGCGCGGCTAGGACTTCGGGTGCGGCCGGGACGCTCTCGAGCGCCGGCCTATTGATCAGCTTGATCTTCCTCACGCCGACGTGCCTCAGCCTCGTGACCTTCTTCGCTTCGTTGTAGACGTCAGAGGCGACCTTCTGGAGGACCGTCTCCTGCACGAATTGGTCGTATGTGAGAGAAGCCGCGCGCTCTGCGATGGTCCGGTCCATCACGGCCCTTATCGCACTCTTCTTGGACGAGTTCATCCTCCCCTGTGATAGCGCTATGCAGTAGACGCGCACGATGTAGCCGTCCTTGGTTGTGTAGTCCTTGATGAAGTCTGACATCGAAGACCCCCGCCTCATGAGGCTCCTCAGATACTCCCTCGAGTACTCGTGCCCCTTCAAGACCGTGTAGGCCGTCTCACCGTCAACCCTGTCGATCTGGAAGTAGAGCTTGAAGCTGTAATGCTGTGGGTCCTGCTTGAGGATATCGTAGAGCGTGGTCTCGACCACCCTTCCCTGGGGCTTCTCAATGTCCGTGAGTGGGACTCTCCCTATGGGGGCGTTGCCAAAAGACGGCGAGGCCAGGACAGTGACCCATTGCTTTGCCTTCCACTTGTCCTTCACCTTGCCCGTTGCTTTCTTGACCAAGCTAGGAAACGCCCCCCATTTATCCCGCCTTAAAAACCCAGCCTTACGTCAGCCTATCTTCAGCCTTCCGCCCATGTAAGGCACGAGCGGCGAGGGTATCCGGACGGAACCGTCGGCCTGCTGGAAGTTCTCCACTATCGCCACGAGCGCCCTCGTCGTCACTGCGGTGGAGTTCAGTGTGTGGACGAGACGCGGGTCTTCGCTAGGCTTGTCGCGGTACCGGATCATGAGCCTCCGAGCCTGGTAGTCGGTGACGTTGCTGCAGGATACCATCTCCCTGAATTTCTGCTGGACCGGCATCCAGGCTTCCAGGTCGTACTTCTTCGCCGGGACCGTGCCCATATCGCCTGTGCAGACGTTCACGACCCTGTAGTGCAGACCGAGGCTCTGGAAGATGGCCTCCGCATTGGCTATCAGCTCTTCGTGGATGCGCCAGCTGTCCTCGGGTTTCGCAAGGACGACCTGCTCCACTTTGTAAAACTGATGAGTCCTGAATATCCCCTTGGTGTCCTTTCCGTGAGCGCCAGCCTCAACCCTGAAGCAGGGGCTGAAGCCGCAGTACCTTATCGGCAGCGAGGTTCCTTCCAGAATCTCGTCCATGTGCATCGCGGTGAGCGGGTGCTCGGAAGTGGCGATCATGTAGAGGTCGTCCCGCTCTATCTTGTAGATGACCGGGCCGAAATCGTTCAGGTCGACCACTCCTTGGTAGGCCTCCTTCCGCATCATCGCCGGTGGGCTGACTGGAACGAAACCCCTCTGCGAGAGCACGTCGAGGGCGTACCTCATGATAGATTGCTCCAGTATCATGGCGTCGCCCTTGAGGAAGAAGAACCGGGCGCCGGAGATCTTGGCGGCGCGCTCCATGTCCACCATACCCAGGTTAGCCAGGACGTCGATGTGGTCGCGCAGAGCGAAGTCGAAGGTCGGAGGGGTGCCGAAGGTCCGGATGGCGACGTTGCCGCTGTCGTCAGGACCGACGGGGACGGATTCGTGGAGGATGTTCGGGAGCCCCATGAGTATCTCGCGCACCCGCTTCTGGGAGGCGTCGGCGGCGAGTTCGAGCTCCTTGATTCTCTGAGGGATTCCTCTGACCTCGTTCAGCTTCTCCTCTATGGGCTCGCCCGCGCGCTTCATCCCGGCTATCTCGTCGGTAAGCTGGTTCTGCCGGTGTCTCAGGTCGTCGACCTGCTTCTTCAGCTCCCTCCACTTCTTGTCGAGCTGGATGGCCTCGTCCACCAAGGGGAGCTTGTCGCTCCACTCCCTCCGGCGCAGGTCGTTCCGGATGACGTCCGGGCTTTCTCTTAGCAGCTTGACGTCGAGCATGTTATGCCAACCCCCAGTGGCCTCGGAAAGATAATCATGCCGTTAGCGCCCAAACCTCTTGGAACAGCCGGGCGTCGGCGAGTATCCCTACGGCGGACGATATGCAGCTTGACGCCCGGGGGGAGCCTACCCTGAATCGCAGGCTGCGGCCTTCGAGCTCCGAAGAGAACGTCTGATCCTTGGGGACCGACTTGTTGTCCGGTGAGAGCGCCGCCTCGAGCGAGCGAGCCTCCTTGTCAGAGGCGCAGACGAAGACCAGTTCCAGGGTCAGGTTCATCCGGAGACCTTCCCGAGCACGACCGCCGTGAACTCGTCCCTCTTTGCGACGGGGATCTTGGCTCCGGCCGCCATGCTGTGACCGCCGCCCACCCCGCCCACCGACTCCGCGGCTTCCTTGAGGATGAGGCCGAGGTTCACGTCCTTCGCGAACGAGTCGCCGAGCCGTGACGAGAACTTGAGCTCTGTCTCCCCCGACCGGGTCCTGACGAGGACCATCTTGTCCTTGTATTTGTCGGAAGAGGCCAGCAGGGACGAGATCGAGCCGGTCATCCTCTCCTCGATGAAGTCGTCGCCGATGACGACCATCACGTTGCCGTGCACCGTCATCTTGTCGCCTGACTGCAGCGTCTGGATGGCCTTGTTTAGCTTGCCCCGGTACTCGCCCATCAGCCTCATGGCTCCGGAGAGGGCCTGGTCCCTGTCTCCGAGCGAGATTGCTATCCCGACATCCGTCGCGTCCATCCGGCCGCACGCGTTGAGGAGAGTGGCGAACTCCCGTCCGTCGTGGAGCGGGGTGAGCGGGTCCTCGAGACGCAGCGAATAGACCTCGCCTATCAGTTCCGACACGACCGCCGACCCGCCGCCGTTAGACCCGATGTACGCCGTCAGGACCTCGAGAAGCTTCTGCTTCTCCTCCGTGGAGAGCTCGGCCAGGTTCCTCCACCTACCGCGGTCCTTGAGCGAGAGCCCCGCACCAGAGAGGGCGGCAAGCGTGGAATCCTTGGCCCCAGAAAGCCCGGGGATGAAAGGGGTGTAGGTCATGGCTATCGCCTCATGGACCGGCCTCGTCTCCCGTCCGTGGAAGAGGAAGTCCTTGGATACCTCCATGAAGCCTCCTTCGACCGCGTCCTCCAGCGCCTTCCTGTTCAGCCCGGTGAGCGAGCGCCCCTCGCCCGCATCCTGACGGTCACCGAGCGCGCCGATTATCGCCAGCGGGGAGAGGTCCCTGTTCTTCTCGTCGATGGCGACGGCGAGCATGTACGCCATCGTGGACGAGCAAGCCTCCACTCCTCCGTCGTATCCGAAGCCCCACGCGTTCAGGATGTTGGGGAGCATCGCCTGCTCCGGGGGTAGTTGATGGTGGTCGACCACGAGGAACGCTTCTCCGAACGCTTCCGTCAGCTCGCGTATCAGGCCCGAGCCGAGGTCGGTGAAGAGATAGAAATCGAAATTGTCGGCCTTCAGGGAGCCCAGCGCCCTCATGTCGAGGTCGGGTATGGCCCGGATGGAGGCGATCGCGCCGCTCCTTGCGAGGGCGTGGAAGGCGACCGAACCGCTCGAGAGGCCGTCCGCATCTATGTGCGTGACTACGAGTATCCGTTTCCTCTCTCGTCTTAGCTGGACGAGAAGTCTTGATGCGTCAGACGCCCGTGCCATGAGTGCAGCCAGGTCCGCCATGGCAGACTTCTGGCCTCCTACTAGGTCAGTTGAGCTACCACGGCAGCGTACTTGAAGTCCTTCGGGATGAGCCCTACCTTCTTGTAGTGTTTGGATAAGCGGTAGATCTTGGCCTCGATGAGCTCGAGTGAGCGGACGTTCCTTGCGTCAGATTTGAACGTCTCAAGGTGGGACTGCACCCTCTTCGCCCTCAGAAGCAGGTTCTGCAGGTCCTCGGGGAGCGCCGGAGCAAGCTTGTTCTCGCGCAGGAGCTGTGCGATGGACTTGCCGATGATCGGCTTTACCAGCGGGATGCCGTAGTCGTCCCTCAGCCTCACGCCTATCTCGCTCGGCGTGATGCCTTCCTTGCCGAGCTTTATCGTCAGTGAGCTAACCTCATCGGCGGTATATGTCAACCAGCTCGGAGGCCTCTTGCTTGTGGGCCTGGTCTGGTGGCTCTTTCCGTGCCGATGGGAATGTATCCTCGCCAATCTGAAACAGCAACGACCCGATGCCGGGTCGTTTAAAACCGTTGCCCACCGCTACGGTCGCGAGTACCAGGCTGCGAACTTTCTCATCGCCTCGCCCCTGTGCGAGATCGCACACTTCTCCTCGAGGGTGAGCTCGCCCATGCTCTTCCGACTGCCGGTCGGGAGGAAGACGGGGTCGAACCCGAAGCCGTTCCTTCCCTTCGGGGAACGGGTTATGCGCCCGCGCACCTCCCCCTCGAACACATGCGGCTCGCCGTCGGGCGCACAGTAAGCGACGGCGCTCCTGAACGCCGCACTCCTTGATTTCTCCCGTTCGAGCAGGGCGAGGAGGCCCTCTATGCCGATGGTCTTGAAGACGTAAGCGGAGAACGGGCCGGGGAACCCGTCCAACGCCTCGACGAAGAGACCCGCATCCTCGACCATGACCGCACGTCCATACTTGCGCGCAGCTTCCCGAGCGGAGTAAGAAGCGACGTCGGTGGTGTCCGCTTGTATCTCCGCTCCCTTGCCGCTGAATGGCCTCACTCTCAGACCGAAGGGCTTGAATATTATCCGGGCTTCGAGGACCTTCCCCCTGTTGGAGGTCGCAAACGAGACCGCCTTACTCGACCCGGGCATAGCGACCCCTCCTCTCTATCTCCTGAAGCTTCCTGGTGACCTCCTTCGTCCTCTTCTCTCCAACGACTAGAGCGTAGCCGGTGAGGAAGGAGCTCATCACGCTGGAGGATACGTCCGAGTGGGCCCCTATCAGCGTCTCTTTGATCAGCCTGAGGTCGACGGCGTGGTCCTCTACTTTCAGGGAGTGCGTCGCTAGGCCGAAGTCGATGAGATACACGCCTTCGTCCCCGACAATCACGTTGGACGTGGTCAGGTCGCCGTGCATGATGCCAGCGCGATGGAGCTTCCCTACCGCCGTCCCGAACTCCTTCGAGACCCTGCCGTTGTCGCTTTCGGCGGACTGCAGGAAGGACTTCAACCTGGGTCCGTCGATGTGCTGCATCACGAGGAGCGACTCGCGTGGTGAAGTGTAGTAGAGGTACGGGACCCTTACCCCGGCGGACCTTGCGTCTCGGATTATCTGGGCTTCATGGATAGTCCTCTGTCCCCTGATCTCATCGTCGAGCTCTGGCAACCGATATGGGAGAGGCTTTCGGAACTTGAAGACGGCTTCCTCGCCGGCCCAGTCTCCGATCAGCAGGTCCGCCTCTGCGCCCCGATAGAGCAGCTTCACGCGCCTCCCCTCCAGGGTAGTTGTACCGTGTCCAGACGCCAGGACTGCCTGATGACGCTCTTCTCGATTGGGATGGACAGGCCAGACCGGTAGGCGAGGAGACCGGTCCACGCGATCTGGGCACCGCAGTCCCCGCTGTACCGCAGAGGCACCACGTAAAAGGTCGCAGAGTGTCTGCCGACCATCAGGCCCAGCATCTCCGCCAGCCTCTTGTTCGCGGCCACGCCCCCCACCACCATGAGCTCGTGGTTCCCGGTGAAGGCAAGCGCCCGCTCAGTTACCTCCACGGCGGTGGCGAAGGCGGTCTCCTGAACGGAGAAGCAGACGTCGTCGAAGGGTTCGCCCGCGTCGATGAGCCGCTTGGCGGCGGTCAGGATGCCCGAGAATGACACGTCGTTGCCCTTCACCGTGTATGGTAGCTTGAGATACCTGTGAGAACGCGATGCTGCCTCCTCTATCCGCCTGCCGCAGGGCGACGCGTAGCCCACATATCGGCCGAGCTGGTCCAAGAGCTGACCCAGCGTCAGGTCGAGCGTCTCACCCAAGACCCGCCACATTCCCGAAGAGTACGAAACGACCATCGTGTGGCCCCCAGAGATGAGCAGCACGAGGGGCGAGACCGCGCCCGTGAGCTTGCACCCGAGCTCGATGTGCCCCACGGCATGGTTGACGGCGACGAGCGGCTTTTGGAGGGAGAGGGCGAGGGTCCTTGCCGTCACGGCTCCCACTCTGAGGCACGGCCCCAGCCCGGGGCCCATCGCGTAGGCTACGGCGTCAATGTCCTTCCATCGGACGCCTGACGTCGCCATGGCCTCCTTGACGACCCTCGATGCAGCCGCCGCGTGATGGATCGAGGCTTCCGTCGGGTGGATCCCGCTGCCTTCCGGGGGAGCGTAGACGTCTCTCACGTCGCAGAGGAGACCCTTCTTCTCAGAGACGACCGCGGCCGAGAACGTGTGAGCGGTGCTCTCAATCCCGAGGACTCGGAGGTCTCCTTTCAAATCGCTCTCGGTTCGGCCCCGCGACTCCTGATAAAGTTATTCGACGCGCACCGGCCACGCGTGGACCGCACCCAACTCAGGGATGGGCATTTCTGACTCCCTGAGCGGCCTTCAGAACGTTTTAATCACCGCGTCGTCTCTTTCGTGGTCATTGAAGCTCTGCAGGTTTCAATCAACGGACCGGGTCTGCTTCGGAGTCCTCAGGGATGGCTGGCTCCATGACCTGACCTCCGTCGACCAGGACGGCTTCCGGGACCTCAACAGCGCTTACTCGAAGGCCGGCGCCGATGGTCCGGCGATGGTCTCGCTCCTCGAAGACGGCATTAAGAAGGCCAGGAAGATACGGTTCGAGGAAGGTCTCCTCAAGATCCCGTTGGAGGGCATGGAGATCTGGGCGGCAGGCGTGACCTATCTCCGGAGCAGGAACGCCCGGGAGACGGAGACGAAATCAAAGGGCATCTACGATTACATCTATGCCGCCGAAAGGCCAGAGCTCTTCATCAAAGACACGGGGATCCGCTGCAGAGGGCCCGGTGAAGAAGTCTGTGTGAGGAGCGACAGCAAGTGGTCGGTCCCCGAACCGGAGCTCACGGTGGTCTTCGACGAAGCAGCCAACGTCGTCGGATACACGGTAGGCAATGACGTGTCGTCGCGCGATATAGAGGGGGAAAACCCGCTCTATCTGCCTCAGGCCAAGGTATACCGCGGCTCATCCGCCATCGGACCCGTCATAGTCACCCCCGACGAGATACGGGACCCGCGCGCTCTCGGGATAAGCATGAAAATCATCCGAGAGGGCAGGCCTACCTTCGAAGGCGCAGTGAGCACGTCCCAGATGAAGAGGTCCGTCCCCGAGCTGACAGCGTATCTCAAGCGGGACAACACCCTTAGGAGGTTCACGCTGCTGATGACTGGCACGTCCATCGTCCCGCCGGACGACTTCACCCTAAAGGAGGGAGACGTCGTCGAGATCGAGATAGAGGGCATCGGTCTCCTGAGGAACCGCGTGACGCAGCTGCGCTAGTACCCCATGTAGACCGTCTTTATCCGCGTGTAGAAGTCGATGCCCTCTTCCCCCTGTTCCTTGAAGCTGTCTGAGCTGGATTTCTTGATCCCGCCGAAGGGGACCTGAAGCTCGAGCCCTACCGTTGGCCGGTTGATCTTGACTATGCCCGCCTGGACCCTGTCTGCGAAATCCAGGGCGCTGCCCAAGTTGCTCGTGCAGATGCAGGCGGTCAACCCGAACTCCGACTTGTTGGCGAGCTCCACAGCCTCGTCGACGCTCTTCACTTCGAAGACGGATAGGACCGGGCCGAAGATCTCCTCCTTCGCTATCTTCATGTCGGCGAAGACGTTGTCGAATATCGTGGGCTGCATGAAATATCCCGTCGACGTCGTGGTGGACGGTCTCCCGCCTCCCGCGATGAGGTTCGCCCCCTCTCCCTTTCCTATCTCGACGTACCTGAGGTCCTTCTCAAGCTCCGACCGTGAGACCGCCGGGCCCATCTCGACGCCCTGCTCCAGACCGTTCCCTACCCGGAAAGACCTTGCCCGGTCCACCAACATGGCCGTGAACCGCTCCTTCACGGATTCGTGTACCATCACCCTACTGGTAGCGGTGCACGCTTGGCCAGTGAGGCCGAACGCACTCTTGGCCACGACCTCGACCGCGTCTTCGAGCTTCGCGTCGGGCAAGACTATCGTCGGGTTCTTGCCGCCCATCTCGAGCTGTATCCTGGCCATCTTACCGGAGTTCGCCCTCGCCCTCTGAATCCCGTCCCCGACCTCGTACGAACCCGTGAACGATATCGCATCCACTTCTCTGTTCAGCGCTAGTTCCTCCCCCACGGTGGAACCGGGACCGGTGACCAGGTTGAGGACCCCGGGCGGGACCCCGGCCTGCTCCAACGCCGAGACCAACTTGGTCGCTATCCCGGGGGTGAGCGACGCGGGCTTGAACACGACGGAGTTGCCGGAGACGAGTGCAGGGGCCATCTTCCAGGCTGGAATCGCGATCGGAAAGTTCCACGGGGTCATCAGCACGACGACCCCCACCGGCTCCCTGACTGAATACAGGAAGGTCTTCGGGAAGCTCGACGGGTAGGTCTTGCCGTCCAGCCTGCTGCCCTGTCCACCGTAAAACCTGAAGAGGTCGACCGCCCTCCTTACCTCGCCTAGGGAATCGGCGAGCGTCTTGCCTTCCTCCGTGGTGAGAGTCCTTGCGAACTCGTCGACCTTGGACTCGATTATCTCAGCCGCCTTGTAAAGCACCTTCCCCCTCAGGGGCGCGGGGGTGCTCCTCCAAGAGGCGTGTGCCGCCCGCGCTGACTCCACCGCAGTCTTCGCGTCCTCCCTGGTGGAAAGCTGGAATTCGCCCAGGTCCTGAGCCGGGTCGGCCGGGTTGGTGACCCTGAACGTCGCTCCATCCTCCGACGGGACCCACTTGCCGCCGATGAAATTCAGGTGCGCCTGCGGCATTTTAATCACGAACCTCGACCAAGGGGTCCGATATATGCTTCAATCCAATCGCATGGACCAGCATTCACACGCACGTCCCAGCGTGGGCGGTCTATTGCCGCGGGTCAAGGTTATCAGTGTGGATTCCCGACGGGAGCGCAACCGTGGCACAGCGAGAGATCCAGTCCGTCGAGGTATCGTGTTTTGTGCACGCCACCGAGGACGATGCTAAGGTGAAGAAGTCGATCAGGGGGCTTCTGGCGACAGAAGAAGAGCCTACCGAGGAGGTGCTGGAGGGCCACTACGGGAACAAGATCATCCATGCCACCTGGCATCTCACGGGGGACGACGCCTGGACGGCATTCCGGAGCGTGGCGGAAGCTCTGGGGAAGGAAGGGAGGGAAGAATTGCTCAGGAACCTCTCTGCGCACACGGACGAACACGGAGCCCTATATCTCAGGATCAATAAGCAGACGCTCATCCGGGGCACCGCCATGCTCGCTTCGAGCGACCCCGTGAGGGTGAGGGTCAAGCCCCGCGGCTTCATGATGAAGGGCAGCCCGGAGCAGTTCTATGGCAGGCTGATGGGGTCGATAGCCGGGTGACGCACCCACAGAAACGGAAGCGATACCTCCTGCTCTCCTCAGACAAGGAGATCGGGCCGTCCGGGCAGAAGGAAGCAGTCAGGCTGCTGTTCGAGAGGTATCCGGACCTCGACCCGAAGAAGATGGTGTGGGTGGGCAGCTCGCTTATCTTCCGGACGGACCAGCTGAGGCTGCCTGAGATGAAGCTCAGCCTCATCATACGGGTCGGAGAGGCAACGCTAGTCCCCAAGAGCGCGTCCGGATCAATCAGCAAGCTCAAAAGAGCCGCGAAGCCCCGGTAGCGGCGGGCATGGTAAAGTACTTCACCGAGGAATACTTCAAGGACGTCGAGAACAAGCTAGTCGCGGACCCCAAGTGGCTGGAAGATACCAAGGGCGTCAAGACGACGATTCTCCTCGGCGCAACGGACCAGGGCGCGGCCTTTCTGCTCAAGGTCGAGGACGGGGTAACCAGCATCTCGAAGGCCGAGGCCGGAACGGCCGCCGAGTTCACTTTCGAGGGGAGCTATGACACCTGGACTAAGGTCGCAAAGGGCGAGGTCGACCTCCAGTCCGCCGTGCTCAAGGGCTTGCTCAAGTTCAGGGGTTCGATAACCAAGATCCTGTTCTACAAGAACCGCTTCGTCAGGATAGCCGAGGTCATCCGGGCCGTGCCCGTGGATTTCTAGGACGCGACCACGAAGACGTAGTACGGCGAGCCTTGAGCGGTCTTCCGGGCCTCGAGCCTCAGCTTCATGCCTGGCGCGAGCTTCTCGATGCTCGAGCCCTCGACCCATGCGAGTATCTTCAGCCCTTCGTTCAGCCTCCCGATCGCCACGATGTAAGGGTCGCTCTCCACGAAGCTCGTGGGGGTCACGATGACGTAGGTGAACGTCAGGAGTTCCGCGTCAGTCCCCATGCTTATCCATTCCGCGTCGCCGCTCATGCACCTCGGACAGTCGGTCTGCGGTGGGAAGCTGACCTCGCCGCAGGCCTTGCATCGGGTCGTGACGAACTTCCCCTCCTTTAGCGAGTCCCAGAATTGATGCGTCTTGGAGATGGGCAGGTTGAACGTGAGGTTCAGAGTCCTTCGGGAGTGCAGGGTCGGAGGCTCGGCGTCCACGGTCATGCGCTCCTCGACAGGACGGTCACATAGCAGTAGTGGCCCGTGCCCCCCACGTTGTGCACGAGCCCGTTCCCCTTCTTCAATGGGACCTGTCTCTTCCCGGCTTCGCCCCTCAGCTGCTTGGAGACCTCGACCATCATAGACACCCCTGTCGCGCCCACGGGATGGCCCTTTGCCTTCAGGCCCCCATCGACGTTCACTGGGATCCTTCCGCCTATCTCCGTCTGTCCGTCGCGGATCATCTTGGCACCTTCGCCCTTGGCGCAGAAGCCCAGGTCTTCGTATGCCATGAGCTCGGCTATGGTGAAGCAGTCGTGGCAGGTCGCAACGTCCATGTCCTGGGGGGTCATCCTGGATGCGGCGTACGCCTTCCGTGCGGCGTCCACCGTTGCCGCCAGGCCGACGTAGTCGTCCCTCTTGCTGAGGTTCGCCGAATCCGAAGAGACCCCCATGCCCTTGATCCAGACCGGCGTGTCGGTGAGCCTCCTCGCCGTCTCCTCGCTCGCCAAGATGACGGTCGCCGACCCGTCCGTGATAGGGCAGGCGTCATACAGCTTGAGCGGCCAGGATACCATCTGCGAGCCCATAGCTTTCTCCAGGGTAATCTCCTTCTGGAACTGAGCGAGCGGGTTCATCGAAGCGTAGTGGTGGGCCTTGACGGCCACCCTCGCCAGGTCTTCCTGCGTCGTTCCGAAGCGGTTCATGTGCGCGACGGCGTACAGGGCATAGTAGGCGGGGAAGGTCATCCCGTAGTTCTCGAACTCCCAGAGATACGAACCGGCCCTACCCATCAGCTCCACCGACGTGAGCGTGTCGACTTCGGTCATCTTCTCGAGGCCGACCGCCATCGAGATCTCGGACTCGCCGCTGGCCACGCTCAGGTATGCGTTCTTCACGGCTGCGCTCCCGCTCGCGCAAGCGGCCTCGACCCGCATCGTAGGAACATTATGGAATCCGGCGTATTCATTGACGACCACCGCCGGCAGAGACTCCTCGTACCAACCGCCTGCGCTGCCCAAAGTGACGCTCTCTATCTGCTTCTTTTCGACGCCTGCGTCCTCCATGGCACCCTTTATCGACTCGAAGGCAAGCTCCGCAATGTCGACGTCCGTCCTCCTGCCGAATTTGGAGTGTCCGATGCCGACGATGGCGACCTTTCTCATTGCGGAATCATCCGAATAGGGGTTTTCCTCTATTTCAACGATGCTGTGGCTGGTCAGGACCGGCCGATGACGCCCATCTCTTTTGCTATCTCTTTCATTATGGTCAACCTCTGGATGTCGTTGGTGCCCTCGTACGTCTTGATTACCTGGGAGTCCCGGAGTATCCTCTCGACCTGCATGTCGGCTGAAACTCCGTATGCGCCCATGATGAGCATCGCCTTGTGGGCGTTCGTCTCGGCCGCCTCGGTGGCCACTATCTTCGCGATCGAGGATGCCTTGATGAATTCCTTGCCCTTCTTGGTCAGCGTCGCCGCCCAGTACGTGAGCAGACGCGCCGTCTGCACCGCTACCGCCATCTCAGCTATCTTGAACTGGACCTGCTGGTAGGTGAGAAGGTATTCGCCGAAGGTCTGTCTCTGCGTCGAGTAGTTGAGCGCAGCTTCCAGGGCGGCCTGCGCCAGTCCCGTGCCCTGAGCGGCCACACCGACCCTCCCGTAGTCGTATGTCGTCAGTGCGACGTTCACGCCGCGCCCGACCTCTCCGACGACGTTCTCCTCCGGGACCTCTAGGTTCTCGAAGACCAGCTCGACGGGCTGGTCTCCCCTGAGCCCCATCGTGTCTATCCTCTGACCGACACGCAGCCCCGCCGCTCCCTTCTCGGTGATGAAGGCGGTCACCCCTCTGTGCCTCTTGGCTTCTTCGGGGGGGCTCGTTCGGGCGAATATCAGGTAGATGTCCGCTTTGTCTCCGTTGGTGATGAACACCTTCTTGCCGTTTATCATGTACTTCCCTCCTTCCCTTTTCGCCGTGGTGCTGATGCCCGCCACGTCGGACCCCGCCCCGGGTTCGGTCATCGCGTGCGCCGCTATCTTCTCGCCGCGCGCTATCGGAGTCAGGAACCTCCGCTTCTGCTCCGGCGTCCCGAAGCGGAAGAGCGGGACCGAGACCAGGTAGTTAGCGCCCACAACGGCCGAGAACGCGGCAGAGAAGCGAGCGAGCTCCTCCGTGGCCAGCACCAACGACAGGTCGTCGCCGCCGCTGCCTCCATACTCTTCCGGGAAGGGCACCCCGAAGAGGCCCAGCCGACCTGCCTTCCTGACCAGCTCCATGTCCATCTCGTTCTCCCTGTCTATCTTCGGAGCTTGGGGCGCGAGCTCCTTCTCGGCGAACTCCCTGACCACCTTGCGGAAGGCTTCGTGCTCCTCCGAGACCTCAATGACATAGTCCAGCGAACTCGGCGAGAGGGTGCTCAATGAGCCGACCCCTCATCGGTCAAGGGAAGCGCAGAACCCGTTGCGACCGTCAAGCGTATTTCGGCTCTTGACCAAGAGGCCAAACCTGATAACAGTTTCCCTACTCTCCCTTGAACTCGGGCTCCTTCTTGGAGAGGAACGAGGTTATCCCTTCGTTCGCATCCTGCGTCGAAAGCAACAAAGCAAAGCTGCTCGCCTCGAAGTATTGCCCGAGGTCTGTCGGGACCTGTGTGGCGAGGTTGAGCGCTTGCTTCGCGAACTTGAGCGAAAGAGGCGCGCGCTTGGAGAGGTTCCTTGCAAACTCGTCGACCCGTTGCTGAAACTCCTCGTTTGCAAAGACGCGGTCGACCAGGCCCGCCTGAAGAGCTTCGTCAGCGGGGAGCCGGGTCCCGAAATAGATCATCTCTCTGGCCTTCGCCAGGCCCACCAGTTTGATGAGACGCTGCGTCCCCCCGGCACCTGGGATTATCCCGAGGTTGGTCTCTGTCAGGCCTATTTGGCTCGATTTCGACGCCAGCCTGAAGTCGCACGCCAGAGCGAGCTCGCAACCGCCTCCAAAGGCGTATCCGTTGATTGCCGCTATCACGGGCTTGGGCAGCCTCTCGAAGGCGCTGAAGACCTCAAACATCCTTCGGGAAGCGTCGAACGCCTTCGATGGCGCGCCGAACCCGAAGCTCGTAATGTCGGCCCCCGCGCTGAAGGCCTTGCCTCCCTCCCCGCTCAAGACGAGCACCCTGACCGAGTCGTCAGCTGCGACCTCCCTCGCAACCGCTTCGAGCTCCTCGGTCATCTTTGGCGTGATCGTGTTAAGCCTGTGCGGCCTGTTGAGGGTTACCCACGCAATCGGCGGTGTCTTCTTTAGGACGACCTCCTCGAACCTCTTCTCGGAGCTCGAGTACTCGTAGAAGCCGCGGCCGGAAGAGACGCCGAGCTCGCCCTTCTTCACCATCTCCTCAAGCATCTGGTCGGGGGCGTAATCGCGTCCGTACATATCCTGCTTGGCCTTGAGGAAGACAACGACCCTGTCTATCCCCCATCGGTCGGCCATCTGGAGTATCCCCTCGGGGAAGCCGAGGCCTAGCTTGACTGAGAGGTCGAGGTCCTCCCTGCTGCAGACCTGGTTCCTGAGCAGCCAGGCGGCGGCGTTTACGGCCACCGAGAGGAACGAGAGGGGGTCTAACCTCTCTCCCGCTTCCTTGCCTATCTTCGGCCTGGAGGACCCCGCGTAGACATAGAAGCCCTCCCCGCTCTTCTTGCCCAGCTTCCCCTCTTCGAACTTCTCCTTGAAGAGCGGAGCGCCGAGTATGCTGCTGGGCTCGCGCGACTTCACGGCCTCGGCCGCTTTGTAGAGCACGTCTATCCCGGTGTAGTCCGCCAGCTCGAAGAGCCCCATCGGCAGCCCCGCCTTGTAGACGGCGGCGGAGTCTATCTCGGCGACCGTCGCCTCGTCCCTCGTGACCATCCAGGCGGCCTCGTTCAGCAGAGGTCCCAGTATCCTGTTGACGATGAAGCCGGGCACGTCCTTGTTGCACATGACGACCTGCTTGCCGAGCTGTCTCGCGAATCCCAAGGCGGCGTCGACGGTCTCCTGAGAGGTACCGCTGCCCCTGGTCACCTCGACGAGAGGCATCATCACCGGAGGATTGAAGAAGTGCAGCCCCACGAACCTTTCCGGCTTCCGCACGGAGGCCGCTATCTCGGTTATCGGAATCGTGCTCGTGTTCGAGGCAAAGGTCCCCTTCTTGTTTATCTGGTCGAGCTGATAGAACAGGGCTTCCTTCGTGGCCAGCTCCTCCGGGACCGCCTCAATCACCAGTTCGGCCCCCGCGAGCTCGTTCAGGTCGAGCGTCGGCCGTATCCGGCCCATGACCTCTGCGCCCTTCTCCTTGGTTATCGCCCCCTTCTCCACAAGCTTGGAGACGCTCCATCTGATCTTCTCCACGCCAGCATCGAGAAACGACTGCTTGACGTCGTACAGCAACACGTCAAAGCCGGCAAGCCCCGCAACCTCTGCGATGCCGTGCCCCATCGTACCGGCACCCAGCACGCCTACACTCCGAACCTTGCTTGTCAATCTGAGACCCCACTTCGAGGGCCTCGGGGTTTGTAAAGATGACCTATGCGACTGATACGGGAAAGTTCCCTTCGAGAGATAGCGCGGCACGATGTATATGGCCGCGCATAAAGCCTAAAAGAAGCAAGAATTCAATGACGAAAGACGATGAGGTTAACGCCGTCCCAGTCTTAGCCCTGGATAGCTCCAAGGGCAGATGAAGAACTCGCGACGATACTGAGTCAAATAAAACAAGCAGAGCCGAGTTGGGCATCCTTCTCGGCGCTCAGCTTGTAAGACTTGCATGTCCTGGTAAATCAGACAGACGCCTCTTCCGGCATTTCTCACCCTGCTTGCTCTGCGCTCCGGATTCCTTGGAGTTCCCTTGCACAGTTCCTTCGCTTCTCTCACAATGGACGCATTCCGAAGCCTGGCAGGGACTTCGAAAGCGGAGAAGGCTTCACAGAAATCCTCGGCGAGATTACATTCCCTCCGCTCGACAGAGTCGATAATCCGAAAGTATTCAAGCGACCGCGCAGACGACCACAAGAATGCTCGTAATCAAGGACGTCAAGGTCCACGATGACACCCACAAAGTATTGAAGCTGCTCAAGGCTCAGAACCGCAGCAAGAGCATGGACGAGGTGATCAGGGAGCTGGTCAAGAAGGGCACGGGCAAGAGCATCGAGCAGTATTCATCCCAGAAGAAGAACTCGAAACTGACCGCGTTCTTGAAGTAGTCGCAAGACAAAAATACAAAGAATCGGGGCCATCCAACCCGATGGCCAAATTCGACAGCATCGTCGAGAAGAAACTGCTCACCGTCACCGAGAAAGAAACCGAGATCACTTTGGTCTTCGAGGACAACAGGTTCCTCTTCGTCTCCGTCAAGGACGGAAAGCTGGTCTGCGAGAGCGTACCAGAGTAGACCGAAAGCAAGACGTCGGTCCTTCGCGCGGACCTATCCGCTCGGGGAATCGCGAGCTTGTCTGATTGGAATTCTTGTGCGTGCCTTACTGCTGCATGTCGATTCCGTCTTCCTTGATCCCGGACTTGTCGATCGTGAGTATGTCTATGCCGTTTCCGCTCATAGAGTCGCGAGCGATCGCGGCGCGTATTGATGCGATGAGCAGCTCCCTCGCGTCCTTCGCCGAGAGCGATGGCGTGAAGCCTTCCTCAAGCACGCCGATGGCCATCTCTGAGCCCGTCCCGATGGCAGCGTACTCGTCGGCGATCAGGCTGCCGAGAGGGTCCAGGACCCACACCTTCGGCTTTCCGTCCAAGCCTCCCAGTATCACCTGGGTGATGAACGGGGCGTACCGCGCTTCGAACATCATGACCGAGGTGAGCTTGGCCACGGCTCCCGGTCTCAGGCTCCGCTTTACCTCCAGCTCCTTGAGCTTCGTGTAGACAGCCACCTGCCTTACAAGGTTCTGCATGTCGGCGACCATGCCCGCGCAGACCGCCCCGGTATTGTCGGTGACCTTGAAGACCTTCCTGCCGCTCTTGCTCAGGACGTAATTTCCTAGTGTAATCCTCCTCTCGGCCCCCAGTATCACTCCGTCCTTGTACGTGATACCCACCGCGGTGGCCCCTGGCATGTAAGCGTCGTAGGACAATCTAATCTGCGGAACCCCAGCCGCCCCGGCACCTTATTAGCTATTTTGCTGTGGAGGCCTGACGGATATCAGGTAGGTCCCATCCCGAGCCTCGGTCGAATACTCCGCGGGGATGAACTGCCTCGCCACATGGAGACTGGTCCGGAGATGTCCGCTTATCTCCGGAGTCAGGAGGGCGGAGGGTCCGTCCGCGAGGAAGAGGAGCGGGGAGAGCATGTCTGCCAGGTGCGGGTCGACGCAGGCCTTTGTGTTGTAGCCCCTTGCGAACCTCAGCCCCGCCTCGGAGCCGACACGGAGGGCTGGTTTGCCGCGAGCCCCTATGGAATCGGCACCCATGAAGCAGGAACTGTCAACGGCGCTCACTAGGATGGAGCTCCCGGGCGAAGACGACTCCTCCACCCGCACCGACTTGACCGTCGGATAGAGCCCGTTCCGCTCGAGCTGCGACACCGCCGACGTCAGCTGCTGCTCGGCGACCCTTTCGGGCAGCATCCCAGCTCTGCTGACCACCGAGATGGGAGGGTCCTCTTTTCGGGAGTCCAAACGAACGGCGGCTACCTTCTTGCAGGACTCGATGTGGACCCTGACCTTCCCTCCGCCGCTCGGATAGTAGCCCCTGCGGAGGACGTCCAGCGTGAAGACCACGCCGAGCCGCCTTAGGCTCTCGGAGAATACCACCGAGAAATAGTCGCAGGTCGGGCTCCAGGGAACGTCGGTGCCCCCTATGAGCTCGAGGTCGAGAGACGAGCCGGACAGGGAGATCGCAGGGACGATCGCCTGGAGCGCCAAGGTTACGCTCGCGGCGGTGCCCATGTCGACCGACATCGACCTGCTCTCAGGCTTCCCCGGGGAGAACGTGAACTCGGTCGAGCCGATCTCGCCACCCGTGAGAGTCCCTCCGCATATCTCCCTGAGAATCCTGAGGGTCGTTGCGTGTTGCGGTCTCAGCCCCGGTATCCTCCTCCCGGCCCTGACACGGGTGACCCGGATCGGACGGTCGAGGATTACCGCGAAGGAGGTCGCTATCCTGATTGTTTGGCCCCCTCCCTCGCCGAATGAGCCGTCTATCTCAAGAAACGACAATTCTAGACCTCAAAAGCAAACGCTGTGAGCCGCACCAGCCCGAATACGGCTTAAATACTCAACGAAAGCCGCGTGAATTTGATGCCGAAGAAAGGGGTCGGACTGTTCGTAGGTAGGTTTCAACCATTCCACAGCGGCCACCTCGCGGCCGTCAAGTACGCCTTGAAACGGGTCGACTACCTCTACATCGTGGTGGGCAGCGCGCAGCGGAGCCACGAGCGCGACAACCCCTTCACGGCTGGGGAGAGGATAATGATGATCAAGGCGGCCCTCGACGAGGCCAAGGTCGATGGGCGTCGCTGGATGCTCATCCCCGTGCACGACGCAGAGTCGCACTCTGTTTGGACCGCGACGCTGAGGTCCACCGTGCCTAAGTTCGACATTGTGTTCTCCAACGACACGCTGACGATAAGGTTGCTGAAGGAGGAGGGCATAGACGTGGTACCAATCCCATACCTGAACCGGAGCGAGTACTCCGCGACAAACGTCCGGACAAGGATACTCGAGAGGAGGGATTGGGAGAAGCTCGTCCCGCCGGCGGTTGCGAGACTGGTCAAGGACCTTGACGGGGTGGGCAGGGTCAGAAGCATGATAAACAAGGATACGGAGGCGGCGTAAGAATGGACTATCCACCGAGCAAGCTGCTGATGCTGCCGGGCCCGACGAACGTGCCCGACAGGGTCAACCACGCGATGATAAGGTCGATGATTAACCACAGAGGCGAGACGTTCACGCGCGTGCTCAAGGGAGTGACGGAGAAATCCCGGGCGCTATTCCAGACGGAGGGCGACCCGATAATTCTTACAGCCTCAGGGACGGGCGGAGTCGAGGCGGCGGTCTGGAACATCGTCCGTCCCGGGGACAAGGTGGTCATCCCCGTTTGCGGCGAGTTCGGGAGCAGACTCGCGGAGGTGATCGAGCTGGCTGGCGGAGAGACGGTCAGGGTGACGTCCGAGCCGGGCACCGTGCCCTCGATAGAGGCGGTCGAGGAGGCGGTGCGGAAGACGCCCAACCTGAAGGCGGTCTACACAGTACACAACGAGACCAGCGGAGGCACCGCCATCCCGTACGTAGAACGGCTGGCGAAGGTGACCGCAGACGCGGGCGCGTTCTTCGTCGTTGATGCAATATCGAGCCTCGGCGGCTACGCGCTGCCGGTCGACCGGTGGGGGATAGACATCTGCGTGACCGGCAGCCAGAAGTGCCTCGCCGCCCCTCCGGGGCTCGCGCTTCTCTCGGTAAGCAAGAAGGCCGCCGATTTCGTGAGGAAGAGCCCTCCGAAGGTTAGGTATTTCGACCTCGGCAGGCAGATGGATTTCCTCGCGCACGGGGAGACGCCGTTCACTCCTGCGGTGTCCCTCTACTACGCCCTCGACGAGGCGCTCAACTGGCTCATTGAGGAGGGACTGGATAAGAGGGTCGAGCGGCACGCCCTCCACGCCCGGACGCTCTATTCACTGCTGGGAGCGATGGGCCTGAAGGGTCTCGCAGAGGAGAAGGTCAGGTCCAATACGGTCGTCGCCGGGTTCTACCCCCCGGGGATCGACGACAAGGTCTTCAGGAAAAAGCTCAGCGACGAGCACGACCTGGTCATCGGGGCGGGGGTGGGCGGCATGAAGGGGAAGGTGTTCAGAATAGGGAGCATGGGAAACGTGAGCTCTGCCCACGTGAACAGGACCGCCACAGCGATGGCGCTAACATTCCAGAAGATGGGCTATCCGGTCGACCTGGGAAGGATAGCTTCCGTGCTTGGGACGGCCAGTTAAGCATTTAAAGGAAGACGGAACCCCGGTCGCGCTCCACAACAAATGTCGTTCGAGAAAGGCACCCTGATTTACGTGAACTATACGGCCAAGGTGAAGGACACCGGAGAGGCCATCGAGAGTACCGTCGAGGAAGAGGCAAAGAAGCTCAACATCTACGACCCCGAAAGGAGATATGAAGCAAGGCTCGTCTCCGTGGGAGAGGACTGGGTGCTGAAGGGGCTCGACGAGGAGATCGCCAAGATGGGCACGGGCGAGCGCAAGACAGTGGAGCTGATCCCGGAGAAGGCGTGGGGTGAAAGAGACCCGACCTTGCTCAGAATGATCCCAATCAGAAAGTTCGGCGAGAAGGGCGACGAGATGAGGGTGGGGGACGTCGTCGAAGTCGACAATCGCCTGGGCGTGGTGAGGTTCATCGGTTCGGGCAGAGCGCAGGTTGATTTCAACCACCGCCTGGCGGGGAAGACCCTCGTCTACGACGTCGAAGTCATCAGCGAGGTCGAGACCGAAGAGCAGAAAATCCGCTCGCTCATCAAGAGAAGGTTCCCGGGCGAGATCGGCGACAAGGTCGAGTTCACTCACAAGACAGGAGACGTGACCATCGAGATTCCAGAGGAGGCGTTCATGGCGGAGGGTCTGCAGGTGATCAAGCGCGGCGTCTCCAACGACGTTACGCACTTCCTACCGACAGTGAAGAAGGTCACGTTCAAGGAGGTCTACGCCAAGAAGGACGCGGCGAAGACCGCCGAGAAGGCAGCCGAGCCCGTAGAAGAAGGGAAGGAAGAGCAGGCCAAGGAAGAAGCGTCCATGCCAGAAGAGCCAGAGCAGAAAGCCTAGATCACGCCGGTCTCTTCGGCCAGTTCTCTGGCCTTCGTGACGTCCAGGTTCGCTTCCGAGAGGATGGTGTACCTGTCGGGTCGTATGGAGGCTGCCTCCACCAGCGCTTCCACCACCTGGTCGTCCGTCACTTCAATCTCCTTGGCCTTTGTGGGGGCCCTGACGTCCTTGAGGGCCTTCCTGACCGCCTGCCAGTCGAGGCCCTGCATCTTGGCGGAGAGTATCGTCCCGATTCCGCACTTCTCTCCATGCAGCCCCCTCCCCGGGGCGATGACGTCCAGGGCGTGGCTGAATAGATGCTCGGAGCCGCTGCAGGGGCGGCTCGTCCCGGCGATCCCGGCGGCGACGCCGGTGCTTATGAGCGCCTCCACGAGGTCCCTTACGGCAGACTTGTCCGCCCGACCCATCCTCCTGGAGTTGTCGATTACCATCCGGGCGCTCATCATGGCGAGGCTCGCCGCGTACTCCCCGTAGTACTCGCCGGTGGCGTCGTGACTGAGCTGCCAGTCCCTGACGGCGGTCAGCTTCGCCACAAGGTCCCCGCAGCCGGCAGCGAAGAGCCTGGGAGGAGCGGCGGCGATGACGTCAACGTCCGCCAGGATCCCCACGGGCGGTTTGGCCTTTATGGAATAATGCTTCGTCGTGCCGCGAATCGAGGCGAACGGGCTCGCGATACCATCATGGGAGGCACTGGTGGGGACCGAGAAGAAGGGTACCTTGAGCTTCGAGGCGGCGAGCTTCCCGACGTCGACGCTCTTGCCACCTCCGAGCCCGATTATGCAGCGTGCGTCCCGGGAGACCTTCATCACCGAGTGGACGTTCTTCATGTCCGAAGAGACCACGTCGACCCAGCCCACGCGCCCGGTCACGGAAGAGGCCACCATCTCGCGGACCCTCTCCTGCACGTTGGTCCCCGATGCGACGATTATCTTGGCGGTCTTGGGCATCTCGATGAAGGCGCCCAGCCTGCCGATGACGTCGTCCCCGATCAGGATCCTCTGGGGCAACTCCATCAGGTGGAAACGGGAGGGCACGCGTCGGCGCGCTGGGTCTTGAGATATAAGCTTCGTTCGGGCTGACTTGGACGCGAATCAATGAAAAGGTTAATTAAGCGACCTGCGTCCAGGAGTTTCGTTCCTTCGGGGACGACCTGCCGGATTATAGTGCGAACGTGAATCAAAATGGAATTGGACCAAAAAATGCAGAACAAAGCGGAATACCACGGTACGACCACTGTGGGCCTTGTCTGCTCGGATGGAGTCATCCTAGCGACTGACACGAGGGTCACCGCGGGAGGGTTCATCGCGCACAAGAGGGGCAAGAAGCTCCTGCAGGTGGACGAGAACATCGCAGTCACAATCTCAGGGGGCGTCGCCGACGCGCAGAACGTGGTCGACACGCTGAAGTATTACGCAAGGTCCTACAGGGTCGAGAGGGGGGTCCCCCTTCCCGTAAAGTCTGCCGCAAGGATCGTCTCCAACATCCTCTTCTCGTCTCGCTACTACCCATTCATCGCCTCGGTGCTAATCGGCGGGTACGACAGGGCCGGCGCTTCGCTATACAACCTTGATTTCTTCGGGTCCATACTGCCGCAGAAGGTTACTGCAACGGGTAGCGGCTCTCCCGTGGCGCTGGGAGTGCTCGAGGTCGGTTATCAGGAGGGCATGAGCGTCGCAAAGGCAACCCCGGTGGCGGCGAACGCGATCATCGCGGCCATGAGGAGAAACGTATTCACGGGCGATCACTTCGACATCGCCATCATTGACAAGTCCGGGTTCAGAGAAGTCTCAGAGCAGGATAAGGAGAAGCTCCTAGCTCAGTTTTCGGGTCGCAGTTAGTCTTTGGCGCAAAAGGCAAGTCAAGTCAGTCTGATGAGCACGATACTGAAAAGCATCCCAGCGGAGGCTCAGATCACCAGGATCGAGTACGAGGGGCCCAGGATCGCGCTGTACACGAAGAACCCCAGGTATCTCCACCAGAACAACTACATCATCTCCGAGATAGTCAACACGGTAAAGAAGAGGGTGGTCACCCGCACGGAGAAGTCGATCAGGAAGCAGGAGCAGGAAGTGAGGGCCATCCTCGACAAGACGATCCCCGTGGAGGCAGGGGCGTCCTACTACTTCTTCGATGACGCCACAGGAGAGATAACGGTGGAGGCGAACGTACCGCGGCTCCTCGCCTCCGAGAACGGGTTCGACATCGCGGGCCTGATGGAGCAGACGGGATGGAAGGTGAAGGTGAGGAAGGCGCCGCACATCGCCTCGAGCGCCATCCAGAGCATCTACTACGCCCTCAAGACGGGGGCCGACGAGCGCGAGCGCTTCTACAGGTCGCTGGGGGAGACGATATTCAGGCCGAGGTTCACGACGGCGGAGCAGATCACGGTCAAGGTACTGGGCGCAGGGCAGGAGGTCGGGAGGTCCTCGTTGCTCGTGGAGACCTCCGAGAGCAAGGTGCTGCTCGACGCCGGGATACATCCGGGCTCGAAGAACAACTGGGACGCGTACCCGAGGCTCGACTGGGCCGACATCAACCTCAACGAGCTCGACGCGGTGATAATCAGCCACGGCCACCTCGACCACATGGGGTTCCTCCCAGCGCTGTTCAAGTTCGGGTACGAGGGCCCCGTATACTGCACCGAGCCGACGCTCCCTCTGATGACGCTCCTCCAGAGCGACTACATCAAGATCGCACAGATCGAGGGAGGGAGGATACTATACGACCAGAAGGACATCAGGGACATGATCCAGCACACCGTGACGCTGCAGTACGGGACCGTGACCGACGTCAGCCCCGACATCAAGCTGGTCTTCAACAACGCCGGCCACATACTCGGCTCCGCGACGGTCCACCTTCACATAGGCGAGGGTGTGCACAACATCGTCTACACGGGCGACTACAAGTACGGCCGGACGCAGCTCTTCGATTCGGCCAGCTGGAACTACCCGAGGGTAGAGACGCTCATCACCGAGGGCACCTACGGGAACAAGGAGGACATCATGCCGCCTCGCGAAGAGGTGGAGATGAACTTCGTGAACGCCATCAACAGGACGCTCTCGGAAGGCGGCAAGGTAATCATACCGATCCCGGCGGTGGGAAGGGCGCAGGAGATCATCCTGGTCCTTGACCACTACATGCGCAACAAGGTCCTCACCGAGGCGCCGGTCTTCCTGGAGGGGATGATCTCTGAAGCCACGGCCATACACGTATCCTATGCGGACTACCTTTCCAGGGAGCTCAGGAGCAAGATACTGGAGCAGGGGATCAACCCGTTCGTCTCGGAGTACTTCACGTCCATCGAGCACCCGTCCGGCAGGGACGAGGCGCTAAGGGAAGGGCCGGCGGTCATCATGGCGACCTCGGGCATGCTCGAGGGAGGCCCGGTACTGCAGTACTTCGAGCACGTCGCCCCCTCGGACAAGAATAAGATACTCTTCGTCTCATACCAAGTGCAGGGCACGCTTGGCAGGAGGGTGCTCGACGGCGCCCATCAGGCCAGCATGCTCGGCGACAACGGGAAGATCAAGATAATCGACGTCAACTGCCAGGTGCAGAAGGTCGACGGGTTCAGCGGCCACAGCGACTACAACCAGATAATCCGTTTCATCGGCAAGATGAGACCGAAGCTCCAGCAGGTCATCGTCGTGCACGGAGACAAGCGTAAGCTCGAGAACCTTGCCTACGTGATCCAGAGGATATACAGGGTACCGACCCTGAGACCGGCAGTGCAGGAAGCTATCAGAGTCTACTAGACTAAACTAGATCAGGTCTCGGAGAGAGCGCCTCTCCAGATCCTGACGCCCGGAGGCGTTATCACGACCCGCTCCTCGCCTAGTCTGGCGATGTCTCCGCCTATGGAAGTCGCGAACTCGTAGAGCTGCTCCACCGCTCCCTTAAGCTCCTCAATGTTCTTCTGCGCAAGCGGGGTCACCCTCAGTATCACTATGACGCGGTTCGCCACGTCTTCCTGAATCTTAGGAATGTCATCCATGCTCTTCAACTGAAGCGCCTTCAGGAGGATGTCGCTCCCCTTCTGCTGGGAGTCCGTCTCTTCGCTCAACCCGGTTTCCAACTACTTGTTACACTGTGAAGCAATCCATTCCCCCTTTTAAACATAGATGAATCAATTGTCCACTCAGATCTTCTTGAACGATTCCCAAGCGCGGTCCCCGGCGTGGTGCAGGTTCTTCACGCAGTTCCCCTTGGTCATCCCGGCCATCTCGGAGCTCGGAACCAGGGACCGCCCCACCGCCAGGCCGCGCTCCTTTCCCAGGTCCCTTATCACCAGGAGCTTCTCCTTGTCCCCCCACTCGTCGAACTTCGATATCCCGGGCCGCATGACGTCGGCCCCCTTGAGGATGTATTTCACCGCCCCCTCGTCGATGTAGATGGACGGCAGCAGCCCTATCAGCGCCTTCGACCCCACGAACGGGAGGATGGTCTCTCCAAGCTGGACGAAGGTGAACCTCCCATCCACGACCAGGAACCTGACCCCTTCGTCGGGCTCGATTATCTCGACCTGCGCGGACCTGGGAACGTCGAGGGTGAGTCCGCACGACGTCTGGACCTTTTCGATGTAGTCCCGCGAGTCGTGCTTCGATGCAAAGTGTCTCTTCAATCTCGAGTTAGAGCACCCATCAGTTTAATAAAGCCACTCTCACATCCCCACCAAACACCAGTGATTCTTGATGTCCGTCGACATGGCAATCAAGGTACTAGACCAGAGCCTCGGGAAGATAGTCCTCATCAAGCTCAAGGGGAGCAAGGTGATACGAGGCTCGCTTCAGGGCTTCGACCAGCACATGAACCTCTCGCTAGAGAACGCTGAAGAGGTATCCGAGGACGGCAAGTCGACGACGCTGGGTACGCTCATCGTAAGGGGAGACAACATCATAATGATCTCTCCGCCTCCCAACTAACTGAGCTGAGCTCCTAACCTTATATGCCCATTCGGGCGATATTGATAGCGCCGGCTACCTTGTCACTCGATCCAACCACGCTCGCCCTGGGGGTAGCAGGGGGCGCTGCAGTGGGAATCGCGGTTTCATATTTCGTGTTCTTCAACAGGGCGGGAAAGACCAAGGTCCAGGTCGTCCAGAGGGACTCCTCAGGCCAGCTGCGCAAGAAGACCATCACCACAGACGAGTTGGACGCCTCGAAGAGGGAGATGCGGACGCTAATCCTAGAAAGAGACCTCCTCTCGTCCGCCCTCACCAAGGTCTACGAGGCGGAGAGCGACGGCCAGATAACCAGGGAGGAGAGGGAGATGATCGCGCGCAGGTACAGCTCGCAGATCAGGGAGTTCGAGGCGAAGCTCAGGGACAAGGAGCTCGTCGTCGAGGTCGGAGAGCTCGAGCGGCTGAGGGACGAGCTCGTTTCGCTATTCAGGGAGAAGATACAGAACATCGAGTCGCGCCTCGACCAGTCGAGAGAAAGACTCCAGCCTATGCGCCAGGAGCTCAGGCCCGAGCCGCCGAGGACCGCCCGAACAGCCGCACCCACCCCGACCAGTTCGGCCGTCTCCGCGATGACCCCGACCGACGACCTCGAGAGGGCCATCGAGAGGAAGGCACCGGCCAAGAGGGACGAGAGCGACGGGGAGAAGAGGGTCAAGGCGCTGCGGGACGAGGTCATGGACGCGCTAGCCAAGCTCGAGCAGATAGACACAAGGAAAGAGAACGACCAAGCTTGAAGGACGGCAGAGCGGCTAGCCTCGAGAAGGTCGGCATCGCCATAGCCGAGAGGATGAGGGACGGGTCCTTGGTCGGTCTTGGCAGCGGGACCACGATGGCCAGCCTCCTACCCACGATATCCAAGCGGCTCAAGAAGCGCGGGGTCAGGGTCAGATGGGTCCCGACCTCGCTGCAGATAGCACTCGTCGCCCAATCGATGCGCGAAGAGACATCGATCATGGACAAGCCCGCTCTCGACCTCGTCGTCGACGGGGCCGACCAGGTGGACGCGAGCCTGAACCTGATCAAGGGCGGCGGCGGGGCGCTCTTCCGCGAGAAGGTGCTGATCAGCAACACCAAGAGGACGTTCATTGTGGTCGACGAGAAGAAGCTCGCGATGAAGCTCTGTGAGGGCGGGGTACGCGTCCCCGTTGAGGCGCACCCGTTCGCAAGGGTGCCCGTCGCCGAGGGCCTCCAGTCGCTCGGCGGGGAGCCGAGGCTCAGGCTGGGCGATAGGGGCTTTCCGTACTATACGGAGAACGGCAACCTGGTCTTCGACACGCTCTTCAAACCGACCGCCAACCCCGCCACCCTCGAGAGGGAGATCAAGTCGCTCGCGGGGGTGATCGAGTCGGGGATATTCACTCCCAGGCCCATCGAGGTCTTCGTGCTCAAGGAGGACGGAAGCTACGGGTCGAAGAAGAACTCCCGCGACTGAGGACAAATTTATATCAGGGATGACGAAGGTGCTCAAAGAACACTGAAATGGTTCATGAAGTCGACTACAAGACCAAGGCCATAGACCCTAATTTCATGCAGAAGCCGGAGGAGTTTCCCCAGACCGGCGAGCACGTCGCTCACAAGGTATTCGCCTATGGAAAGGATAGGCTCGACGCCGACGGAAAGCCATACCCGACCAAGCACGGCATCCACGGGTCGTTGGTGGCGGTCGACTTCGAGGCGTGTATAGCGGACGGTGTGTGCATGGACGTCTGCCCGGTCTTCGTGTTCGAGTGGCTGCTCAACCCAGGACAGTCCGGTACGGGCAAGGAGAAGCAGGTAGCGCCAGGGACGCCCGAATGGGACCAGTACAGGACGGACAAGTCCGACCCGACACGCGAGGCGGACTGCATATTCTGCATGGCGTGTGAAACCAGCTGCCCGACACAGGCCATCAAGATAACTCAGCCTTAGAATAGCAAGCTTAGTGATGTGCGAGAAAGTCTGTTTCTGCCTGGCTCGTGCACTGAGAGACCTGTTCATCAAAGGATTTCCTTAGACTCGCTGCAGCGTCCTCTACTTTCCCCCAGAGTTCGCCTTTAGTGACCGATAGCATAAGCTGCTTGGTTTGCACTTTTTCCTCGTGGCGGAGCGGAAGCCGCTGAAGGAGTGATTGTGCCTCGTCGAATCTCGACACCAAGACCCTCCAATACGCTTTCCGCATGACTATGTGAAAGCCTTTCGAGACGTATCCGGGCTCTTTGTCGAGATATGGCTTGAGCGGTTTGCATCCGAGTTTTGCCAGGCATTGATATGCGAACTCGATGAGGTCAAGGTCTGTGTTGTGGATCGCCACCCACAGCAGAGTCGTCTTTCCGTGATTGGGATAGACTCGGATGTTGCCTTCAGCGTCAACCAGCCCTGCCAAGTAGGCGAGCATGGTGCTCTCCTCGTCCATCACCCATTTTCTACACACATCACGAGCGTCAATGAGAAATGCGAAGCTTTTGTCTAGTATCGCTTGGAGATTCCACTCGTATGTTTTTGTGTCCTTCTTGTATCGCGGATTCTTGTAGACATGACCGTATGGGCTGAACAAGTCTGTGAAGAGATTGATTAGGGCAGGGTGCGTGGTGCTTGTCGATACGCGAGTAACGTCGCCGAAGGGGGTACAGGCAGAAAAGTCTCCATGTTTCAGTCCCAACAGGTAGGCCTTGTCCTGGTTCGTACCATTGAAGGGCCGCCGTTCATATTTGCGAACCTTCTTGTGAATCCCGGCTAGACGAGCTTCCTCAAAATCTCTCGGTCGAATCCCGACCTGCCGGGCTAGCCAGCTCGTGTACCCTGAAGTCTTGTTTCCGATGAGCTTGGCCATGTCACTGAGTGACATTCCCTTCTCGATATGGTTCCGCCTGATGAATCCGCGTATCCACTCCTTGGTCTCCTCGTCCAGGTACTTGATGCTCAGGCCGGGCGTACGGAGCAGCTCTATGATGCTGTCGTCGTCCACCGCCGTGTCCTCGGGCTGCTCCGACATCTCAGAATCAAGCCCTTGCGCCATATAAGCGCCAACCGGCGACGCTAAGAATCATAATGATTATATACCCTAAGTATTAGGCCGCCTAATGATTAGTGTTCCTAATGATTACGACATCTGGCGACGGACAGAACCGACTTTCCTCGGATGCCGAACAGCTCGCCGAGTCGATACAGGACGTCATCCTGTCCGTGCTCCGTCACATACAACCGATGGTGGAGGCCGAGGGGATCTCGAAGCCTCAGTTCCTGACCATGCACGTGCTGTCCAGTCTGGAACCGGCGTCCGTCAGCACCGTCGCGAGGCACCTTGCGGTCAAAGCACCCACGGCGTGCGTGACGGTCGACCAACTGGAGGCGGCCGGGCTCGTCAAGCGACAGCGTTCCGAGCGCGACCATCGCACCGTGGAGTTGTCCCTCACGCCCAAGGGTCGCAGGGTAGAAGCCCGCGTCTGGTCCCAGATAGGACAGAGGGTGGCCCATGCAGCACGCGGCCTTCCGCACGAGGATGTCGCCGCGACGGTCCGTGTCGTCCGCGAGCTGAACCACAGGCTCCAGCCTATTGCGGTCTCCAGGGGAGTAAAGGCATGAGCGCTCCTGCCACGCCCGCAGCGCCGTCTCTAGCCGCGCCGCGGCAGTACGACGCCAAGTACGGGAGGACGGTCCTCCTCATCCTGGCGGGCATGGCCGTGATGGTCACCTACGTCGAGACGATGGTGCTGCCCGCGTTCAGCAACTTCGAGTCGTTCTTCCACGTCACCGAGGCGAGCACGATCGCGTGGATCCTCTCGGCCTACCTTCTCGTAGGCGTCGTCGTCACGCCGATCTTCGGCAAGCTCGGGGACATCTACGGCAAGAAGCGCATGCTGCTGGTCGCGATGGGTGTCTACGCCGTCGCCGTCAGCCTCGCTGGGTTCACCCCCAACATCGGCGCCTTCCTCGGACTCAGCCGGCCCGACCAGATCTACGGCCTGATTGCGATCCGGGCGGTGCAGGGGGTCGGGATGGCGATGTTCCCCCTCGGCTTCGCCATGCTGCCCGAGGTCTTCCCTCCAGCGCGCGTCGGCCAGGCCCAAGGCCTCCTCTCGGGGATGTTCGCAGCGGGCGCCGCGGCGGGGCTGGTCGGTGGAGGATACATCGCGGAGACCTTCGGCTGGCAGGACACATATCACACGGTCATCCCGATCGCGATTCTCGTGTTCGTGCTCGCCTTTGTGTTCATCCACGAGTCCCAGATCCGTCACGCCCGTAAGATCGATTTCCCGGGGGTCATCAGCCTCGGCCTCGGGCTCACGCTCCTGATGCTCGGCATCACGGAGGGGGCGTACTGGGGGTGGACCAACTTCTCCTCGGTCTCGTTCGGAGGCGTCCCGTGGGGGGTCCCGGAGTTCCTACTCCTGGCGCTGGTCTCATTTGCGTTCTTCCTCTACTGGGAGCCCCGGGCGCCGAGCCCGGTCGTGTCGTTCCAGTCGCTCAAGGAGAGGAACATACTGGTTTCCAACATCAACGGCGTGTTCGTGGGCATGGCGATGTTCCTGCTCTTCACCATCCTCATCATCCTCGGCGAGTATCCGTCCCCAGGCTTCGGGCTCAGCGAGCTGAATGCAGGCCTCATCCTGGTCCCCGCCGTCATCAGCATGCTCGTGACCGGACCGTTCCTCGGACGGGCGATCAGCAAGTACGGGCCGAAACCAATCATGATCCTGGGCTTCATCCTGATAACCCTGGGGGCGTTCGGGCTCGCCGAGTTCAACCGCACGACGTACGAGGTCGGGATAATCGCCGTCCCGATGATGGTGGGTAACGTCGCCGTGCTCATCTCGATGTCGAACGTCATCGTCCTCTCGGTCGACCCGAAGACGATGGGGATCCAGACCGGCATGAACCAGACGTTCAGGAACCTCGGCTCGGCGCTGGGTCCCGTGCTCGTCACATCTATCCTGGCGAGCTATGCGTTCACCGATGCGTTCCCCGGCTTCACGCTGCAGAACTACACGGTACTCGGCTACCAGGTCGTCTTCGCGCTGATCGGAGTGATCGGCGTCGCCGGCCTCCTGTTCGCGCTCGCGCTCCGCAACTTCCGGTTCCTGGCGGACGGAACCAGATCTGGGCAGGCTAGCGGGGCGCCGGCGGCAGAGCCGGGACCTCGTGAAGCGCCAGCCGGAGACCCCCAGAAGACCGGCACGGGCGGGGTCCAGCAACGGCCCGCTGGCTGAGACTCTGAGAGACGGCGCAGTCTGGTTGAAGGCAAGCGCCTAGGCAGAAGCGACAGTGAAGTGGAGCACGGCGACCTGTCCCCACTCGGTCGCGCTGATGACCGTGTAGACCCCCTGCTTGAACGAAGCGAAGGTACTCTGAGAACCACCGCTCGAGGTCCACGACCCGCCGTAGGCTGAGCTGGATGTCGCGGGGGCCTGATTGCAGAACCCTCCGCTCTCGCAGGAGCTCATGAGATAGCTGTCCGGTTGGAAGACGAAGTAGCTGTAGTCGAGGATCGCCGGACAGTTGTACAGGCCCGGACTGTAGAGCGCCATCGGAGTGGCTGAGGAGGCGTTGGCGGCCGTGTAAAAGCCCTGGGCGATGAGGAAGCCGAAGGGCTCATTCAGGTCTCCACAGGGGCCTAGGCTCACCTGGGGGAGGCCGGTCGGCGTGCCCTGGTCGGCGGTGACGTTTTTGGGAGACGAGAGGGTATTGATCAATGACATGTTGATGTCGACCTCCTGACCTGGCGACAACTGGGAGGCGTTGAGCGAGAGCAAGAGTTCCAGGCCCGCGCCTGCAGTAGAGGTCGAGAGGGGCGAGTCCAGGCTTGTGACCGTCGTCGTGGAGGTCACGGTCTTGCCCGCGCCAGAGACGGCTACGAAGACACTCGCCGATATCAGCACCCCCGCTATGACGATAGCGATCGCCATGGCCCTGTGGCTACGCATGGGCTGGTCGCTCATTGAAGCCAAGCCTCTGCTTTTTTAGGTCCGATTATGATTAATAGTTTTGCCCGAATAGGCGGATGGCGCCTCGAGTGGTGAAAAGCAACGGTGTGGAGACCGTGGACGGCAACTGCATCAAGTGCAACAAGAGGACGCGCCATGCGATACGGGTCGGCCCTCATGGTTCCGAGTATTTCGAGTGCGTGATATGCGGGAACAAGGTCGACCTCAAAGCCTTCGTCTTCGACGACCTTGACGCGCTATCTGGAGACGGCTGAGGGCCGCGCCCAGCCGAGGCTCGACTAGCCTCGCGACGCGTAGCTCATCGAGGTCAGTGACCCTCCCTCAGCGAGCTCTATCCCGCACTCGGGACAGACCGGTTTTTTGAAGAGCCATCCCACTTTCTTCCTGCAGCAGTTCTCGCAGTACAGGTTCCGGCAGCGGTGGCGCTGCCAGGGCGTGGGATTCCTGAACCCGCCGACCGCCCTCCTGCATCTGATGCAGTAGCCGCGTATCAACGGTCACGCATCCCGTAGGCTGGTATAAGCTGCCACCCCCGTTCTTCGTTTGGCTCGCGGTCCGGAGAAGGTCAGAAAGGGATTTAACTGCAAGCTCGAGGCGCTACTTTCGATCTTGGAAGAGGACGCTGAGCTCAGCCGCATAAACGCCCGGAGGATGGCAGAGCTGAAGAGGCGCATCGAGATAGCGACGGCTCCGAAGCCCGTGAAACCCAAGGAAAAGTCGAACAACGAGCTCGTCATGGAGAAACTGTACGACAGGGGAGACGAGGTGCTGAGCACGGCATATTCCTACTATCCGAAGGAGACGCAGATAGTGGTGGACCACCTTGCCACGTACCTGAGGGCGAACCCCAAGACCGAGAAGATAAGCGGAGGTGAGCTCCTTGAAGTGTTCAGGACAATCGGGCTCAGGTTCAGCTTGAAGACGTCGATAAAGGTCCAGGAGAAGGGCAAGTTCATCGACCTGGCGGATAAGTTCAAACTGAAGAAGGAAGAAGAGCCGTGACAGCGGCGCGGATAACGTCCAAGGCGTTCTTCGAGCCCAACCCGAAGGACCCGATCCTGGTGTGCGGGATGCCAGGGAGCGGCTACGTCGGGAAGCTCGCCGTGGACCACCTTGTCGAGGCGTTCAAGGGGAAAAAGTTCACGAAAGCATGGTCGGGCGAGTTCCCTCCCCAGGGAAATGTGGGCGAGGACGGTGTCGTGAATGCCATCAGCGGAGAGTTCTACATGTGCGAGACCGGGCAGGAGCGGGACCTTCTGGTGTTCACCGCGGACGCCCAGCCGGCGACGACCAACGGAGAGTATGAGCTCTCCGAATGGGTACTCCAGCTCGCGAAGAGATATGGCGCCAAGCTCGTGTTCTCCCTTGCAGCGTACATCACGGGCGCGTTCACGGCCGAACAGAGGGTGTTCGGTGCTGCCACGTCGCCGGAGCTGACCTCCAGGATGAGCGACGAGGGGGTGAAGATAATGAAGGAGGGCGCGATCAGCGGGATGAACGGCATCATCATCGGGATGGCCAAGTTCCACGGTATGGAAGGCGCCTCCTTGCTCGGGGAGACCTCGGGCTACCTCGTGGACCCGGTGGCTTCCGAGGCAGTGCTCGACGCATTCTCGCGAACGCTGAAGCTCACCGTCGACCTGGCCAGCCTCAGGGACAAGGCGAAGGAGGCGAAGCAGGTTATCGGACAGATCCAGAAGATGAGCGAGCAGGAGAGCGGTGCCCGCGGTGGGAACCCGACCGGACAGCCCGGCTACATCGGTTAACCTTTGATGTTACCGATCGGCCTCAGCGCGGCGACCTTCTTCGATATGCCGGCGCGGTCCATCGTGTCGACGACCTCGGAGATGTCCTTGTACGCCATCCCAGCCTCCTCTGCCAGTCCGTCGTACGTCGCGGCCTTGACGTAGATCCCTCTCTTCTCCATGCTCTTCTGGAGCTCGCCGCCGTTCACCTGTTTCTTTGCGGCGGTGCGAGACATGGTCCGTCCCGACCCGTGCGCAGTTGAGCCGAACGTCTCGGTCATCGCCTTGGCGGTACCGAGGAGGAGGTACGAGCCGGTCTCCATGGAACCTCCGATTATGACGGGCTGCCCGATTGCTCTGTAGGGGGCGGGTATGTCGCGGTGCCCGGGGCCGAAGCTCCTGGTGGCGCCCTTCCTGTGCACGACGAGGTCCTTGCTCGAGCCGTCAAGCTCCTGCCTCTCCACCTTCGCGATGTTGTGGCAGACGTCGTAGATGATGTGCATGTCGAGGGCCTCGGCGTCCTCGTGGAAGACCGTCTTGAAGGCCTCCCTGACCCGGTGGACTATGACCTGCCTGTTCGCGAAAGCCATGTTGGCCGCGCATACCATCGCTCCATAGTAGTCCGTGCCCTCCTTCGATGAGAACGGCGCGCAGGAGAGCTCCCTATCCTTGACCGTGATTCCGTAGCGCTTCATCGCGCCATCGAAGATGCGCAGATAGTCGGAGCCGATCTGGTGCCCGAACCCTCTGCTTCCGCAGTGTATCATGATGACGACCTGGTCGTCGTGGACCAGCCCGAAGTGCTTCCCGGTTTCAGCGTCGAAGAACCGGCTAGGGTCGATGACCTGGATCTCGAGATAGTGGTTGCCTGAGCCGAGGGTCCCCAGCTGGCTGATACCCCTGCTCGACGCCTGCCTGCTCACCTTCGTGGGGTCTGCGCCCTTGAGGAACCCACCCTCCTCGACCATGTCAGCATCGTCGCTCCATCCGTAACCGTTCTCTCCGCACCACTTGACGCCCCAGCGCATCACCTCCTCGAACTGGCTCTGGTTCACGCGGACGGTGCCCTTTACCCCCACGCCGGTCGGGACCAGGCGGAAGAGAAGGTCGACGAGCTCCTTTACCTTCGGCTTGACCTCCTTAATACGCAGATTCGTCCGTATGAGCCGCATTCCGCAATTGGAGACGACGATACCATCAGCGATAAAGTTGTGATCCCGATGGTCTAACGACAGGTCGTAGACAAAGCCTGCATACGGAACCTCATCGATTGTGATTATCTGGCCAAGTGCGAACCCGCCGCGGCCATACTCTCTGTGTCCCGAAAATTCTTCGAATCGTTCCACGTCCCAGACGCGCGCTTTCCCTCTCGGTGACCATATCGAGTGCTTGATGAAACTCTCTCCTACATACTTGCTTTTCAGCGCTGAGACTATCTGCGAAGGCGCGGCGCCGGCTGCGTACATCTGAGAGGCTTCGTTTCTCGCGTTGTTGCGTTCCACCCTTATGGCGGCAAGGAAGTCGATGTAAAGAGACGCGAGCGAAGCCAGCCTTTCCTTTTCCAAATTGTATAGATATCCTACTTGCGAGAAGAACTTCTTCATATTCGCCTCGCCCGCATCTATTGCGAGCCGGAACCCTATAGTCTGCCCGTCAACCCCGTCGTATCTGTAGCCTTCGACCGGCACGGGCTCGGCCGCCTCAACTCCGAAGCAGAAGAGTAACTCCCTGATGTCACGGAGGAAGATGATTGCGCTTTCTTGAATCGCAACAAGCTTGCTCTGACTGAATGAGAGAGTATCGAAATTGAAGCCGTTGTTGGTCCTCGGCTTCCCAAGCTCAGCGGCCAAGAAAGAGGCCAGAAACAGTCGCTTCTGCCACTTGGGCGCCTTCATAACGAAAGACGGAACCCTGTAAGGGGATGCTGTCTTCTTGCCATAGGGACCACCGAGAGCGACCACTAGGACGCAGAAGCTGGTCGAGTTGACCGCCAAGCTGAACTCTTTGAAGTCAAAATCCGAAATTCCGTACCCCGTCTCGAAGTGGTGGTGACGGTCACGCTCGTGAAGAGATGCCTGGAATCCAAGGGCCTCGACGTCTTCCTTCATCGATGCGAGGTCTTCCTTACGGCCGTAGAAGGTCGTGTATTTTCCTCCCTTGGTCCGGGGTATAGTAGCGTCTCCGAAGATTTGGCCGAGAAGCTTCAAAAGACGAGGGAGGCTCGGGCTGTCGTAGAAGACGGAGTCAAGCTTCAGCTCTCTGAGATGCTTCATTGTTTGTCCTCGTGCGTTTCCCCGGTCTGTTATCTTCATCTCGTCCATTGCGCGTTGCAGGTCGGCCTCCTGAACAATTGGCTCATGAGCGGCTGAAGCGAATTCCACGCCTGAGAAGCCGGTGATTACTATTGAGTCAGTTTGGGTGAGTGCACCTGCCAAGACCATTCCTCTTGCCGTTAGCACGGGGTGGTCCTTGGTGACCTTGATTTCATTATTCAAGTCGGTCCTAATTCTGATGAGGGATCCCTCTTCTCTTCTCCGCATGAACAGCAGAGTGCCAGCGGAGACAGCCTTCTTGCTTGCGAAATCGAGCGACATCACGTACCGACCGCGTCCCAGATCCTCTATCTTATGCCAGGCCCCGTTAGCGTCCAGCACGCGAGCGTCGGGGTGAAGGCAATTTATGTCGAAGCCTATACCGCCAGGCGAAATCACACCCTTTTCAGGGTCGAACGCCGCGACTCCGCCGATGGGGAATCCATAGCCCCAGTGAGCGTCCGCCATCGCGTACGAGTAGCGCTCTATCCCGGGAAGCGCCGCGACGTTGGTAACCTGCTCGAACACCCCCTGGTCCATACCCTCCAGGAGCTTTTTGGTCGCGTAGATGCGCGCGGGGACGTTCATTCCTTCCTTGTAGCTGGTGGGTATCTCCCACACGACGTCTGAGATCTGCTTGGTACTAGGAGGGACGGGCATCTGGAATAACCGGATTAATCCGTCTCGCGAATCCGCAAGAGAGTTTAAGTGTTTGTCAGCGTCGTTCAGATATCTAGGACGACCGTCGCCACCCAACGCCCCTTCTCCTGCGTGACTCCGAACATGTGCATCGTCACGGCCTTGACATCGTTCCGGAGCTTGTGCCTCTCACGGTCTATCGGCTCTCCGCTGAGTTCGCAGACGAGGCTCCTGCCATCCCGCGCCACTTTGGCGTCGAACTTCTTGAATAGCAAAGAGTCGACGTCCTTGATCACTATCAGCTCCGTGAGGAAGTCGTAGAGGAGCCCATCGAGGCCTTCTGCCTTGACCGCGATCTCCTTCTTCACCGTGCCGCGCAGGCTCCTCCGGTCGACCATCACATCCGTCAGGGCTCCCGCGCTGACCTCGAAGAGCGCGCTCCGCGAGGAGGCCCCGACCTTGAAGGCGACGTCCGCCAACGCGACGTTCGGGAGGAAACGGTAGCTCGACCTTTGCAAAGCGAAATTTAGGCGCGGCGGTGCGTCTTTAAAGCTGTGCACGGCGTCGACCATTTCTCTTGACCCAAGTCCCCCTTGACTGTAGGCTCGTCGTGGACGGGGCTATAGGCGCCCACGCGAATCTCGCCCTCGAGGAGGCGATGCTCAGGGAGAACAAGGGCCTCGTGGTGAGGCTCTGGACGAACGAGAGGTCGGTAATCATCGGGCGGGCGCAACTGGCGCGGTACGAAACGGACCTAGAACAGTGCGCGAAGGCCGGAATCCCAGTGGTGAGGAGGGTCACCGCGGGCGGGACCGTATACCACGGTCCGGGGAACGTCAACTGGTCCCTCTTCGTGGGGAGGCAGGTCTCGTCCGGAGGGATAAGATACATCTGGGGCGTAGGGGAGCTGTTCAAGATGGCGGCTGGCGTGGTGACGGAGGCGTCCGGGAGATGCGGCGTCAGCACCTGGCTCGAGGAACCCAACAGGGTCGTCTCAGCGGGCGGCAAGGTGAGCGGGATGGCCGCGTACATCTCAAGGGAGAGCCTGCTCGTGCACGGGACGTTCCTGCTCGGCGCCGATCTCGACGAGGCGAAGACGCTCACCGACCCAGACGAGAAGCAGCTCGAGAGACGGTACACCCGCAGCAGGGCCATGAAGATGGCGAACACCGGCATCGGGCTAGCTTCATTTATCGCGTCGTTCAGGGACGTCGTCGCCGAGAAGGTGGGGAGAGAGCTTGAGATCGACCAACCCAGAGAGGGCGAGCGACGGACGATGGAGTCGCTCATCGAGAAGTACGAGAGCGCCGCATGGAACCTCGGCGACCCGTTCGAGGCCGAGACGAGATGAGTGAGGAGGAAGTAACGTTCGCGGACATCGAAGAGGCCGCGCGCATCCTCGAGGGCGTGGTTAGGACGACGCCCCTCGACAGGTCACGGATAATCAGCGAGCGGTCCGGCATGGACCTTTACCTGAAGATGGAGAACATGCAGAGGACCGGGTCCTTCAAGCTGCGGGGAGCCTACAACAAGATCTACTCGCTGCCCGATTCGGAGCGGAAGAGGGGGGTCGTGGCGGCTTCGGCGGGCAATCACGCTCAGGGGGTCGCCCACGCCGCGACACTGCTGGACACGAGGTCGACGATAGTGATGCCCGAGGGGGCCTCGCCCGCCAAGGTCGATGCCACCAAGGGCTACGGGGCCAGGGTGGTCCTATACGGTGCGGTCTTCGATGAGACCCTCGAGATGGCGAAGAAGATAGCCGCGAAGGAGGGGTCCATCTTCGTACACCCGTTCGACGACCCGAAGGTCATCGCGGGGCAGGGCACCGTCGCCCTAGAGATGCTCGAGTCGGCGCCAGAGCTGGAGACCATAGTGGTGCCCGTCGGTGGCGGAGGCCTGATATCTGGGATCGCGGTCGCGGCGAAGACGATCAAGCCGAAGATAAGGCTGGTCGGGGTCCAGTCGCAGGCGTTCCCGAGCATGTACATGGCGTTCAAGACGGCGCGGATAGTGCCCTTCAAGTCCGAGGAGACCATCGCCGACGGGATCGCCGTCAGACAGCCCGGGAAGCTCGACTACAAGCTGGTCAGGAAGCTCGTCGACGACGTGGTCCTCGTGAGCGACGCCGACATCGCGGAGGCCGTCTTCCTGATGCTCGAGAGGATGAAGACCGTCGCAGAGCCCGCCGGGGCGGCGGGGGTCGGTGCCTGCCTGGCGGGCGTCGTGAAGGCCGCGCCAGGGCCCTGCGGCGTGGTGGTAAGCGGGGGCAACATCGACATGTACACTCTGGACCAGATAGTCGCCAAGGGGCTCGAGAGGGAGCACCGGCTTGTCAGGGTGAAGATAACCCTCTCAGACAAGCCTGGGGCGCTGAGGGACACCCTCGACGTGGTCGCCAGCGCACGCGCGAATGTGGTCAACGTGGAGCACGACAGAGTCGGGAAGGACATCCCGATAGGAAGGGCGGAGGTGACGTTCACCCTCGAGACGCAGAACATGGAGCACACCAAATCCCTGGTCTCGGCGCTGAGCAAGGCGAGGCTGAAGTACAAGCTGGTAAACTGAGCCACTCGGGAGTCATTTGCCTGCAGGGCCGGGCTGCTTGTCGGCGTACCCCATGCTCTTCAGCGCAGCCTCGAGTACGAAGAACGAGAAGAGCATAAGCGCGGCGGCAATGGTGAAGGTCGTCGAGTAGCCTTGGTAATAGGAGATGTATCCCGTGAACAGTGAACCCGCCACCGTCCCCAGCGCCCCCAAGGCAGCGTACCCTCCCAGGACGTTCCCCTGACGGGCCTGTCCAAGGCTGGAGAGCAGGGTGACCGAGGTCGAGGAGTTCCACAGGGCGTAGGCGAGCCCCACGAGGGCGTAGAGCAGCGAGGCGAGGAGGAACAGCGCGAGCCCGTGGGTGGCCAGAGCGGCCGCCGCGAAAACCATGTAGATGGCGGTACGCAGGAGTACCGCGTAGGGGCCGACGCGCACCCCCCCGAACTTCTTGATGAAACCTCCCATCCACCGATACACCAAAGTCTGGACGATGATGTTGATCAGGGATATCGCGAAGACCTCGCTGTCGGTGACCCCGGAGTCCACCAGGAAGGGCGCGAAGGAGGTGTTGAGGAAGGCGCTGGACGTCGAGAAAAGGAACGCCGAGAAGAAGAGGAGCACCCTTCCGGTGATCGCGCCTGCCCGGGTAGCGCGCGCCAGCCTCACGACGTCCTTGAACATCCCCCTTGACACGACGAGGTGGTGGGCGAAGAAGGTCATCCCGTGGTATATCCTCGCTGGGAAGCTGGCAGGGTTCAGCGAGAGGTGGCCGGTCTCGAGGGGCAGCGGCGGCTCCGTGATCAGAGAGTAGGAGAGGACCAGCGACGCCCCCGTCGACGCGGCGCAGAAGACTAGGAAGGCTTGGAGGGGCAGGGTCCCCGTCCAGATGAAACCGACCGCCAGCCCTATGACCGAGCCGATGTTGACGACCTGGTAGAGCCTCGCGTAGGATGAGAGCCAGTTCTTCTTATCGGAGGTCTCCATGACGAGGAGGTTCGCGGCGACCGCGTTCGCAGTCACGACGAGGCCCAGAACGGCGTACAGCGCGGCCAGGGCGTCGAGGTTGGGAAGCAGGAACATGGCGGCGAAGACCGCCGTCGAGCCGGCGCAGGTGATGACGAAGAAAATGCGCCGCCTCGCGAGGCGGTCGGTCATCCTCCCCCAGAATATCGATGAAGGGATGAGCACCGCGTTATAGAGCGTCGTGAAGAGCGCCACCTGCACCACGTTGCCTCCGAGGTAGAGGATGTAGAGCGGGACCATGGTCCCGAACCCCGAGAGCCCTGCGTTGAGAGGGAGCACGGTCCAGGCCCAGCTCTGCCGTCTGCCTGCGGGCCGCGCGCTCTCTGTCTGGGTGCTCGTCATGGAAAAATATCCCGAAGGACAGACGCGGCCACGCAGGCGTTATCTTCTTTTCTGCCGCCCGCGCGCGTCAGCGCGAAGACGAAAGACTCGCGAACTCTCGGAACATGCCCTGCAGGACCGCGATCGAGTTCAGGTAGTCTGGAATCTCGACGTACTCGCCGTCCGTATGCTCCAACCTGGAGTCGCCGGGGCCGTACGTCACGCACGGTATCCCCATCCTCTCCGAGAGCGTGTTCATGTCGCCGGTGCCCGTCTTGTGGGTGAAAGCGGGCCTGGTGTGGAGGCTCTTGAGGATGGACCTCTGGAAAGCCCTCACGACGAGCGAATCCGTCGGGGCCTCATATGCCTCGGTGGGCTCCTCGAACTCCAGCTTGAACGAGGCCCCGGGGTTCCGCTTCGCGTGGCCCTCTGTGACCGCCAGGAGGTCTGCCTTGACCGCCGCGGAGGGCGTGCCGGGAGGGAGCCTGACATCGAGCGTCAGCCTGCACCTCCCCGGGATGACGTTGGAGTAGGACCCTCCGCGTATCATCGTGAGCGAGACGTTCACCGACCGGTAGTGGTCTTCGCCGACCGTCTTCCCCCTTTCGTACCTCTGCATCTTGGTGAAGAGCGCAAGGGCCTGGTCTACGGCGCTCGGGTGCGCCCACGACGACGCGGCGTGACCGCCCGCGGTGGTGACCGTCAGCCTCGCCTCGACCCTGCCCCGATATCCCACGGCTACCCGGTGAGCGCCTCCCGGCTCGCCGAACACCGCCGCGTCGTAGTCTCCGCCGGCGTCGATCAGGGTGTGGATCCCCAAGCTGTCCCCCTCCTCCCTGGTCACGCAGGCCATCGTGGCGTGGAGCGGCCCATCCCGCTGAGCCGCGGCGGCGGAGATCATGGCGCACATCGGCGACTTTGCATCCGCAGCCCCGCGCCCGTATACCCTGTCGCCCTCGCGTCTCACCGCTATGAAACCGGGCACCGTGTCCATGTGCCCGCACAGGAGCAGGTGGGGACTCCCGGACCCCACCTCGCCGATCGCGTTGCCAGCGACGTCCGTGCGGACGTTGGCGAAGCCGAGCGCCCGCATGCGCTTCTGCAGCATTCCCGAAAGCCGTCCCTCTTTGGTGGAAGGAGAATATACCTTCAGCGAGTCCAGAAGCAGCTCGATTTCCTGCTGCACGGCCTCATCTCTTCTCCAAGGAGACGAGATAGTCCACTATGAATCCGGGTATGTCGATGCCCGTGGCTGGCACGGTGTTCTTGAACTCGGTGGTGTTGTTGACCTCGTGCACGAGCATCCCGTCGGGCGACTCCATCAGGTCGACGCCTACGATCTCTCCTCCTACGGCCTTCGCCGACTTTAGCGACAGCTCGTTCAGCTCGTCCGTCACGGGGCACGGTATCGCCTTCCCTCCCCTTGCGGTGTTGGTCCTCCAGTCGGAGGACGAGAGCCGGTAGATGGCGGCCACCGTGCGGTCCCCGATGACGAAAGACCGGATGTCCCTTGGAGGTCGTTTCACGAACTCCTGCAGGTAGTACACCTGGTACATCGGGTACATGTATTCCCGGTCTTCCAGGATGGCCGTCGCAAAGTCCTCGTCTTTGATCAGGGCGGAAAGACGTCCCCAGCTTCCGACGACGGGCTTGATCACGCCGGGGTAACCGAGCGCCGCGAGCGACTTCTTCGCCGACTCTTCCGTGAACGCCAGGAAGGTGCGGGGGGTCGGTATCCCGGCCCTGGCGAGCGCGAGGCTGCAGAACAGTTTGTCGCTCGACATATACGCCGTCCTGAAGTCGTTGACGACGCGGTGGCCGAGCGACTCCAGCGCTGCCGTAGCGTGGATGTTCCGGTAGTGGCTCACGCAGCGCTCGAGGATGACATGGTCCGCTATCCCGCTGGACTTGGAGGTGACGTCCAGCGCCATCTCGCGGGCGTCTACAAGGTGCACATCGGCGCCCTTCCTCTTCGCTGCCTCCGCTATGGCCTTCTCCTCCCAGCGTATCATGTCGTAAAGTATGGTGAACGAGGTCATCTCTACCAGCTACTGGAGTTATGACGGTCTTCTGGCGTCATTATTAACGATATCAGGCTCCTGTTAACGGATTGTGCGCAAGATTATGGTGGTGTTGGTATTGAGAACGCCACCCAACCTGCGGATTTCTTCGACCGACTTGTTGACCTCGGCGATGCTGGGACCCTTGATGATCGCCGCGATGTCGAACGCGCCGGTGGTCTCGTAGATGGTCTCCACGCCGGTCACCCCCCGGATCTTCTTGCTGACCTCGGACGTCGGGTGAGAAGGGCTGACCGAGACGTAGGTGATCGCGCTCGTGAGTTCCGGCTCGTCGAGCTCGACGGTGAACTTCCGTATGGCGCCCGAGCGCACCAGGTTCGCCACCCTCCTCCTGACGGCCGCCTCGGACAGCTTCACGCTCTTGGCTATGTCGACGAAGGAGACCCTGGCGTCCTCCCGCAGCACCGCGACTATCATTTCGTCCTTCTTATCCAGACGGCTTCTCCTCCATCGTGAGCACGCGGTCCAGCGACTCTATGACGCTCCCGATCTGCGCTTCCGTTATCACGAGCGGCGGCAGCAGCCTCAGGATGGTCCGCCCGGAATAGGTGTACAAGACGTGGTCCTTGATAGAGTTCAGGAGGATGTTCTGGATATCGACCCTCATCTCGAACGCCAGCATCAGCCCCATCCCGCGAGCCTCCCTTGAGATCCTGTGCCTCGAACCCAGCGACTTGAGCTGCTCGAGGAAGAAGGCGCCCTTTGTGGCGGCCTGCGCCGGAAGGTCGTTCTTGATGATGTAGTCGAGCGTGGCGGACCCGGCAGCGCAGGAGAGCGGGTTCCCGCCGAAGGTGCTGGTCTGCTCTCCCTTCTTGAGGACGTGCATTATCTCTTTTCTGGTGATCGTCGCCCCGATTGGCACCCCACCCGCGAGGCCCTTAGCCGACGTCATGATGTCCGGGACCACGTCCCAGTTCTGGACGGCCCACAGCTTTCCTGTCCTTCCCAGGCCGCTCTGTACCTCGTCGGCTATCAGCAGAATCCCGCGCCTGTCGCAGAGCTCACGGACCCCCTTGAGGTATCCCTCAGGTGGCAGGATTATCCCACCCTCACCCTGGACCGGCTCTAGCATCACCGCCGCCGTGTCTGGACCCACGCCGGCCTCGAGCTCCTCGAGGCTCCCGAAAGCGACGTGACTGAAGTTCGGTACCAGAGGCTCGAAGGCCTCCTTGTACTTCTTGTTCCACGTCGCCGAGAGCGCCCCCGCGGTCTTCCCATGGAACGCCCCCTTCATCGCTACGATGCCCTTCTTGCCTGTGTACTTCTTCGCGAGCTTGATCGCCACCTCGTTCGCCTCCGCTCCGCTGTTGGAGAGGAACGACGAGTCGAGCCCCTTCGGGGAGCACGCGACGAGCTTCTCGAAGAAGGTCGCGCGGGCGTCGTTGTAGAGCGAGCTGTGGCAGGTGATCAGCTTCTCTGCCTGGGCCTTGATCGCGGCCACGACCTCCGGGTTACAGTGCCCGACGATCGCGACCCCGTATCCGCCCATGCAGTCGATGTACTGGTTCCCCTTGTCGTCCCACAGCTCCGAACCTGCGCCACGCACTATGACGACAGGATACTTCTGGTACGTCTGCGGCCCATGCTCGTCCTCAACTTCCATTACGTTCATCGCGAACTGATCACCGTGCAACCCTGGTGCGCCAGGGCGGCCGTCACCGGAGCGGCGCCGAACCCGGAGGCGACTATGACCTCCTTCACGCCGCCTTCCATCGCCTCGATACCCGCGAGGATCTTCTTCTGCATGCCGAACCCGATCTTTGGCAGGAACGACTTCGCCTGCTCGACGCTGAGCTTGTCCACGAACCGTCCGTCGATCGTCAGCCCCTTCACGTCTGTGAGGAAGAGTACCGCGTCGGACTTGGAGCCCATCGCGAGATAGGTGGCCGCCCTGTCCGAGTCCACGTTGAGCGGCTCTGAATCCTCCCCCATCGCGACCGGGGAGACCACCGGGATGAAGCCCTTCTCGAGCAGGGCGGAGATGACCGTCGGGTCGGCCGACTGCATCCTCCCCGTGTAGCCTCCGTCTATCGACATCTTCCTGCCGCGCTCGTCCACTATGAGGAGCTTCTTCTTTCGCGTCGCCCGGAGGACCCCGCCGTCGAGGCCCGATAGCGACACGGCCCTGATGCCTGCCCTGGCGAGCGTCTCGAGGATCTTCTTGGCGATGAGCCCGCACATGACCATCGTGAAGATGTCCATGGTCTCCCTGTCCGTGTACCTGCTGCGTATCCCGTCCGGCGAGACCACGAACCTCTGCTCTTTCCCGAGCTTATTGGCGGTCTCGGTCACCACGTCTCCGCCTCCGTGGACGAGGATGAGCTGATGGTCGGCGCTGAGCTTGCTGATGTCGCTGAGGAGCTCCGCCGGGAGCTGGCCCTTCACCAGGTCTCCCCCGAGCTTGATCACCACTCTCATGTCTGTCACACCGGATGGAGGGGCGCGTCGTAGATTCCCTGCTTCTCGTCGAGCCCCAGCATGATGTTCATTACCTGCACGGCGTTCCCGGCCGCCCCCTTGATCAGGTTGTCGATCGCCCCTATCGCCACTATCCTGTGGCCTCTTTCGTCGATCTCGAACCCGACGTCGCAGAAGTTCGAGCCGACGACCACCTTCGGGTCTGGGAGCCGGAACGGGCCCTTCCTGTCCTTGACCATGCGGATGAATGGCTCCCCGCTGTAGAGCCCCCTGTACATCTTCCAGATGGTCGAGTTCTGCACCTCGCCTTCGTAGAAGACGTGGCAGGTGCACAGGATGCCCCGGACCATGTTGATCGCGTGCGCCGACATGGAGACGGTGACCTTCTTGTCGCCGAGCCAGGAGAGCTGCTGCTCTATCTCACCCGTGTGCCTGTGGTCCACCGGCTTGTACGGCCTGACGACTCCATACCTCTCCGAGAAGTGGGTGGAGAGCGAGGGCTTCCCGCCCGACCCCGAGGAGGCTATCTTCGCATCCACGACGATGTGGTCTCTGTCCATCAAGACGTCTCTCTGCTTGAAGAGCGGCGCCATCGCCAGAATCGAGGTTATCGCCATGCACCCCGGAGAGGCGGCGAGAGATGTCTTTGATATCGCATCCTTGTTCAGCTCGGGTATGGCGTACACGAACTTGGAGAGCAGTTCAGGGTTGGGATGGTCGAAGCCGTACCACAGCGGATAGTCCGCGGGATTCTTGAGCCGGAAGTCCGCGCTGAGGTCGACGACCTTCATGCCCGAGGACGCCAGCTGGGAGACCATCTCGATGGACTGCCCGTGCGGCAGCGCCGTGAAGACCAGGTCGGCCATGCCGGCCAGCTTGGACACGTCGTTGTCGGCGAACTGCATCTCTGTCATCCCCCTTAGGTTCGGATGGACCCGGAAGAGATACTCGCCCACGTTCCTTTTCGACGTCGCGAAGGTCAGGTCGACCTTGCCGTGCTTCAGGAGCAGCCTTAGGAGCTCGCCTCCCGCATATCCGGAGGCTCCTACCACTCCGACCCTTACCATCTAGCTCTTCGCGCTCCTCACGACGTACTCGATCATCTTCTTTGCTATCTTCGTCTTCGAGGCCGCCTGGGCGCCCTTGAACTCGACGGTGTTGTTAACTTCGTGGACAAGGTAGCCCTCCTTGGACTCCATCACATCCACTCCGAGGATCCCGCCTCCGACGGCGTGCGCGGCTTTGAGGACTATCTCGGTCAGCTCTTTGTCCGGTTTGAATGCGGTCGTCGTGGCACCCCGTGCGACGTTCGTCCGCCACTCGTTGGCTGCCGCGTGCCTGTAGACGGTCGCTATGATCTCGTCGCCCGCGACTATGGCCCTGATGTCGCGAGGAGGCCTCTCTATGAAGTCCTGCATGTAGTACATGTGCTCGACCGGGTTCGGGATGGACTCGCGCAGCTCGACGATGGTGTCCAGCGTCTGCGCGTCCTTGGCGATGCTGATCATCCTCCCCCAGCTACCGACGAACGGCTTCAGGACTATCGGGTATCCCAGTGCGTCGGCGGCCTGGTCGACCGCCTCGGCGGAGAGGGCGACGAAGGTCTTCGGCGTCGGGACCCCCGCCTTCGCCAGGACCATCGAACTTACGAGCTTGTTCCCGCAGATATCGGAGACCTTGGAGCTGTTTATCACGAAGGCCCCGAAGTTCTCCATGATCCGGGCCAGAAAGAGGGAGCGGTAGTAGCTGATGCACCGCTGAAGGACCACGTCCCCGAATTCCTGCTTGGATTTCTTGGCGGTCGCTTCGAAGTAGAGCATCCTCCCGTCCACCAGGTCCACGGTGCAGCCTGCGTGCTTCGCTTCCTGGACGAGCCACTTCTCCTCTCCCCGAATGCGGTCGAAGACTATTGTGATCTTCAAGCTACTCGCCCCAGTCTTCTTCAGCGACTTCAGCCGGCTTGAGCTCTACCTTGCCCTGGCTCACGGAGGCGACCTCGTACTCTGACTGACATTCCTTACATTGGACGATCTCACCCACGATGGCATCGTCCGGCACGGTAATGTCTGCGTCGCATTCTTCACATTTTGCTATCATGTTATCACCTCGTTCTTGTTGGTTCGCAGCTGCTTTTTGAGACGCCCGTCGGCCTCAGCCAAGGACCTGCGAGAACGGCCGACCCAGGATTTGTTCTGTTCGACCGTCTTCGAGTCGCTGAGGATTAGACGAGACACTGAGAGTGGATTGGACCCGCCTGCACTTCGGATCATTTGCAGGGTTTTGAGTGCATCAAGCACGGTTCGCAATTCGTCTTTATCAATCTTTACCGGCTTGCCGAGAATCCTGCTCGAGACCCTCTTCATCTCCTCCGCTGTCGCCCTCTCAAGCGTGACGTCCTCGTCGACCGCGAAGCGCACGAGCTCGCCCACGATCGCATGCGCCTGCCGGAACGGGACGTGGTGTCGTTCCACCAGGTGGTTCGCCAGCTCGGTCGCCGTCGACATGTCGGTGCTCAGGGACCTCCGCAGCGCCTCTTCGTCGAACTCCAGCGACGAGAGCATCTCGGCCATCAGGCTTGCGGACTCGACTGTGTCGTCGAGCGCCCTCCAGAGATGGGGGGTGACCTCCTGAAGGTCGAGGTTGTACGAGTTGGGCAGCGCCTTGGTTATCGCGAACATGCCTGTGAGCTCGCCGAGGACCGAGCCGCACTTCGCCCTGATGGTCTCCGCCACCACGGGGTTCTTCTTTTGGGGCATTATGCTGCTCGTGGCGCTGTATTCGTCGGAGATATCCACGAAACCGAACTCCGAGGAGCTCCACAGGATCAGCTCTTCCGACATCCGGCTAAGGTCCACCATCGCTATGGCCGCCGCTGAGGCGACCTCGAGGGCAAAGTCCCTCGAAGACACCGCATCCATCGCGTTCTCCACTATCCCGTCGAAACCCAGGAGCGAAGCGACATAGTCGCGGTCGACCCTAACGGAGGTGCCCGCCAGCGCCGCCGCTCCCATCGGGGACAAGTTGACCCGTCCGTACGCCTGAACCAGCCTCTCGACGTCCCGCTGGATGGCCTCGAAGTGGGCCTGAAGGTGATGGGCCAGGGTGACGGGTTGCGCGTGCTGAAGGTGCGTGTATCCGGGCATTATGGCGGCCCTGTGCTTGCGGACCTGCCGGACGATGGACGCCTGGACCTGTGAAAGGGCAGCGGCCGCGTCCAGGAGCCTCGCCCGCGCCTCCATCCTGATGGCCGTGGCCACCTGGTCGTTCCTGCTCTTCCCGAAGTTCATGAATCCGGCCATGTCCATCCCGATCGCCCTGATCGCTTCCTGCTCCACCATGTGGTGCACGTCCTCGGTGCTGGGGTCGAGCTGGAGCTTGGCGGGGAGCGACTCCAGGAAGCTCAGAGACGCGGATGCGACATCCGGCGCGACCTCCTTCGAGCGTGCCAGTGCGAGCATGTGAGCCATGTTTATCGACACGACGTGCTTCGTAATCGGTGAATCGAAGCCTATCGAGGAGATAAAGTCATTTGCTCTTTTGCTTGAGCGCTTGACCCTGTTTCCTCTTAGGATGTTCGACATTCTTCTCCCTCGTCACCTCTGAAGCCATCTTGGCCGCTATCCTGGACTGCAAGCCCCAGAGCTCGATGAAGCCCACCGCCGACGACTGGTCGAACGTGGAGCCCTTCTGATAGGTCGACAGCGCGACCCGGTAGAGCGAGTTCTTCGAGGACCGACCGACGACGCGCAGGCCACCCTTGTACAGCTTGAGCCGGACCGTCCCGGTCGCCCTCCGCTGGGTGGTCCGGACGAAACTGTCGAGCGCGAACCGCAAAGGCTCCATCCACAGGCCCGAGTAGACGAGCCACGACCACTCCCGCTCGACGCCGCCCTTGAACGCGAGCTCGTGCCGCGTGAGGACCAGCTGCTCTAGGTCCCTGTGAGCCTCGATTATCGTCACGGCCGCGGGCGCCTCGTAGACCTCCCTTGATTTGATGCCGACCAGCCTGTCTTCGATGTGGTCGATGATGCCCACGCCGTGCTTCCCCGCGAACTTGTTGAGGTGCCGGATGAGTTCCAGGTCACCCATCTCCTGGCCGTCCGCGGTCCGGGGGACCCCCTCGACGAAGCCTATCTCGACGTAGCCCGGCTGGTCGGGTGCGTCCTTGGGCTGCGTCACCCACTCGAACGCGCTCGCCGGCGGCTCGGTGTTCGGGTCCTCGAGCGGGCCGCTCTCTATCGCCCTTCCCCAGAGGTTCTGGTCGATGCTGAATATCGAGTTGGATGGCTTTAGCTTGATGCCGTGCTGCTTCGCGTAGAGCAGCTCCTGGTCCCGGCTCATGTTCCACTCTCTCACCGGCGCTATCACCTTCAGCGCTGGGTCGAGCGCCCTCACAGTGACGTCTATCCTCACCTGGTCGTTCCCCTTCCCGGTGCAGCCGTGGGCCACGGCCGTCGCCCCTTCCTTCTCGGCCACCTCGACGAGCTTGGCGGCGATCAGGGGCCTTCCTAGCGCGGTGGCTAGGGGATACTTGCCCTCGTACATGCCGTTTGCCTTGATCGATGGAAGTACGTAGTTGGTGATGAATTCGTCCTTCACATCCACCTCGTAGTGCTTTATCGCTCCGGTCGCCTTGGACCTGTCAGCTATCTCCTTGAAGTCCTCAGTCTGGCCGAGGTCGAGCGTGAGCGTGATCACTTCTGCGCCGTACTTCTCCTGAAGCCACTTCACGCAGACCGATGTGTCGAGCCCGCCTGAGTAGGCGAGGACAATCTTCTCTTTCAAGGATTTCGACCCTCCGTGAAACGTTTTTATAGATTTTGGCCATAAAGGAACCAAAAGTAGGTGCTCTTGTCACGAAATCGGTCAGCCCGGGGGCCATAATCGCCGCGGTGAGGGACGAGATCGACTACGACCTCTCCCTTCAGGACGCTCTGGCTAGGGACTATGCCAACATGAGCGCCGTGGCGAGGATGATGCAGCCCAGGATATCCGAGAAGCTGGGGAAGGAGGTGAACATCGAGACGATAATCACCTCTCTCAAGCGGCTCCGTGGCGTATACACGGTGGCTTCGGAGGAGATAAGGGCGGTCATAGCCGAGAGCGTCGTCAACGTCAGGACGAACGTCTCGAAGATCTCGGTAGAGAAGACTAGGAAGACCCTCGAAGCGGTCAGCGCCATGCTCGCGAGCCATCAGCACGACTTTTTGCACGTCTCAGAGAGCATCTCCTCCATCACCCTCATCTTCGACCAGAAGCTGCACAAGAGGATCAGGGACAAGCTGCCGGACTCTGTCATACTCGAAGAGGGAGACGACTACGCCGCCATCATCCTCCAGAGCCCGATAAGGATACGGACCACGCCTGGATGCATCATCAACTTCTACAACCAGATAGCCCGGAGACACGTGAACATCGAAGACACGGTCAGCTGCCACACGGATACGATAATAGTGGTGAAGATGCGCGAGGTGGGAAAGGCCTTCACCGCGCTGACCGACCTGATAACCGAGGAGAGGAAACGGATGGAGTCGGCCGCGTGATTCGGCCCGTCCGGGTCGGCCGCCAAGCCTCCTATCATCAAAGTGTTTAAAAACGGACTTCTGGGAGGATATCTTCTTTAGAGACTCAATGGAAAAAATTGAGGGGGGGAATCCCGCCGTCCTTGTTCTGGAGGATGGTTCTCTTTTCGTCGGGAAGGGTTTTGGTGCAGAAACGACCAGCATAGCCGAGGTCGTCTTCACCACAGGCATGGTAGGCTATCCCGAGTCCATGACGGACCCATCCTTCGCAGGGCAGCTGCTCTGTTTCACGTATCCGCTGATCGGCAACTACGGGGTCTCGAGCATGAAGGACCTCGACTCTATGGGGCTGCCCAAGCAGTTCGAATCGGAGTCCATCAAGGTCAGCGGGATAATCGTCCAAGAGTGGTGCGAGAGGCCCAGCCACTGGGCCTCGGTCCAGAACGTCTCCGAATGGATGAGCAGCGAGGGCATCCCGGGGATCAGCGATATCGATACGCGGGCGCTCGTCTCAAAGATCCGGGAGAGCGGCGTCATGATGGGGGTCCTGGCGAGCGGGGCCGGCCTCACGAACAGGAGGGGGCTGATGAAGACCCTGAAGGAATCCACGCGGTATGATTCGATCGACTTTGTCAGGCGCGTCTCTCCGAAGAAGGCGCAGGTCTACGGGACTTCGGACAAGACGGTGGTCCTAATGGACTGCGGGTCCAAGTTCAGCATCATGCGGAACCTGCTCAAGCGCGGCTACAGCGTGGTGAGGGCGCCGTTCGACTACGGCTACTCCGACATCATGAAACACGACCCGGTGGGGGTGGTGGTCAGCAACGGGCCCGGAGACCCTCAGCTGTGCGGTGAGACGATAAAGGCCACGGCCAGGCTGATAGACTCCGAGATGCCCATCCTCGGCATATGCCTCGGGAACCAGCTCGTCGGCCTCTCGCAGGGAGCCGAGACGTACAAGCTCAAGTACGGTCACCGTGGTCAGAACAAGCCGGTCGTCGACCTGATCACGGGAAGGGGCTACGTCACAAGCCAGAACCACGGCTATTCGGTCGCCCGCGAGACGCTGGCGAAGACGGAGCTGCGACCGTGGTTCATGAACGCAGACGACGACAGCATAGAGGGGCTCGTGCACCAGAAGAAGCCCTGCATCGCGGTGCAGTTCCACCCGGAGGCGTCTCCCGGGCCATACGATACCGAGTTCGTGTTCGACCGGTTCGCATCCCTCATCGAGACGGGAAGAATGGTAGGTGAAAAAGTTCGAAGCATGAAAGTGTGAAGAAAGCGATAGTGCTGGGAAGCGGGGCAATCAAGATCGGAGAAGCCGGCGAAAGCTGCTAACGCAGCCGCCAATTCGACTACTCCGGCAGCCAGTGCCTCAAGGCGCTCAAGGAGGAGGGCGTGCAGTCGGTCCTTGTCAACCCCAACATCGCCACGATACAGACGGACAGGAGGATCGCGGACAAGATTTACTTCCTGCCCGTCAACCCGGACTTTGTCACTGAGATAATAGAGAAGGAGAGGCCGGACGCCATACTCCTGGGCTTCGGCGGCCAGACGGCGCTGAACTGCGGCGTCGGGCTGGGCAGGAAGGGGGTCCTCGAAAAGTACGGTGTGAAGGTCCTCGGGACGCAGATCCACGGGATAGAGATCACGGAGGACAGAGAGCTCTTCAAGGAGACGATGCTCGACGTGGGCGTCTCCGTCCCCAGGAGCAAGCCGGCGTACTCGCTGGAGGAGGCGAGGCAGGTCTCCAAGGAGATCGGCTACCCGGTGATAATCAGGGTGGCGTACACGCTGGGAGGCAGAGGAGGCGGGGTGGCCAAGAACGAGAAGGAGCTCTCGGAGATAGTCCAGCGCGGGCTGAACCTGAGCATCGCCGGCCAGGTCCTGATAGAGGAGTACATCGGCCACTGGAAGCAGATTGAGTACGAGGTGATGAGAGACGGGGACGACAACGGGCAGGTCGTCTGCAACATGGAGAACGTGCTCAGCATGAGGGTCCACACGGGCGACAACATAGTCGTGGCGCCCTCCCAGACAATCACCAACCGGGAGTATCACATGCTGAGGTCCCTGGCCCTGAAGGCCGCGAGGAGGTGCGAGATAGTGGGCGAGTGCAACATACAGTTCGCCCTGGAACCCACCTCCGAGCGGTACAACGCGATAGAGATCAACGCGAGGCTCTCGAGGTCGTCCGCCCTCGCGTCGAAGGCCACTGGGTATCCCATCGCGTACATCGCCGCGAAGATATGCCTGGGATACTCGCTCACCGAGCTGAAGAACAAGGTGACGGGCGTGACGAGCGCCCTCTTCGAGCCTTCGCTAGACTATGTGGTGGTCAAGATGCCGAGGTGGGACACCAAGAAGTTCGAAGGCGCGTCGAGGAACATCGGGACCGCGATGAAGTCCATCGGCGAGGTGATGGCGATAGGGAGGAACTTCGAGGAGTCCGTCCAGAAAGCGGCCAGGATGCTCAACATCAGGTACGACGGCGCCATCAGGCGGTTCGTGGAGACCGACGACCTTGATGTCATCAGGGAAAGGCTAAGGAACCCCACCGACCAGATAATCTTCGACGTCGTCGAGGCGCTCATGGTAGGGATGCCAGAGGACGAGGTGAGCAGGCTCAGCATCATCGACCCGTGGTTCGTAAGCAAGTTCAAGAATATCGTGGACATGTACAAGCGGATATCCCAGACGGGCAAGGACGGCCTCGAAAGGGACCCCTCGCTAGTCCGGGAGGCGAAGAAGCTCGGCTTCTCGGACAAGCAGGTCGCGGCCGCCGTCGGGATGGACGAAGAGCACGCCAGGGCGATGCGGGAGCGGATGGGGATCGCGCCCCACACCAAGACCATCGACACCCTCGCGGCAGAGTGGCCGGCCAAGACCAACTACCTGTACATGACCTACAACGGGTCCGAGGAGGAGGCCAAGCCCACCAAGGCGAAGAAGGTGCTGGTGCTGGGAGCGGGGCCCTACAGGATCGGCAGTTCGGTCGAGTTCGACTGGGGGACGATGAACATGGCCTGGGCGCTCAAGGCGAACGGCGTCGGGGAGGTGATCGTGGTCAACTGCAACCCGGAGACCGTCTCGACCGACTTCGACATGAGCGACAGGCTCTACTTCGAGGAGCTCACCGTCGAGAGGATCCTCAACATCTATGAGAAGGAGAAGCCGCTCGGGGTGGTCCTCTGCGTGGGGGGCCAGATACCGAACGACCTCGCCCTCGAGCTCGACCAGAACGGGGTCAGCATCCTCGGGACCAGCGCCGACTCCATCGAGCGTGCCGAGGACAGGGAAAGGTTCAGCTTCCTGCTGGAGAACCTCGGGATCCCCCAGCCCAAGTGGGGGAGCTTCAGGTCCACGAAGAAGGCGCGCGACTTCTGCGACGAGGTCGGCTATCCCGTCATAGTACGCCCGTCGCACGTGCTGAGCGGTTCGGCCATGAGGGTGATATGGGGCAGCGCGGAGCTGGACACCTTCCTGGTGAAGGCGGCGGAGGTCAACCCCAACTACCCCGTGACGGTCAGCAAGTTCCTCGAGAACGCGAGGGAGGTCGAGGTGGACGCCATCTCTGACGGCGAGACCACGGTCATAGGCGCGATCATGGAACACGTCGAGAACGCGGGCGTCCATTCGGGCGACGCGATAATGACCATACCGACGATAACGATAAGCGCAGCGGCGAAGGAGAAGATGAGGGAGTACACCAGGGCGATCGCGCGCGAGCTCGGAGCCAAGGGCCCCCTGAACGTCCAGTACCTTGTCATCGGAGACGAGGTCCAGGTGATAGAGTGCAACCTGCGGGCCTCGCGCTCGATGCCGTTCGTCTCCAAGACGACCGGGATGAACCTCATCGAGCTGGTCGCCCCCGTCCTGCTGGGCGGAAAGTTGACCGGCCTCAAGGACGGCCCGGAGCCTACCACGTTCGCCGTGAAGGCGCCCCAGTTCTCGTTCATGCAGATGGAGGGCGCCGCACCCACCGTTGGGGTCGAGATGCGCTCCACCGGAGAGGTGGCCGCCTTCGGGAACACCCTCGCGGAGGCGATGAGCAGGGCCCTGATGGCATCGGGCATCCGCATACCGCAGAAGGGCGAGACGGGGATAATCCTCGCCGACGAGAAGTCGGACCTCAAGGAGATGCGCGCGCTGCTGAAGGACTTCGGCACCGTGGGCATCACCTTCGTCACCACGCAGGCGCTTGCCGGCGCTCTGGGCGCGGGCGCTGCGAAGGTGGCGACCATAGAGGAGATGGTCGAAATGGTCTCGAAGGGACAGGTCTCGTTCGTGATATCGCTAAACACCAACCTGAACAAGTTGCGTAAAGACCTCTACAAGGTCAGGAGGAAGGCGGTGGAGCTCCAGGTGCCGTTCCTCACGACACTGGAAGAGGGAGAGGCGATACTCCTGTGTGTCCAGTCGCCCCTGACCAGCCTCAGCTAGAAAGGATCGCGCCGAGGTATTCGTTCAGGGGGAGGAGCCTCTCGCTCCCGTCGCGGAGGTCCTTCAGCAGGACGTTTCCCGACTCGAGCTCCTTCCTTCCTACGATCAGCACCCATCTGAAGCCCATTGAGCTAGCGTCCTCCAGTTGCTTCCGGAGACCCTTGGACCGGAGGCCGATGTCCGCCCTGACCCCGGCCGCTCTGACCTGCGTGAGGGCCTCGAGCGCCTCCTTAACGAGCGCAGGCTCGGTGTACGCGACGTAGACCGACCTGGATTCGGCCTTCCCGGCGGCAGAGAGCGAGAGGGCGATGCGCTCCACTCCCCCTGCGGCACCCGTCGCGGAGAGCTCCGGCCTGCCGAATATGCGCGGGAGCGCGTCGTAGCGGCCCCCGCCGCAGAGCGAGCCGAGGTCGGACCGGGCCTCGTCCTTGACCTCGAAGACTATGGCGGTGTAGTAGTCTATCCCGCGCACGATGCTGAGGTCGTACTCGACGTTGGCGACGCCGCGGAGCGCGAGGGTGTCGCTCAGCTCGGCCAGGCCCTGCGCGGAGGCGAGCCCTTCCTCCTTCAGCCTCTTGACGACGTCTCCGGGTGCGCCTCGGGTCCTGCCGAACTCCAGCAGCCTTCGCATCTCCGCCGCGCTCACCCCCTTCCCCTCGTACTCACGGACCAGCTCGTCCTCCGTCTTCTTCGAGACCTTGTCGAGCGCCCGCATCATCTCCAGGACCTTCTCCTCCGACGTTACCTTCAGCACGCTCTTGATGTACTCCTCGACGACGCGCCTGTCGCCCACGTGAAGCTTGACCTTGCTCAACCCGAGCTTCTTGAAGAGGTTGTACGACATGTCCATCACCTCGGCGTCCGAGTCCACCGTTGGGTCTCCGAAGATCTCGATGTCCCACTGATAGAACCACCTGTATCTGGCGTGCTGGGGCTCGTCGTACCTCCAGACGCCGCCGAAGGAGGCGAGCTTGATGGGCGGCTTCATCCCCTTCCGGCCCACCACGTATCTCGTCATGCCAACGGTGAGGTCGAAGCGCAGCCCGATCTCCCTCTCGGCCTTGTCTCGGAAGTGATAGATCTGGTCGTCCACCTGGCCTCCGCTCTTGGCGCGGAGGACGGAGAGCGTCTCGAGGGGGGCGGGCTCCATCGACTTGAAGTTGTAGGCGACCGTCAGCTCGTCGAAGGCTGCGCGGATGCGCTGGTGCAGCTCGTACTCCTCCGGTTCGATGTCGCGGATGCCCCTCGGCAGCGATAGGTCCATGCCATCACTTGCCCTTCAGTGCGGCCAGCTCCGCAAGCATGGCAGTAAGCTGTATCTCTGGGCTCGCTCCCAGAATGAGCCTATAGTCATATTCCGCTACTATCTTGATGGCGTCAGCCATACGCTCGCCGCCGCTCGAGACCACTGCCTCGTTCGCAAAGCGCAGGAAATCCGTCTCCGGTATACCGTAGACGCGGGTGAGCTCGACGAGCTTGATGCGCGCCGCGCTGAAGTCTCCGTCGAGGGCGAGCCTGATTATCTCGGCGGCCCTCTCCTTGACAGTGGCGCCCGTGACCTTCTCCACTCGTTCGAGCGTCACCTCTCCGCCCGCCGACGCCGCCTGGAGGAGGTTTATCGCCTGGCGGAGGTCTCCGCCGGTGGTCTCGTACATCGCCTCGAGGACCTTCTCGGTGACCTTCACGCCCTCTGATTTGGCTATCTTCTTCAGAGAGCCTGAGACCTGCTCCGCAGCAACCCTCTGGAACCTGAAGATGGCGCACCTGCTCTGGATGGGCTCGATTATGCTGGAGGAGTAGTTGCAGATCAGGATGAACCTCGTGAACCTCGAGCTCTCCTCCATGATCCTCCTGAGAGCGGTCTGCGCGTCGCGCGTATTGTGTGTAAGGATGCCGTTACCTAGTAAGAAATTTTGGTTGTTCCCGACTGCTATGTTCAACACCCTCGCTTTCCGCTCTTGTACCACTGATCTAACGCGTGCGTGCAGGATTTTTTGTGCTGGGCCCCCCGAAATGCCGACTGTGTGGAATATCCTCGGCAGTACTGAATCGCTGATGATTTTCTCATCTCCCAGCTCGTGCTCCCAGACCACCACTACTCTGTACCCTAGAGATTCGAGCTCCTTCACGTGGCGATAGTCTTTCTCCAGATTCCTCTTTTGCTTCTCGTACTTTGCCTGAACTCCGCATGTCGGACAGACGTGCCACCAACAGCCGTTCACTAGCAGGGCGATCTTGTTTCCGATGACGAAATCGATGGCAAACGGGTACTTGTTTCCTTTCTGATTCGTGACGATAAGACGTTCGCGTTGGTAGGGAATCTTCCAGGATTCGAGGAGCTGCGCCATTTTTTGCTCGGTCTTGCTTCTGAATCCGTGGTCCTTCCAGTATTGCACCGAAGCCAAGTACGCTCGCTTGCTGGCTTGTTTGAAGAAGCCGTCCTTCACGAGTTTTCTATATCGCCCGTCTGGATTCGCCAGTGACTTCTTCACCTTGGCTGCCATTGGCGCCTTCATCTCTGGATGCTGCGCGAAGTAACGCGCGCCGCCTCTCCCTATCGCCTCCTTGTGCTCCTTCGTGAGTCTCTTCCCTAGCCATGCGCCTTCTCCCTTCTTGTACTTGGCCCATGTCTTCGGGTTTGGAATCCGACCCTCGTCTATCAGTTTGAGCGCGATTTGAGAGCGTTTGTTTCTGTACTCTTTGGACTGGTACGTACCCCGTCTCGCGAGACTGTCCGCTCCACTCAGTCCAATACGATGCCTTTCCTCCGGTGTTCTTTGAGCTGAGATCGCTCCGAAGAAGGAATTTCTGCATCGATTGGAGCAGAAGTGGTGTTGGTACTTCCCATATTCATGTGGTCTGTAGAATGGTCTGCTGCAGCTATAGCAGCGCATGACCTTGTTTGAAAAGTCCGCAAGTTCGGAACCGGGTCTTAGCTCACGCGTCCTGAGCACCTTCACGCTGCGTCCCTCTATGACGAAGAAAGGATGTTCGGCAGAGGCCAGGACGCTCCTTCCGTCTTCAAAAGTGACTCTGTAGAGATTGGCAGTGCCAGACTGTACTATGTGTCCGGTATCATCTTCAAGACGCATACCCCTTGAGCTGAACGAGGGAAGGTCGAAGCAACCGTCACCGTGGGTTTCCAGGAGTTCCTGCAGAGTTGCTTCTTTAAGGTCATCCAGCTTGCCCACGAGAACCCTTGTCTCGGGATCGAGACACATTTCGTCGGCTTCGTCGAGTATCACGAGTCTGAACGGCACACCCTCCCTTCTGTCTGAGTAGCTCGCAAAGACCTTGACCCTCTCCCTGACCGTGTCGATCCCCCTCTCGTCGCTCGCATTGAGCGAGAGCGTATAGTCGGACTTGAGGTCTCCGAGCAGCTGCTCCGCCACTATGTGCGCGAGAGTGGTCTTACCAGAGCCGGGCGGCCCAGCGAAGAGGAGGTGCGGCATCTCCTGGGGCTTCTCAAGCAGAGGCGCCAACCTTTCCTTGACTTCGGTCTGATTAATGACGTCCTCTAACTTGTGCGGCCTGTACTTCTCCACCCACATCAGGCTCTCGAGAGGCATCAGCACACGTATCCGCGGAGCGGCATAATATCACCACGCCATTCCCCTGAGATATATAATCTCAGAGCAGGCGCCCGTCCTATGCCCGCTGCCGAGAGAGACGCCGCCGGTCGAGCGTGAAGCCTTCGGCGCGTATATAGATGGCGAAGCCCGGAGCGACGCGGAGAGCAGAAGTTGAGAATCCTCACGCTCACGAACGAACAGGTCATCGCCCTCGCCGACATGCGCGGGTCGGTCGACGAGCTGAACAGCTCGTTCCGCTTGCTGGGCGAAGGGCACGTGGAATCACCTGTCAGGACCAGGTTCAGGATGAGCGACGTCAGGAACATCCTGCTGATGCCGTCTCTCGTGAGAGAGAAGAAGGACACAGTGAGCCTGAAGCTGGTGACAATCTACCCCGATCTGGGTGTCAACGTCCCCTCGGTCCAGGCGGTCGTCATGCTCGTGGACGGGAAGGACGGGCAGATCAAGTGCATCATGGGAGGGACCAGCCTCACGGGCGTCCGGACCGGAGCGGTCTCCGGTCTCTCTTGCAGGTATCTCGCGAGGAAGGACTCACGCAAGCTCGCGATGATCGGGGCCGGAGGGCAAGGATTCCATCAGGTGAATGGTGTGGCGTCCCAGCTCAACCTCAGCGAGGTGTCGATCTTCGACCTCGACAGAGGAAGGCAGAAGAGGCTCATGGAGCGGTGTGAGAAGGAGCTGCACCTCAAGGTTAGCGCAGCCGACACGGTCCAGTCTGCCGCGGCGGGCGCCGATGTGGTGGTCACAGCGACGACGTCGAAGACCCCGGTCCTTGATGCGGCGCATGTTGCTCCCGGGACTCACGTGGTCGCTATAGGGGCGTACACCCCCGAGACTAGGGAACTTGGGTCCGATCTGGTGTGGAAGGCATCGGTGTATGTCGACTCGATGGAGGCGGCGATGGAGGAAGCGGGGGACATACTGATCCCGATCAAGGAAGGACGGATCACCCAGGAGAGCATCAGGGGAGAGATGGCGGGCCTGGTCTCCGGGAAAGTCAAGGGCAGGGCGAACGACTCGGAGGTCACCATCTTCAAGGCCGTGGGCCTCTCATTCGAGGACAACGCCGTCGGGTGGATGGTCTACGACCGCGCGATCAAGTCCGGGGTAGGCGGATGGACAGAACTTTAGAGCATACTTAATTAATCCCGGCTGTCCTCAGTTAAATCCTAAACTCGGAGATTGAGTTGATCGTACTTGGACACGGCAGGAAAGGTCATCACCGAACTTTTTGAGCGACGCGAGAGAGAATTCTTGCTGTCTCCCGTCAGGGTGGTGGTCAAATCATCGATGGAACAACTCGAGGTAGGGGACATGACGATCGAGAAGATGAAGGAGGGGGAGACGGTCGAGCTCCCGAGATGGGCGGCGGAGGAGCTCGCGGAACTGAACGTGGCCGAGATCCAGGAGGAGGCCTTCGAGGTAGAGATATTCAAGGCCCTGACTAGGGAGAAGATGCTAGGCGCACAGCAGCTGGCCGCCCTTCAGCCGAACTTTTACCTGAAGATGCGGAGGCGGCTGGCGGCCGTGAGGTCGGGCACCGAGACGGGCAAGTACAGGAGGGACGACTATGAGAAGCTCAAGGCGACAAGCTACGACCTGATCGGGCGCAGGCTTAGCAAGCTGCTCTCGGTGAGCTCCTCGGCGAGCCTCCAGACGATAGGCGACAAGATAACACCGGAGGAGAAGGCGTTCTTCACGACATCCAGGTCTCAGGCGGAAGAATGGAAGAGCTCGCTGCTGGGGGAGTCCTAGTTGGCCGTGATCACGAGGAAGATGTCGGAGCTCTTCGAGGAGTTCCTGAGGACCTATGAGGACAAGGGGG
>JAPCJR010000045.1 GCA_027886865.1 Nitrososphaerota archaeon
AAAGGTGAGCATGCCGCAGTCTGTGCGATGAACAAGAACAATTTCCTCTGTTCCCAAGAGATGCTGAGAAATAATTAGCGACCGTATCACATCGTCATTGACAATTCCGCCCGCATTTCGAATTACGTGGGCGTCGCCTTCTCCCAGCCCAACATCTTGAAAAGGTCGAGCCTCGCGTCCATACAGGTAATCACCGCGAGTTTCCTCTTCGGCCGACTATGAAGAGACTTGGCAGTCTTGAAGGTCTTTGCATACGCTTCATTATTCCTGAGGAGCAAATCTGTCTGCGTCATTGGAATAGCACGATATCTCGCCTTAGGGTAGCTTATCTTCTTAACATCGTCGTCCTGAAACCGACGACCAAGGAAAAAAAGGGAAGGTTAAGCAGGTGATTGTCATTATTGCGCTGGTAGTCCCCTAGGATGGTTTGCGCGCCCTATCCGACGTCCTCGCCGATTGTAGCAAGTATCTTCTTCGCGGCTTCTTCTGGAGAGGTTGCCCGCGAGTCAATCACCAGCGCGTCTCTGGGCGGCTCGAACGTACCCCAGAGCCGCATGAAGCTCTCGCGGGAGACTCTCGGGTTTCTCTGTGAGTTCCTCTGGAAGGCCAAGAGCGGGTCGCACCAAGCCCACACCACGAGCCACACCTCGCAGAGATCCCCGAGCTTGTTGATCGCCTCGCGCCTGAACTCCTCCTTGGCGAACGTGGCGACCAGCACGACGTCGAATCTGTGTTTGAGGGCCTGCTCTGCCACCGAGATTGCAGCGCGATAGACGAATCTCGACTCGCCTGATGCATATGGCGGCTTCGCGACCATCCCCCTCACCACATCTGTCTCGATGTGGACGCACCTCTCGAGTCCCGCTCCTATAGCTAACGCTATGCTGGTTTTGCCGCTTCCGGCAATCCCGCAAAGCAGAATCAGGCGCCCACGGAGAGCGGTTCGCACGGCAGAGCGACCCTCATAAGCTCCGAAAAACCCTTGCGGGTCCCGGCGGTTCGGGTCGTTCGCTGTAAAAACCGAGGACATCGGCATTCGCATTCCTGAGACAGAGTTCAACCGTAATTTCTTCGAATTCAGATCCCGGTTCGGCGACCTACGCGAGCCACTCATATTAGTTAGGATGTGCGAATCCGATGGCTCAAAGTGAGTTCCCGTTGGCATCTGGCGGCGGCGACGAACCTGACTTTAGAGTCGTTCATATCTCTCCTTTGGGGACGCCGGGGTCCAATGACTCGCGTTGAGGTATCCTCAAGGTCCGTCCAGGGGACCCGCACCACTACGAGGACAGGATTCTCGTGGACGAGGAAAGAGGACTCTACGCCGTGGCGGACGGGGTCACAAGCTCTTCCCAGGGGAGCGGCGGGGTCGCCGCGGAACTCGCTCTCGCACTGCTGAAGGAGCTGTTCGCGGGAGACCTGGTCGTGACGGTGGATGAGGTCCACAAGAAGATTGTCGAACTGAGAAAGTCAGACAAGACGATAGGCGAGACCACCCTGACCGCCGCACACGTGGGCGAGGACGCAGCCGAGGTCGTGAACGTCGGTGACAGCCCAAGCTACCTGTTGCGGGACGGCGAGCTACACCTTCTCACGAATCCGGACAAGAGCGAGCTTGGCTACATCACGCAGGTGATAGGCTATCCCGAGAGCATAAGCGTCCACCGCGTGGTCGTCGAGCTACGCGGAAACGACTTTCTGATACTGGCCTCGGACGGGGTCGAGCACGTGCTCAACCTAGAGGTCCTTCTCCCGATAGTGGCTGCGGCCGCCAGTTCGGACGAAGTTGCGGGGGGCCATCGTAGAGAGCGCAAAGGCAATTTCGGTGGGATACGACGATGACAAGAGCGTGATACTGATCAGGGTCCTGGAAAGCGAGCCCACCGAGCCGTTCGCTTACCGCCGTCGCGGGTAGGGAAGTTCCACGGAACTTTATGGGCGGGCCTCCGTGCTCATCGCCCCAGTGCGGAAGCACGCCTGCCGGCTAGCAGAGGACGTGCCCTGAGAGCGGGCTCGCTGGGTCAGAGAAAGTCCAGGTCCCACTGCTGGTTCGGGGCTGTCCCGGCCTTCCTGTCGTACATGATCACCCACGCTCCCTCCCCCCTCTCCTCGCCCGCAACGTCCAGGACCTTGCCGCTCAGCCTGCTGCTGATGAAGCCTTCCGCGAACTCCCAGCGCTGATTCGGGGTCCCCTTGCCCGTCCTAGTCCAGATCTGTAGCTGGACCCCAGAGCTCGTGTCTGACCCGGGGATGTCGAGCACCTTCTTCGCATGCCTGTTCTCTATCGTCCCGTCTTCCCTGAAGGTCCACACCTGGCTGTCCGTCTCGTAGGGGCTCCACATGTGAACCCGAGTCCCGTTCTCCGTCGCGCGGTCGTTGATGTCCAACACGAAGCCGTTGAGCCTGCTCTTGATCTTGCACGGGCGGTTGTAGAGCTCGGACGTCGAGGAGTATGTGGGGACCTCGCGCGTGACGGAGCTGACCTTGTCCTCGAGCTCCGAAAGCTCCTCTCGTGGGAGCGACCCCCCGAAGGGGTTGTCCTTGATCAGCTGCAGGCTCTTCTCGATCTCGGCCCGGCACGAACGGAGGTCCTTCTTCAGGGCGCCGACGCGCTCGTGGTCTCCCAGGGACGGGAAGCGCTCGAGGTTCTTGTCCGCGAAGGACAAGTCGTTTTCCACCGGGACAAGCCCGTTGTACATGAGGGAGAGCTTCTTCCACTGGGTAAGGACCGAGCGGCTCAGGGTCGGTGCCCTCTCGGCGTACTTGAGCGGGAAGAGCTGCTCGTAGTCGTTCACGTTCGCGGAGATGACTATGGGCTTCCCTCCCTTGTCGGGGTTGACCGAGTCGGGGAACTTCTGGGCGGTCTCGACGAGAGCGTCGACGTCCGGGAGGGCGCCGACGCCTCCGTTGCGGTAAATCTTGATGCGCATCGTCGAACTCCTACTCGCGGACTGCAGAGAGCTCTTGAACTCGGCGCTCGCCTTGATGTCCTGCCCCCAGACGCTCGCCGCGACGTCGAGCTGGGCCTTGATGTCTTTCTGGGACTCCTTGTCTTCGGTCTGGAACTCCATAACAGCGATGAACTCCCCGCCCGTCTGGTAGGAGTGGATGTAGCAGTTGCCGTACTTGCTGAAGAACTTCTCCTTCGAGGACTTGGTCTTGAGGTACGACTTGACCTCCTCCTTGAAGTCATTCATCCCCGGAGCCTCGTCCTCCATCGCGACCTCTGTGTTCTTCACCTTGGTGTGGACAGTGAGGTAGGTATAGGACCTCCTCTTCCCGACGGACTCGAAGAAGCTCGCCCTCCCCGAGACGCTCCCCCACATCCCCGAGACGGAGGCGGAGGCCGAAACGTCCACGCTCTCCCTCAACTCCTCGACGGTGGTGGAGACATAGCGCTCGTACTCCACCTTCTGCCCGAGGTCCTTCTTCTCGGGCTTGGGCGCTCTCTTGAGCACGCGCGGCGGACAGACCTGGTTTAGCATGGTGTTGAATCCGCCTCCCAGGCTGATTGCCGAAGCCTCGTCGGGATAGATGGTCTCCATAGTTCTCGATTAGAGAGGGATGAAGGTTTAAGCCTAATGCGAGGTCAATTTCATTGCTGCGACTCCTAATGGGCACAGTCAGTAGGCTGAGCTCGCTAATTATTTCGGGCGAGCCCCACGGTCCACAACTTTCGAGCTGAGCTATTTGCGACTAAATAGCCGTAATTCGAGCTTATTTGCCGAGCCTTGGAGAACGCGGGAAAGACCGGGCCGGCGATTAAGAACCCTCCACTCCGCCCTCGTTCAGGCTGCCGAGGCTACCTTGGCTTGGCGGACTACGAGTTTGGGATGGGTTCCTTACCTGAGGGCGGCCGCATCGAGTCCACCGATTATCAGGGATATGACGGCGAGGATGATGATCGAGACAACGAGCACCGCGACCACATAGATCACCGTCTTGTCGGCCGGAGTGTTCAGCAATATCGGAAGCCCGCGGTAGAGGATGTAGAGGCCATAGAGCAACCCCAAAATCGCCAGATAGCCGAGGGCCGGCACGATGCTCAATATCCCGACTAGGAAGACCGGCGTGTACACGTAAGCTGCCAGAACTGTCGACTTGGCCTGGTCCGTGGAGGTGTTGAAAGACGGCGCCAGCTTCCAGATTACAATCCCGATTACGTAGACGGAGACGATGTCCAGGATGTAGGAGACGATTGCCCCACCGATCGAGTACCCGGCACCGGCGCCTCCGTAGAAGATGAGGTCACCGATGACCCTTCCTACGAGCGGGATGACCGCGAGGACGGCGACGTAGTTTATCATGAGAGAGTTGACGGGAGGCGTCTGGCCTTTGTTTTGCGTCATGTAGGCCACGGGGTCCTTTACCAGTGCTATCGCGTTGTTCAAGACTGCCTTCATCTCATCCATCCTGCCTCCCCGCGGCGCGGCTCCCTGCGATGGGGACGGCGTTGACGGACTGGAAGCACTCAGACTCGCGCCGCACGAGCTGCAAAAAACCGCATCATTGGCGTTGGCCGCGCCACACTTGGGACAGTTCACGCTCCGCGAAGCTGGACTCTGCGCGATATAAGCGTGCCATCGACGGGGTTTTCAGAGGGATACAGGCTGATTCCCGCTGAATCTGGGATTATCATGGGCTGTGTTTCTCCCTCAACAGGGCAATTGCTGGAAGTAATACGATCATCAAGAGCCAGAGTGCTGCCGATGACTGAAACT
>JAPCJR010000013.1:0-34749 GCA_027886865.1 Nitrososphaerota archaeon
TTCATCAACGAGAGTGGAGAAGCCTCGCTCCGGGTCGCCGCGCGGGGTTCCAAAGTGGAGGAGTTGTCTTCTGGGGTTGCGCTACGTCCGCACACCTGGTATTTCGTGGCGGCGGCCTACGATCCGACGACCGGTCGGTCGCGTTTGCTACAGGAGCCGGTCGAAGGTTGGCCCCTGGATGACACGCGCGTCGCGAAGGAGGCATCGCTCTCAAAGGGTGTCGTCGGGCCGAACGCCGCCCGATTTCTGATTGCGGCCTATCACGATCCCTCGTTGGGTAAGAACCGGGCCGGAGGTTTCTTCAACGGAAGGATAGAGTCTCCCATGCTCTTCGGAGCCGCCCTGACTCCAAAGGCTCTGGAGAGGCTTGGGACGGGGAGATTCGACGCAGCTTCTCGGAGAAAACTGATCGCCGGGTGGGACTTCTCGGTCGGATTCTCGTCCGCAACGGCCACGGACACGTCGCCGCAAAAGATGCACGGGACCGTCGTGAACACACCCACGAGAGCGGTGCCGGGCCATTCGTGGACCGGACGAAAGACCAATTTCAACGAATCTCCGAAAGAGTTCGGCGCGATTCACTTCCATGAAGACGACCTTGAGGATGCAAGGTGGGACGTCGACTTTGAGTTCAAGATACCAGACAGCATGAAGAGCGGCGTCTATGCGGCACGCCTTCGGACTGCGGGTGGAGAGGATTACCTGCCATTCTTCGTCAGACCCAAGAGAGGAAAGCCGACAGCCCGGGTCGCGTTGCTGCTCCCCACATACAGTTACTTGGCTTATGCGAACATACACACAATGCTCGAGGGAGCTCAGGATGTCCTATTCACCCTCCCGGGCTTGAAGTATCCGTCGCAACCCCAAGAGACGTACATGGTCGAGAACAGGATAACCGGCCTGTACGACAGCCACACCGACGGTGCAGGGTTTGCCTATACCTCCCGTCTCAAGCCCATCGTGAACATGCGGCCGAAATACACGGAGACGGTCGCGTACAACGGGCGGGGGTCGCCTCACCAGTTCAACGCCGACCTTCATCTGCTGGATTGGTTGGAAGCCAAGGGCATTCAATTTGACGTCATCACGGATGAGGACCTCAATCAAGAAGGTGCGAGGGCGTTGGCGGACTACAGGGTCATAGTCTCGGGTTCCCATCCCGAGTACTGGACAGGGCGAATGCTGGACTCTCTGGAGAGCTATCTAGGCGATGGTGGCAGATTCATGTATATGGGCGGGAACGGTCTCTACTGGGTAATCTCGGTCGACCCAGCCCGACCCCACGTCATCGAGCTGAGGAGGTGGGGCGGAACGGGCACGTGGGTGGCCGGTGCTGGTGAATACTACCACAGCACTACCGGTGAGCTCGGAGGGCTTTGGCGGAACAGGGGCAGACCACCCCAGAGGATCGTGGGCGTCGGCATGGCATCCTCCATAGAGGGAGTCAAGGAAAGGAACCGCGCCTACCACAGAGAGAAGGGGAGCTTCGACCCCCGGGCCGCATTCATCTTTGAGGGGGTCGGGAGGGACGAGCTCATCGGCGACTTTCCCAGCCTGGTGGGAGAATTCGGAGCCGCCGGGTTCGAGATTGACCGTCTCGACTACTCGCTAGGGACTCCGCCGCACACTCTTCTCCTTGCCTCCGCCACCGGATACGAAGGCGACTACCAAGGGGCCATCGAAGAGGCCACGGTCGCTAACCTTAAAGTTCCTAACAGGCTGGACTCCAATGTGAGGGCTGATATGGCCTACCTCGAGTATCCGAAGGGAGGCGCGGTCTTCAGCACCGGTTCCATCGCATGGTGCGGCTGTCTCTCGCACAACGGCTATCAGAACAATGTCTCGCGGATCACCGAGAATGTGCTAAGGAAGTTCGCCAAGGAATGAGTCGGCGTGGGGGGGGTTGAGGCGGACGAATGCGAACGTTCGGTATACGGGTGGACGATCCTCCGGACAAGTTCGCCGGTTCGTTACCGAAGCCGTCGCCGGACCATGAATCGCAAATAAGAGGGCCCGCATAGCGCCGTCGGGTTGGTCGCCGGTATGCGCGCACTCTACCTTCCGTGGGACCTGGCAATTCGCGAGCGCGACAGGTTGCTCGATGACCTGCAAGCTTGGACGAGAATAGATACGGTGATGCTTCTCGATCTCTATTTCGACACGGTGAACAAAGGAAGGCACCGCGTAGCCTACGTCGATTCTCGGGTTGCCGTTCCTCCGGGGACGAAGTTCGGCGTTCCTGTCAGCGTCATGAGCGAGAAACAGTTCGCCACCCTTGTGGAATTCATGACGGCCGCCAAATCGAGAGGGTTCAAGGTCGCTGCCATTGCTGCTCCTCTGTTCATCTGTGGAGGGCGCGAGTCGATGGCCTGCGTAGACGTCTCGGGAAGGAGGTTGCACGTCCGGGAGAAGACGCTGTTCTATGGATGCCCGAACAATGAGATGGTCGTCGACTATGGTCGGACGTTCATCCGCTCTCTCATCGATTCGTGGCCAGACCTTGACTATCTCTCTCTAGACCACCTAGAATATCCGAGCAACCTCTTCGTCTCATATCCGAAGGCCGACCTCCGCGACCTCTTGGTCTGTTTCTGCGAGTCGTGCGAGAGGAAGGCTGCTGAAGAGGGCTTTGAGATTGGCAGAGCCAGACAGGACGTGGACTCCCTGCTGCGTGCGATTTCCTCTCCTCGCCAGGGCGGACGGACCGCGAGGGAGCCGGTAGGCCCCGCTGACCTCCTGAACTTCCTAGTGAAGCTGCCTCATCTCACGGAGTGGCTCAATTTCAGAATGAAATCGATGACCGATTACGCGAAGAAGATGGCAGAAGTTTCGCGAGGTGCCGCTGCCGCGAAGGGCTCCGGGCTTCAGGTCGGATTCTATTTCCAGTTGCCTTCGATAAGCAACCTCGTGGGCACAGACTACGAGTCACTCTGCCAGATGTTCGACTACGCCTGCGCAAAATTCCCCGACTACATCCCCGGCACAATCCTCCCAATGATTGCGGACGAAATCGCAAAAGGCACGCGCGCATACGATCGGGCGACCCTTTTGTCTTCGATGCGCGGCCTGCTCGACCTCGGGCCGGGGCCGAAGAGATACAAGTCCCTGGGCGGACTGAAGGACGTCCTGCTCTACTCCAACGCCGCCGACCCATCGATGGTGGACATGCAGATGAAACGCCTCTCCGGGGTGGTCTCCAAGACGAACCTCTTTCCTCACTTCTGGGAACATAACGGCGACGTCAAAAGCCTTCGAGTCAAGATGGAGGCCGCCAGAAAGTACCACTTGAAGGGGTACTCCGTCTGGGCTTTCGATGACGGGCTGAGTCGCGAGAACCTCAGGGCAGCGAGCGGTGTGATCTGAACTAGCGGCAGAAGCCTCCGAGCGTGCCGACGCCGTACGAGTATGCGCTTTTGGCGTCGGCGCATGCTTAAACACGTCGGATGTGGGGAAAAATGATGATGTCAGCAAACAAGGCGCAGCTGTTCATTCTCTACCAGATGGGGTCGTCGGAGGACTACACATGGTACAGCGTGGTGGCCGTCTTTCTCTCCGAGAGTGCGCTGATGGACCACGCCCGTCAGAAGTCTATCGACGCCGGCCTGAGCATCTTGGAAGCCAACGAGCACGGAGAGGTCGTCCTTCCAGAGCCCCGGGAGTTCGTGGCCGTCCGTTCGGTAGAGGGAGAGGTACCCGACGTCGAACTCGGTCAAAAGTTCTAACCCGTAGACGCGGAATGGCTGGCCACAAGGCAGATTCCGACTGGATGGTCCCCCGGCGCCCCGTCATCTTAAAATAGCGTGAGCGGCGCGCTTTGCTCGACTCATGCGGGATTCCAGCGGTCAGCTCTCGGCGAGCCAGAACGACATCTTTTTCGAGGCCCTCCGTGGTCTTCATACCGAACCGCACCTCGCGTCCGACGCCAAGCAGACCGTGGACACGCTAAAGAAGATAATCGGCGATTCGGATGCAAAATCTGTGGTGGCTGCGGGTCTGCCCCCGCCGGCCAAGCTCCTGGTCGAGGCTGCCCTCAAGGGGGTCAGGCACTCCTTCGCGGAAGACCTAAAGCCGGCCGAGGCCCTCGAGACAATATCGAAGGCAGACCTTGGGATTACTTGGGTCCAGTACGCGGCGGCCAAGAACGGCGCCCTCGTCGAGGTGGCCCATGATGACGCCGTCAAGCTGTCGTCTTGCCTGCCCCGGGTGCACGTGGCGCTACTTTCGTCCAAGACTCTTCTCCCAGACCTTGAAGGGGCGATAGCCAAGGTCGGGAAGATACTCGCAACGGAAGGCGAGAAGAAGCCCGTCATCTCGATAATCTCAGGACCTTCAAAGACCGCTGACATCGAGCTGAGGCTGATCTACGGCGTACACGGGCCGCACACTCTCCATGTGTTACTGCTCGACTGGATTTAGCGATTGACATGACCACCGCACGAGAGAAGCTGAACAAAGACATCGAGCTAGCGATAGCGAACCACCCTGCTTCAGACAAGATGTGGGGGGCGATGGTCCGCGGCAGGGAGAACCGCGCAAAGGGGATCGAGCAGTTCCAGGTCAACGTCGAGGAGATGAAGGAGGGAGACCGCCACATCAAGGTCGGGGTCGCCGCCGACCCCGCGCTAGTCGAGCAATTCTCTGAGAGCATCAGGAAGAACGGCGGTCAGGTCTTCTTTGCGAAGACGGGAGACGATGCCATCAGGTACGTCGCGGACCTCGCTAAGAGGACGGGGACGAGCCTCATCGTCAAGTCGAAGTCCCTGACCACCGAGGAGATTGAGTTCAATCACCACTTGGAGGAGGTAGGCGTACGGTGCGTCGAGACCGACCTCGGCGAGCTGATAGTCCAACTCAACCACCAGAAGCCTGTCCACCTGGTCGCGCCCGCCGCGCACCTCTCGACGTCCGACATCGCGGAGATCTTCTCGCGGGAGCTGAAGAAGGAGTTACCGTCGGACCCCGAAGCGATCCTGCGGGAAGTCAGGCCCTACCTCAGACCGCTGTTCCTGACGGCCCAGATGGGCGTCACGGGCGGAAACATCGGCGTCGCGGAGACGGGCTCGATAGTCATCGAGACGAACGAAGGCAACGGGCGCCTCGTGGCGAGCGCACCCAAGGTCCACGTCGTGATAATCGGGATGGAGAAGATAGTGCCGTCTTGGGACGACGTCAGCCAGCTAGTCCAAGCCCACGCTGTGAGCGCGACCGGCCAGAGCCAGACGGTCTACGTCTCGATAATATCAGGGCACTCGCCGCTTGCGGGTTCTTCGGAAGGCAGGGAGTTCCACGTCGTGATCCTGGACAACGGGAGGAGCAAGATGCGCGAGGACCCCTGGTTCAACGACGCCCTGAACTGCATCCGGTGCGGCGCGTGCATGAACATCTGCCCGACCTACGGCATCGTCGGAGGGCACGTCTTCGGGCACCTCTACCCGGGCCCGATAGGGATCCCTTGGACCGCCGGAGTGCACGGAGTCGAGAACGCGACATTCGCCCACCTCTGCATCTCGTGCGGGCTCTGCAAGGAGATCTGCCCGGTCGACATCGACATGCCTCTGATGATAGCCAAGGTCAAGGAGGAGGAGATCGCCAAGAACGGTCAACCGAGGGTAAACGGGTTCTTCATGTCGTCCGAGAGGCTGGCAAAACTGGCTTCCGCGACCTCCCCCGCGTCCAACTGGATGATCAGGAACGGTGCGAGCCGGTACGTCATGGAGAAGGCCGTCGGCGTCGACCGCAGGCGGACCCTCCCGCAGTTCAACCGGAACAGGCTCAGGAAGAGGCTGGAAGGCTCGAAGCAGGGTACCGGAGAGAAGGGGAAGCTCGTGTTCTTTCCCGATATCTACGCCGATTACAATGACCCCGAGCTCGGCTACCGGGCGGTCCTCTTGCTGCGCAAGATAGGCTTCGAGGTCATCGTCCCAGAGCTGCGATGGGCGGGCATGCCGTACGTCTCGTATGGCGACCTTGACAAGGCGACTGAGACCGCGGCCCACAACCTCAAAGTCCTAGAACCGCTGCTCGCGTCGGGCTACGGCATCGTCTCGACCGAGCCGACGGCCGTCTATATGCTCAAAGAGATGTACCCCAAGCTATCCCCCGGGCCCGTATCAGCAAAGGCGGCCGCCGTCAGCGGGGGATTCTTCGCCACCATCCAGCAGTACCTCCCCGGCGCCGACCTGAAGCCTGCGTTCCCCCTGGGGGAAAAAATAGGGTTCCACATCCCCTGTCACGAGAGGGCGCTCACGGTGGGCGTCCCGGCCCTAGCCTTCCTGGAGAGTGCGGGATACGATGTCCAGACGGTGGAGACCGGCACGTGTTGCGGTATGGCAGGTACCTTCGGAATGAAGCACGGCGCTCTGGGCTACGACCTTTCTATGGCGGTCGGCGAGCGCCTCTTCAAGTTGTTTGAGGAGAGCAAGACGAACCTTGTTGCCAGCGAGAGCAGCGTGTGCGCGATGCAGATCAACGACGGGACGGGGCTGCGGGTGATGCACCCCCTGTACTTCGTCGAACCGACGGCATAGCCTAGAATATCGCGAGGCCTGTATTCGTGTCGAAGATGTGGACGCTCTCCGCGGGGAACCCGACCCAGATCTTCTGGTTGATATCAGCCCTGAACGTCCCGCTGGCCGAAGCCTTGTAGATCTCCGTGCCTATCTTGAGGTCCACCACGGTGTTCGCCCCCAGTGGCTCGACGACGTAGACCTCCGTCTCGAATATCGAGTCGGGAGCCTTGGTGATGGAGAGCAAAAAGTCCTCGGGCCGCACGCCGAGCGTGACGTCGGTGGCTCCGGAGCTCTTGACCGCCTTTGTCATCGCGTCTGTCAGCTTGTACTTGAACGACCCCGCGTCGATGTATGTGTCCGCGCCGCTGCTGGATATCGTGGCCTTCATCAGGTTCATGGGCGGGCTGCCGGTGAAGCTCGCGACGAAGATCGACGCCGGCTTGCTGTAGATCTTGTAGGGTTCGTCGTACTGGACGAGCTCACCCGCGTTCATGATTGCTATCTTGTCAGCCATAGACATGGCCTCGGCCTGGTCGTGGGTGACGAAGATCGTCGTAACCTTGAGCTGGGCCTTGAGCCTCTTCAGCTCCGACCTCGTGTACAGCCTAAGCCTGGCATCAAGGTTGCTGAGAGGCTCGTCCATCAGGAACACCTTCGGTTGCCTGACGATGGCTCGCGCCAGAGCGACCCTCTGCTGCTGGCCTCCGCTGAGCTGCCCGGGCTTCCGCTGGAGCAGCTCCATGATGTTGAGCATCTCTGCCGCCTTGTGCACCCGGGTCTTGATCTCGTCGCTCTGCATCTTCCTCATCTTCAGCGGGAAAGCGATATTGTTGTAGACCGTCATGTGGGGATAGAGCGCGTAGTTCTGGAAGACCATTGCGACGTCCCTCTCCTTGGGTTGGAGGTCGTTCACCTTTGTGTCTCCGATGTATATGTCTCCTGAATCGGGCGTCTCCAGCCCGGCGATGCACCTGAGAGTGGTCGTCTTCCCACAGCCGGAAGGACCCAGCAGAACAACAAAATCCCCATCCACGATGTCAAGAGACAAGGTCTTGACGGCCGCCATGGTGCCGAATTTCTTGACGATATTTGTCAGTCTTACACCAGTCATTCGAAGGGCTCCCCTGTGTTGTCGAAAGCTTAAAACCTTACATTTTTCCTTGTTTTGTCAGTTTGCCGAGCCACGTCGCGGGTCCGAGGCTCGCTTGGACGTTGCGCTCAGCGAGAAAGTGAGACATTGTCATCCGAACAGCTGATGTCGCTTCGGGAACACCTGTCCGAGCTCAAGCGTCGATTCAAGATAGCGTTCCTGAGCTTCGTCATCCTGCTCGTCATCTTCCTCATAATCCCTGCTGACCCGTCTACCTTCATCTCGGAGGGCTATCTTGGTTTCCAGCCGATCATAGGGTTCTTCATAGGCCGCGTGAAGATCGACCTCTTGCCCCCCGGCTGGCAATTGCTGGTCATAAGCCTCAACGAGCCGCTGGAGATCTATATCGTCGCCTCGGTCCTCTTCGCGCTGATCTTCAACGGCCCCATATTCGCCTATGAGCTGGTCAAGTTCATCAGCCCAGGTCTCAAAGAGAGCGAGAGGGGTCTGATATACCCGTTCGTGGGTGCGACGGCGGGCCTCTTCGCGTTCGGGGCCGTCTTCGGCTACTTCTTCCTCGCCAAGTTCCTCCTGGCTGCCCTCAGTCCCTTCTACCTCATCGTGGGCATCAATCACCCCACCATCGACGTCGCCAACTTCTACTTCATCGTCCTACTCACCATAGGGATGAGCGGGGTCGCCTTTACTGTGCCCGTCTACGTCTATACCCTCATCCGGTTCGGCGTGGTCAGGGCGGCCAGCTTCAGAAAGAACAGGCTGATCATCTGGGCAGTGACATACATCCTGTGCGCGATAATCACCCCGGACGGAGGGCCGCTGCTCGACGTCATCCTCTTCGTACCGATCATCGCACTGCTTGAAGTGGCGGTCTTCATCGGAGGAAGGGCTCGGGGAAGGTATGAGCGGAAGAAGCGTGCTGAAGACATAGCGTCCGGACTGTTATCCCCCGATGGGTCGACCCCTCCCGCGCCGACCGAGTCACCGCCTGGTGCTCCGACAGGAACACCGGGACCGGTCTCGCCCAGCGCCGCGGCGGTCCCCGCATCCACGACCTGCCCCTATTGCAACTACAGCATAGCGCCGGGCACTGTCTTCTGCCCGAATTGCGGCAAGGCTATTGAGTAAGCAACTTCCCCTGCTTCCTCAATTCCCTCCTTCGGTAGCGTAACTGTCTCCGACGACGCTTCGCCGAAACTATTATATATTGGTAATTAGTTAGCAGTAATTACTGTTAAGTAATATGACGATGCAGATATGTCTCATGGAGGACGAAAAGGTCCTCTTTTCGCTGCCGCTTCCATCCAAGACCGCGGGCGAGTTACCTCTCGTCCTGTCGGAAACGGAGCTCGATAGACTCTCGACGCTGTACTCGATCGGCTCCAATCGCAAGCGCCTGAGGGTGATGATGGAGTTCGCCAAGGGCGGCGAGCTACGCTTCTCCGAGGTAATGCAGATCGTCACCAACCCAAAACTGGCCCAGGACAGCTTGCAACCCCTCGTCAAGGAAGGACTGGTACTCCACCAGAAGGGTCTGGGCTACAAGCCCTCCGACGCAGGGCTGAAGGTGCTTCTGGTCTTGACCGTGGGTCTCGGGAGGATACTTGCGCTCGTCGAGGTCGGAGCAGGAGGCAGGCCCGATGAGTGACCCCGACGAGATTGACGAGGTCTTCCGGGACCTTCGCAGGTTTGCCGAGAGAAGGTCGGAGTACATCGCCGTGGACAACAGCGCATTCGTAGGCCTCCCCCAGATAGACACCGACGATGGCTTCGCCCTTGAGGACGAGCTCATACTTGGGGACGATTACGTGACTTATCTCATCTTCGCAGATGAGCGCAAGATCACCGACTTCTCCATCTCTATGGAGGAGGATTGGATTGAGGTGAAAACGGTCGATTTCACCGTGAAAAAGACGCTAGGGATGCGCGTCGACCCCGAAGACCCGAGCACCTCCTACGCCAACGGCGTGTTGAGCGTCAAGGTGAAGCGGCTCGCAGACCGTGATGCGGTGGGTTAATTACCACCCTCGCAGTCATATGTCCGTATTCTCATGTCCTCGAACGCAAGAGACAACTCCAGACGGCTCGCTCAGGCTACTAGCTTCGACCAGGTATTCGAGCTGGTGAAGCGGGCGAGTGAGAAATCTCTAGGGATGCATAGAGCCGGTCTGACGCTCGTGCTGGGCGACATCTCCAACAACGTCGGCGCGTACCACGAGCTCGGGTCCAACGCCATAGTCATGAACCGCAACATCGTGAAGATCATCTGGCGGTCCACTCGTTCGAAGACCAAGCGGAACGCATTCACGTTCATGATACTTCTCCACGAATACCTGCACAGCCTAGGGTTCACCGATGACGCCCAGGTCCGGGACATGGGCAAGAAGATCTCGGACGAGTTTCTTGGGCCAGGGCACGTAGCCGGCGACATGGCAGTAAAATCGCTCGACAAGTTCTTCCCGATGATCCCTCAGCTCGCCATGTTCCGCGACAAGGGCCAGTTCGAGACGGTCCAGCGCTTCGATTCGTCGAGCACTCCGTACATCCGATAGTCGCGCCTGAAGGACCCGGCCGCGCCAATATCCTCTAATAGCGCACGGCTTCAGGGCCCGAAGACGCGGCACGTCGACAGAATTCAACGTCTTCTCCGTTTCCGTCGATCTAATCTACTCTTGGAGTAGGATGATTATTGCGCTCTTCCTCAGCGTCCTCTTCAGCCTCACAATCGGAATCACGGCGGCTCGCAACCGCAAGGCGGAGACAGTCATCATCCCCACGCTCGATGTCCTGCAGTCGATACCGATACTGGGTTTCTTTCCTATAGTCATCTACGGGATCTCCGCCGTCCTCCCGGGTGCGGCTGGAGTGGACCTCGCCGTCATCTTCCTGATTTTCACGAGCATGTCCTGGAACATCGCCTTCGGCGTCTACGAAGCCGTCAGGTCCATCCCGCAGGACTACCTCGACCTCTCCTCGATGTCCAACAGCGGGTCCCTCCAGAGGATCGTCTCGCTCTACATTCCAGCGTCACTGAGCAGGATAGCGTACAACACGCAGATCTCCTGGGCTGTCGGGCTGTTCTATCTCATCTCGAGCGAAGTCATCAGCGAAGGGACGTCGAACCTGAGCGTCCGCGGAATCGGCGTGGACATCTTCAAGTTCGGAGTGGCGCACGATTACACAGCGTACGCCTACTGTCTCGTCCTTCTCATCGTAGCGGTCATCATCTGGCAGTTCGTCTTCCTCCGCGAGTTCACCCTCTGGGCCGAAAAGTACAGGTTCGGGGATGACCCTCATGGCGCCCACAAAGACTCGCTCATGAGGATGTATTCCTGGATCAACCAGAGGAGCCTTTCGAAGCTGTTCCTCCTCAAACCAGGGAGGGCCGTGACCAGCATCACTTCACCCCTGAGCCGTTACAGGAGGGGGCTGAAGTACTCCTTGCTGATACTCTTCATCGTCTTCCTGGCCTTCGAGGTCGGCGCGCTGCTGAACAGCGCCAGGACGGGCGCGTCCACCATAAACTTGTCCGCTCTCCCCTCGGACGAACTCAACGTCATCGTAGGGCTCGCCTACTCCTTCGTCCGCATCTGGTACGTGTACTTCATCTGCGTCCTGGTGGCGCTGCCCGTAGGGATCGTGGTCGCGCTCCACGAGAGGGCCTACAACGCGTTGGTCCCCGTCATTGAGGTGATCGCTTCGGTCCCGGCACCGGCGCTGCTCCCTGCCCTCGTGCCGTTCACCCTACTCGCCGGGTCGTGGGCGGGCGAGATTACCGCCGGCATAGTAATCTTCCTCGGCATGATATGGTACATCCTGTTCAACGTGATGGCCGGGATCCGGACGCTACCGGGCGACCTGTGGGAGCTGAAGAGAAGTCTGAGGGTCTCAACCGTGCAAGCGTGGCGACACATCTATCTGCCGTCCGTCGCGACGGCCTTCGTCACAGGCTCCATAACGGCGATCGGGGCGGCGTGGAATACGCTCATCGTGGCGGAGTACTTCGGAAGTTCAGGTCAGGTGCCGCTGACGCAGGTCGGCGACGGGATCGGCAAGATAATCGTGGTCGCGACCAACAGAGGCGACCAGCTGACGCTAGCACTCGCCGTGCTCTCGATGACCGTACTCGTCATCGCGTTCAACCTCATCGTCTGGAGGCGCGTCTACCGCTACACGACAAAGCGGTTCGCCTACAATCGCTGAGCAATCCCACCAGAAAGGATTATCCCTCTGATTGTCGCGGGCTCGATGCTCAACTTGGAGACCCGGCAATCCTCCTCGGCGGGGGAAGGCGCGCCCGCTGTGAACCCGGTCGCGTCGAAAGATGCCAGAGCGGACGCCCGGTCGACGGCCTCGGGCTCCTGGGATGGCCCCCTGATCGAGGTCGATCACGTGAACCTGAACTTTACGAAGGAGAAGGTGGCCCTGCCCGTGCTGGTTGACGTCTCGCTTTCGGCAAACAAGAACGAGTTCGTCGCGCTGACCGGTCCTTCCGGATGTGGCAAGTCCACGCTCCTGCGGATCATCGCCGGCCTCATCAAGCCCAGTTCCGGTGTCGCCAAATTCAAGGGGCAGCCGATAACCGAGCCGCGGCACGAGCTCGCAATGATATTCCAGACGTTCGTGCTGCTCCCGTGGAAGACCTCGCTCGATAACGTCATCTTCGGGCTCTCCTCCAGAACAGATTTGTCCGACGACGAGAAGCGAAAGATCAGCCTCAAGGCTCTCGAGAATGCGGGACTCGGCGGCTTCGAGAACGTGTATCCTGGCGAGCTTTCGGGAGGGATGAAACAGAGAGTCGGGATCGCTAGGGCGCTCGCCCTGCAGCCCGAAGTCCTGCTCATGGACGAGCCCTTCAGCGCGTTGGATAACCTTACCGCAGACAGGCTCAGGCGCGAGATATACTCGCTGCTCATCAACCCTTCCTCCTCCATCCAGACCGTCATAATGGTGAGTCACAACGTCGACGAGATAGTCGAGCTCGCTGACAGGATAGTGGTGCTCTCTCCGCGACCGGGCCACGTCGTGGTCGATATGAAGAACGAGCTACCAAGGCCGCGGAACAAGAAGTCCGACGAGTTCCTGCTGTCGGTGGACAAGCTTTATTCATACCTGGCCTGAGGATGCGTCTGGAAGATGGCCGATAGAAAGAACCAGTCCGCCGACCCAGCGAAGAAAGTCGCGCTGATGCCGGGCAACGTCAGGGCCGGGCAGGTAATCTCTCTCGTGGAGGTCACCGGGGGTCTGGGGTCGATAATCACCGCCTCGAGGCTCGCCGACGAGCTGGGAGCCGATATCGCCGTCCTAATCCCAATATTAGATACGGCGGAGCTTCTCGGCCTCGTGAAGGTGGAGAAGGGACAGATATCGCTGACCGAGTTCGGTCACAAGTTCCAGAAGACGACGAAGCAGAAGGTCAGGCTCCTCACCGACCAGCTGAGCAAGATAGAGCCGTTCAAGACCGCCATCGACCTGGCTTCGAGGAGAGGCTCGGTCTCCACTGAGGAGGTCGCTTCGGTGCTCTCGGATAGAGGGATAGAGTGGTACCATGAGCCTGAGTTGAACACAGACCTGCTCAGGACGATACTCATCCACTGGGCGATTTACGCGGGCCTTCTGACGTACAACAAGGACGGAAAGTTTGAGCCGGTGAAGAAGTAGCGAATCAGGGACCGTCGTCCTGGTCCCGTCTCTCGTCTTCGCGGACGTTCTTCTCTACGTCTCTGTTCTTCTTGAGCGTCCTCTCGAGGAAGTTCATCGTGCTGTTCCTTCTCCCGAACCTGAAGTACCTGTGGACGTCGCTAGCCCTGTCGATGTCGAAGCCGACGTTCTCCGAATAGTAGACCGCGAACCTGATTCCTCTCCGGGACGCCTCCTCGACGTGCTTGTTGAAGCTGTCATCGTCGTAATGGAGCGGTATCGCCGCTTTCTTGCTAATCAGCATCAGGTTGGTGCCGCTGTAATCTTCAGAGGGCGATATCACCAGCGAGGAGCCCAGCCTCACGAGCGTCAGGACCGTCCTGATGTCGTTGGAGGTTATCAGCGGAAGGTCCGCCGGGATTATCAGCCAGCCGTCGTACTTCCCAAGGGCCGAGACCGCGCGGTCGACCGCGTCGTTGACGCCTCCATCCTTTTCTTCGTAGATAGAGCCGACCCCGTACCTCCCGGCGAACTTGAGGATGTCGCGGTTCGACGAGACCACATAAGTCTGGCCGAGTTTCTTCGCGCGGGCCACTGCCTGCAGCGTGTCTTCGAGCATGGAGACCTGGAGCTGTTTCTTCTCCCTTGCCGTGAAGAGCGTTCCCAGCCTACCCTTGGGGTTATCGCCTTTCACAGGTATGATTATGGCGAATTTGCGCATTTTTCTATGCCTCCAACACCAACTTCGCGAGTCGGCGCTCATCCGCGTGGTCATTCATAAGGATTGAACTTGTGACCGCACGCGCCCCTTCGATCTCTATCGCCGCCTTCTGGGCGACGTCTCTTTCGTCTATCACCATGAGGTCTATGAGCCCCTTGTACAGCCGCGAAACGGAGCCCGAGTTAGGCTCTGCGCCGACCGCGGCCATCATCTTTCCCGCAGGCCCTGATATCGGGGCGTCGCCTATCATGGGCGAGACGGCGACCCTCTTCGCCTTGCTCCTGGAGACCGCCTTCCTCACGCCGTCGACCGAGAGGATGGGCAAGATGCTCGTCACGGGGTTCGCGGGGCAGAAGACGATGCGGTCGGCGAGCTCCAGCGCCGCGAGTACGCGCTCTTCCGCCCTGGCGCCCTCTGCCCCGCGATATTCGACCCCTGTCACCAGCGGGCTTCCATGGTTCTTCACCCAGAACTCCTGCAGGTGCATCTTCCCGAGGTTGGTGTCTATGTATGTCTCCAGTTTGTCGTCCGTGCAGGGGAGCACCGTTTGGGTGACCTTGAGCCGCTCGCAAAGGAGGGTCGTTATGTCGCCCAGTCTCTTTCCCCGGGCGATCTGCTCGGTCCTGAAGATGTGCGTGGCGAGGTCTTTGTCGCCCAGGTTGAACCAGGTCTCCTCTCCGAGCCTCCCTAGCTGAGAGAGCACATTGAACGTGTCGTCCGCCATTCCCCACCCTTTGACCACGTCCGCGAGCCCTGCAAGGGTGTAGATCGCAATGTCGATGTCTGGGCAGATGTACAGCCCATGGTTCCAGAAGTTGTCGCCTACGTTGGAGACCACCGTAAAGTCCCCGACCTCGGCCTTCAGGCCCCGCAGGAGCTTCGCCGAACCCGTACCGCCAGCCAGCGCGACGACCTTCATGTCATCATCACCTGAAGAGGTCGAGCCTTCTCTCCCGGACGATGCTGTTCACGCCGCGAAAGCCGCGTCGATATGCGACGCCCCTCACCACGCACGCTGGGGTCAGAGAATGCTTGCGCATGACAAGCTCGGACGCAGCAGCGACCTCGTCTACCAGGGCGGGCTGGGTCACCCTGAGCTTGTGGCCGTAGGGGTCGGTGGTGCCCACAAGATTCTCAAGGGGCGCGATGCCCGAGCACCCAATCGCCACGTCCACGTGGCCGTCTCTCCACGGCCTCCCGAAGGTGTCCGTGATCACCACCGCTATCTCCTTCCCGGTCGCTTTCTCGAGCGCCTTTCTCAGCTTCCTCGCGCTGAGGTCAGGGTCTTCTGGCAGGAGAGCGAGGTACCCCTCCTCGACGTTCGACTGGTCTATCCCTGCGTTGGCGCAGATGAACCCGTGTCGCGTCTCGACTATGAGCACGCCGTGCCCCTGGCGGACGACCCGCTTCGACTCTTTCAGGATCATGTGGACCGTCCTGGGGTCCTTCTTCAGCTTCGCTGCCAGCCGCAGGGCTCGAGGCCCCGGCTTGATGTCCTCCACCCTGACGAGCCGGCCCTCTGCTTTTGAGACCACCTTCTGGGTGACTACGACTATGTCCGAGCTGTTCAGCTCGATCCCGCTAGCTTCGACCGAGCGGAGCAGGTGCCCTACGAGCTTGTCACCTGGCTGAACGCGCGGGATGCCTCGGAGCGGGAATATCTGCACCATGCCGTCCATTTTTTGAGCACCAGTGCCACGCGAGGGTTGTTTATGAAACCTAGGGATGCCCGCTCCGGCTCGACCGACGACCTTCTCCGAAGGGTTTAATCGGACCTTCGCGCGGTTTTTTTCGATGGTATCAAGTCAGGATGTCCTGAAGGCGCTCGGCGCTGTGGCCGACCCCGAACTCGGCAAGGACATCGTCTCGCTCAACATGGTCCGCGACCTCAAAGTGGAGGGCGACGTCGTCCGCTTCACGCTCAACCTGACCACGCCCGCCTGCCCTCTACGTTCGAAGATGGAGGGTGACGCGCGCAAGGCCGCCGAGTCCGTCAGGGGCGTCGCACGCGTAGACATGAAGGTGACCGCGGAGGTCGCTTCGACCCGCCAACCACAGGGCTTGGAAGCTCTGCCTGGCGTGAAGAACGTGATCGCCGTCGCTAGCGGCAAGGGCGGTGTTGGCAAGTCCACCGTGGCGGTGAACCTTGCCCTGGCTCTCGCTTCCTCCGGCGCGCGGGTCGGGCTTCTCGACGCCGATATCTACGGCCCGAACGTACCGCTCATGATGGGAATCAAGGATCGGCCCGAAGTGAAGGACAACATCATAATGCCCCCGCTCTCGCACGGGGTGAAGGTGGCGTCCCTCGGCTTTTTTTACAAGGACGAGACGGCCCTCATATGGCGCGGGCCCATGGTCGCAGGCGCGGTCCGGCAGCTCATAACCCAAGTGCAGTGGGGAGACCTAGACTATTTGATAATCGACCTTCCTCCTGGGACCGGGGACGCCGGGCTCACCGTGGCGCAGACGGTGCCGCTAGGCGGCGTGATCATCGTCTCGACCCCGCAGCAGGCGGCACTGAACATCGCGACCAAGGCCATCGGGATGTTCAAGAAGCTCAACGTGCCCATACTCGGGATCGTCGAGAACATGAGCTACTTCGTCTGCCCGCACTGCGGAGACAAGTCTTTCATCTTCTCGAACGGCGGTGCCAGAAAGGCGGCGGCGGACCTCGACCTCCAATTCCTGGGAGAGATCCCTCTCTATCCGAAGATCCGCGAGCAGTCGGACCTCGGGGACCCTATAGTGGTGTCTTCACCGGACTCGCCTGAGGCGGCCGTGTTCAAAGAGATCGCATTCAAGGTGGCGGGGATGATCAGCATCATGGCCTACAATATTGCCGAGTAGCCTTGTCAGAAGAGAAGCAGGCCCTGCAGCGAGCCGATTCGAAGAAGAAGGCCAGAAGAAAGAGGCGCGCGCCCTACCGCAAAGCTTGGATAGCCCGCGTGCTGAAGGGCTAGGCCCTCTTCCGGGCCACGTAGACGACGTGTGGGATGTCGCCGATGAAGAGGTTCAGCCCGGTCTCGACCCCGTCGGGCGAGCCGGGAAGGCAGAGGATGAGCTTCCCCGCCTTCAACCCCGCAGTCGCCCTGCTCAGCATCGCTGGGCTCCCTATCTTGGCGTAGCTGACCGCTCGCATCAGCTCGCCGAAGCCTTCGATCTCCTTCTCGAAGAAAGGCCTGACGGCTTCAACGGTCACGTCTCGGGGCGAGACGCCAGTCCCACCGCTGAAGACCACCACGTCGACGCCCTCCCTCTTCAGGCCGTCGTTCAGCGCGTCCGCGATCATCACCACGTCGTCGTCAATCAGCTCCCTGCCGATTACACGATGCTTGTTATTGACGATTATCCGCTCGGCTGTGTCCCCTGACTCGTCTGCGAACCTCTTCCCTCCGCTCTTCTTGGCGAACCTGCTCGAACTTACGGTGACCACATAGAATCCGAGCTTCTCCGGTGCCGCCCCCCTGTGGGACTCATGAGCCTTCAACGCGTTTCACCTTCTTGACCACCCTTATTTCTTCGATTCGAGTGCCCGGATACTGGCCCTCCGCGTCCTTCTCATATCCCTTGGTCATGTCCCAGATGTTGAGCAGGGCCACTGCAACGGCCGTCAAAGCCTCCATCTCGACACCGGTCTTCTCATGCGCGGAGACCGTCACCGTGACCTCAATGCGGTCCTTCAAGATGCTCGCCTCCACCCTCGTCCTCTCTACCTTGAGCGGATGGCACAACGCGATCATTTCCGGCGTCGTCTTCACGGCGAGGATCGCCATCGTCTTCGCGACGGACAGAACGTCTCCCTTCTCGAGCTTGTTGTCCTTCACCAGCTTGATGGTCTCCGCCTTCAGCTTTATCGAGCCGCGGGCGGTAGCCTCTCTGAACGAAACAGGCTTCCCCGAGATGTCCGCCTGTTCTATTTTCATCGGACCAACACCGACGCCATCCGATTTAGCCTTTCTCAGGCGGGACCCAGCACCGGGTCTATCACCCTTAGAGTGGTCGTGTCGACGAGCCCTCTGTCGATTATAGCGTAGTCGGGTATGGCGGTGATGGACAGGAAGATCATCGACATGAACGGCGATTGCAGCTCGCATCCAAGCCTCTTCGCAGCGGCATCCAGCTCTTGCTCCTTTTGGGCCATCTCCGAGGGTGTATCGTCGGATACGATTCCTCCGATGGGCAGCGCCACGCTTGCCGTGACGCGTCCTCTTCCGACCACCACCTGCCCGCCCCTCATCCCGATGACCGCTCTCACGGCCATCGCCATCTCCGATGCCGAGGAGCCGATGCATAGGATGTTGTTGTCGTCCGGAGAGACCGATGAAGCTATTGCTCCTTCGCGAATACCGTAACCGCTGATGAACGCCGACGCGATGTTCCCGGTCCCCTTATGCCTCTCGACCACCGCCACATAGGCGACGTTCCGTGCAGGGTCAGGTTCGACGACACCGTCTTTCACCCTGAGGCTGACCTCGCGCTTCTTCCTCACAAACGGGGCGTCTCTGTCCACGGACATCGAGATGACCCTTACCCTTCGGGAGCTGAGGGTCGTCCTGACCGCGAGGTCTTGCTCCGAGAAACGCTTCACGTTCATGGTGTCGGTGATCGACCTCGAGCGATGAGGCGGCCTCGGCTTTCGCAGCGTCTCCCCGTTGGATGCTACGACGAGTCCGTCAGCGAGCACTTTTCGGACCTTGAAGCGCCGCAGGTCGTCGACCAAGAGCATGTCAGCGTTCCTTCCCGGAGAGATGCTCCCCAGGAAGTCGTCGACCCGGTAGAGCTCGGCCGCGTTGAGGGTCGCCATCTGGACCGCCTCGAGGGGGTCGACGCCGTACTCGATGGCCTTCCGCACCATGTGGTCCACGTGGCCGTGCGCCAGTACGTCCGAGACGGTCACATCGTCGGTGCAGAACGCAATCCTCCTGCTGTCCACTCCGCTCTCGGTGACCACTTTGATGTTGTCGCGCAGGAAGTGAACTACCGAGGACTCCCTGATCATGAGATACGCGCCCTTCCTCAATTTCTCGAGGGCCTCCTCGGGAGTGTAACTCTCGTGGTCCGACCTGATTCCAGCGGAAAGATATCCCGAGAGCCTGTCGCCTCTGAGGAGGGGCGCGCTCCCGAAGGTCATCAGCCCGTGCTTCCTCGCGATGTCGATCGTCTCCAGCACGGCGCGGTCCGGCGGGACGCTGCCGTCGGCCGAGCCGAGTATCGTCTCCGGCCCTGTCTCCCACACGCCAGCGCTCTCGTTCCAGCGCGCCGCCTTGCGACTCTCGGCGGGCCCGAACGTATGATGGAGCGTCGAGGAAGGTGTAGTGTAGGGGAGCTTCGACGGGATTCCGTAGATTATCTTTAGCCCGGCCAGCGTCGCCTCCCTGAGAAAGCTCCTGACTCCTTGGAGTCCGGCGACGCCTGCGATCTGGTCGAACGAGGTCGCGATGGCCGTCGTACCTCGCGGCAGCACGAGGCTGGCAAACCTCGTCATCGAGAGCTTGGTGACTTCGCAGTGGATGTGCCCGTCGATAAGCCCGGGGACTAGGTGGACTCCAGAGGCGTCGATTCGACGGGTCCGCGGACCGATATGGCGTGCTACGTCGCCGACGGAGACGAACTTACCCTTGTAAATGGCGACATCTGCCTTGTAGACCTCCCGAGTCACGACGTTTACCAATCTCCCACCGAGGACCACCGAGTCTGCCTTCCTCGTTCCCGTCCCCGCCTCGACGATCGACAAATCCATGCTAGCGCGGCGTCCTGCAGGCCGAAAGCGGGCGAGCCGATATTACCTTTTGGACTCGCTCGACGCGTATCAACAGGTTTGTGTTAAGAGACCGCCAAAGGTATATTAGAATTAATTCGGGGCAGTCAATTTTGTCTCATGAAGAGACCCGACGTCTTCCTGCGCGAGAGCACCGGACTCGTAAAGAACGTCACTATGGTGGATGCGGTCTCTCTCAACCTGGCGAGCATGTCCGTCGGGACCACCCTTGCGATAATCGGCTTCACAACCATACTCCTACCTTCCGTGTCGGGACTGAACCTGGTCTACGCCTCGATAATCGGTTTCGCGCTTTCCATCCCGCAGATATTCGTCTACACCATGATGACTAGTCGGATTTCAAGGACGGGAGGGGACTACGTCTGGGTCTCCAGGACCTTCGGCGGTCTGATTGGAGGCCCCCTGGCCTTCATGGGCTTCGCTCTCGAGGCTATCGCCTATATCGCGCTGATTACACTATCAACCGTCTTCGCCATAGGCTCGGTCGGACTAAACCTTGGCTACTCCAGCCTCCTCAACCTCGCCATTCCAGGCGCAGACCCTCTCGGCCAGTTCGAGATCGGCGCCGTGATTTTCACCGCGATGATACTCGTCAACGTACTCCGGCCCAAGGCCGGGTTCAAGCTGCTCACGGTCCTCATGATTGTCGGGATAGCGACTATCCTTCTGGCCTTGGCAGAGCTCCTCATAGCAGGAAGGGCCGGTGTGGAGAACTACGCCAACTCCCTCGGCGACAACATGACCTACAACTCGATAGCGAGCTCATACACAGGCGGCACCTTCAATCTCGCCAATACTATGATGATAGTCCCGCTCTTTGCGTTCTTCGTGTACCCGTGGTTCATCGCGGCGCCCGCTGTGGGCTCCGAGATCAAGGGTCGCTCCTCCACTAGATGGAACGTGGTCGTCTCTGCTCTAGTTGTCTTTGTGCTGATGACCGGTTCGTTCGCCGTGCTCTACTATGTGGGAGGCTTCGACTTCATCAACGGCGCACTGGCGAACTCCAACCTCGTCAACAACTACTCGTTCAACTTCTGGACGCTCGCCATGGGCGTCTCTGGCAATACGGCTGTGGCGTGGCTTCTCGGGATAGGCTGGATAGTGTGGGACGTCGCGGCCCTCGGATACGGCATCGTCGTCATCTCAAGGTACTTCTTGGCGCAGGCCTTCGACCGATTTCTTCCCTCCGCGATGGCGTACGTCAACCCCCGGACCGGGTCTCCGGTCGTGGCTCACCTCGTCGACCTCGTGGTCACTATCGCCCTTGTAGGGGCGGCGTCGTTCCTTTACGGGAGCTTCGTGTCGCTCTACGGCGCAGCGCTCGCCAACTGGATCTACTTCATCGCCGTCGGTGCCGCTGCGGCAGTCTACGCCTTCAGGCACGAGAAGGGCAGGGCGAAGACGATACTAGCGATATCTGGCATATTGATGTCGGTCGTCTTCGTGTATCTCCTCTACGAGTTCCTCGTGCTCCCGAGCGTCTATGGGGGCAACCTGCTCGCATACGGGTACGTCGCTGCGTCATACGTCCTCGGACTCGGGATCTACCTCGCTTCGAGGTCCTATCACCTGAAGAGAGGCGTCGACATCTCGTTGGCCTTCAAAGAGATACCTCCGGAGTAGGTGTTCTCACTTGACGACGGAGGTCCGCTCCGCGTTCCCCCACTCATACCAGGAACCGAGGTAGCTCTTCACGTCTTTGTAGCCGAGGAGGCCCAGTACGAGCCAAGTGTGCGCCGCCCTGTACCCGCTTTGACAGTACGTCACGACCTTCGTGTCCCGGGGAATCGCCCCGTAGACCTGAGTGAGCTGGGCGGCGTTCTTCAACGTCCCGTCTCTCCTGAGCGCGCGTGACCATTCGATGTTCATGCTGTCAGGGACGTGCCCAGACTTCAGCGCCCTCCTGTACTTGCCCGAATGTTCTCCCGAATTCCTCGCGTCCAGGACGGTAGCGTCCTTTCTCTCGACGTGTCCCTCGAGCTCGGCGAGCGGGCAGGATGCGGCATCGTTGAGGCGCGGCGAAAACTCAGCCCGGCGGTACTCGGCGTCCTCGGTCGAGATCGCCTTCCCCTTGCGCCTCCATAGGTTCAATCCACCGTCGAGGAGTATCCCGTTGGGGTTTCCCAGCAGATCGAGGAGCCAGACGCCCCTCGCTGCGTCGTACCCGCTATTGTTCTGGTAGAATATCACGCGCTTCTTCCTGTCGATGCCGAGGGACCCGAAGAGTCCCGCCATCTGCTTCGCGAAGGCCTCGATGCCATCCTCCGAGGTGTCGACCCAGTGGAACGCGAAGAGCTCCAGGTCGACCGCTCCCGGGATGTGTCCCTTGGCGTACTTCCAGTAGTTTCTCGTGTCCACGAAGACGACCTCGGGCCGTCCGACGAGTTTCGACGCCTCGTCCACGGAAATGACGTGCGACGGGTCGGGATATCCCTTGTAGTGTCGGTCGGCCAATACCGCTCACCCTGTGTCCTTGTGCCGCCAGAGGTAGAGCGAGGCGACCGTGCGATAGGGCTTCCAGTTCTCCGACAGCCTCTCGACATCGGCTTTCTTTGGCATCTCCTCGAGCGAATAGAGCCTCTGTATCGCCTTCCTCACGACGAGGTCGTCGACGGGCATCACGTCAGTCCTTCCAAGAGTGAATATCAGCAACATCTGCACGGTCCATGGTCCGATCCCTCTCACCTCGTCCAGGACTGTGAGGATCTCCTCGTCATCCTTCTCCCTCAGCGACTCGAGGTCGATCTTGCCCTTTGCGACCCTGGTCGAGAGGTCCTTGAGGTAGGTCAACTTCTGCGGGGACACGCCAGAAGAGCGCAGCTTGCGCGACGGTGTCTTCGACATCGCGACGGCCTCGAGCTTCCCCTCGGGGTAGAGGGCCCTGACCTTCCTTATGATCGAATCGGCGGAAGCGCTCGCCAGCTGCTGCGAGAGGATGGACTCTACGAGCGACTCGAAGAGCTCTCCCTGCGGCTTGAACTTGATCAAGCCGTGCTTCTCCAGCACCCTGCCTAGCTTTGGGTCATTCTTCTTGATGTGGTCGAAGCCCTTCCGAAACTCTTTGGAATCTCCGAGAGAGGGGCGCGACATGCCAGGATTTTTCGAGGCTGCGCCTTGCGTAATAAAGCCTTGTTCAGACTTTAGTTGAGCTTCTTCCGGATGACCTTCGCGACGACCTTCGGGTCGGCCTTCCGCTCGGCTTTCAGGACCTGCCCGATGAGATAGTTGAAGGCCTTGGCGTTGCCCTTCGCCTCCTCGGCCATTCCGCTCTCCTTCAGCACCCTTTCCACCAGCCGCCCGATCGTCTCTTCGTCCGCGACCACGCCGACGTCGGACTTTCCGGCCACCTCCGATGCCGTGCTCCCCGTCGCCAGCATCTTCCGGAACACCTCTTTGGCCTGTGCCCGGGTCATCCCGCCGGTCTCGACCATCCGAAGGAGTTCCGACAGGCTCTGCGGCGAGACCGCGCTACCCTCTCCTGCTAGCATCCTCTGTATCTGCTCCCTCGAGTCTCCCATCACCCAGTTAGCAACATCCGGTCCGCTCTTGTAGACCGCCGCAGTCTCCTCGAAGAACCGAGAGAGCGCGGCGTCCTTCGACAGCTCCCCTGCGACCTGCGCCGCCAGGCCGTACTGCTTCATGTATCGTCCTGCCCTGGCCTCGCTCACCTCGGGAGTGTCCTTCCCGACGCCGGCCACGTACTCGGCCGTGAGCGTGACCGCGGGGAGGTCGGGCTCAGGGAAGTATCTGTAGTCCTGCTCCCCCTCCTTGAGCCTGAGCGAGATGGTTATGCTCCTCCTCTCGTCCCAGTGTCTCGTCTCGTTGACAGTGCTGGCACCCGTCCCAGAGAACGTGCTCTGCCTGAGTATCTCATAGTTAAGCGCCTTCTCCACCTCCTTGAACGACGAGATGTTCTTGACCTCGACCCTCCCCCCGCCAGAGACGGAGACGTTCGCATCGCATCGCATCGCCCCTTCGAGTTCCCCATCCGAGACCCCCAGCGCCTCCACCATCGCCCGCAACTTCTCAAGGAAGGTCTTCGCCTCCTTGGCAGATTCGAAGTCCGGCTCGGTGACGATCTCCACCAGCGCTATGCCGGCGCGGTTGTAGTCCACCAGGCTGTACGATGACTTTTCGATCGTCCCCTCGTAGGTGAGCTTGCCCGGGTCCTCCTCTAGCTGTATCCTCCTGATGCGAACCCTCTTCCTCTCCATCTGGACGTGACCGTCCGATGCGATCGGGACACCCCCCGCCTTGTCGTACTGGCTGATCTGAAAGTTCTTGGTGAGGTCGGGGTAGAAGTAGTTCTTCCTGTAGAAAGAGGTCCTGCTTGCTATCTTGCAGTTCAGGGAGGTCCCGATCCTAATCGCGTACTCCACGGCCTTCTCGTTGAGCACGGGAAGAGTCCCCGGGATGCCGAAACACGTGGGGCAGACCAGCTCGTTCGCCTCCTTCTCGCGATAGTCAGAGGAGCACGGGCAGAAGAGCTTGGTCTTGAGCTTGGTCAGCTGGCAGTGAATCTCGAGCCCGATCTTGACCCCCTTCGGTCCGTCGCGGTCGGTCACGAAGTGGCCTCCTCGTAGGCGCCGGCGGCCATGAAGAGGGTCTGCTCGCAGAAGTGGGGCGCGATGAGCTGTACTCCGACCGGGAGGCCGCGCGTGAAGCCGGCGGGCACGCTGATCGAGGGCACCCCGACCAGGTTCGCGGGGACCGTGTTTACGTCGATGAGGTAGTCTTCGAGGGGGGTCACCTTCTCCCCTAGTTTCGGGGGCAGGACCGGCATCGTCGGGCCCAGGAGCAAGTCATAACGCCTGAACGCCTTCTCGAACTCCCCCCGCAGCAGACTTCGAGCCTTCTGTGCCTTGAGGTAGTAGGCGTCATAGTATCCGGCCGAGAGGACGAAGGTCCCGAGGAGTATCCTCCTCTTCACCTCGGCCCCGAAGCACTCGGTCCTCGTCTTCGCGAACGCCGCGTTCCAGTCCGCCGAGCCCTTCTCGAGAGAGGCCCCGTAACGGACGCCGTCGTATCGGGACAGGTTCGAGCTCGCCTCTGCCATGGCGACGATGTAGTAGGCCGCGAGCGCGTAGTTCAGCGAGCCGATGCTCGTCTCCTCCGTCACCGCCCCCAGCTCTTCGAGCTTCGCGCTAGCGTCGAGGACGCGCTCCTTCACGCCGCTCTGGATCCCTTCTCCGAAGAACTCCTTGATCAGTCCGACCCTGAGCCCCTTCATCCCGGCGACCCGCCTCCCTGTCTTGGCGCGGACGGAAGTGCCGTCGCGCGGGTCTTGTCCTGATATTATCTCGAAGAGCAGAGCAAGGTCGTCTACCCTCCTCGCCATCGGTCCCACCTGCTCGAGGCTGTTCGCATACGGTATGACTCCGTAGCGGCTGACCGCCCCATACGTGGGCTTCATCCCGAGCACGGAACAGAAGCTCGCGGGGCAGCGGACCGAGCCTCCTGTGTCTGACCCGAGGGCGAGCGTGGTCATCCCAGCGGCCACGGCGGCGGCGCTCCCGCCCGATGACCCTCCGGCGACCCTCCCGAGGTCCCACGGGTTCCTCGTGGGTCCGAACGCGCCCGACTGGGTCGTGTTCCCCATGGCGAACTCGTCCATGTTCGCCTTGCCGACTATCACCCCGTCTTCCCGCTTGATGCGCTCGATCACCGTCGCGTCGTACGGTGGCACGAACCCCTCCAGTATCTTCGATGCGCAGGTCGCGGGCATGCCCTTGACGCAGATGTTGTCCTTGATGGCCAGCCCGATCCCGGCGAGCATCCCGACCTTCTCGCCCCTCTTCACCCTCCTGTCTATCTCGCGCGCTTTTTCCACCGCTTCCTCCCTGGCGACGAAGAGGAAGGCGTGCACATCCCTGTCCATCCTCGGGATTCGCTCTACTCTCGACGCGACGTGCTCCTCGCAGCTTGTCTCCCCGGCGGCTATCCTCCGCACGGTCTCCTTCGCGGACGGCGCTAGCTTTCCCAACCGCGCAGACCTCAAAAGACCCTGGGCGCCTTCACGAACCTACCCTTCCTCTGAGGGACCCCCCTGAGGACCCCCTCCGGGTCGGAAGGCTTCACCTCGTCGGGCCGCAGGTTCGCCGCGTCTTCGCTCAATTGGTCTATCGCCACGTTATCCCTGACCTGGTCTATGACTTCGAAGTATTCGAGGACCGAAGAGAGTTCTTCCCGGAGCCTTTCCTCCTCTGAAGCGCTCATGTTGAGCTTCGCCAGGTTCCCGAGCTGCCTGACCTGCTCGGAGGTGATCTTTGTCTTCGACTTGGTCATGGCGTGAGCCTTAGCTTGTCCCTCGGGAAGAGCGTGACCTCTCTTATGTTTTCCTCCCCCGTGAGGACCATCATGAGCCTCTCGAGTCCGAGCCCGAACCCTGCGTGGGGCGGCATACCGTAGTCGAAGACGCTGAGGTGGTACTCGAAGGCCTGTGGCTTCAGCTTCTGCTCCTTGAGCCTCTTCACCAGCATCGCCTTGGAGTTGACGCGCGTCCCCCCGGAGGCGAGCTCCAGCGCGGCGTGCATGAGGTCGAAAGACTCGCTGACCTTGGGCTTGTCGGCCCTGGGTTTGATGTAGAACGGCTTGGCGGCGGTGGGCCAGTCGGTTATGAAGTAGAAGCTCGGGTGGACATTGCCGAGTTCCTCCACGTCGGGCCCGGTGATGTCGTCTCCCCAGGTTATCCCTCCCCTCTTCTCCATCACCTCTTTCACCACGTTGTCGTAGGTGAGCCTCTCGAAGCTAGCGGGGAGCGCGACCGGCTCCCTCTTCAGCTTCTCAAATTCTTTCGCGCACGAGTCGGCTACCGTGGACGCGGCCCTCTTGACGAGCCCTTCGAGAGTGTCCATGATGTCGTTGTAGTCCACGTATGCCTCCTCGATGTCCACCGACGTGATCTCGCTCAGGTGCTTCTGCGTCCGGGATTCCTCCGCCCTGAAGGCGGGGCCGATCTCGTAGACCTTCTCGAACGGCATGACAAGTTCCTCCTTGTAGAGCTGCGGACTCTGGGTCAGGAACGACGGCCTGTTGTAGTAGAGTACGGAGAAGAGAGAGGCTCCTCCCTCGGTCGCGGTAGAGATCAGCTTGGGTGTCCTGACCTCCGAGTATCCCTTCTCGACGAAAAAGTCTCTTAGGCTCTGGAGCACGACCCTCTGTATGCTGAACAGCGCCTGGGCCTTCTCCCTCCTGAGATCGATTGCGCGTATGTCCAGGCGCTTGTCGATCGAAGGCAGGGCGCCCCCGAAAACGCTGAAGGAAGGCTTCTCCTTCGCCTGGTTGAGGATCTTGACCTCGGAGGGGACGACCTCCGCTCCGTTGGGCGCCTTGGCCATCTTCTTCACCTTCCCCTTCACCCCGATGCTGGTGTGCTCGCTTATCGTCCCGACCTTTTCCACGAGCGCGTCGCTGGCCTTACCCTTGACCGTCGTGACTTGGAACATGCCCTCCTTGTCATTGACTATGAGGAAAGTGATCCCGCCCTGGGTCCTCACGCTGCTGACCCATCCGAAGAGCGTCGCCTCCTTCCCGTCGAGCTCGGGGGTCACCTGCGAGGAATAGTGGGTCCTCCGCCAGTCCCCCAGCTCGTCTTCGGTCTTCATGAATGCGGCAGTCCGGACTCTGGATTCTATTTATGCGTAGAGGCGAGGCGTCACATCGATTATTGGCTTTGAGGAGGCAGATGGCCCCTGGGATCCAACTCATGGCGCGGAAGTGCACCATCAAAACCGCGCGCCGTAGCGATTCTAGAACTGCGAGAGTCGCGGTAATCCATTCGCCCCGGCGAACTGCATTTATCGGCCGCCGAACCATCTGAATCGTGGCATCCAAGAATGAAAGAAGGAGGAAACGTCCCGTCGCCGATGAGGTGACGCTTCTTCGGGCGTGGTGCGCATGGACGACGCGCGGAAGGAGGCGCTATCTCAGAGCAATCCTGAACCTGCCACCAGAGGAGCGAGTGAAGGACAGGGGCGCGTCCTTCGGGTCAATTCAGAACATTTTCCTACACATAATTGAGACCTATAATTGGTGGTTCGACAACGTACCGAGCGGCAATCAGGCTGGTTTCGAGGAGCTAGTGGGCCGCGAGTGGAGCGACACGGACCTCATCCGTCTGTCGCGACGCGTCGACAATATCGTCCGCAAGCTTGCTGGTTCGCTGAAACCCAGCGAGCTCGGCCGGAGCTACCTCGTGAACGGTATCGGCGGGGACGGAAAGCCGTACACTAAGACCGTCAGCCTTGCCGATATCATGTGGCACATGCTCGAGGAAGAGTGTCAACACCGCGGAGAGATTAACGCCCTGTTTTGGCAGATGGACATCGACCCGCCCACCGACGCCTGGTTCGGAAGCGAGCTCGCCAAGCTTTCGAGACCCAACCCAGAGCCCTAACTCGCTATTTGCAAGCGGCCTGCATCGCGCGCCTCTATCGCCCTACTTCGAGAGCAGTTTCCACGACATCACGATGCCGACACCCGTAAGGACCACGGCGAACGTCGTGATCACGCCGAAGTCCACCAGGAGGCTGTTCGTCCCTGGGGACCCTAGCAAGAGTTGTCTCGCACCGTCGATTGCGTAGCTGATCGGGTTGAACTTGACCACGTACTGCAGCCACGTCGGCATAATCTTCACTGGGAAGAGCGCGTTCGATGCGAACAGAAGGGGGAGGTTGAGCAGGTTGATTATGGCCATCTGTGTCTGCCAGTTGCTTGACCTCAGCGCGAGCGTCACGAAGAGAGACGAGAGCGCGAAGCCCATCAAGAAGAGCAGAGTGAACGCCCCAAGGATCCCGAGCACGCTGAAGTAAGATACGTCCATGCCCAGGACGACGGCTATTGCGAGGACCATCACGGACTGGATGAGCGACCTTATTCCGCTCTGCAGCACCTTCGAGGTGACAATCACCCCGCGGCTGACGGGCGTGCTTAGCGCCTTGTTCAGGAAGCCGAACCTCCGGTCGAAGACCACCGACATCCCACTGAAGGCGGCCGTGAAAAGTATGATCGATGCGAGCATACCCACAGAGAGGAACGAGAAGTAGGACGACGTCCCGAAGATCGATTGGACTTCAGCGGCCGGTATGAACGAGCTGAAATTCAGGGCCTTTCCGAATATGCCCAGCCATACGATAGGCTGAATGAGAGATATCAAGAGCTGGTAGGGGTTAGTATACCACTTCCGCAGGTCGCGCAGCGTCAGCGCCCATAGACCGTGGAGCGGGCTGGTGTCCAGTTTGGGCAGGCCCCTGGGCGCTATCGTGGCTTCGCCGGTCGTCACGGTTTCTTGGACTGTGGTCGTCATCGTGAGGTTGTCTTTCACGGGCTTCGAGCTGTCCATGCTTGTCAGCTCCTAGGACCTCGCCTTTGCCATCGTGACGCGCTGGCTCATCGTCGCCCACCTATTGGTCTCCTCCTCCCTGAGCGTGCGCCCGGTCAGCTCCAGGTAAGCCTCGTCGAGACTGGGCTTGGTCAGCGATATCTTGCTGACGTGCAGTCCCTTTGACCTTACGAGGTCCATTATCTGGGGGGACGCCTCCTCGCCGAGCTCGGCCTTGATCCTGTAGTCGTTCCCGTTCTTCTTGACTTCCTTCACGAGCGGTATCTTGGCTATCTCGGAGGAAATATCGGGCTCCGTCTCTCTCACCCCGACCACTATCACATCGCCGCCGATGCCCTCCTTCAGCTCGTCGGGCGTCCCGAGCTTGATGATGTGCCCGTGGTCTATTATCGCGATCCGGTCGCAAAGGGAGTCGGCCTCCTCGAGGTAGTGCGTGGTGAGGAAGAGGGTCATGTGGTACTCGTTCTTCAGCATCCTGATGTACTTCCAGACCGCCGCCCGCGTCTGCACGTCCAGCCCCAGGGTCGGCTCGTCGAGGAATAGCAGCCTGGGGTAATTAATCAGGCCACAAGCAAGCTCGAGCCTTCTGCGCATCCCTCCCGAGTACGTCTTCACCTTCCTCTTCGCAGCATCTTGGAGCTCGACAAGCTTCAGCAGCTCCGCTGCATGAGGCTTGGAGTCGCTGCGGGGTATCCCATAAAGGTCCGCGCAGAGAATGATGTTGGCGATCCCGCTCATGTCCTCGTCAGCGGTGTATTCCTGCGGCACTATCCCCACGTTCCTGCGGACCTCCGTCGCCTGCTTGTGCACGTCGTAGCCGCAAACCGTCGCGTGTCCTGAACTGGGCGGGAGCAGCGTGGTGAGCATGTTGATCGTCGTGCTCTTGCCCGCGCCGTTCGGCCCGAGGAACCCGAAGATCTCTCCCTCCTTTATCTCGAAGCTGACCCCGTCCACCGCCTTCAGCTTGCCCCCGTAGGTCTTGCTGAGGTTCTCCACCTTGACGATGGCTTTTTCGTCCCTTTCAATCGTCGGCTGACTCGTCATCATATTGAACTGCTACTTCCTGGTCCTGACTTCCGCGGCGGGCTTGATCTCCTTCAGCGTCCTGTTGGCCCACTCGAGCTGTCGCTCGAGGTTCAGGACGTACTCCTTCAGGACGTATTCCCTGTCTTTCTGAGGCATGACGTCCATCTTGCTCGACATGATCTCCTGTGTGAGCTCGAACTGGCCCTTCGTCCCTTCACTCATGAAGCGCATCAGGTGCTCGGGCTGGATCAGCTCCACAAAAAGCCGCCTCATGGCCATCCAGTTCCTCCCCGAGTTGAGGAACAACTTCTCGTCCTCCTTTATCGACTCTAACCCCTTCGTGGTAATCGCGTAGACCTTCCTGTCCGCCCCCCGCGTGCCCTCGTTCGCTTTGATGTAGCCGTTGGCGACCAGCTTCTTGAGAATCGGATAGATGGACCCCGCCCCGGGCCTCCAGGCGCCTTCGGTCTTGCTGTCGATGTCCTGCAGAATCTCGTAACCATGACACGGGTTCTGGGCGATCTTGCGCAGCATGTAGTGGAGCAGCAAGCCCCTAGGAGCCCCCTGCGGATGCGTCAGCGACTTCGTGTCTGCGTGTTCGGGCATCTTATTCTCGTTTTCCGTCTTGGATAGTAGTATATACATACATCGCATCGGATATAGTTTGAGATTACCCGCGGATAAGTTTAATTGGCTCTCGCGCCCCTTTTGCAGTTAGTATCTTCCATGAGTTTGTCATCCGGCGTCTCCGAGGAGGCCCTCCTGCAGGATTCCTTCGGCAGGCAAGGCCGGAAACTTCGCATCTCGGTCACGGACAGGTGCAACTTCAGGTGCAATTTCTGCATGCCGCAGCACCCAGAATGGATGGACGCCGATGAGATTCTGAGCTTCGAGGAGATTACGCGGGTCGCCGGGGTCCTGGCGCGCATGGGGATCACCAACATCAGACTGAGCGGCGGCGAGCCTTTGATGCGACGCGACCTGGAACGGCTGGTCGGGATGTTGACGGGGGTCCCGGGGATAAAGGCGGTCGGCATGACGACGAACGGAGCCCTCCTCAAGGGGAAGGCGAGGGCCCTCAAGGACAGCGGGCTCCACTGTGTTACGCTCAGCCTCCACAGCCTGAAGCCCGAACGGTATCACGAGATCACCGGGACGAAGGACATGTTCTGGAAGGTGATGGAGGGGCTCGAGGAGGCGAGAAAGGTCGGCTTCGAGCGGGTGAAGGTCAACTGCGTGGTAACAAAGGGATGCAACGAGGACGAGGTCCAGGACTTTGCGAAGCTGGCCCACGATGCGGAGGTCTCGGTCCGTTTCATCGAGTACATGCCGTTCGACGGCTCGAAGGTCTGGGACGCCGAGAAGGTGGTGAGCGGGGAGGAGATACTGCGGAGGGTCGGGGAACGTTATCCCCTGATACCTCTGGAGCGGGAACACGGCGCCACGGCGAGACACTACAAGTTCAGCGATAGCTCCAACGGGGAGGTAGGGATAATCACATCGATGACCAAGCCGTTCTGCTCGGATTGCGACAGGATACGGCTCAAGGCGGACGGGAAGATGGTGCCATGCCTGTTCAGCGTCGACGAGTACGACGTAAGGCCGCTCCTCAGGGGCGGGGCGAGCGACTCTGCGCTGTCCGATTTCATCCGCAGTTCGTTCTGGCTCAAGTCCGAGGGGGTCGAGAAGATGCTCGAGCAGAACGTCGAGCTGAAACACATCAGGCCGATGTACACGATAGGCGGTTAGACGATTGTCAATACGCGTCACCCTGCTCTACTTCGGTCAGGCCCGAGACGGCTCAGGGCGAGGGGAGGAGGCCTTCACGCTGCCCGTCGGTTCCTCGGTCGACGCCCTGGTCAAAAAGGCGACCGCCAAGCATCCGCGCCTCCAGAAACTGAAGGGCTCTGCCCAAGTCGCCGTGAACGAGGAGATAGCGAGCGCGGGCGACTCGCTCGAGGATGGGGACGTGGTGGCCCTCCTGCCACCGGTGGCGGGCGGTTGACGACGACTTCCGGCTCCCTGACGAAGAAGAAGATAGACCTGGATTCGGTCCTAAAGTCGGTCCACGGTCCTGGTACGGGTGGCACTGTCCTCTTCGTTGGGACGGTTCGCGACAGCAGCGAGGCGGGACGTGTCGACCTCATCCACTACGAGGCTTACGAGCCCATGGCCGACAGGATGCTTCAAGAGATCAAACGTGAGGTCAAACACAGATGGCCTGCGAACAAGGTCAGTATCGTGCACAGGGTCGGCGACCTTGAAGTTGGCGAAGTGAGCGTCGCTGTCGCTGTCTCCGCCCCGCACAGAGCCGAAGCGTTCGAAGCGTGTCGGCACGCGATAGAGAGGATAAAGCGAGATGTGCCGATATGGAAGAAGGAGAGGTTAGCGGACGGAAACGAGGTCTGGGTCGAAGGCCATCGCGCAAGACCCGCCCCCAAAGCCCGGAGGCCCTCGAGAGCGGTGGTGGGTCGTTGAGTTGACAAAGAGATTCGTGGAGTACGTCTCGCTGAAGGACGCGCTGAAAACTCTCCAGCGCGCCGTCGAAGTCGCGCCCAGACGGGAGCTCGTCCCACTCGGGCAGGCCTACCGACGCGTACTCTTGCAGGACGTCGTCTCCTCACACGACATTCCGCTGAGGGACAGCGCCCACATGGACGGGTTCGCCGTCCGATCTTCCGACATCGCCGGAGCGACCGAGCGGGACCCTGTCGAGCTGGTCCACGTTAAGGGTAGTCCGCTCGGAGTCATCCCGAAGAAGTCCGTGAAGCGAGGCGAGGTGCAGACCATACTGACCGGAGGGTTCATGCCGCAGGGGGCAGACGCGGTCGTCCAGGTCGAACGCACGACTAGGTCAGGCCGACGTGTCGTCTTCACCAAGTCGGCGGCAAAGGGCGAGTTCGTATACTCAGCGGGCCGCGACGTCAGAAAGGGAGAGGTGGTGCTGCCGAAGGGAAGGGCCATCAGAGGCTCCGACATGGTCCTGATTGGATCGCTCCACATAGCGAGGGTCCCCGTCTATGCCAAGCCGCGGGTGGCGGTAGTACCGACCGGGAACGAGCTGACGGAGGATATCAGCGACGACCGACCCGGGAAGGTGGTCGAGACTCACGGCTTCCTGTTGTCCAGACTGATCGACGGCGCGGGTGGCGTCCCGGTTCAGATGCCGATCGCCCGCGACGACCTGGAGGAAATAAAGGCCTGCATTCACGGCGCTCTGAAGACAGCCGATATCGTCCTCACGTTGGCCGGGTCCTCGGTCGGAGAGTCTGACCTGACGGAGAAGGCAATCGACTCGTTAGGGAAGCCGGGCGTCCTCGTCCACGGGATGAAGGTGCACCGCGGTCGGGTGATGGGTTTCGGCGCGGTCGATGGGAAGGCGGTGATAATCCTCCCCGGGCCGATTCAGGGCGCTGCGAACGCCTTCTTCGTGATGGCGTACCCGCTGATCCGGTCCTTCTTGGGAAGAGGGTTCGAGCAACCGATGTCGATCCCAGCCAAGATGGGCAACGACTGGAACGCCGGCGACAGATATCCGGACTTCTCCAAGGTCGTCTACGTCAAGCTTGACCTGGCGGGCCCCGAGGTGACCGTCAACGCGTCAGTGGGCGAAACGGAGAAGATGACCTTTCTCACGCAGAACGACGGGTACATCCTCGTCGACGAGGACACTACGGACCTGAAGAAGGGCGACCACGTGATGGTCCACCTGCTGCCGGGGCTCTCCCCTTCCTAGAAGTCGGACGAGAAAGCCGCGACGCTCTCGACAGCTCATCCTCGGTGTCGATGTCGAGCAGGACCTCCGGGTCGACCTCGACCCGTTCGAACTTTGGCTGCTCCAAGACGATGGCCTTCGCCCCTTTGTCCCCCCTAAGGCGGCCTACCCGCCCGTACAGGTTCCAGCCGAGCAGAACTGGAGGGCTGACGAGGTCGCCAGAGGATGCGGCTATGGCATCGGCCCTCGTCTTGCGAAAGAGAGCGACGATCTTGTTGACGAGCTCGCTGGTGACGAAGGGCTGGTCTGCGAGGCAGACGACGACGGCCTCGCTCCTCGCGTCCAGAGACGCCACCCCGAGTCTCAACGACGAGCTCAACCCGCTCTTGTACTTCGCATTGAGCACGACCTTGACGCTCCCTTCGTCCAACCTCTTCCTCACGTCGTCCGCCGCATGGCCCACCACCACCACGACTTCGTCCACGTCAGATTCGATTAGCATCTGGGCTGCCCTCTCAACCATCGACATCCCTTCGAGCTCGGCGAGCTGCTTGACACGTCCGAACCGGCTGGAAAGTCCCGCCGCAAGGAGCAGGCCGGAGACGAATCGGCGAGTCAATTCGGCACGGTCATTCTCCGGAGAATTGCGGCAGCACCTTGCGAGTGAACTCTCTGAGGAACTCCAGCTCGTCGGGACTGGAGCTGTGGACGTATACTTTCGTGATCCCCGACTTGAAGAGGTCCTCGATCGCGCCGGTGGCCTCGTCTATGGAAGTGATGACGTGCCATGTCTCCTTAAGCCTCTCGTCCGAGACCTCTTTCCTCGCAGTCTCCTCGAGTACCCTGGGGTCATGCACCTCCGCCATGAGCACTTTGTGGAGCGCCGTCGGCCTCCAACATTTGGTAGACTC
>JAPCJR010000013.1:34849-56976 GCA_027886865.1 Nitrososphaerota archaeon
GTAGCTGACGAACTCGTGCTTCTCCCCCCAGAGCTGCTTGATGATTTCTATCGCCTCGATGGTCCTCTCGAGCCTCTCCTTCTGCGTCCCCCATTCGAACCCGTTAGGGACTTCGTTCATGGCTTCCCCCGTGCCGACCCCGAGTCCTATCCTCCCCGGGTACAGGTCGTCGAGGCTGGCGAAGGCCTGAGCGACGATGCCTGGCGTGTAGCGGAAGATGGGGCAGGTGACGCCCGTTACGAACTGCATCCTCTTGGTCCTCTCAGCTGCGGCGGCCATCCAGACCCAGGTGAAGTTCCCGTAGCCGTTCGTGTGGAACCAAGGATGGAAGTGGTCGCTCGCCATCATCGTCCTGAACCCTCCTCTCTCAGCTTCGACGGCGAAAGCTAGGAGATCATGCATCGGGTACTGCTCCTGAGCGGACCAATATCCTATTCTTTCGGAGCCCCCCTCAGACTTGACATCCATCTCTCCTTGCCGCCGCATCGTTCTATTTTAGCAGTTCAATATCTGAACTCAGAGCATCCCCTGATGAGAATCGATAAGGGACCCGGACGGGAGGCGCGCCAGCCGACCTTTTCTTCGCCGACAGACTGCGAAATCCAACGTTCTCGCCAATCCTTAAATAACTTCCATCCGGCTTTTCGATTCGGTTGGCGGGCTCGAGTGCGGGCCAGGCAGGCTTCGTTCGAGAGGCTACTGGTCTAGTTAAGCAACTCTCTTGGATTGACGTTTTTGTCTGGTGCGTCATATTCTTTCCCTGGCTGACCAGCTGGTCGGGCCTCTTTTGGGTCACGCCCGACTACTATCTGAACGTCAACTATTACCTGTCACTCGGCGTCTGGGCCATCGCCGCCCTTGTGGTCGTGGTCCTCTACTGGCAGCTCACGACCGCGATGCCCCGTTCCGGCGGAGACTACGTCTTCGTCTCCAGGGCAATCGCGAGCTCGGTGGGTTTCGTCGCCAGTTTCATCTTCTACGTCGCTTTGCTCGCTGACCCCGCGTCGACGGGCGCGTACTGGGGTTTCTCTGAGGCCGGACTGCAGCTCTCCTTCTCGGGCCAGGTGCTGAACAATCCCGGCCTCACCAGCTTGGGGAACTTCCTCAGTCCCTCGACGACTTCGAGCCCGCTGATGCTCTTCGCTGCAAGCGCCGTCCTTCTCGCGATAGGCGCGGCCGGAATAATCCTGGGTGGGAGGGTATTCCGGACCATCATCTACGGGTTCTTCGCGTTCGGCGCGATCACGCTTGTCATTGTGATGGCGATGTTCGTCCTCAACGGGCAGGCGACGTTCGCCACCGACTACGCGAAATACTTCCCGGGAGGAGTTGCTGCCGTGTTCAGCGCGGCGGCCGCCGCAAAGTACTCGCCGGGATACGACCTCGCGACCCTCGGACTGATAGTACCGGTAATCTTTGTCAGTCTCGGTCCGTTCCCCACGATGCAGCTGGTCGGGGGAGAGATCAAGAATCCGAAGAAGTCGCTCCTCTACGGGGCGGTCGGGGCAGAGATAGTGTCCGTATTCATCTTCCTCCTCATGACGTATCTCTTCGACCATTCCATAGGAATCTCGTTCTTGGAGGCCTGGACCGTTACCACGGGCGGAGGCTTCTCGACCGTTCCATCCGCTTTGGCGATGGTCTTCTACCCCAATACGATCCTCCTGTGGATAATCACCATAGGGTTGTTCGTCGGGAACATCGGGTGGTGGTGGCTAGCGCTCGTCTTCGCGAGCAGGATCCCGATGGCCTGGGCATTCGACCGCGTCATACCCGGTTCGCTAGCTCACGTCAGCGACAGGTTCCACACGCCGACCACGGCGATAGTCGTCACAGTCCTCCTCTCTACGATACCGATGTACCTGATCTTCTTCACGTCGTTCATCAGCACTCAGCTCAACGGGACATTCCTGTTCACGGTCGCGTGGCTCATCTCCGCCGTCGCCGCTATCGTCCTTCCGTTCAGGCGCAAGTCGATATTCGAGATGTCCCAGAGCACCGCCAAGTTCGCAGGCGTGCCCGTGATTTCTTGGGTTGGCGTGGTCTCATTGTTCGTGCTCGGATACCTGAGCTACAACGCGTTCACGAACCCGGCGATAGGACCGGGCGCCTTCACCGCTAGGCTCGTGATCCTGGTCATCATCGTGGCGCCGATGATAATCTACGCCGTATCCCATTATTATAACAAGAGCAGGGGCATCGACCTGAGCCTGCTCTCTCGCGAGCTACCACCCGAGTAGCGCTTCTCGCGCGAGTCTCCTTCGAGGGCGGCATAGCATCCTTTAATCATCGACGGGCCACGGACCGTGTCCAGAAGCCGGCATGGCAAGAAACAGACCGATGCGCGTGATACCGAAGTTCTACGAGGGCGAGAAAATAGACGCTCACGCTCACATCGGAGATTTCGGGGGTTGGGCGAATGTCGCTTGTGACGACGAGGAATTGCTGCACTCGATGAGACTTTACAATATAGGGAAATCTGCGGTGTTCTACTGGGACAACGAGCTCGTCCGGAAGGCAGTCTTGAGGCATCCGCAGAAACTCGTAGGGTGCGTGTGGCCCGACCCGAGGAGAAAGGACGCGCGAAGGCTGGTGAGAAAGGCTCTGAGAGAGTGGGGGTTCAAAGGTGTCAAACTTCATCCCCTCGTCCACGCTTTCCTCCCCAACGACGAGATAGTCTATCCGATCATGGAGGAAGCGAGAGCCGCCAGGGTGCCAGTCCTGATACATTCAGGCCACCCCCCGTTCTCTCTGCCTTGGAGCATCGGCGAGCTCGCGGACAACTTCCGGGACGTCGCCATCGTGATGCTTCACATGGGCCACGGGCACGGGGTGTACATACAGTCGGCGATCGAGGTGGCGAGGCGGTTCGACAACATCTACCTCGAGACGAGCGGTATGCCGATGCACAGCAAAATCAAGGAAGCCGTCGAGCTTCTGGGGGAGGAGCGGGTCATGTATGGGTCGGATATCCCTTTTCACGACCCTTCGGTTGAGATAGGGAGGATTTGCGCCTCGGGCCTTTCTCGTAGGCAGCTCGAGCGCGTCTTCTACACGAACGCCAAGGAAGTACTCCGAATCTGAAGGCCAGCGGCGAGACGGCTTGCCCTCGCTTCATTCCTGTCCGCGTACCGGTCGGCAAGCATAAATAACTCGCGGAGGCGTTCGTCGCTTCCTTGCCAACGGTCCTAGACCTCACCCGATTCATGAGCGAGCTCGCCGAGCGCAGGGAGCCGTTCGTCTTGGCTACGGTGGTGAGGGTTCACGGCTCGAGCATCGGCAAGCCCGGGTTCAAGGCCGTAGTATCGAAGGATGGACGGATAGTGAGGGGCACGGTGGGGGGCGTCTGCCCAGAGTCGGCTATTGCCACCATGTCTATGGAGGCGTTGCGAACTGGTAAGGCTAGAATCGTCAAGGTCTATCTCGAGGACGCGCGGAAGGCCCTCGAGGGGACCCTCAACAATACCAACCCGGACGAGATTTATGTAGAGACTAACTGTGGCGGGATGATGGAGATCTACGTGGACCCTTATCTCCCGGCGGACCGATTGATACTGATAGGCCAGGGCGGCAAGGACGACGTGGAAGAGGGACTCGTGAAGTTTGGGAAGGCTCTGGGGTTCGAGACGATAGTGATAGACCACCTCCCGGTCATGACAGAGGACCCTGATACGCTGATAACCGACCTGGATTACGACCTCGACAAGTTCGCATTCTCAGAATCGGACTCTGTCGTCGTCCTGACCAAGGGGGAGAGGGACGTCAAGACGCTAGAGGTCCTCGCAAGGAAGAAAATGCGGTTCGTCGGGATGCTCGCGAGCGTTCAGAGGGTGAGCGACGACTTTGGGGAGCTGAAGAATCACGGCGTCTCTTTGGAGTTCATCGACTCCATACATGCGCCAATCGGCGTGGACATAGGGGCAGTCTCCCCTGAAGAAATATCACTCAGCATCATGGCGGACATAGTGGCAACGAAGCATGGGAAGCATCTCCCACACAAGGCTCTCGCCGGCGAGCTGTCGAAGAATTCAAAGTAACGGAATCCTTAATTACAAAACTCGGGTCGGAGAGCCCACGTAATGGTTCCCCGTAAATTCGAATATTTCGCCCCGACTACGTTGCGGGACGCCACTTCCTTGCTCAAGAAGTACGGTTCCGACGCGAAGTTACTTGCCGGCGGGATGAGCCTGATTCCCGTCATGAAGCTCAGACTGGGGTCTCCCCCGTACATCATCGACCTCAACAGAATCCCGGGCCTGGAGTACATCAAGCGGTCAGGTGGCAGCATCGTGATCGGCGCCATGACGCGCCACCATGCCGTCGAGACTTCCAAGGTCGCTGGCAACCTTGCCCCGATTCTCTGCGAGACGGCGGCTTGGATAGGGGACGCGCAGGTGAGGAACATGGGCACGATAGGCGGCTCGCTTTCGCACTGTGACCCGAGCGGAGACTGGGGCGCCGCGTTGGTCGCGCTAAGGGGGAGAGTGAAGCTGAAGGGCCCTTCCAAGGAGAGGACCTTAGAAATTGACGATTTTCTTGTTGACACCTTCACCTCTGCGCTGAAGGACGATGAAATCCTCACCGAGATTGCCGTCCCCGTTCCGGCTGCGAGGAGCGGCGGAGCCTACGTGAAGCTGGAAAGGAGGACCGGAGATTTCGCCACGGTGGCCGTCGCTGTCCAGGTATCGCTCGACGCCAAGGGCGCCTGCTCTTACGCCGGCATTGGCCTGACCGCGCTGGGGAGCAAGAACCTCAGAGCCTCCAAGGCTGAAGCCGAGCTCCTTGGGAAGCCCCTCACGGCCAAGGTCATCGAGGCTGCGTCGGAGGCTGCGTCGGAGGACGCCCAGCCCATGCCGGACCCGCTTAGAGGGTCGGCCGAGTACAAGAAGGAGATGGCTAAGGTCTACACGAGGCGCGGGCTGGACCTTGCTGTCCAGAGGGCCAAGAGGGGTAAGTGACGATGCCCAAGAGACCGAAGAGCCTTACGAGCGAGCTACAGACGGTGAAGGTCAACATCAACGGCACCGAATACGTGCGCGACGTCGAGCCGAGGCTGCTACTAGTCCACTTCATCAGGGACGTCGCGGAGCTCACTGGCACCCACGTGGGATGCGAGACGTCGAACTGCGGCGCATGCACGGTGATACTGGACGGGAAGTCGGTAAAGTCCTGCACGATGTTCGCGGTCCAGGCGAACGGGGCCAAGATAGAGACCATAGAGGGGCTCGCCAAGAACGGCGACCTCCATCCGATCCAGACCGCTTTCTGGGAGAACCACGGGCTTCAGTGCGGGTTCTGTACCCCCGGGATGATCATGCAGGCCTACTGGTTCCTCAAGGAGAACCCGAACCCGACCGACGACGAGATCAAGATGGGGCTGGCCGGCAACCTATGCAGATGCACGGGATACCAGAACATCACAAAATCTGTGAAGGCCGCCGCGAAAGACATGCGAAGCTGAGTATGTTCAGTTCATGAGCGCCAGCGGCGCAGCCGGCTTGTGGGAACGCGAGTGCTTCGTCATGTGGATGTAGCAATAGGTCGCGTCGCAGACGTGGCAGGTGAAGTAATACTCTTTGCCCAGGGCTTTGCTGCAATAGTTGCAGGTTGCAACCTTTGCCGAGGTTGTCTCCGGGTATGTTCTGCTCATCTTTCGTCAGATTATCCATAACCGCCCCTGCTATAAGCATAGATATTGGATTATAGGAATATTCCAGACTAGATTACAAGAATTACATAATACCCGGGAAATAACTTCTCTAGCAATCTCTCGCCTATGTACTCTTGAGATTGAATATTGTTCTCCTCGAATCAATATTGGCCATGCAGGAGCTTCGCGTCTTCGGCGGATTGATTCGAAATATTAGGCCCTAGATTTTCTTGGCCAGCGCGGAGACCGCTTCTTTCAACTCGTCCGTCGCGACCCTCAGCACCTCCGGGGCTCTTACCAGGCCCAGAGATTTGAGAACTTCCTCCGAGATCAGCCTGTCCTTGCCTACGGTCAGGTCGCGGATGGTGTTCGTGTAGTCTTTCTCTTTTGATAACCTAGCCGCGTGCAGAGAATAGAGGTCCAGGACGCTCTTGACTGTCTCCGTTCCCAGGTAAGAGAAGCACTCGACCGACTGCATCGAGCCGAGAAGCTCCTCGGCCTTGAGCCGCAAGAGCCCGAACGCTTCGGCGTCGGCGTACTTTCCGAGCTGCGGGAGGGCCTCTGCGCTCCCGGCGCTGGTCCGGAGGACGTCGTAGACCACGGAGAGCGCCTCAAGCCTGTTCTCGCATGACGTCCTCGACGCCAGCTCCAACCCTGAGGCGTCGGCCCAGGACTTGAAGCTCACCCCCTTCTTCTTCGGGACCGATTTGATCTGCGACAGGAGATGGCTCGGGGCGGGGACGATGTCACTGTTCAGCAGTTCCGCGTACGCGTACTCGCATGCGGCCGAGAGCAGCCAGAAGTCCGCCTCCCTGGCCTCACCGGCGGCGAGCAGCTCGTCCACCCTGCCTACCGCTTTGAGGGAAGAAGCGAGGTGGACCTCCAACAACGAAGCACAGTTTGCCCCGTATCTCCTCCGGCAGTCCGAGATTGCGGAGGCGAGCAGGAGAGAGTTGTCCCTCAGGGGTACCGCCGACGCCAGGGTCACAGCGAGCTCGGGTGCGGGTTGTCTAACCTCCCTTTCATTCCTGAACATTATCTCAGCGTAGCTGTCTGCAATGCTCACGAACTTCTCAGGTATGGGGTCCCGGCTTATCACGAGCAGGTCGTACTCGCACGACCTCCTGGCGAGGCTCGACGAATGACATCCGATTATGGCAATCTCGTTCGTGGGAAAGGTCTTGAGGGCTGGGAGGATGGTCTTGATGATGGTCTCCGTCGACTGGAGCGGCTCCTGCACGGAATCCACGTCTCACGCTTTGTGGAGATAAGCTTGACGTTACCTGTTCACGACCACGATCCCGACGGCGACGAGGACCGTCCCGACCAGCTCGTTCGCCGGAGGTACGCTGAGCTGGAAGATTGATGCCATGATTGTCGCCAGGACGGGGACCAGGAAGAAGTACGAGGTGAACTGGGCCGCGGGCATGCGCGAGAGGATCTTCCAGTAGACGACATAGGCGACGCCGCTCGCCAGGATGACGTTGTACCCGAGGAACACCCAGAAGGCGACGGTTGGGTCCAAGAAGGGCCTCTCGAACGCCAGCACCGGCAGGATGAACACTCCTCCGAAGACCGACTGGACCGCCGTCACTGCGTTCGTGTTCATGCTGGGGTTCCACCGCTTGAACAGCAGTATGGCGACGGCCCATGAGGCCGAGGCTGCGAGCGCATAGACGTCCCCCACAACGAAGCTCGCGGCGATTATGCTCGGCAGGAATACTACCACGATGCCACAGAACGCTGCGGCTATGCCCGCTATCCTGTTCCTCGTGAGCTTCTCGCCCAGGAGCGGGGAGAGGGCGGCGACGATGACCGGTTGCGTGTAGACAAGGGTCGAGCTGACTCCGGTGTTCGCGGTGAGAAGGCTCGCATTCAGGAATACTAGGAACAGAGCTACGTTGAAGAGCCCGAGGGCGAGCAACCAGACTAGGTCTCTCCTGGTGATGCCCTTGAGGGCGTATCCGCCGATCGCGAACACGAAGGCGCCTCCCAAGACGGCGCGCAACAGTGCGAACGTGATCGGGTCCACGTAGGGGAGCACGCCCTTGATGACGAAGTAGTTGCCCGCCCAGACTAGGCAGACGAAGATGATGAGGATGACGTCGAGCAGCTTCGTCTTCACGAAGGCTCGGCCCTCCGGGCATACTCCAAGTCTCTCTCGTCTCCCTCAGGCGGTTATGAGCGCCTTCATGCACTGCTGCTGGTCTGCGACGGCGAACGCCTCATCGGTCCTTGAAAGGGGAAACCGATGGGTGACCATGTCAGCGACGACCACGGTGCCTTCCGCGAGCAGTTTCAGGGCTCCGGCCGTCTCGACCTCGGTCGCGGAGTAGCTGGTCACGAGCTTCGTACCGTTGAGGAAGAGATGGGCGATGTCGACGGTCGCCTTTGCGTCTTTCTTGGGAGCTCCGAAGAGGAGCACGGTGCCTCCTCTAGCGACCACCTTCATCGCGTCCTCGAAGGCGGCGCCGCTCCCTGTGGCAAGGATCACCAGCTCGGGGCCTCCCGGGATTGTTGCTAAGACCCGGGCTCGCTGTTCCGGGTCCGAGACGTTGAAGGTCGCGTCGGCGCCCATCTTCACAGCCATGGAGAGTCTGTACTCGCTGAGGTCGGCCATGATGACTGCCTTCTTTCCGTAGGTCCTGAGTAGTTTCAGGTGGAGGAGCCCGACCGGCCCCGCCCCATAGATCAATACAGAACCAGCCTTGCTCGCATCCGCCCTCTCCAGCCCGCGCAGGCAGCAGGCCAGCGGCTCTATGAAGCTGGCCTCTTCGAAGCCGAGAGAATCGGGGAGCTTGAGTACTGCACCCCTGTCAACGTTGTACTTGGGGACGATGAAGTGCTCGGCGAGCCCGCACGGGACGAGGTTGTGCTTCGAATATTCTGGGCACAGCGTCTGTTCGCCCACCCGGCATAGTCCGCATACGCCGCAAGGCACGTGATGATGTGCATAGACTCTGTCCCCGACGGTCAGCCCTGTCACCCCTGGGCCCAGTTCGGCCACCTCCCCGACCTCCTCGTGCCCGAGAACCTTCGAGGTTATCCCCTGTCCGTGTACCTTCTCCAGGTCGGTCCCGCAGATTCCGCAGCACCTCAGCCTCACAAGAACCTCTCCATCCGCTGGAACCGGGCGGGGCACTTCGGCTATCCTAACCTTTCCGGGAGAATCGATCAAGACCGCCTTCAACAAATCACGACTCCCTCGCCGCCGCGGCCGTCATGAGATAAGCGCTTCCCTATTTCGGAAGCCCGAGGACGTCTTCGCAATCCCACAGCATTCCACAATTCGAGCATCTGTACTTGCAAACCTGCATCTCCACCATCTTCGTACCGCAGTAGCAGATCTGCTCAGGCAACGGTTCCGAATTTGAGCCACTATCCTTATAGTCTTTCGGGAGTCATTCTGGTCAACCCTTAAATCTCGTTTGGGGGTTTGGAGAAAAAGAGAACCATGATGGCAAGACGGGCCGGGCGCCGTGCAATGGCTTCGGCGATGCTCATCGCAGGAGTGCTGATAGTAGTCGTGGTCGCCGGTGGCCTTTCCTTCTACGTCTTTAGTTCAGGAGGGCGCCCGTCATCGCAGAACAGTACGACGGGCAGCTCTCAATCCACGAGCTCAATCAGCGTCGTGGATTCATCCGTATCGACTACTTCCAGCTCCGCGTCTCACTCGACCTCCTCTACGACCTCGTCCTCAACTTCCTCTTCGTCTTCCTCATCCTCATCCTCTTCGTCTGCGACTGTCCAGTCTTCTACATCTTCGGCCTGCACCGCCAGCACCTCGAGCAGCACATTTGTCCTGCCCTCGTGCGGCTCTGAGATAATAATCCCGCCCGGTATCCAGGATTCAAACGCCAAGGCGCTCAACATAACGTTTGACCCGTTCAACCTGAAGGTCGTCATAGGAGTGAACAACACGGTATATTTCGTGAACAATGACCTCCAGGACAACCTGGGCCATGTCCTGGAGTCGAACTCTTGGCCCTCTGCCGGTCAGCCGTTCGCGTTCGAGATCCTGCCGGGCCAGGTGTTGAACGTGACGCTGTCGACCCCCGGGACCTACAGATACAACTGCGAGTGGCATCCCGTGTGGATGACCGGCACGATAACCGTGGTAGCCGGGTAAGCTGAAATTGCAGAGCCCAGGCGGGCGCTTGTCGAAGAACAGGCTGCTGCTTCTCGTGCTGGTGGCTGGCGTTCTTATTGGCTCAATCGCAGTGTATTCGTCTTCGTCGCAGTTTTCCTCCACGCAAGAAACTACTTCGGTCAGCGCGAGTTCGTCCGCAGTGTGCTCCCAACCCGCAGGCGTCTCGAAGGTGCAACTGTCTCCGTCGCCGCAGTTCGGCGCGGTCACGACCTTCGCTCTTCCCAAGCCTCTCAAAGCCCCCAACTCGATCGCCGTAGCGCCCGACGGGTCCGTCTGGTTCGGCGAGGTCGCGCTGCGGGGGGTCGCGCACCTCTTCACAAACGGTACCCTCCTCCAGTACGCCTGGCCGTCCTCGTTCTTCTCTCCACCGACGAACTGCTTCGACCTCTCGGAGCTCTGGGGTCTCGTCATCTGGCACGGGATGGTCTGGGCGTCTGACTCGGTGAACGGTCAATTGGTTGCCCTGACTCCGTCGAACGACACCTTCCAGACGGTGCACCTTTCGGAGGGCTCCCTCCCGCGGTTCCTAGCCATAGACGCCTCCGGAGACCTCTGGTTCACAGAATCGTCGACCTCCACCCGGGTCGGGATGCTCGCCTCCCCGAGCAGCGCTCCCCGATACTTCGACGTCCCAGCCGGGGCCGGTCAGATCTCCGCCTCGCTCCTGTTCTATAACACGAGCCTGGCGTACGTGGTCACGGTCAACACGAGCGACAACGCGGGGGAGGTCTTCTCCTTCGACCCGTTGCTCAGCCAGCCCGTCTTCACCGACATCGGGGCGAACGAGACCCTGTTGGCTCCGTACAGCGTCGCGGTGGCCGACGGAGGCTTGTGGGTAAGCGAACACGACGCCTCCGACCTCGCGTTCTACAATCAGACGTCTTCGCGATGGTCGTTCTATCCGACCTCCCTGAACCCCGAAGTGCCGGCGACCCTCCCTTACTACATCCTCGCGAACGGCAGCTCGGTCTGGTTCAACGAGCACGATAGCAACAGGATAGGCGAGGTATCAGGCGGTGTATCGTTGACCGAGTTCAACATCTCGAGCGTCCCGCTCGCGAGCGGTGGCGTCGGGAACGCCCTGACGATAGGACTCGACCGCAACCTCGTGTGGTTCACCGAGTGGACGGGGAACGAGGTAGGTTACGTCAACGCATCCGTCTCTCCGACTTTCTCGATATCATCTCCGTCGAACTCTTCCGGCATCAGCATCGCCCCCGGCTCGTCCGTGACGTTGCCCCTCACGATATCAGGGACGTCCGCGCTCCCCCTGTCGCTCGGTTACGCCGATTCGGAGACCCACCTGTCCAATCCCGTGAACCTCTCCATCAGCTCCGACGCCGGTACGATCACAGGGTTGGCGGGGACGAGGCTGGTCACTCTGACGGTCGCCGCGAAGCCTGGGACTCCGGCGGGCGAATACCTGGTCCTCGTCACTGTGACCGACGGCATCACGTATCGCTCCGTCTACATCACCGTCGAAGTTCAGTAGAGAGTGGTTCGAAAGGCGTTTAAGCTCTTGGTTTCAGGTTCATGCTAGATATGCCAGGCAAGGAGGAAGCCGATGCGGACGCGCCGAGGTTCGTGAGGAGAAAGGTCTTCGCGATCGTTCCCAGGCTCTGTCCTTCGTGCTTAACTCCTCTCCAGAGCGTCAGCGAGCTCGGCGGCTGGCTCGTGCCCTACGATTACTTCTGCCCCAACTGCAGGTACAGGGGACACGCCTACCTAGAGGCCGACCCTGAGAAGAGACCGGACTGAAATCTGTTGGAATCTCCGCGCTGGAACGCGTTCGGGATTGTCTATGCGGCTATAATCGCGTTCACCGTGGTTCTGCTCGTCCTCTCCATCCCGTTCGGGATATACGCCGTCTTCTTCACCCATCTCTCCACCACCTACACATACCAGAACCTGATCGCATACTTCCCTATCTACATCGGCCTGGTCGAGTTCGGCTTACCGCTCAGGCCCTCGTTCGGTGTCCTCTTCCTCTCGTTGACGGCGCTCTATGCGGTCTTCATCGTGGTCGCCGGGTTGCAGGCCGGCGGGCTGAGGCGAGCGGTGAACGGCGCAATCGAGGAAGGCCCCGGCGCGCTCCTTCGCAACCCGCTCTCCGCGACGACCATGATACTGGGGGCTACCCTGCTGGCGACGGTGGTGCTGGATTTGTTCCAGACCTCGGTCGGAGTCCAGACGGGAGGCCTGTCGGGAGACTCTTTCCTGCTGTTTCTCGACCTCACGATCTCCCCGCTGATAGAGGAGGTCGGCTTCAGGTTCTTCCTCATCGGCGTCCCGCTCTTCGTCCTCCTCCTCGCTACACGGCCGTCCGCAAGGAAACTCGTGAAGACCCTGTGGCGGCCCTCTGCCGCGTGGGAGGTTGAGGCCCTGCCGGGCGCGGGCCAAATCCGAGTCCCGTCCGACGCTCTCAAGAATTTCGCGATCTTCCTGGTCGCCGTCAGCTCGATCCTATTCGGGCTCGCCCACTATCTCTCGGGGGCGGGCTGGGACATTGGGAAGGTCAGCGAGGCGGCCCTGGATGGGGTCGCTCTGGGATACCTGTACGTCCGCTACGGCCTCCACGCGAGCATCATCTTCCACTGGGCGGTCGACTACGCGACCAACGCCTTCGCTTTCTACGGGCAGGGAGTCTACGGGGTACCCTGGACCGCGAACTCACTGTACAGCCTGGTCCCCACCGTCGATGTCCTCCTCCTCGTCGGGCTCCCCGGCCTCCTCTTCTTCATCAACCTCGCGCTCAAGCGAGTGATCAGGCCAAGGCCTGACTCCTCGACGCATTCCGCAAACGCGTCGAGCTTGCGCTGTGCGTCTTGCGGAGCGCCTACTGCGCCGGGAGAAACCTTCTGTCACAACTGTGGGAGACAATTACCATGACGAATGGCTCGAACTAAGACACAGCCGTGTTTGACGTGTGAATCCAACTCCACAAGAGACGAGCCATGCATGTTTGTCGCCGCGCCCTCAAGCGAGTTATAAGACCGAGTCCGGAGACGACTGCGGATGACAGTAGTCGGCAAGTCAATACTGACCGAACTGGTCGAGAAGTACCAGGTAATCTCACCCACCTTCCCCGAAGGCTTCGACGGAGACGGATACGTCCTTACCGTCCGCGAGGACCGCACGCTGAACTATCTGGAGCACAGGAACATGATATCCAAGGAGGTCATCTTCACTCCGCCGAACTACGTGGCTCATCTCACTGCGAAGAGCAGGTTCGGCAGGATGGGCCTTTCCTTCCTGAACTCGGTGAAGGTGCACAGCGGGTTCGTCGGAAGGCTCGCCCTCGAGCTCGTGAACCTCAACAACGAGAGGTCCCCGATCACCATCAAGCGCGGCGACCCCCTCATACACGTCGAGTTCATCACGAGGGAGGGTGAGCCGGACCCCTACCGTGGCAACTACATGTTCCAGTACATGGAGCAGACTGAAGCAGATGCTTACGTGAAGATACTCACGGCCCACTTCCCAACGCTCTTCACACCTGATGAGCTCGCGAGAATGACCAGGGACCGGGTAAGCAGAGAATGAAATGTTAGAATTCTCATGGACTTTCTAACTGATATACCAAGAATACGCTAAGTTTAAGCAATAGTCGTGCAAACCATATTGTATGACTATCGACCAAAAGGTCCGGTATGGAATAATGGCTGCGGCTGCCGCGAGCTTCCTGTTCGCGAGCTTGGGCATGCATCTCGGGCCTCTAGACCCGACTGGTATCGGCCCACTGAACTGATTGAGCCGCACTAAGGTCTGCGTACGTCAGAAGGCACTGCGCGGGCGGTGCCTTCCCTTATTTCTATTATCAGCTTGTCGCACTCTCGAACCAGGCGGGACTGGTTGAACTGCCATCTCTGCCTTGATTCGTCGTAAAGTTCAGGTATTATGGTGAACGACAGCGAGTTCGTCTGGTCCACTATGAAATACTTCGCCGTGCTCCTGGTGTCTGAGATCACCTCGGCTAGGTACTGCAATCCCTCGGTGAGCGACTCGATGGGGAACACGAGCTCCGCTTCGTAGGTGTCGCCCACGGCCTCCGACCAGATGAAGGGCAGTATGTTGAGCCTCGCCATCACTTCGAGCCTCTTCGCCTGGTCCAGGTCCGAGAACATCACCACGACCCAGAGGTAGGTGTGCCTCCTATTGGCGGCCCTCTCCATCTTGTAATCGTATGTGGTGCCCATCCACTTTATCACGTAGCCCTTGATCAGTTTGCGCTCCTCGATGTGCTTCCTAAAGTGCCACGTCAGCGTCTTGTAATTGATATCGAGCGACTCGGCCATCTGGGCTAACGTCTTGTTCCCGTCCATCTGCAGCTGCTTGAGGATCAGCAGGTCGATCATGTCGAACTTCTCCTTGCCCGACGGGAGATGTGCCGCTGCATGCCTGTCCAGCTTCGTGTCCGTGGACCAGTGGTAGTCCCAGACTCCCTCATCAAAGTCGTACATGTCTGTCTTCATCGGCGGGTTGCGGAACCACTGGAACGTCTGCAGCTCCAGCGACTTGAACACCCCCTTCTTCTGCAGCCCGGCGAAGAACTCTCTGTAGTCCTCGATGCACTCCTCGGGAACCGAGCAGTGAACCACGTATCTCCCGTCCGGCAGGACCTTTTCGTAGCTCACTAGGAACCCCTGGTTGCTCAGGATCGTCATCATCTTCTTTGAAATTGGTTTGTAATCATCTGCGAAGTCGACGAGCATTATCACGCGCCTGAGACCCAGCTTCTCATGGTCGACCGCGACGTGGACGGCGAAGCCCTTGTTGAGGAGCTTCTCCTTGTACCTGTAACGCACGCTCTCCTTGAACTGCCCCAGCTGCCTGGCAATCTCCGAGATGTTGGGTCCGATTTCCGTTATCATCCTCGCCAACTGACCGGTCTTCACGTTGGAGGTGGCGTCTTCCCCTGAAACTTCCGGTTTGCCTAGGGCCATGAAATCGACGCAGGCGTCGGTTTACCGTGTTCCGTACTTATATATTGCGATTACTTATCTTATGTAAAGTCTAAGTTCGCTTAGAATGAAAGAAGAGCAAGCCGGGCGCCGACTTGGCCCTAGATGCTAAGGGCGGACCTTAGTCCCTTGTATCTGTTCCTGATGGTGACCTCGGTGACGCCCGCCGCTTCGGCGACGTCGCGCTGCGTCTTGTCCTCTCCCTCGAGGGTGCACGACACGTAGAGCGCCGCCGCTGCCAGCCCCATGGGATCCTTGCCCGCGGAGACGCGCGCTTCCTCCGCCTTCTTCAGTATCTCGAGCGCTCTCCTCTTGGTCTTCTCGGATAGCCCCGCCCTGGAGGCAATCCTCGACACGCACTTGGTCGGGTCGACGACCGGCATCTTGATGTCCATCTCCTTGAGGAGCAGCCTGTAGCATCGCGCGATGTCCTTCTTCTTCACGTTCGAAACGACCGCGAGGTCCTTCAGCGTCCTCGGCGTCTCTCTGTCTCGGCAGGCCGCGTACAGCGAGGCGGCGATTATGGCAGATATCGACCTTCCTCGCACGAGGCCTCTCTCCAGGGCCTTCCTGTAGATGTAAGCCGCTTTCTCGACGACCGCGTCGGAGACCGCGAGTTTGTCAGACAGCCTGTCCAGTTCGCTGAAAGCCTGCCTCAGGTTCCGGTCCACTGGCTCGTGGACTTGGCTCCTGCTGTCCCAGGTCCTCAGCCTCTCCACGGTCGCTTTCATCGAAGCTGAAAGAGATTTTCCGGATGCGTCTTTGTTGATTCCTCCTATGACGGTCGCGAGCCCCATGTCGTGCATCGCGATGGAAGTGGGAATCCCTCCCCTCGATCGGTCGTCCTTCTCGTCCTTGGAGAACGCACGCCATTCAGGTCCTATCTCCTCGATCTTCTCCTTCGCGACGAAGCCACAACTGCTGCAGAAGAGCTCTCCCCCATTCGGGTCCACTATCATCGGACCCTTTGCGCATCGGGGGCACTTGTCGAGCGCCTTTTGCATCCTCATCAGCCGCGAGAAGTCTCTTTCGTAGGTCATCGCAACAAACACACGAAAAGTTTTAATCTTCAAACCCGGCTTGAGTCGCCAAATATATTTAAGTTTTATGAATTCCTCATCTATTTTTGGGCTATGTCGACCCAAATAATATAATAACTGCATCATATCCTGAGATTCTATGCAGAGAATACAGACTACCTGAAGGAATATTCAAAACTGTGATTAAAACCCGCGTTATTTTACCATTTAATGTGTTCGCTTCGCCTTCCATATAGTGAAGGGCCCTGGAATGTGGAGGAGTCTTTCATCACACTTTTATAGAACGGGGCATGGCGGTTTTGTTGAACGCGGCATGGACGGACTCCTCATGTTAGAGAACGCGCTTCAGTTTGTAGGAGCATTCGTAGCGTTTTCCATAGCGTTGGTCTCCTACAAGGGAGTCCGGCAGACCAAGAGCAGCTCGCTCTTGCGGCTCGCCGCTGCGTTCGTCTTCCTTGGGGCAGGTTTCTTACTCGAAGGGCTCTACGGCTTCAGTTCGCTGAACCTTCTGCCAGGCTTCGAGGTCTCGCTGACGACGCTCCTGATCTCAGGTCTCTTCCTCGAGACGGCCGGATACTTCTTCCTGGCGTTCTCCCACATGCTGGACGTCGTCTTCGACAAGCGTATGGGCGTGATGCTGGCACTCTTCCCGTTGATGGCCATCAACCAGGGCAGCCTCGCAGTCGTGCTGACCAGCCTCTCGTTCTACTTCATAGCGTACGGGGTCGTCGAGACTCTGTTCGCCTACTCCAAGAACCGGAACCCGAACACGCTGCTCATCGCTTCAGGCTTGGCCGTGCTCGCGGGCGGCTGGTGGCTTTCACTTGTCAGCCCCGACGGACTCTTGTTAAATATAATACAGCTTTTGATGAAAGAAGTTGGACTAGTCACGCTATTCATCCCAGTTCTCAAGTTCTCCTTGTCGAAGAAGGGTGTTTGGAATGGCCCAGTATAGAACCCAAACCAAGATAATCGCGGACATTCTTGCCACCGCCCGAGACCTGAATACCGCGGGTGAAGGCGTGGGCATCACAACACTACTGCGGAGAGGAAATGTCTCTTACTCAAGGATGACCAAGCTGATCACCGACCTCGTCGGCGCTGGGCTGCTGGTCGAGCTCAACATCGAGAAGAACTCCAAGTACAAGATAAGCGACAAGGGCATCAGCTTCTTGCAGGCATACGGCCAGTTCGAGGACTTTGCGCAGTCTTTCGGGCTCCGCCTGTAGCTGGGTTCGGCTTACGGCCGGCTGTCCCCGTTCGAGAACCGGACACGCACGCACCCGCAATTTTGCAGTGTGACTTTTAACCCGTCGACGCGCCCCTTCGCCCCGATAGAAAATGATTGGCTTCGTCGGCGCCGGACGCGTCGGGGCGCAGGCTGCGCTCGAGGTCGCTTCTCAGGGAATCGATGACATGGTGCTGGTGGATATCGTCCCGGGGCTCGCTGAGGGCGAGGCGCTGGACATCAGCCACAAGCTCTCGGAGACCGGGGTGGACGTCTCGGTCACGGGCTCCTCCGACTACTCGAGCCTCAGGGGCTCCGACGTGGTCGTGATAACCGCAGGGCTCGCAAGGAAGCCAGGCATGACCCGCATGGACCTGCTCGGCAAGAACGCCGTGATAATCGGGTCGGTGGCGAAAGAGGTCGCTAAGTATGCGCCGGAGGCGGTCGTCGTGACCGTGACGAACCCGATGGACGTCATGAATTACGTCGTGCTAAAGGCGACGGGGTTCCCCAAGCACCGGGTGGTGGGTATGGGAGGGGTGCTCGACCTGTCGCGATTCAAGCACGTGCTCTCTCTCAGGCTCGGAGTCTCGCGCTCGTCGATCACGGCGCTCGTCATCGGCGAACACGGCGAGAACATGCTCCCCCTCGCTCGATACACATCGATCGGCGGCGTCCCGCTCACCTCCCTCATGAACGAGAAGGAAGTAGAAGACACGATCCAGAGCACCAGGCAGGTTGCGATAGACGTCATCTCGAAGAAGGGCGCGACCGTCGATGCCCCCGGGAACGCGATCGCGAGGATGGTGAGGGCGATCGTCTGGGACCGGAAGGATGTGCTTCCCGCATCGTCGTTCCTGGACGGCGAGTACGGGGTGAGCGGTATCGGCATAGGCGTCCCTCTCAAGCTCGGCTCTTCGGGGGTCGAGAGGATATTCGACCTGCCCCTCAACGATGGCGAGCGCGCGCAGTTCATGAAGGGGGTGGAGACCATCAGGGAAGGGGTCGCCGCGCTCCCTCCCTTCTGAGCCGGGCCGCGATCAGGCAGAATCGGCAGAGACCCGTTTCAATACGTTTAAAATCACTCGATAGGCGGCCGCTCTCTCAGGCCAACGTAGATGCTCATCATCGCGCTCCTGAAAGGAGTTCCCGCGAGGACTACGAAGGTCGTGACCGTCGGAGGCGTTCTAAAGAGGGAAGAGATGGAGATAGTGCTCAACCCGCACGACACGAAGGCGATAGAGGCGGCGGATTATGTGAAGCGGAAGGTGGGCGGGAAGACGGTGGCGCTCAGCATGGGACCCGACATCAAGCTCTCTCCGCTCATCAAACCGCTCTACCACGCAGAGGTCTTCGGTGTCGACGAAGCGTTCATCCTGAGCGACAGGAAGATGGCCGGCGCCGACACCCTAGCTACTTCGTACGCCGTCTCGCTCGGCGTGAAGAAGGTCCTCGAGAGATACACCAGGCCGGTGGAGGAGCTGGCCTCGATGATCAAGGGCGGGGCCGCGACCGATACGGTGGCTGCCAAGGCGAAGGAGTTCTACACACAGAACCTCGTGCCGAACATGGTCTATTCGGAGCTGCCCGCAGTGAAGGACAGCGCGATCGCGCAGCTCGTGGCGGGAAAGGTCTCGGCTGAGCAAGCTGTCCGGATGCTGGAGGAGGTCAAGGAGGGTTATTCACGTTTCATCATAGTCTCAGGGATCAAGACGACCGACGGGGAGACCGGCAGCGTGGGGCCCCAGGTGGCGGAGTCGCTCGCCGAGTCGATGGGGGTGGACTTTCCCCACGTCACCTACGTGGAGGACTTTAACATCGACCCAGCGACTATGGTCGTAGAGGCCGAGAGGAAGATCGGCAGGCTCGTCCAGAAGCTCGAGCTTCACCTCCCTGCGCTTCTTACCATCTCCCCCGAGTACGCCCCTAGGGTCCCCGACCCATCCACCCAGTTCTCGGTCCGGGGCAACACGTTCAGGGCAAAGTCGCTGACGCCGATGAAGTGGAACGCGGAGGAGCTCAACGCCGACCCGACCAGGCTGGGGCTGGCGGGTTCCCCTACCATCGTGGGGCCCGGCGTCGACATAGGGAAGCCCCCGGTGCAGAAGATCGTGGGCAAGAGCATCGTCTTCACAAGGAGGGTGGAAAAGTTCTCGAGCGGACTCACGGACTACGGCCCCTTCGACCCCGGAGACCTCGCGCAGTTGCTTCCTGAGGCGGTCTTCGCCGAACTTAGGGCGAGGGGCGTCTTGGGCCCATTCACCTTGGAACTGTTCCAGCAGGAGCTGTTCACTTGAGCGTCGAGACCCTAGACTACAGGGACGTCTGGGTCTACCTCCAGCGCGACGGAGACTCCCTCTCATCCGACTCGAAGGAACTCATCGCGGCGGGACGAAGGGTGGCTGACAAGCTCAAGCAGGAGGTGGTGGGTGTCATCCTGGGTCACGAACTGAAGGGTATCGCCAAGGAGGCCATCGAGTTCGGGGCGGACCGAGTCCTCGCGGTCGACGACCCTGCACTCGGAGACTACTTCAGCCTGAGGATAATAGACACGCTCCACTTCCTGGTGAAGCAAAGAAAGCCCTACTCTTTCCTGTTCCTCTCCACCGAACAGGGGAAGGACCTTGCTCCGCGGCTCGCCTACAGGGAGAAGACCGGCCTCGCGACAGACAACATCCAGCTCGAGGTCGACGACTACTACAGCCCTGGAGCCAAGCTGACCTACAAGAACCTCGTCATCCAGATACGCCCGGACTTCGGGACCAGGGTCGCGAAGATCTACACCCCGCGCAACCGTCCACAGATGTCGACGGTGAGGCCCGGCAACTTCGAGCCGCTCCCCAGGGATGCCAGCCGCAAGGGCGTCATAGAGAAGCTGGACCTCCCCGACAGGGGCAAGTCATACTCGGCGGTGGTCAAGGAGATCAGGGAGCTGCCCAAGCCGGCTATCAACCTGAAGGATGCGCAAGTGGTGATCAGCTTGGGGATGGGTGTGCTCAGGGACAAGAACGGCAAGGTCCGCGACCCGCACGATGCCTACGAGCTCGCGCTGAAGTTGAAGAAGGTGATAGAGGAGCGGCAGGGACTCAGGGTGGAGATCGGCGCATCGCGGGCTCTCATCTACGCTGAGCTCAAGGAGCTTCAGGGCTGCGTCGGCAAGGACAACCAGGTCGGGCAGACGGGGACCACCGTGAACGCGCAGGTCTACATCGCTCTGGGGATAAGCGGGGCGCTGCAGCACAAGGTGGGGATGCAGAAATCGAAGAAGATCGTCGCTGTGAACCTCGACCCTAACGCGCCGATATTCCAGGTCGCCCACTATCCCATAGTCGAGGACGTCTACGATTTCCTGCCCGAGATGATAGCACGCATGGAGGGGGCCGAGCGTGCAGCCTGAGTTCGACGTCATCGTGGTGGGGGCCGGGCTGGGCGGCTCGGCATGTGCTGTCTCCCTCGCGAGGAAGGGCGCGAACGTCCTGATGCTGGAGAAGGCGAAGATTCCCGGCGAGAGGAACATGAGCGGCGGAGTCCTCTTCGGCACCTATGGAGGGGGCTACGGGATGCTCGACCTCGTGCCCGACTTCGAGACCGACGCCCCCGTGCAGAGAAGGATCGCCTCACACGAAGTCAACGTGCTCTCTGTCCCGGACTGGGACGAGGGCGACTACCGTTACTATCGCATCGGACGCAAATCGCTTCCCTCGAGGCTCGGGCTCTTCAAGGTAGACCTGGAGTCCGGACACGACTATTCTGTGCTCCGCAGGGACTTCGATCAGTGGTTCGCGAACAGGGCCGTGCAGGAGGGAGCCATGCTCTCGACGCAGACCAGCGCTGAGAGCCTGATCATCGAGAACGGGACCGTGGTGGGGGTCAGGACGACGCACGAGGACCTGCGGTCGAAGGTGGTCGTGGACGCTTCCGGCGTCGTTTCCAACCTCGTCGAGATGGCGGGGCTCCGGGCGAAGCTCGAGCCGTCGGACCTCTACCACGGACTGAAGCACCTCTACCGGATGGAACCGGCCACTATCGAGAAGAGGTTCGGCTTGGCCAAGGGCGAAGGCAAGGCCCAGCTCTATCTCGGACGGTTCATGAAGGGGGTGAACGGCGGCGCGTTCCTATACACAAACCAGGACACGCTGTCCGTGGGCATCGTGGTCTCCATGGCCTCGATGCTGGAAGGCTACACGGAGCGGTTCGAGGAGGTCGGAAAGAGCATCGACATCCTCGAGGCGTTCGAATCACATCCGATGGTCGCCGAACTCCTGCACGATGCGGAACTGCTCGAGTACTCCGCCCACAACGTCCCCAAGGGGTACAAGTGCATGCTCAAGAAGCCCTACGCTCCAGGATTCATGGCTGTCGGCGACTCGCTCGGTTCATTCGTTAAGGTGGGTCCGATGCTCGACGGGATGAGGATGGCGATAGCTACCGGTATCATGGCGGCGCAGGCGTTCCTCCAGGCGAGCCAGACCGGCTCATTCTCGGACTCGTCCCTCTCCTCCTACAAATCGCTGCTCGCGCCGGTGTATCACGACGTCCGAAGGTCGAAGAACGACAGTCGGGTCAGCGAGAGCAAGCTCGTCTATCAGGTCCTTCCCCCGCTCCTCTTCTCCACCTTCCTGATGTACCGCGAGAAGAGGATAACCGTGGACCGGAAAGGAGGCGGAGCCAAGGATGCCGTCCAGAGGGTCCAGAGCGGCACCAGTCTGCTCAACTACGATGAGGACAAGGTCTACTCGCACATCACGGTCGACCTCGAGAAGGGCTCCGCCTCTCGACTCAAGCCGTGGGTCCCGGCTTGCCCCGTCAACTGCTATACGCTCGTCACGCCGAAGGGCGTCTTCGTCTCCTACACGGACCTGCTCGAGTACAACGTCCGCCCGCTGAAGGAGAAGTACCGGGAGTCCAACGGTTTCGAGGCGGAGAGCCTCGAACTCAAAGCGATCGAGTCGGTCGCCCAAGAGACCACCCTAGACGACGTCGCGCAGGGCAGGCTAAGGTTCGACCACGTAGCTTGCGTCGCGTGCGGGACCTGCGGCGAGATAGGACCCAAGGAGGTCGTGGCCTTCGGACCCGAGCGAGACGGGCACGGGGTCCG
>JAPCJR010000025.1:0-13369 GCA_027886865.1 Nitrososphaerota archaeon
AAGCAGCCCAACTCGGCCATCCGCAAGTGTGTCAGGGTACAGATCGTTAAGAACGGTAAGCAGATAACCGCATTCCTCCCCGGAGACGGCGCGCTCAACTTTGTCGATGAGCACGATGAGGTCACCCTCGAGGGCATCGGCGGTTCGATGGGACGTGCTATGGGGGACATCCCGGGCGTACGATGGCAGGTCTCCAAGGTCAACGGGGTTTCGCTCAACGAATTGGTATACGGAAGGAAGGAGAAGCCGAGGAGGTAGTGCTGGATGAGCCAGAAACTAGAGTATCCCAACCTTCATCTCTGGAACAAGTGGGACTTTACCCAGGTCAAGATAGAGGACATTGGCCTGATGAGCGTCATCGACCTCAAGCCCACGCTGGTACCGCACTCCGGCGGCAGGCACGAACACCAGAAGTTCTCAAAGTCCAAAGTGAACGTGGTGGAGCGCCTCGCCAATCAGCTCATGCACTTCGGCAAGAAGCACGCGAAGAACACGGGCAGGATGGGAGGCAAGAAGCAAAAGTCGCTTAACATAGTCAAGACGGCGTTCGAGATAATCCACCTAAAGACGGGGCAGAACCCCATCCAGGTCCTCGTGAAGGCGCTGGAGAAATCCGCGCCCAACGAAGACACGACCAGGATGAGCTACGGAGGGGTGGTCTACCACATCTCCGTCGACATCTCCCCGACTAGGAGGATAGACATCGCCTTCAGGTTCATCTCAGAGGGCGTGCGCGAGGCGGCGTTCGGGTCAATGAAGACCGTAGAGGAGGTGCTGGCCGACGAGCTCATCCTCGCGTCGAACGGCGACTCGAACAGCTACGCCGTCAAGAAGAAGAACGAGCAAGAAAGAATCGCTATGGCCTCGAGGTAGAGGCCCCTCTACTCTTTACTTTCTTTCTCTTCCTGCATCGCCATCCCCCGCAGCTCCGGCTCCAGCTCGGGAGGCACAGCAATTTTTCCCTGCGGGTCCGAGAGAAAGTCCCTAATCATCGACAGGATGACGTCCTTCTTGTACCTCTCCAGTTTGTGCGCTATCGTAAAGTCGTAGTGCGGGTTCTTCGCCACAGGGTCGAGGACCTGTATCTTCGCCGTCTTGATGGCGTCCCTCAGCACATAGCCCGCCTTGACCTGCGCCACCAGGTCGTCCTCCGCCCAGATGATGAGTGCGGGTCTTCCCACCTTCTTCAGGCGTGAGAGCTGGCCCTTGTCGTAGGTGCTCGAGATTAGCACCATGCTCTCCACCCTCTCCGGCCAGCTGATAGCGAACTCCAACGCGACCTGCCCGCCCCACGAGGTGCCCACGAGGATTGCTTTCTGGACCGACAGCTTGTCCATCATCTCGTGCAGGACCCGGGCCTGCACGCTATAGTCAGGCGTCTCCACGGGCCTGCTCGACTTGCCGAACCCGATCAGGTCGGGCATGATGAGAGAATACTGCTTCGCGAGGTCGAGGAGCGGTGTCCAGACCGACCAGTCCTCCCTCTTGTCGGCCCCGTGCAGCAGCAGCATGTGCGGGCCGCTACCCTCCGTCGCGTAATTTACCCGGTACTCACCCAGCTCTATGCTCTTGACCAAGGTGGAGGGACTCAATTGTTATCCCGCTCGCGTCTTTCCCCGGCTGTTTTATCTGCTTCGGCCGAAACAGGCCTGAAAATCACGTTTTCACAACCGTTAATTAGGGGTCCGGGGGTCGGAAAGCTAATGGAAAGCGACCCGGTGCGCTACTTTGGCATGCTGCTGAACATGTGCATCCGCGACGACTGGAAGAAGGAGTCGATGCTTGCGGCCACTGCCGTCTCGTTCGCCCTCGGAATCGGCGCGAGCGTACTGACCGTATACTTGTTGTCGACTGCAGGGCTCCTGGTCTGATTGCGTCTACAAAATTCGACACGTCGGTAAAGAGATTCTACTCTTGTGGCATTTACTGCCTTTGAGCCGTATCGTAGTTTGGTAATCCAACAAATGGGTCGAAAAGCAGTACTGGTCGGATTCTGGTTGCTCGGGTATGCCCTAGGCTTCTTCGCCTGGCTCGTAAGAGCGCCAGTCATCAACTGGGTCGCAAACCTCGGTGTGAGTGCAGACGTCGCAGGCGCGCTGATCACCGGGCTAGCTGGCTCAGTCGTGATGCTGGTCGGGGTAATACTCTGGAGCTACCTCTCGAATACGAACTAGCTCCATCTCCTCCGGGGATGCGAGCTATCTCTTCTTTTTACTGAACCGAATTCTGAGCAGCCCTCACCTCTTTCCTTATTCTCGACAATCGTCTGTTCAGCACGAGTACCACGACGACCAACACCACGAACGGGATCCAGGTCACGAGAGACAACACCCCTCCGAGCCGTATCTCCACCGCCTCGAAGAGCGCCGCGACGAGGAGCATGACCGTCACGATTGCGAGGTTGACGACGAACTGCGTTCCCTCTGTCCTCCATCGCACTGAGCTTCTCCCCGTCGAATCGAACAGCCATCTGAACAGGGCGTACAGAAGTAAGAGTCCCTCGGCCGTCGCGACCGCGTACGCAGGGAGCTCTATGTAGGTGTGGGGGAAAAGAAACAGAGAGAGGAACACCAGCGCCGCGGGCGCGCTATAGCTTATGGCGTCCACCTCGACGATGCGGGCGGTCGCGTAGATTGAGAAGGCGAAGAGAATCAGGCCAATCCCGGGGATCATCTCGATCAGGCCTATCCGAAGGTTGTTCGTGAATATCCCCCAGAATGTCGCGAGCAGGCCCGCGTTCTGAAACTCATTACCGATCTGGTTGCTCTGACTCGTGTAGAGGGCCTGCTCCCCGGCGAAGAACGGAAGTCCCGATATGACGAAGAAGAGCGCCACCTCTATGAGGAAAAGGGCGACGCACAAGAGCAGCCCCCTGCGCGCGAACTCTTTGACCGCAGAGTCCAACAGGGGCTCTTTCTTCTCGGCTGCTTGCTCGATCATCGTCGCTCCTTAGGCCTGCACCGCAGGGAGAAAAAGCTCGCTGCTCGCGAATCTGATGCACAACATATATCGACATTCAACGAATAATACTTCGCTCACTCGTAAAAACCGGAAGAAACCGCAACTTATTTATGCAATGTCTGATGTGGGTCGCCTTGCGGATATGAAAATTGCCATTCCTGAGGGTAAAGAGCCTTACGCTAGAGATTTTGCGAGTGCTGAGGATGCGGGCCGCGTGGCCCTGGGACCCATCGAAGCTCCTAACCAGGGGCGCGACCTGAACAGCGAAATCGCTTCGATGGTGAAGCTGATCTCGGAGGTAGGCCCCCGAATCCCGGAGGTCGCACGCAGGATGGGCAGGCACAAGGAGACGGTGAGATACTGGTACAAGAAGCTCGAGGAGCACGACTTTGCGATCTCAGCCATAATCAATCACGAAGCCCTCGGCCTGAAGAGGATCGTGATGAAGGTAAAGCTCGGCGACGGATACGCAGACTACATCAAACCTCTCGTGCAGGCCATGAACGAGCTCTGCTATGTCGTGTCATACACCAAGGCGCTCCCCGAGAGCATCTACGTCGTGACGGCGAGCGTGCCTGAGGACTTTACCGCAGAGTACGTCGACTTCATCGAGACGCTGAAGCAGCAGGGAGTCTTCACGTTCGTCGAGTACTACATGCTCGACTGGGTCAGGAACAAGCCAATGCAGACCGAGTATTACGACTTTGAACGGGGTTTCTGGGACTTCGACTATCAGGCTCTCGCGCAGGAGAGACCCGACGCAGTCCCGTACTCAGAGCCATCCGTTTCGCAGCGCGTCAAGTTCGACAGGATAGACCTTCTTATCGCCAAGGAGCTACAGAGAGACGCTTCACGTGAGCTGCAGGAGGTACAGCTTGCGATCAAGGAAACGGACAGGGTCGACATCAACTACAAGACCCTGTGCTGGCACCTCGCCCAGCACGTCGAGCCGCGACTCCTGAAGGGGTACAAGATCAACTGGATGGGGACCAAGTACGATCCGGTCACCGAACGCGTGAAGCAGAGGCAGCACAGCTTCCTCGGCGTCGAGGTCTTCGCGAAGAGCGTTCGCATCGATGAGCGCCGGGAGCTCCTGAGCAAGATAGGCCGTCTGCCGATCCTCTGGATGGAGGGAGCGGGAAGCGACTTCTACGCCCAGGTGGCAATTCCGACCGAATCCACTGTCGAGGGGCTGCAGTATCTTCAGACCTCGATGCGTTCGGTGAGCGATAGAGCCTCATTCTTGATAGCGGACCAGCGGAACGCGCTGGGATTCCCGTTCTCGTACAACCTCTTCGAAGAGGAGAACAAGGTCTGGAAGTTCAACAGGGAAGAACTCCTGGTCAAGTTCAAAGCCCTCGAAGCTCAGGTTCGATAGATCCAGAAACGGTCTCAGCATCCGCACACGGTGCTAGAGTATCGTCTGCTCGATCGATAGCAGACATACAGAAGGAAAAGACTAGTAGACGGTGTTAAAGCATCGTCTGCTCGATCGATAGCAGACACAAAGAACGAAGAGAGTAGAAAATAGAAAGAACAGAAGCCGAAAGCTGAGTAAGTTAGAGAGTGTGAGAAAAAAATTTCTCTAACTTCCGCCCCAGCCGCTGACTGGCCCAGTGAGAGGGCTCACGTGCAGGCCCATCGTTGCGAGCACAACTGAAGCGCTCGTTATTGCCATCAATCCATATCGAACCTTGTCGTCGGTAGACATAACCAACCCATACAAACAGGTAGTATTTAGATTTTCCGTATTTGCATGAAACTTGTTATAAAGCTCTCCATGCATCTTCCAATAACGCAAACGCTCCCCAAATGGTAGCGTTGGCCGCCAATACGGTTGCATCAGAAGACCATATTGGTGTGTATCATCAAGCCCGTCATGCTTATTTTTCCGGAGTAAGGCGGTTCGGCGTCACCGCGCCGAGGACTAAATGTAAATACCGCAGGGAGCACGCGCCGTCATGGGCATCCGACGGACGGCACAGGTGTTCGGATGACCGCAGCGGCTCCCAACGAGGATTCGTCGGCAATCTCGTTTGACTCGGTCACGAAGACCTACCCGACCAAGTCCGATTCGGTGAACGCTCTCGACTCGGTCTCCTTCAAGGTCGAGCGAGGAGCCGTGGTCGCGGTCGTCGGGCCCTCAGGAAGCGGCAAGACCACCCTTCTCAACATGGCCGCCGGCTTGGATTTCCCCAGCCGGGGCTCCGTCAGGGTCGGCGGGATATCGACGACGGAGCTCGAGCGCGAGCCGCTCCAGAAGTTCCGGAACGAGACGGTGGGGGTAGTGTTCCAGCAGTTCTTCTTGATCGACCATCTTTCTGTCTTCCAGAATGTGATGGTACCGCTCATACCCCGCGAGATTCCCTCTGCGGAGAAATCCAGGAAGATCCTCGACGTAATAGCCAAGGTCGGCCTCTCCGACAAGGCCGACAGGCTGCCATCCGAGCTCTCCGGCGGCGAGCTGCAGCGCGTCGCCATCGCGCGCGGTCTCGTCGGCGACGCCTCCGTGATACTGGCAGACGAGCCGACGGGCAACCTCGACTCCAAGAGGGGCTCCGAGATAGTCGGCCTCCTGGTCGCCGAGAGCCGGGAGAGGCAGAAGACCGTCCTGATCGCCACACACGACCTGCGGGTCCTCGACCGTGTAGACGGGGTCGTCTATCTGGAGGACGGCAAGCTCTCCAGGATCGAGGGGAAGGGTGTCAGGACTGCGTAGGCCCAGACCGCTCGACGCGGTCTCCATCGTCTTCGCCGGTTTCATCTTCCTGGTCATGCTGTCGCAGCTATCCGCCAAGGTGCTCGGCGAGGCCGTCCTAAGCTATCACCCTGAGGGGTCGGCGGTGCTCGCGCAGGTCCAGTCGATCTCAGAGATCCTCGCGGTGAGTGCCGCGGCCCTCGGGCTCGCATTTGGAAGCGCCGTCCTGATAATAACCCGGAAGAAGCTGGCGGTCGAGATAGACGTCTACAGGGCGAACGGTCTTCCTTTCGGGTCGGCCTTGCGTCTCATGCTGAGCTACCATCCCGTCCGGCCCATGGCGTGGCTCTTGGGGGCTGCCGCCTTCGCCGTGGCCGCAGATTCTGTCCTCGGCCTTGACGCGAGGGTACCTCTCTACCTGGTGCTCTGTTATGTCACCCTGCTCATCGGCTGGGTGGCGCTCCTGACGTTCCGGATGTTCAGCAGCCGAGGCTTCAAAGAGGGGAGGGGGAGAGTTGGATAGGACCAAGGTCCGAGGGCTCTTCATGACTGAGCTCATCGGTCACGCTCCGACCGTCGCGATCTGCTTCGCGGCGATGGCTTTCGGCGGCTACGTCTCCAGTTTCCTCGAATATGCTTCCTACACCGCGGCTGCGGTTTCGGCGGAAGCTCTTCCGGGGCTCCTCCCCTCCGTCATCCTCGTCGTCATGGCCCTCATGCCGGCCGTGTTCGTAGCCTTCGGGATGTACGCTCTGGTCAGCGCGAGCTCTGAGTCCCTGAAATATGAGATAGGCGTTTACTACAGCCAGGGGGTCGACGGATACGCCGTCATGGACGCGTGGACGACGCTCTATGGCTGGATCCCGACCCTGGGCTACGCGCTGGGACTGGTGATCTACTTCGGTTCGAACCCAGCAGCGTTCGCGGGGCTCCAGGCCGTGCTCGCTGACGTCGCCTCCGGTCTGATACTGGTCGCCGGCCTTCCCACCTTCATCCTCATTCCGCGCAAGCTGTACGATATTCTCGACACGTCGCCCTACTCTGTCATCCGGTCCTCGGAGTGACGCGTCCCGGCGGTCGAGATGATGCTGATTACTGCAGTACTTTATCGCAGTCCCTCTTCTATCACTGCGGCCAATGCCTCCCCCATCTTCCTGTAGCCTTCGACATCTGGATGGATTCCGTCCGGTGTCGTGGCGAGAAGGTCAGGGTTGTTGGGGTCGCTGACCGCCCGGCGTGTGTCGCAGAAGAGCATCCCACCCTGCTTCGAGGCTGCCTCTAGCCAGGAGTTTACCTCGCGCATCGACTGAACCTCGCGTCTCCCCGCTATGTTGTACGGGAGGATGGTGGCCCCGACCGTCTTGATTCGCAAGCCCTCCGCAAGTCCGTACATCGCCTGGAGGTTTTGCTCGACGTAGGCAGCGGACCGCCCCTGGAATATGTCGTTCACCCCCGCCAGGATTATCACGACGTCTGGCCTCTCCGCGGAGACGTCTCTTTCGAACCTCGCCAGAATCTGGTCCGAGCGCTCGCCGTTCACCCCTCTGTTCAGCACCTCCCAGTCAGGATGGAGCTTCATTATCCAATAGCCGTACTGGCTCGCCGGGTTTCCTCTGCCTGACGGAGGCGACTCGATGGGCGAGCGAAAGCCCGGGGTCCCTGCGGTCGTCGAATCGCCCAGCGCGACGACCTTGCGGTGCGTGCCCACGGGTGGCGCAGTGCTGGAGCCTGAATATGTGCGATTGCCCTTCTGTCGTGATTGGATAATCACCGAAGAAATCTGGAGAAATCTATTAAGGGCTCGAAGATGATCGGGCACGCGAAGTTCCCTTTGAGCGACGACTCGAAACTCGCCCCCGAACTCGCGGACATCAAGGGCTGGATTAACTCCGCCCCGCTGCGACTCTCCGAGCTGAGGGGGAGGGTGGTCTTCCTCGATTTCTGGACCTTCGGTTGCAGCAACTGCGTACGGACGATCCCACACATGAATGAACTGCATCGAAAGTATCCCTCCGACGAGCTCGTCATCATCGGCGTGCACACGCCAGAGTTCGAGTCCGAGAAGGACGCGGACAATGTCCGGTTGGCCGTGGAGAGGCTCGACATCGAGTACCCCGTCGCCCTGGACAGCGAGAACACCACCTGGAAGCTCTACGGCAACCGATACTGGCCCAGGCAGACGCTCATAGACTGGTCAGGTCAAGTCAGGTATGAGCACATCGGAGAGGGAGGTTACGATGAGATAGAGCGCCAGGTGGCCGGCCTTCTGGCAGAAGCGGCGGGCAAGCGCAAGCTCGAAAAGAAAGCCTGAGAGGTCCCCGGGCGCTCCCTGAACCGTGCCGACCTCACACCTTCGGGTCGTATCGTCCGTCTATCGCAGTCCACCCTCCGTCGACATAGAGCACGGAGCCCGTGATGAAAGAAGCGGCCGGCGTCGCGAGGAATATGGCGGGACCGGCGATCTCTTTGACCGTCGCCCACCTCTTCAGGGCGTTCCTCCCGGTGCTCTGCCTGTACCACTCCGGGTCGTTCTTTATCTTCGTGACAAGCGGAGTGTCCGTGTATCCGGGCGCCAGCGCATTGACGCGGACGTTCCGCCCGGCCAGCTCCGCCGCCTGGACCCTGGCCATCTGCGCGACGGCGGCCTTCGTCGCCGCGTAGGCAACCTGCCCCTGCTCTACCACGGCACCCCTTATCGAGGACATCACGACTATCGAGCCTCCGTCGCTGTTCTTCGCTATCTCGGACCCGATCTCCTTCATGAGGACGAACGTTCCCTTGAGGTTGACCTGGACCACCCTGTCGAACTCCTCGTAGGTGTAGTCCTCTATCTTCTTCCTGACGTTGATTCCCGGTATGGCGTAGAGCACGTCGATCCGCCCATACGCCCCCACAGCTTCGTCCCTCAGGCGCCTCACGTCGTTGACGACCGTGCAGTCTGCGTCGACTTGGATGGCGCTGCAACCGTTCGCCTTGATCTCGCCCACCGTCTTGCTGAGGGCGTCTGCGTTCTTGTCGCTCGCCACCACCTTCCCTCCGTTCGCCGCGAACGCATACGCGATGCCCTGGCCGATCCCCGAGCCGGCCCCGGTGACAACGGCGACCTTGCCGGATATGTCAAAGAGACCCTTCATCTCTGGGATGCTAGCCAACTCGCGTTCGTCCTCCTTCGCGGAGATATAGCCTTACCGAGGTCTAGGCGCTTGTTCGTCGGGACCCTGAGACGTCAATCTCGACAGCTGTCCACGCCTGGTACCTGCCTCAAGCCCAGCCACCGTAGCCCGAGTCCTGCCGAAGTCTGTTCTCGGGCGTCCCGGGCATGAACCTCGCCGGCATGGCGCTTTTCCGCTTGCCCTTGACCTTGCACCTTCCTCTCGCCTTGTGCCTGCGCAGGTCGCCGACGAACTTCTTGCAGACGTCGCACACCGGCATACCAGTTTGCCGGTCACCCTGCCGCTTATCTCTTTAGGCATCCATAACGCTCGGGAATGAACAGAGCCGGCGCCATCGAGGTTGCCTGCGGTCGCGAAATCCCCTTATTCTTCGACCCTACAGCCACGAACTGATGAAGAAGGATTCCAAGAGCCAGCGACTCGTCTTTGTCGTCCAGAAGCACAAGGCCACGGCGCTGCACTATGATTTCCGGCTCGAGATAGGCGGGGTCATGCCTTCTTGGTCCATCCCGAGAGGCCCGACGTTGGACAGTACCATGAAGCGTCTTGCGATGCCAACCTCCGACCATGCGATGGATTATCGAAACTTTGAGGGGGTGCTGCCCGCCGGGTATGGCGCGGGACCCGTCATGATCTGGGACGAGGGGACCTACGAACCCGAGATCGAGGTCAGCAAGGGAGTGAGGAAGAGGATCACCGACAGGGCAGAGGCGGAGAAGGTCGCCAGCGAGAGCCTGAAAGAGGGGAACCTCAAGTTCACGCTGTACGGGAAGAAGCTGAAGGGCTCGTTCGCGCTCGTCCGCACCAAGGGCTTCGGCGGCAAAGTGTCCTGGCTGCTGATAAAGCACCGCGACGCCCGCTCAAGGGAAGGCTACGACGCGAAGGACTATGATTTCTCCGCGGTTAGCAAGCGGTCGATCGCCGAGATTGCTGGCGAGAAGGAATCCAAGCTCACCTCCTTCGGATGAAGACGGCCCTCGTGGTCCGCGACAGGAACAATCGACCATGCTACCCGAAAAACTGTAAATAATCGCTGGCGGACCTACACGCGAGATGGCGAGCACGGACCTTTATCTCCTGTTCATACTCATACTCTATGCTTTTGTCGTCGTGGGTATGGGATACATCCTCATCCGCGTCTACCGCGACAGGACGCGGAAGGTAAAGAAACTCAGGTAGATCGTTCCCCTGCTTCTCTCGCCGACTTCGTCGGCTCCTCTTCATCTTCCGGGTCTTACGCCGAGGCGCGCCATCATGGCCTCGGTGGCGTCGTACGCTTCTCCGACCCACTCGCGGATCTTCCCCGGCTCGGGTGACCACTCAAGTTCGAGGCTGACCGATCCTGCATAACCGATCTTCTTCAGCGCTGCGAGATAGTCGATTAGCGGAACGACCCCTCTTCCAGGGGGCAGGTCCCCATGCACCCTCCCGTTGCAGTCGGAGAAGTGGACGTGAGCGACCCTCCCCTTCAGTTTTGAGATCGAGGCCGGCGGGTCCCCCATCAGGTAAAGGTGAGAGACGTCGACGTTGGTATTGACAGAGTCGTGCTTGACGTCCCTTAGGAATGCGGACATCGTCGCCACGTCGTGAACTATCGAGAATTTGTGCGCGGGGAACTCCAGCGCGACGCCCATCCCGTTCGATTTCGCGTAGTCCGCCAGGTCTCTGACCCCCTCGAGGGCCCACTTCCACTCGACCTCGGGCTTGAGCTCGACCTTCTCAAGGATGTGCTCCCCAAGCACGAGGACCATCGTAGGGCTCTCGAAATATTGGCCTACGTCCATCTGCCTCTTCAGCCACTTCAGCGTGTATCTCCTTACGTCTGAGTTGAAGTCCGTGAGCGAGTATCCCAAGACGATGAATGTCGGCACCGGCAGGTCCGACCCGCGCAGCGCTGTGCGCATCTCCCTCCTAAGAGGCGGTGTGATGCCGTCCAAGAAGAGGTCATACGTGTCGAACCCGAGCTCCTTCGCGATGCCGATCCCTTCGACCCTCCCCACCGGCGAGTCGAACCAGGCGTTCTCGATCAGCCCGAGCTTCATGACCGCTCAGACCGAGGCTTGCGCATTTATCGATTTCTGGCCCGTACTGATCTCGCTACTCCAAGAATCCCTATAAGCCGCGGGGCCTCGGAATCAAGCATGGCCCCCAAAGACCCCGGCCCGCGTCCCAATAATGGAATGGAACTGCGCCCGTTCGGTCCGACCGGCAGGGACGTCTCAGTGATCGGTGAAGGCACTTGGTACATCGAAAGAAGCGAGAGGCAGTCTGCTATAGCCACCCTGCGGCGCGGGCTCGACCTGGGGATGAACCTGATCGATACCGCTGAGCTGTACGGACGCGGCGTGGCAGAGGAGATAGTCGGAGAGGCCATCGCAGGTCGCCGCGACGAGGCCTACCTCGTCTCGAAGGTCATGCCGCAGAACGCCTCCCGGGAGGGCACCATGAAGGCCTGTGAGCGGTCCCTCGCTCGTCTCGGGACGGACAGCCTCGATTGCTATTTGCTGCACTGGAGGGGTGATTACACTCTCGAGGAAACGATCTCGGCGTTCGAGGAGCTGAAGCGTCAGGGCAAGATATCCTCCTGGGGCGTGAGCAACTTCGACGTCGCGGACCTCGAAGAAGCCTGGGACGCGGCCGGCGGCAGCGGGCACATCGCCACGAACCAGGTGCTCTACCACCTACAGGACAGAGCGATAGAGCATGAGGTAGTGCCCTGGTGCGAGAAACACGGCGTCGCCGTCCTCGCGTACAGTCCGTTCGGACACAGCAACTTCCCTGCACCGAACACTGCCGGGGGCAGGGTCCTGCAGAAGATCGCCGACGCCCATCAGGCTACCCCGCGCCAGGTCGCCCTGAGGTTCCTGACCCGGAGCCCCTCAGTCTTCGCCATCCCTAAGGCTTCCACCCCCGGGCATCTCGAGGAGAACGCCGGCGCCTCAAAAGTCCACCTCACAGAGGAAGAGACGGCTCTTATCGACAGCGCTTTCCCGTTGGGCCCCTCCAGGGGACTTCCTACGCTGTGAAGGGAAAGGCGAGGTAGGGAGGGAGGGAGGGGAAGCAGCTCACTTGTTCTCTTCCGGACTGGGGCCGGCCTGAGGGACCGGGCCTTGGACCTTCTCTTCTTCAGCACTCGGGGCGCGACGGAAGAAGCCCCACCGTCTTACTGCGTATTGGGTGATGAAGAGGTTCAGGATTATGAACACTCCGGAGATGGTCTTGTGTGCGACGAAGGCGACCGTCGGGGTCCAGGACCAGTACCCCACAAGGAAGAGAGGCGGGTATTCAATGAAAAAGAGCCCGAAGAAGAGGGACGCCGTCACTAGGGCTTGATACTTGAAAGACGACATGCGAGGGCTAGACATCATGGCCTTTCCTCACTTTCCTACCGCCCCCGCCTCATGATTTAACCATGCCTCGCCGACTTTCAGCAACGCCCGCGCGTTTCACGTCGGTCCAGCACGAACAGAGGGAACCACCTCCGCAATTGCCCCGCTGAGATCGTAAGAAAGCCCTGCGAGCCCGAGGACGTTAAATACTCATTTCGTATCTCCATGCATACGTTGTCTTCTGTAGCGAAGTTTACCACCTCGGATTTCGACAGTTATCTGAAGAGCGGCAAGCCAGTCTTCGTGGACTTTTGGGCGACATGGTGTCCCCCTTGCAGGGCCATGGAGCCCGTGGTCGAGAGGCTCGCGGCAAAGTACGCAGACAGGATCGTGTTCGGCAAGCTGAACACCGATGAGGAGTCGGCACTCGCGATGAAATATGAGATCCAATCAATCCCGACCTTCATGATCTTCAAGGATGGCAAGCCCATGGACGCCGTCATCGGTGCGGTCGGGGAGCCCACACTGGAAAGGCTCATCCAGAAATCGACCGGCCCCACCCGAGCCTAGAGACGCGACTCTCCCAGCGCGCCTTCAAATCTTATAGCGGCAACCGATCTCTTCGTCCGCATGAAAGCAGCAGTCCTTGGCTCAGGCTTGATGGGTTCGGTCATCTCCTGGGACCTTTCGCGCTCTGCCGATGTAGACGAGGTCGTGGTCGCCGACCTGGACCCCGCGAGGCTGAAGGCCCTGAAGCGGCGGGCTGGCAAGAAGCTCGGGACAGAGGTGGTGGACGTGAAGAAAGCTGCCGACCTCGCTAGGTTCCTCAAAGGGTTCGACGTGGTTGCTTCGGCCCTCCCTCACGGTGCCGTGCACCCGGCCGACGTCGTCGCCGTCAAGAACGGCGTGAAGATGGTCAACATCGCCTTCGAGGACGAGCAGATGGAGCTCGACGCCGCAGCAAGGAAGAGCGGAGCGACCCTGATCCCGGGATGCGGCCTCGCCCCGGGACTGGGAGGAATCCTACTCGCGCACGGCGCTGAGATGATCGGAGGCGCCACCTCGGGCCGCATCCTCGTCGGAGGTTTGCCTCAGAAACCCGTGCCGCCCTTCGGATACAAGCTTGTCTTCTCGGTCATCGGGCTACTCAGAGAGTACATGGATGACGCCCGGGTCATACGCGACGGGAAGGTCGTGACGGTGAGGCC
>JAPCJR010000025.1:13469-17434 GCA_027886865.1 Nitrososphaerota archaeon
AGTACATGGATGACGCCCGGGTCATACGCGACGGGAAGGTCGTGACGGTGAGGCCATGCGACGAGGTGGTGCCGGTGGGCTTCCCCGCCCCCGTCGGCGCGTGCGAAGCGTTCTACAGCGACGGCCTCGCGACTCTCCTGTACACCCAAAAGGGCTTCAAGAGCCTCGACGAGCTGACTGTCAGGTATCCGGGCCACGTGGAGAAGATGAAGCTGCTGATAGACTCGGGCCTCCTTTCGAAGGAACGCATCGTCGTCGGAGGACTAGAAATCTCTCCGTTCGAAGTGACCGCCAAGGTGCTCTCCGAGAAGCTGAGCGAGGGCGACCCGGAGGACGTGACAGTGATGAGGGTAGAGCTGAGGGGGAGGAAGGGTGGCGTCGACTACGAGCTGCTGGACTACTACGACGAGAAGGCCGGTGTAACGTCGATGGGCAAGACGACCGGCTACACGTGCTCGATCGTCACCCAGATGCTCGGCGGGGGCGACATCAAGGGCAACGGTGTGATACCGCCCGAGGTAGCGGTCTGCGGTCAAGGTGTCGACAGGCTCCTATCGGAGCTCGGCGCCAGGGGCGTCCGCATCTCTCGAAAGAGAGTCTAGTCGTTCCAACCTCCACTTCCCGTTAACCACATCAGACATCCGACTTTCTTATAGGCGTCCTCGGGGACCGACGCGGTAGCCTTGAGCCAGGGTGAACGGGGGATAACCGACGGAGAGAAGCAAGAGTCGGGAACGAAAGCCGCCCCCGAGATAAGGGGAAACACGCTGCGGGTGTACCTCTTCCTGCTCAGGCATGGGCCGAGCGAGCTGAGGGAAATCCAGCACGGCCTCGAGCTCTCGACGCCATCGTTGGCCTCCTATCATCTCGAGAAGCTAGTCACGGCTGGATACGCCTCCCAGAACGAACTCGGTCAGTACCTTGCCGTCAGGGAAGCCTCCGGAGAGATTCTGGAGGGTTTCTCCCGGGTCGGCGGAACGCTCGTCCCGCAACTCCTCTTCTTCGCAGTACTCTTCACGCCCATAGTGGGCTACTTCGCCTTCATGTCCCTCTATTCGTCGGCCTATGTCCCATTCCTCGCCTTCTCCTCGATATTCCTCGTTGCCGTGGTCTGGTATCAGACCTTGCGAGTGTGGCGCAGGCTATCAAGCGCGAAGTGAGCGCGTTCCAGCCGCTTTCAAGGGTCTTGAACGCCCTTTCAGGGGTGTAGGATTAACCCGGACGCCGGACAAGGGCATCCCACGAGAAAGAATGTCTCTCACCAGAAGAAAGACGGCGACTTACGCTGGATCCGCTGTGATAATGGCCGTAGTCGTGATACTAGCGGCGAATATCTATGTAGGCGCTGGGGCCTCGGCGACATCGAGCACCAGCGAGGGCTCGACTTCTACCCCCACACAGAGCCCCCCGCAGAGTTCCTCCCTGGCCTCAAGTCAGCAACAATCGTCCAGCGTAAGTCCGTCATCTTCGGAAAGCCTCGTGCTCTTGCAGCTGACGGACCCGCCCAGCGTCCCAACCGGCACGACATCCCTTAACCTCACTTACTCGTCGATCAGCCTGCTCGTCGGTGAACCTGCCACGAATGGCAAAGTGACCATGACCCTGGTCTCGGTCACGCCAACTGGCGGCTCTGCGACGGTAGACCTTCTGAAGTTGCAGAACATATCCCAGACCATAGCTTCGGCGGCCCTCCCCATAGGCTCGACCATCTACTCAGCTACCTTTACGGTCTCAGGCATCTCGATAGAGATCAACGGGACTTCGAATGTTGTTACCCTGGCAACTGGCGGAACCAGCTTCGTCGTCACGCTTGCCAGCGGGACCGTGCTGAAGGGGACGAATGCCGTGCTTCTTGACCTGACTCCGACAGTGGTCGACACCCCGGCGGGCTATCAGATGATCCCGACTTCGGTGGGCATCATGAGGCCCCAGTCAGAGGTCTGCGCAGGAAGCCAGAGCCCCGGGTGGACGTGCCCGGTGACCGATAACGACCAGAAGAACTTCACCAGGTCGCAAGGCCAGCTCACCGCCAGCCTCGTCACGCTCACCGTATCCGGGAACAAGACCACCGTCTCGGTCCGGGTGGAGAACTCTGGCAACGTCTCGGTCCGGGTGGACCAGATAGGCCTTCAGGGCAACCTTACCGTCCAGTCAAACGGATGTGCGACCACAGGCACCCCCACGGGAGATCACGATGACGGAGCCAGAGACCAGGGTGGCCGCGGGAACGGAGATAACTTCGGGAACCCAGGCTGCTGGAATCCAGGGCAGTGGGGCCAGAACGAACTGCTGTTCACGCCCGTGAACACCACTTCCACGAGCACCTCATCGTCAACATCGACGTCGTCTACCGGCTGCGTTGCTGGCCAGATGGCACTATCCAACGGGCTCGGCAACGACCGGGACCAGTCAGCGATGTCGCTCAGCCCGGGCCAGTGCATCGTCCTCACCTTTTCCGGGACGATAGTCTTCGGCCACACCAACCTCGTCCTTGTCCCGTCGACCGCCGCGGGTCAGGTATACTACCTTAACGTGGCGGCGTCCAAGGATGCCCAGGCTAGCCTGGGCTGCACTCTCCCGCTCGACCCCACGAGCTGCACCCCTGTCAACGTCAAAGAAGGATGGTGAGCCGGCTGTGCGCCGGGCTGCCTGGACGGGTTTTCCTGGTCTTGCTGGGAATGATGCTAGTACTGCCGGGGCTGGCGGTCGTCAACGTGTCCCAGCCTCGTCCGTGTCGGGCCACGCCAGCGCCGTGACGGGCGGGTTCGTCGAGCCCCGCTCTGAATTCCGCTTAGAAAAAGGTCGATACTCGCCTCCGCCTACTCGGGAACTAGCCTGATGCTGTATTGGCCTTGCGTGAGATTTGTCTTCTCCTCCTCCACCAGAAGAAGATCAGCACCAGTGCCGTGACCAGAATGGCAAGTATCCCCGCGAATCCGTAGTAGGTTTGAATCGAGGCGACGACCGAAGCATAATTTTGCCCAGCTAACACGCCCGCGTAGACTAGGATGGCGTCCCAGGCGAATATTCCGACTGCCGAGAAAGCTACGAACTTGACGATGTTCATCTCCGCTATCCCTGCTGGGAATGCGATGAGCGTTCGAATCAGGGGAACGAACCTTGAGAACAGGACAATCTTGCTTCCATGCCTCGCGAACCAGACCTCGGAGACCTTGAGGTGCCCTTCGTTCAGACGGATGAGACTCCCGTATCTGAGGACAGCGGCCCGACCGAGGTAGTATCCTATTGCATAGTCAATCAAGGTACCGAGCAGGGAACCAGCGGAGGCGACCGCGACTACTGCCCAAAAGTCAAAATGATCCAGATAGACCAGATAATATCCGGCGAACGGGAGCACGACCTCGCTCGGTATCGGGAGCGTCGCGCTCTCCATGGCCATGAGAATGAAGACCCCGAGGTACCCAGAACTCTGCATTAGGTTGATGGCGAAGTCGTAGATGGTCCCCGAGATCGACAAAAAATCATTCAACTACTGTGATTGTGGAATCGGACAAGCTCCGTCCTTGGATGTCCGTCATGCCAGCCAAGTCCTGCGAGCTGAACGTGACCCTAGATTCTTCCTGAATGTTGACCGGTTCCAAAACGAGCACGGCTGGCCAGGGTGGAGTTTTGTCATTTGTGGTGCAACTGTCCATGCGCGTACGCAGGCCTCGTCCGCGTGCCCGTCTAATTGTGGCTTGCGCTCGAGCGTGAAGGCCTTCCCCGCGTTCGCCGCGGTCATCGGGGGTCCGTCCTGGCGGCCTCGGTGAAGCTGCCTCCCTCCCAACAGCAGCAGACCAGCCAGATCTACTGTCCGTGCCACGGCTCCGTCTTCGACGTCACGGGACGCGTGCTGAGGGGCCCGCCAGCACTCCCCCCGTCCATCAAGCTGACCGTGGACAGCGCTGGTCTGGTCTGGTCTACGCAGAGGCCCTCAAAGGGACGGGGCCCTGCCTCCCTTAGCT